>NZ_JBFAOX010000006.1:0-458470 GCF_040675435.1 Actinoplanes sp. NPDC049598 | reverse complement strand
GGGTGAGGGCGCGAGGTGAGGGCTGCGGGGGTGAGGGCGCGAGGTGAGGGCTGCGGGGGTGAGGGCGCGAGGTGAGGGCTGCGGGGGTGAGGGCGAGGACGGCGAGGCCGGGAGCCGTGGGGGCGAGGGGCGGGGGTGAGGGCTGCGGAGAGGTGGGGTCAGATTTGGCGGTTTCGGCCGGCGAAGAAGCCGGCGATTATCTGGGGGATCATCAGGGCGAGGACGAAGGTCAGCGGGGCTCGCCAGCCGTTCGTGTGGTCGTGGAGGATGCCGACCAGGATGGGGCCGGGGATGGCGAGAAGATAGCCGGTGCTCTGGGCGAAGGCGGAGAGCTTGACCACCGTGGCAGGGGTGCGGCCGCGGAGGGCGATCATGGTGAGGACCAGGGGGAAAGCCGTGTTCACGATGCCCAGCAGGATGGCCCAGAGCAGGGAGGCGGCGGCGGGGTCCCACCACAGGCCGCCGTAGCCGGCCAGGCCGAACAGGCCCAGGAAGACGGCGATCCAGCTCTGGCTGCGGACCCGGCCGGCCAGGGCTGACAGGACGAAGCCCAGGGGTACGCCCAAGAACGACGTCACGGCGAAATAGACGCCGGCGCGTTCGGCCGAGATGCCGGCGTCGCGGTAGATCTGGGGAAGCCAGCCGATGATGACGTAGGCCGAGGTCGACTGCATGCCGAAATACACGGCCAGGGCCCACGCCACCGGGTGCCGTGTCACCCGTACGGCCTCGGCCTTAGGAACCTCGGGGTCCCGGGTGAAGGGCTGCCGGGCCAGCGGCAGCCAGGCCGGTACGGCGAGGACGGCCACCACGGCCCAGCACGCCAGCCCGAGGCGCCAGTCGTCGCCGAAGGCGTTCGTGGTGAGCGGGACGGTGGTCGCGGCGGCCACGGTGGCGCCGATGTTCAGCGAGACCGTGTAGAGGCCGGTCATCGTGCCGACCCGGTCCGGGAAGTACGCCTTGACGACCGAGGGCAGCAGCACGTTGACCACCGCGATGCCGGCCAGCGCGACCAGGCTCAGCAGCAGGAACAGGGCAGTGCCGGGGGCGTACGGCCGTACTGCGAGCCCGGCCGCGAGCACCACCATGCCGGCCAGGATCACCCGGGCCGGGCCGAAACGGCGGGCCAGCCGCGGAGCCAGGAAGCCGACGCCGGCGAAGCAGACCGCGGGCACCGAGGTGAGCAGGCCGGCCACGCTCGAGCTCATGCCCAGCCCGGAGCGGATCTCGCTGAGCACCGGGCCGACGCTGGTGACGGCCAGCCGCAGGTTGACGGCGGCCAGCAGCAGCGCGGCCACGGCGATCAGGCGGCTCTTGACGGGGTTGCGTGTCAGGTCTTGTTCGGCGGTCACCACTTACCCATCATCGACCGCCGGGTGGAACGCCTTACGCGCGGTCCTGCTCCTGTTCCACCTGCTGGTTCCACTCGCGCTTGGAGGACTGCCAGCCGTCCTCGTTCAGGCCGCGGCGCCAGTAGCCCGAGATGGAGAGCCGGTCCATGCCGATGCCCCGCTCGACCTTGAGGTAGCGGCGCAGCTCCTTGACGAAGGTGGCCTCGCCGTGGACGAACGCCTGCACGTCGTCGCCGGGGAACTCGAGGCCTCGTACGGCCTGGACCAGCAGCTCGCCGGGGGCGCGGTCGCCTCGGTGGAGCCAGGTGATCTCGGCGTGGGTCTCGATCTTCTGCTCCTCGTCGGGACCCTCGACCTCGATGAACGCGGCCACCCGGGCGCCGGCCGGCATGCCCTCGAGGGCGGCCGCGATGGCCGGCAGGGCGCTCTCGTCGCCGGCCAGCAGGTGCCACCCGGCGTCGGCGCCGGGCGAGTAGCCACCACCGGGACCCATGAACCGGAACGGGTCGCCGGGCTGGGCCTGCACGGCCCACGGCCCGGCCACGCCCTCGTCGCCGTGCACCACGAAGTCGACCCACATCTCGGGGACCTCGGGCAGCCACTTGCGGATCGTGTACGTCCGGACGACCGGCCACTGCTCGCGCGGGAAGCTCTCGCGGATCGCGCCCATGTCGAACGGCTCGGGATAGGCCACGCCGTCCTGCGGGAAGAGCACCTTCACGTAGTGGTCGGTGCAGGTGCTCGCGTCGATGGCGCGGAGCGCGTCGCCGCCCACCACGACCCGGACCATGTGCGGGGTGAGCTGCTCCACCCGGGTGACGACCGCCTCGGTCGCCGCGCGTGCCGGCCTGTTCGCCATGCTGAACCTCTTCCTTGGGCGTCCGGTTGGTAAGGCTACCCTCAGTTTCTCGGCCGGTAGACCCCGATCCCGGCCCGCTTCGGTTTTCCGGCCAGACGCATAAAAAGGCGGCCCGCGCTTGGCGGGCCGCCTTTCTCGCTACTGCTGCCGGGTCACTCCCAAGTGCTGCCCGGGCGGCGACGGCGGGTGAACGCCATGATCGCCATGCCGACCAGGAGCATGACCGCCGCGCCGGCGACCGCCGCGAAGGTGTTGCTGCCGGTCAGGGCGAGCAGGCCGCCCTCGTCCTTGGTGGCCGCGCTGTCCGCCTGGACCTGCGCCACCTGGTCGGCCACCGGGGCCTTGTTGCCCGAGTTGAACTGGCCGTCGTCGCCGTTGGAGTAGGTGTAGTCGTTGCCGCCGGCCGCCGCGGCCGCGCTGCTGCTGGCCTTCGGCTTCGGGGCCTTGGTCGTCGGCTCCTGGGCCGGGGCCTCGGCGTCCTGCTCCGACGAGTTGTTGCGGCCGCTCTCGGTGTCGGCGTCGGTGCTGGTGTCGCCGCTGTCGGTGTCGTCGCTGTCCTCGTTGCCGCCGGACGCGGTGGCGGGCTTGGTCGTGGTGGCCGGCTTGGCCGGGGCCTTCGTGGTCGGCTTGGTGGCCGGCGTCGTCGGGTCCGGGGTGAAGTCGTCCTTGGTGTCGGCCGGGGTGCCGGGCGGGGCCTGCGTCGGGGCCTTGGTGGGCGGCTTGGTCGGCGTCACGCCGCCGCCGTTGGTGCCGTTGCCGCCGCCGTTGTTGCCACCGCCAGTGTTGCCACCGCCGTTGTTGCCTCCACCAGTGTTGCCACCGCCGTTGTTGCCTCCACCAGTGTTGCCACCGCCAGTGTTGCCACCGCCGTTGTTGCCACCGCCGTTGTTGCCACCGCCGTTGTTGCCACCGCCGTTGTTGCCACCGCCGTTGTTGCCACCGCCGTTGTTCCCGCCGTTGTTGCCACCGCCGTTGCCGGCGCCGTTGCGGACGGTGATGCGGACGGCGTCGATGGCCGGGGTCTGGTTGGCGCGGACCATCATCGGCACGCGGTGCGAGCCGTCACCGGCCCAGGAGGCGCACTGCGCGGTGCCCTCGGTCGGCACACCCGGCACGGTGATCGACACCTCGTCCGGCGTGGCGCTGCCCTTGCTGTCCTCGGTGGCCACGAAGAACGCGGGGACCGGGTCCGGCGCGGGGGCCGCGTTGGTGTTCTCGAGCATTCGGCACGCGGTGTGGAAGTGGCCGCGGACCAGGCCGTCCTTCAGAACCGAACTCTCCACGTAGTACCCGCCCTTGCCGGCCGCGAGGAAGCGATCGCGGATCAGGTTGCGGGTGCTGATCTTGAGAGTGAAGGGGGTGTTCGGCGCGACCTGCTGGGGCGAGTCGGTGATCAGCAGCGACGGGTTGTTCGCGGCCTCGCCGACCTCGCCGAACTCGGTGGAGACGCACCGGTTGCCGTTCTGGAAGCCGTCGTGCGGGGGCAGGTTGCTGTCGACGCACGTGTCGGTGAGGATCACCTGGCCGTTGACCACCTTGCCGGCGCCACTGCCCTCGGGCCGGTCGTTGGTGGCGGCGTTACCGATCTGGGCGAACGCGATCGCCGCGCCGGCGGCGGTGATGACCGCGCCGACCGCGAAGAGTCGCCGGTTGCGTCCCGACGGCGTGGCGGCCGCACGGCGGTAAGCAGACCTACGCATGCGCGATACCTCATCTTCCAGGAATTCAGCCCGGCCACAATGCAACCGGCTCCCAGACGGTAAGAGGACGCCCGCCCAAATGCAATTCCGCCAGCGAACTTGATGAATTCTTAGCCCAAACTTAAAGAAAAAATATGGGCCGGATCTCGATCCCCTGGCATCATCCGAACGGATGATGTCGAGAGTTCAACAAGATCACAAGAAAATTCGTCTACCTGCGGGGATAGCCGAGAGTCACTGGGCGGCTCCGCCGCGCCTCACAATGTAGAGCACGAACCTTAAAGCCCGCTTGGAATGTCATTCGAATGGCTCTTTCGGGGGCCAGAAACCGCGAGCCTGATAAACGGCGCGCAGGATTTCCAGGCGGTCGGTCATGATGCCGTCCACGCCGAGGTCGAGCAACCGGTCGATCTCGGCCGGATCGTCGACCGTCCACACGTGCACCTGCAGGCCCAGCCGGTGGGCCAGGGTCAGGAACCGGCGGTCGACCACGGTCACCGGGCCCTGCCGCACGGGAACCTGGGCGGCCGCGATCGACGGGTGCAGCTTCGGGCGCACACCCAGCAACGACGCCAAGCGCAGGCGGACCACCGCAGCGGGACCCATCGAGGTGGCCACTCCGGGACCGGCCAGGGAGCGCAGCCGGGCCAGGCGGCGGTCGCTGAACGCGGCGAGCAGGACGCGGTCGGTGGCGTCCGCGCGCTGGATGGCGCTCACCGTGGGTTCGGCGCCGGCGTCGGCCTTGACGTCGATGTTGAAGCGGATGGTGGGCCAGGCGTCGAGGATCTCGTCGAGGCGGGGGATGGCGGCCGCCCCGCCGATCCGCACGGTGCGGAGATCGGACCAGGTCAGCGCGGCGATCCGGCCGGTCGTGCCGGTCAGGCGGAGCAGGGACGCGTCGTGGAAGACGACGGGGACGCCGTCGGTGGTGGCGTGCACGTCCGTCTCCACGTAGTGGTAGCCGAGGGCGACCGCACGCGCGAAAGCCTCGGCCGTGTTCTCGTCGCCCTCGGCGGCGCCGCCCTGATGGGCGAAGGCGAGCGGCGTGGGCGCGTCCAGAAACGCGAAGCGGGGCACCGGCCGATCGTAGAGGCGGCGGCATCACACCGGTGCGGGGCGACGGGAGGTAATCGCCCGATCGCCTCCCATTAGGGACAAATAGCAAGGACTCGCTCACGCGGCCGGGTGTGCTGACCTACCGTGGCCACGTCCCACTTGGGGCAAATCATCCGATTTGGAGCGCAGAACCGTGTCTTCTTCACGTTCCACGAGAGTCGTTCGGGGAGGGTCGGTCGCCGCCTTCGCGTTGTCGATAGCGGCTGCCCTGTCCCCGACGGGGGCCTCGGCGGCCGCCGACGACCCGCTCATCGACTATCCGACCTTCAAGGGCGCGTCGACCTCGCTCGACCGCAACGGCAGCGCCGACCTGATCTGGTCGTCCGGCAGCCGCGTCGACCAGCGGGTGCTCCGGCTCACCGCCGGCGGTTTCAACCAGATGGGCTCGGCCTGGTCGACCACGAAGCTGGACGTCTCGCAGTCGTTCGAGTCGACCTTCAAGGTCTACCTGCACCACGGCCGGCCCGGCGCGGACGGCATCGCCTTCGTCGTGCAGTCGAAGGGGCCGCGCGCCCTCGGCGGCTGGGGCGGTGGCCTCGGTTACCGCGGCATCCGGCCCAGCGTCGCCGTCGAGTTCGACACCTGGCAGAACACGAACGACCCGAGCAGCAACCACCTGGCCGTCGTGCTGGGCGGCAACCCCGACCACCAGGCCGGTACGGCCGAGTCGGGGATCCCGCTGTTCGGCAAGCCGTTCGCGGCCCGGGTCGTCTACGACGCCGACGAGTCGCTGCTGCAGGTCTACGTCAAGTCGCTGAGCGCGGGCGCCGAGGAGCAGCTGGCGCTCGAGCAGGAAGTGAACCTGGCCGACGAGGTCGAGGACTCCGAGGCCTGGGTCGGCTTCACCGCCGGCACCGGCACGGCCCTGTCCAAGCAGGACGTCTACAGCTGGTCCCTCGACGGTTCAGGGGCCTGAACAAAAACACGAGCGCCGGTGCCGCCGGGCGTGAAAGGCGGCGCCGGTGCGCCAGGCAAGTACCACCGACCCTTGGAGAACAGACATGTCGACGGTCCCCTACGTCCGCCCCGAGGCCGGGACGGGAACCGAGCTGCCGCCGCCGGTGGTCGTGCCTGCGAGTGAGCCCCTGGTCAGCGTCATCATCCCCGCCCTGAACGAGGCCCGGAACCTGCCCCACGTGATGGCCCGGCTGCCCGAGGTCGACGAGGTGATCCTGGTCGACGGCGGGTCGACCGACGACACCGTGGCCACCGCGCGCCGGCTGATGCCCGGCATCCGCATCGTGACCCAGAACCGCAAGGGCAAGGGCAACGCCCTGGCCTGCGGTTTCGCCGCTGCCACGGGCGACATCATCGTCATGATCGACGCCGACGGGTCGACCGATCCCAAGGAGATCCCGGCCTTCATCGCCGCGCTGCGCTCCGGGGCCGACTTCGCCAAGGGCTCGCGCTTCAGCAGCGGCGGCGGCAGCGCCGACATCACCCGCCTGCGCAGCCTGGGCAACCGGTGCCTGAGCCTGATGGTCAACGTGCTGTTCCGGACCCGGTACAGCGACCTCTGCTACGGCTACAACGCCTTCTGGTCGCGCTGCCTGGACGTCTTCGACCTGGACAGCACGAGCCCGGTGCCGGTCAAGAGCCGCGACGGCCGGTTGTGGGGCGACGGCTTCGAGATCGAGACCCTGCTCAACCTGCGCGCGGCCCGGGCCCGCCTGCGCATCGTCGAGGTGCCCAGCTTCGAGCAGCAGCGCATCCACGGCGAGAGCAACCTGAACGCGCTCACCGACGGCCTGCGCGTGCTGCGCACCATCGCCCGCGAGTGGCCGCGCCGGCGTGCGACCGGGGCCCGGCGGGCGCCGGAGCGCGCGCGGTGAGGATCGGCGTCGTCACGAACGCCTACCACCCCGACATCGGCGGGGTGGAGACCCACGCGCGCCGGCTCTGCGCGGCCCTGGTCGCCGCCGGCGATCAGATCGAGGTGCTCACCCAGCACGCCACCGGCTCCGAGGAGGAGATCGACGGGGTGCTGGTGCGCCGCTTCCCGCTCACGGTGGCGTCGGCCAACTACCGCTTCTCGCTTCCGCTCTGGCGGTGGTTGCGGCGCAATGCCGAGCGGTACGACGTGTTGCACGCGCACAGCTATCACGCGCTGGCCGCCCTGCCGGCCGCCCTGACCAACAGCACGCCGCTGGTGTTCACCCCGCACTACCACGGCACCGGGCACAGCCGTCTGCGGGCCGCGCTGCACCCGATCTACCGCCCGGTCGGGCGCCGGATCATCGCGCGCTCGGCCCGGATCATCTGCGTCACCCGGGCCGAGCGGGAACTGCTCGTCAGCCACTTCCCGGAGGCGCGGGAGCGCATGGTGGTGGTGCCCAACGGCACCGACCCGGCGCCGATGGTCGAGGGCGAGCCCGAGGACGGGGTGTCGATCCTCTGCGTCGGCCGGCTCGAGCGCTACAAACGGGTCGACCGGGTGATTCGGGCCATGGCCCACCTGCCGGCCGACCACCGGCTGGACGTGGTCGGCTCCGGCCCGGCCCGTGACGAGCTGGAGCAGCTGGCCCGCCGGATCGGCCTCGGCCCGCACCGGGTCGCCTTCCACGGGCGGCTGCCCGACGACGCGTTCGCGGCCCGGATGGCGACCGCGGCCGCCCTGGTCTCGGCCTCGGAACACGAGGCGTTCGGGATGGCCGTGGCCGACGCGCTGACCGCCGGCCTCCCCACCGTGGCCTCGTTCATCCCGGCCCACCGCGAGCTGGCCGCGATGGCCGGCCCGGGTGTGCCGCTGTGGCTGGTCAACCCGGACGACGAGGCGGCCCTGGCCGAGGCGCTGGTGACCGCGGCCGAGGCCGAGCGGGCCACCCACGGCCGCAACCCGTTGCCGACCTGGCACGACGTCGTCGTGGCGACCCGGGAGGTCTACGCCGCGGTCGCCCCGCCGGTCCGCGTCATCCAACAGGCCGGCCGATGACCCTGACCCTGCTGGCCCGATCCGACGAGCAGACGCGCCCGGCGCCTGCTCCGGGGAGAAGCCGGGCGGAGCTGTGGTGCGCCGTCTCCCTGACCCTGGCCGGGGCGGCCGGGGCGGCGCTGCTGGTGGCCGCGAACCGGGCCGCCGAGTGGGACCGCGGCTCCCGGTTCGGCCTGTTCTGGCTGGGCATGCTGGTCTTCACGCTGCCCGCGGTGGCCTGGGCGGTGCGCCGGGCGACCGGCGCCCGGCTGCGGATCGCCGTGCTGGCCGGGTACGCCGGCTTCACGTTCCTGCCCAAGCTGCTGCGCAACCCGTTCGGGCCGCTTTACCACGACGAGTTCGCGCACTGGCGGCAGAGCAAGGAGATCCTGCTCGACGGCCGCCTCTTCGAGCAGAACCCGATCGTCAAGGTGGTCGGCGACTTCCCCGGTCTGCACTCGACGGTGGCCTCGGTCAGCGCGCTGACCGGCATCTCGATCTGGCACGCGGCGCTGCTCGTGCTGGCCGCCGCGCACGTGCTGGTGGTGCTGGGCGTGATGGTGCTGGCCGAGGAGATCTGGCAGGACGGCCGGATCGCCGCCGTGTCCGCGATCGTCTACAGCCTGAACAGCTCGTTCCTGTTCTTCGACACCCAGTTCGGCTACGAGTCGCTGGCCATCGCCCTGATGGTGTGGACGCTGGTGGCGCTGCACCGGGCCATGCGCGGGCCGGCCCGCCGCTCCCGGGCCGGCTGGGCCGCGGTGACCGTGATGCTCTCGGCCGCGACCATCGCCACCCATCACCTGACCGCGCTCGCGCTGATCGCCGTCATGATCATCATCTGCCTGGTCGTCACCGTGCGGGCCGTGCGCCGGGGCACCCCGGTCGCGGTGCCGATGACCGCGTGGGCGCTCACCTTCGCCGCGGCCGCGCTCGTGGTGGCCTGGCTCGCCCTGGTCGCCCCGCGCACCGCCGGCTACCTCGACCCGTACCTGGCCCGGGCCCTCGACCAGATCGCCGGGATGGCCGGCGACGGCGGCGGGGGCGGCCGGACGCTGTTCCGCGCGTCGATCACCCCCTGGTGGGAGCGGGTGGCCGCGTTCGGGGCGCAGGGCCTGGCGGCGGTCGCGATGGCGTTCGCCGCGCTGCGGCTGCGGCGCGGCACCGACTCCGAGCCGGTGGCCCGCAGCGGCGCCCTGGCCATGCTCGTGCTCGGCTCGTTCTACTTCCCGGCCGCGCTGCTGATCCTCACCCCGTCCGGGGCCGAGGGCGCGCGGCGGTCGTGGGCGTTCAGCTACCTCGGCATCGCGCTGGTCGTCGCGCCGCTGATCGTGGCGCTGCTGGACCGTGCCTCGACCAAGGCGGCCCGCGGAACAGTGGCCGGCCTGCTGCTCGGGGCGTGCGCGATCGCGCTGGTCGGCAACACCACGGCCGGGATGAACCCGTCCTACCGCTTCCCCGGGCCGCCGGCCTTCGGCTCGGACACCCGCTCGTCGATCCCCGAGGTGCGGGCCGCCTCGGCCTGGCTGCGGTCCACCCAGGGGCGCGAGCTGCGGATCGTGGCCGACCGCTACTCCGGGTTGATCTTCGGCTCGTACGGCGGGCAGAACCCGGTCACCGGCTCGGTCAGCTTCCCCACCTACGAGCTCTACCTGAAGCAGCCCGGCCAGGCCCCGCCGGCCCGGCTGATCGAGCAGCTCAGCTCGTGGCGGTTCGGCTACCTCATCGTCGACAAGCGGATGGCCCGGGAGGTGCCGGAGATCCAGATCTACTTCGAGACCAACGAGCCGATCGCGCACGACGGGCGGCCCGCGTTCACGCTCGGTCAGCTGACCAAGTTCGACCGCACCCCGTGGACCATCAAGATCTACGACAGCGGGAACGTCGCGATCTACCGCTTCGACTTCGCGCAGGTCCAGCGATGACCACCCTGCGCCTGGTGGCCGTGGCCGGGGCCGCGTTGGTGGTGCTGGCCTTCGGCCGCGGTCTGCCGCTGGTCTTCCCGGTCGTCCTGCTGGTGGCGCTGCTCGTGCTCGGCGAGCTGTGGCTGCGCGCGCTGGCCGGCGAGACCATGCCCGCCCTGGCCCGGCTCGGCCTGGCCACCGCGGCCGGGCTGGTCAGCCTGCCGTTCACCGCGATCGGCCTGCACGCGGCCGGGGTGCCGATCCAGGCCCGGTCGATCGCGGCCGGGCTGGCCGTGATGGTGCTGGTCGTGGCCCTCGTGGTGCTGATCCGCGAGCGGGCCGGCCGGGTGGCCGACGATCCCCGTCTGGCCCGCACGGCCGTCGCGGTCGCCGTCCCGGGGGTGCTCACCCTGATCGTGGGGGTGGCGGCGGTCCAGGTGTACGACCGGATGCCGCACCCGCCCGAGCCGGGGTACACGAGCCTCGCCCTCAACGGCTGGGCCGCTGACGTCACCGGCCCCGTGCCGATCCCGGCCGGCGGGCTGATGCTGCCGTTGCGGGTGAGCAGCGCCGGCACCCCCGCGGCGGTCGAGCCGCTCCGGGTGCGCGTCGGCGAGCGGCTCGTCTCGGCCCGCCCGCTGCGGGTCGCGGCGGACACGACCCGCGCCGTCGAGGTCTTCGTCCCGTCGCCGCCCGACGCCTGCCTGCACCGCATCGAGGTGAGCCTGGGCGGAGTGAGCACTGTCCTCTACGGCCGCGGCCCTGCGGTGAAGGGCGGCCCTGCGGCGAAGGCCGGCCCAGCCGTGAAGGGCGCGGCGGCGAGTGGGCGGGGGGCCCGCCCGTGCTGAGGGCCGTCGCGCGGGACTCGCTGGCCCGCAACAGCGTACTGATCATGGGCAGCACGGTCGGCACGGCCGGGCTCGGCTACCTCTACTGGCTGCTCGCCGCGCGGCAGCTGCCGCAGCCGGCGATCGGCACGGCGACCGCCCTGATCTCGGTCGCGACCGTCGTCAGCATGGTGTCCAACCTGGGCATCGGGCACATGTTCATCCAGCGGCTGCCCGGCGCCGGCCGGGCCGCCTGGTCGCGGATCGTGAGCGCCGGCCTGGCCGTCGGCTGCGCCTCGACCTTCCTCGCGTCGTTCGTCGCGGCCGCCCTGCTGTCCGCCGCCGATGCGAACTTCGGCTTCCTGGCCAGCGCCGAGGGCTCGGCCGCGCTGATCGCGACCGCGGTCGCGCTGACCGCGTCGACGCTGCTCGACTATGTCTTCATCGCCCACCGGGCCAGCCACGGGATGCTCGGGCGCAACCTCGGGGTGGCCGGCGGCAAGGTGGTGACGCTGGCCGCCCTGACGGGGGCCGGGGTCGGCGGATCGGGGGCGGTCCTGCTCGCCTGGACCCTCCCCTCGCTGGTCGTCACGGCGTACACCCTGGTTGTCAGCCTGACCCGGCTCCAACCCGGAGCGAGGCTGCGGGGCGCCGGAATCGGGGCCGAGCTGGGGCACGTGCGCCGCTCGGCGACCGGGCACCACCTGATCAATCTGGCCCAGGCCGGGCCCAGCGCGCTGCTGCCGGTGCTGGTCACCGCGCGGCTCGGGGCCGAGGCCAACGGGCACTTCTACGTGGCCTGGATGACCGCCTCGATGCTGTTCATGGTCTCGCCGGCGGTCGCCTCCGCGATGTACGCCGAGCGCAGCAACCAGGCCGCGGCCGGCCTGCCCCGGGCCGCCCTGGTCGTGCTGACCGTGATCGGGCTCCCGGCGCTGGCCCTGTTCACCGGCGGCGACCTGATCCTGGGCCTGTTCAGCGCCGGCTACGCGGCCGAGGGGGAGCTGCTGCTGCGGATCCTCGTGCTCGCCGCCGTGCCCGACGCGATCACCAACCTGGCCGTGGCGCACTGGCGCTCGCTCGGCGAATACCGCCGCTGCCTGCGCCTCAACCTGCTGATGGCGACCACCTGCCTCGCCCTGACCTGGCTCTGGCTGCCCGGCAGCGGCATCGAGGGGGCCGGGATCGCCTGGCTGGTGGGCCAGTCGGCGGGCGCCGTCGTGGTCGCCGTGCACGCCCTCCGCCACCGTCGTCCCCCTGGGAGCCGAGATGAGAATCCTGCATCTGTCCAACCTGTACGCGCCGGTCATCGGCGGTCTTGAGCGCAGCATCGCCACCAGCAGCGAGGAGCTGGTCCGGCGCGGCCACGAGGTCACCGTGCTGACTCTGGCCACGCCCCGGGCGGCGCACGACGAGGAGGTCAACGGGGTCCGGATCAAGCGGGTCCGCAGCGTCGCCACCAGCGTGCTGCCCGGCATGAACGCGGACGCCGCGAAGCCGTTCCACCCGACCGCGCCCGACCCGCTGACCACCGCGGCGATCCGGTCCCTGCTGAAGACCGGCGCGTACGACGTCGTGCACAGCCACGACTGGATGATGTACAGCTACCTGCCGCTGCGCTTCGGCCGCTACGGCCGCCCGCACGTGCACACCGCGCACGACTTCGGGCTGACCTGCGTCAAGAAGACGTTCTCCCGCAACGGCGGCACCTGTGGCGGGCCGCGGCTCGGCCGCTGTCTGCCGTGCGCCTCCGGCCAGTACGGCCGGCCCCGGGCGGCCCTGCTCACCACGGCGCTGCGGTCCCAGCGGCACCGCGGCATCGACGCCCTGACCGCGATCTCGCCGGCCGTGGCCCGGGCCGTCGCGCAGGGCCGGGTCCCGGGCGACCTGCCGGTCAAGGTGATCAGCAGCCTGGTCCCGGACGGGCTCGACGAGCTGGCCCGGCGTACCCCACGACCGTCCTGGCTGCCCGATCGGCCGTACCTGCTCTTCGTCGGCGCGCTCGGCCCGCACAAGGGCATCGACGTGCTCTTCGACGCGTACCGGCGGCTCGGCGACGACAAGCCGCCGCTGGTCTGCATCGGCACGCCCCGGCACGACACCCCGCCCGTGCCGGAGGGCGTGATCGTGCGGCACAACGTGCCCCACCACGAGGTGATGGCGGCCTGGCACGGGGCCGCGGCCGGGGTGGTGCCGTCCGTGCTCGAGGCGATGGGCCAGGTCGCGGTCGAGGCCCTGCTGGCCGGGGCTCCGCTCATCGCGTCCCGCACCGGTGGCCTGGCCGACATGATCCGCGACGGCGAGACCGGCCTGCACGTGCCGGTCGGCGACCCGGTCTGGCTGGCCGCCGCCATCGTCCGCGTGCTCACCCAGCCCGGCCTGGCCGACCGGTTGCGGGTGGCCGGTCACCAGCGCGGCCTCGACTACACCGCCGCGCGCGTCGTCCCGCAGATCGAGGAGGTCTACCGTGAGTGCATCGGATCCTGACGTCACCCGGGTCGTCGTCGTCGGCTCGGGCTGGCGCTTCCTCTCCGGGATCAGCTATTACACCTGCCGGCTGAGCAACGCGCTGGCCACCCGGTACGAGGTCGGCACGATCCTCATGCGCCAGTTGCTGCCGACCCGGCTCTACCCCGGGCGCGGCCGGGTCGGGCAGCGGCTCAACGACCTGGACTACGCCGACGGGGTGCGGGTCTTCGACGGCGTCGACTGGTGGGGCGTGCCCAGCCTGATCCGGGCCGTGCGGTTCCTGCGCTCGTTCCGGCCCGACGTGCTGGTGCTGCAGTGGTGGACCGGGACGGTGCTGCACTCGTACCTCGTCCTGTGCCTGACCGCCCGCCTCCTCGGCGTCAAGGTCGTGGTCGAGTTCCACGAGGTCCAGGACACCGGCGAGGCCGCGCACAAGTGGGCCTCGCTCTACTGCCGCAAGCTGATCCGCCCGCTGCTGCGCAGCACGGACGGGGTCATCGTCCACTCACGGTTCGACCGGGTCGCCCTGCGGCAGACGTACGATCTGACGGGCGTCCCGGACGAGATCGCGTTGCACGGTCCGTTCGACCACCACGAGCGGGCCGTCCCCGCCCCACGGCCCGCCTCGGGCCCGACGCGCTTGCTGTTCTTCGGCACCATCCGTCCGTACAAGGGCCTGGAAGATCTGATCGAGGCCTTCGGCTCGCTGCCCGCGGACTACGAGCTCACCGTCGTGGGGGAGACGTGGGAGGGGTGGACGCTGCCGGCCGAGCTGATCGCGGCGTCGCCGGCCGCCGCGCGGATCACCTTCGTCAACCGCTACGTCACCGACGCCGAAGTGGACGGGTTCTTCGCCGCGGCCGACCTGGTCGTGCTGCCGTACCGGCGCAGCTCGGCCAGCGGGCCGCTGCACATCGCGATGAGCCACGGCCTGCCCGTCGTCGTCACCGCGGTGGGCGGGCTGGTGGAAGCGGCCGAGGAGTACTCGGGCGCGGTCTTCGCCCCGGCCGCGTCGCCGGCGGCCCTGGCCCAGTCGATCGTCGCGGCCGCCGCCAGGACGGGAAGGCGGCACACCGATCCCTCCTCGTGGGAGCGATCGGTGGCCGCCTTCGAGCGCCTCTTCGTCCGGATGGGCGTGCTGCCGGTGGCTCAGGACGCGGTGATCACCGCGTCGTCGAACCAGACCGTGCCCTTGTTCTCACCCGACTTGATGTGAACCTGCATGCTGGCCGAGCCGGCCGGGGCGACCCCGTCGACCGCCAGCTTGGTCCAGCCCACGGTGCCGTTGGGCAGCCAGTTCGAGGAGACCCCGCCCAGCCACTTGTCGTTGATGTCGAACCAGCTCAGCGCGACCTGGGTGGTGCCGGTGGTCGCGTTGCCGCGGGCCCACACCTCGGCGTGCCACTTCTGGCCCGATTTGACCGGGGTGACCGGCGAGACCCGGTACGACGGCGAGCCGGCCGCCGTCTTGCCGGTGTTGACCATGGTCACCGACCACTTGCCGGTGCGGGCCACCGCCTGCGTCTTGGTCGCCAGGCCCAGCTCGGGCAGGTACTCGCGCCACGGGCCCTGGCCGGCGGCCGCCTCGAAGCTCGGGTCCATCAGGCTGGCCGGCATGGCCGCGTTGGCCCAGCCCGCCTTGACCACGGCGGCGGCCGGCTTGGCGGTGCCGTCGAGGCGGTAGAGGCCGAAGCTGTACTGCGCGGGCAGCTTGGCCACCTGCGAGGCCGGGATCGCGCCGGCGGCGAAGTCGGACAGCGTCCACGGCGCCACCGGCACCTGGGCGATCTCGGCCGCCTCGAACACCCGGCCCAGGAAGGCCGCCTGCTCACCCTCGGTGGAGGTCAGGGTGCTCAAGCCGGTCTCGCCGATCACCATGGGCGCCGGGGCCACGATGGCCTCGGCCTCGTTGATCATCGCGAGGGCGCGCTCGGAGTTGCCGTAGAAGTGGAAGTCGTAGTAGTCGATCGGGGTCGCCGTGAACGTCGACTTGATCTTGGCCATGCCCTTGGCCCCCCGGCCGCCGTCGACCGACATGGTCAGCGGCATGGCCGGGACCACGGCGCGCACGGCCGGGATCATCTTCTTGGCCCAGGCCACGGCGGCCGCGTTGTCCGGGTTGAACTCGTTCTGCAGCTCGACCGAGATGACGCGCTTGTCGTCCTGGTAGGGCTTGAGCAGCGTGGTCGCCCAGGCGGTGCTGCCCGCGAGGTCGCCGTAGCCGTCCCACCAGTCGAACAGGGTGAACTTCACGGTCAGGTTCCGGTTGCCGGCCATGGTGACGAACTGGTTGAGCCGGTTGGTGTAGGTGGCCGACGGAGCCGGGTAGCCGAAGGTCGTCGGGAAGATGATGATGCGGATGTTGTTGGCCCCGAGCGCGGCCGCCTTGGCCAGGTCGGCGTCGATCTTGTTGGCGTCCCAGCTGGTCCACATCTTCGACCAGCCGGCGGCCGACGGGTAGTAGTTCAGCGTCTTGGCCGACTTCACCGCGGCCAGACGGCCGGCCAGGGTCGGCGTGGTGACCGTCGTGGTGGCGGCCTTGACGGTCGTGGTGGCGGTCGTCTTGGTGGTCGTCTTGGTGGTCGTGGTCGTGGTCGTGGTCGTGGTGGCCTTGGCGGTGGCGGCCGCCTGGGCGAAAGCGGCGGAGTCCACCAGTCCGATGCCGAGCAGCAGCGAGCAAGCCAGCACGGCGGCGCAGTGGCGAGGGGAGATCACGTAGGTCTTGCCCTTCAGTCAGACGATTGGGGTGCGGAAGTGACCCTCAATTCGGCGGACTGCTGCCCGGGTGTCGCAGATTGCTGATTGCATCGAGGTTGCTCCCCGTTGCATCCCGGGTGTTAGGGCTCTGACCTGCGGTTTTGCCGTTTATCGAACGGCTTGAAAAGTCAGACCGGGTAGTGCCGGGGCGTGTAGACGACCGTTTCGCCGTCGGCGCGGGCCACCGCCCGGGTCTGCGACGACCCGATGATCAGAAGGCAGCGCATGTCGACCGTGGCCGGGTCGAGCTCGCCCAGCGTGGTCACCCGCACCGACTCGTCCGGGCCGCCCACGTCCCGGCCGACCACCACCGGCGTCTCCGGAGCGCGGTGCTCCAGCAGCACCTCACGGGCCCGCACCAGCTGCTCCCGGCGGGTCTTGGAAGCCGGGTTGTAGATCGCGATGACCAGGTCGGCCGCGGCCGCGCCGGCCAGCCTCTTCTCGATGACCGACCACGGCTTGAGCCGGTCGGAGAGCGACAGGACGCAGAAGTCGTGCCCGAGCGGGGCGCCGGCCCGGCTCGCCACGGCCTGGGCCGCGGTCAGCCCGGGCACGATCCGGACCGGGACGTCCTTCCACTGCGGATCCTCGGCCACCTCGAGCACGGCGGCGGCCATCGCGAACACCCCCGGGTCACCGGAGGAGACGACCGTGACGCGGCGGCCGCGCTTGGCCAGATCGAGGGCGAAGGCGGCCCGCTCGGCCTCGACCTGGTTGTCGGACGGGTGCAGGCGCTGGTGCGAGCCCTTGGTGACCCGCTTCAGATAGGTCACGTAGCCGATCAGGTCGTCGGCCTCGTTGAGCGCGGCCCGGGCCTCCGGGGTCAGCCAGCGCGGGTCGCCGGGACCCAGCCCGACCACGGTGACCTGCCCGGATTTCTGCTTCTCGCCCTCGACGAACGCGGTGGCGGCCGGGCTCGGCAGCAAGGCCAGCGAGAAGTACGGAACCGTCTCCGGATCCACGTCGGCTACCTTGGCCGAGCGCTCGCGGTCGGTGGTGGCGCGCTCGACATACCAGGCATCGTCCAGGCGGCCCGCCTTGTCCAGGGCCTCCCGCACGCCGTCGAAGGTGCGGCCCAGCTTCATCACGGCGGCCGACTCGGCGCCCTCCAGCCGGGCGGCCAGCTCGGCCGGGGGCAGCGTGCCGGGCAGCACGGTGAGGGACTCGTCGCGCTCCATCAACGGGCGGCCGAGCACGGCGCTCGCGGCGCTCACCGAGGTCACGCCGGGAACGACCTCGGTCTCGTACCGGTGGGCCAGCCGCTTGTGCATGTGCATGTAGGAGCCGTAGAAGAAAGGGTCGCCCTCGGCCAGCACGACCACCGTGCGGCCGGCCTCCAGGTGGGCGGCCAGGCGGGCGGCGGCCTCGGCGTAGAACTCGTCGATCGCGCCCTGGTAGCCGCCCGGATGGTCGGTGCCCTCGGTGGTCACCGGGTAGATCAGCGGCTCCTCGATCTGCTCCGCGCGCAGCAGGCCGGCCGCGATGGCCCGGGCGTTGCTGCGGCCGTGCCGGGCGGCGTGGTACGCGACCACGTCGGCCTGGCCGATCAGGCGCGCGGCCTTCACCGTGATCAGATCGGGGTCACCCGGTCCGACGCCGACACCGTAAAGCCGCCCTGCCATGGTCACTCCGCTTCCTTCTGCTCGGCCTTTCCGGCCTTTGCTTGCGGCCGTTGCCGGACCGCCGATTGCTCTTGCCGCTTGTTGCTCAGGCCGGTTGTCACTCGGCTTCCTGGGCCAGCGCGTTGATCGCGGCGGCCGTCATAGCGCTGCCGCCCCGGCGGCCGCGGACGATCAGATACTCCAGATCGGACTCGGCCAGCGCGTCCTTGGACTCGGCGGCCCCGATGAAGCCGACCGGAATGCCCAGCACAGCCGCGGGCCGCGGAGCCCCGTCAGCGATCATCTCCAGCAGCCGGAACAGGGCGGTCGGGGCGTTGCCGATCGCCACCACCGAACCCTCGAGCCGGTCCAGCCACAGGTCCAGCGCGGCGGCGCTGCGGGTGGTGCCCAGCTTGCCGGCCAGTGCCGGCACGGACGGATCGCGCAGGGTGCAGATCACGTCGTTGTTCGCGGGCAGGCGCTTGCGGGTGACCCCGGACGCCACCATCTGGGCGTCGCACAGAATCGGCGCGCCATCCAGCAGTGCCTTGCGAGCGGCCGAGGCCACCTGCGGGCTGTACGCGATGTCGCGCACCAGATCGACCATCCCGCAGGCGTGGATCATCCGCACCGCCACCTTGGCCACGTCATCCGGAAAACCACCGAGATCGGCCTCGGCCCGGATCGTGGCGAACGAGCGCCGGTAGATCTCCGCGCCGTCGCGCTCGTACTCCATCAGATCCTCCTCGCCGATGCGATCGCATCGAACGTCTCGTCCGACGGCTGCCTGGTCACGACGTAGCCGTCGGGGGTGGCTTCGACGCGCACATGCGGGACCGACGGGCTGCCGCAGCCGCGGGCGCAGCCGATCCAATGCACAGGGAGGCCCTCGGTGAACTCGGTGGTCGCGGCGGCGTCGGCGCGCACGTCGGCCAGGGCCTTGGCGCAGCCGGGGCGGCCGGCGCAGGCGGTGACGCCGGTCCAGCGGGAGTCGGCGGTGGTGGGTAGTCCGGCCTCGTTCAGGCGGCGCTGCCAGCGGCGGGCGGCCTCGGGGGTCAGGTCGGGCACGACGACGCCGCGCTCGGGGGTGACGACCAGGCGGCGGGCGGTCGTGAGCAACTGCAACGCCTCGCCGCCGAGCATGCCCAGCGGCACGAGAGCGCTGACCGCGACGAGACCGTCGGGCTGCTTGAGCACGCCGATCTCCGTTGTCGCGGGGGGACCGGTCACGGGGCGCGGCGGGCCGGGGGCGCCGAGGCGGGCGGCGACGCGGGCCGGGCCGTCGGGCATCTCGTGCAGGCGCCACGAGGTCACGTCGGGGCGTTCGTCGAGGAACGCGCGGGCGGCGGCCAGAAGCGTCTCGACCACCGCGCTTGCGGGGACGCGCAGGCCGGCGTCGTGCCCGGCGAAGAGGATGGCGAAGATGCCACCGCCGGCGGGCGTGGGCGAGCCGGGGGGTGTGGCGGCTGGGCCGGACGTGGTGGCCCGGCCCGGGCTGGGGCCGGCTGGGTCGGCGGTGGGGATGGCGGCCAGGTCGGCGGTGAGCGGGACGTGGCCGAGGGCGAAGAGGAAGCGGCCGGGCAGGGCGGCCAGGGCCGGGTCGGCGCACAGGCCGCGGTCGAGGTCGGTCACCAGAGCGCGCAGGGTGGCGTCGGCCAAGGGTGGGGCGGCGATGTTGCGTACCGTCTCGTGGGTTTCCGAGGGCAGCAAGCCGGCGGCCGCGAGATGGGTCGCGAGGGCCGTCGGGTCGTGGTCGGTCAGGCCTCTGAGCTGGACGTTTGCGCGGGAGGTGAGCTCCACCGGGCCGATCTCGGCCAGGGCGGCCAGCTGGGGGCCGGTGAGCATGCCGCCGGGGAGGCGGACGCGGGCCAGGGGGCCGTCGGCTGCGTGGTGCAGGCGTAGGGCGCCGGGGCAGGCGTCGACCTGGGTCTGGCGGATCGGGGGAGGCACGGCCCGGATACTACGTTCGCCCACCGACATGTCCGCATCCTCGGGTCGGGATCGTCACACCGGAGGGCCCGCCTTGACGCCGGGGCGGGGCGGCGGGAAGGGTGGGAGGTCACGAGCGGCGACGCCGCGGAGGAAGCCGGTGTGAGTCCGGCGCGGTCCCGCCACTGTCACCGGGTCTTCACCGGCCCGGGAGCCAGGAACTCCGGTCGCCGTGGATTCCTACGACCCGGGGCGCGGACCCCGAGGGGAGCGCGCGTGTTCCTGTTGCTGTCGACCTCCGACACCGACCTGCTCAGTGCCCGGGCCAGCGGCTCGGCCTGGCGGCTGGCCAACCCGGCCCGCACCGGCGTGGACGATCTTCCGGCGCTGCTCGACGGGGTCGAGCTGGTGGTGGTACGCATCCTCGGCGGCCGCCGTGCCTGGGAGGAGGGGCTCGATGCCCTGCTCGCCGGGCCGGTTCCGGTGGTGGTGCTCGGCGGGGAGCAGGCGCCCGACGCCGACCTGATGAAGCTGTCGACCGTGCCGGCCGGGGTGGCCGCGGAGGCGCACGCCTACCTCGCGCAGGGCGGGCCGGACAACCTGGCCTCGGTGCACGACTTCCTCTCCGACACGGTCCTTCTGACCGGTCATGGGTTCGCTCCGGCCCAGGCCGCGCCCGATTGGGGCCACCTGCCGTACGAGTCGTCGGCCACCGGCCCGACCGTCGCGATCCTGTACTACCGGGCCCACCACATGGCCGGGAACACGGCGTTCGTGGAGGCGCTCGGCCGGGCGGTCGAGGCCAAGGGCGGGCGTCCGCTGCCCCTGTTCACCTCGTCGTTGCGTACGGCCCCGGAAGAGCTCTTGACCGAGCTCCGCAAGGCGGACGCGCTGGTCGTGACCGTGCTCGCCGCGGGTGGCACCAAGCCCGCCACCGTCGGCGCCGGCGGGGACGACGAGGCATGGGACGTGGGCGTGCTGGCCGACCTGGACGTGCCCATCCTGCAGGGGTTGTGCCTGACCAGCAGCCGGGCCGCGTGGGAGGCCAGCGACGACGGGCTGTCCCCGCTGGACGCGGCCACCCAGGTCGCCATCCCCGAGTTCGACGGCCGGATCATCACGGTGCCGTTCTCGTTCAAGGAGATCGACCCGGACGGGCTGTCGGTCTACGTGGCCGACCCCGAGCGGGCGCTGCGGGTGGCCGGCATCGCGGTGGCGCACGCCCGGCTCCGGCACGTGCCGCCGGCCGAGCGGCGCATCGTGCTGATGCTCTCGGCCTACCCGACCAAGCACTCGCGCATCGGCAACGCGGTCGGCCTGGACACCCCGGCCTCGACCGTGGCCCTGCTCGCCGCCATGCGTGACCAGGGCTATCGGATCGGCCACTTCGACCAGTACGACGGCGACGGGCTGATCCACACCCTGATCGCGGCGGGCGGGCAGGACCCCGACTGGCTCACCGAGGAGCAGCTCAGCGGCAATCCGGTGCGCATCCAGGGTTCCGCCTATGCCGCTTGGTTCTCGTCGCTTCCGGCCGAGTTGCGGGAATCGGTGGAGCAGCACTGGGGGCCGCCGCCGGGTGAGCTCTACGTGGACAACGGCGACATCGTGCTGGCCGCCCTGCGCGACGAGAACGTCGTGGTCATGGTGCAGCCGCCGCGCGGGTTCGGGGCCAACCCGGTCGCCATCTACCACGACCCCGACCTGCCGCCGTCGCATCACTACCTGGCCGCCTACCGGTGGCTGGCCGACGACTTCGGCGCCCACGCCGTGGTCCACGTGGGCAAGCACGGCAACCTGGAGTGGCTGCCGGGCAAGAACGTGGGCATGTCCGCCTCGGACGGCACCGACGCCGCCCTGGGCGACCTGCCGCTGATCTACCCGTTCCTGGTCAACGACCCCGGCGAGGGCACCCAGGCCAAGCGCCGGGCCCACGCCACCCTGGTCGACCACCTGATCCCGCCGATGGCCCGGGCCGAGTCGTACGGGGACATCGCGCGCCTGGAGCAGCTCCTCGACGAGCACGCGACGATCGCCACCCTCGACCCGGCCAAGCTGCCGGCCATCCGGGCCCAGATCTGGACGCTGATCCAGGCGGCCCGGATGGACCACGACCTGGGGCTCTCCAACCGGCCCGAGGACGAGGAGTTCGACGAGTTCATCCTGCACATCGACGGGTGGCTGTGCGAGGTCAAGGACGTCCAGATCCGCGACGGCCTGCACATCCTGGGCGCCGCGCCGGTGGGGGAGGCCCGGGTCAACCTGGTGCTGGCCATGCTCCGCGCGCGGCAGATGTGGGCCGGGCAGGTGGCGGCGCTTCCGGGGTTGCGCGAGGCGCTGGGGTTGCCCGACGGCGCGTCGACCGCTGAGACCGATCGCGTCGAGGCTGTGGCGCATGCCCTGGTCACCGCGATGGAGGGGGCCGGCTGGCCGACCGACGCGGAGGCGATCGCCGGCATCACCGCAGCCCACCTCTCCGACATTTCGGAAATATCCGAAGTGGGGAGCTTCGTCGACGTGGGCCGGGTGCGGGACGTGCTGGCGTTCGCGGCCACCGAGGTGGTGCCGCGGCTCGACCGGACGACCGATGAGCTGGGCAATCTGCTGCACGCGCTCGACGGGGGCTACGTGCCGGCCGGGCCGAGCGGGTCGCCGCTGCGTGGGCTGATCAACGTGCTGCCGACCGGGCGGAACTTCTACTCGGTCGACCCCAAGGCGATCCCGAGCGCGCTCGCCTGGGAGACCGGTCAGGCCATGGCCGAGTCGTTGTTGCAGCGCTACCGGGCCGACTACGGCGAGTGGCCGCGCTCGGTCGGGCTCTCCGCCTGGGGCACCAGCGCCATGCGTACCGCCGGGGACGACATCGCCGAGATCCTCGCCCTGATCGGCTGTCGCCCGGTCTGGGACCAGGCCTCGCGCCGGGTCACCGGCCTGGAGCCGATCACGCGGGAGGAGCTGGGCCGGCCCCGGGTGGACGTCACCGTGCGCATCTCCGGTTTCTTCCGCGACGCGTTCCCGCACGTGGTGGCGATGCTCGACGACGCCTTCACGATGATCGCCGAGCTGGACGAGCCGGAGAACTACGTCCGCGAGCACGCCCTGGCCGACCACGAGCAGCACAGCGACTGGCGCCGGGCCACCACCCGGATCTTCGGGTCGCGCCCCGGAGCGTACGGCGCCGGGATCCTGCCTTTGATCGACAGCCGCAACTGGCGCGATGACAAGGACCTGGCCGAGGTGTACGCGGTCTGGGGCGGTTTCGCGTACGGGCGTGGCCTGGACGGCGTGCCGGCCCGGCCGGACATGGAGAACGCGTACAAGCGGATCGACATCGCGGCCAAGAACATCGACACCCGCGAGCACGACATCGCCGACTCCGACGACTACTTCCAGTACCACGGCGGCATGATCGCCACGGTGCGGGCGCTGACCGGGAAGGCCCCGGCCGCGTACATCGGTGACTCGACCAACCCGGACGCGACCCGGACCCGCAGCCTGACCGAGGAGACCGCCCGGATCTTCCGGGCCCGCGTGGTCAACCCGCGGTGGATCGCCGCCATGCGGCGGCACGGCTACAAGGGAGCGTTCGAGCTCGCGGCCACCGTCGACTACCTCTTCGGCTACGACGCCACGGCCGGGGTGGTCACCGACTGGATGTACGAGCAACTGGCCGCGACCTACGTGCTCGACGAGGAGAACCAGAAGTTCTTCCAGCAGTCGAACCCGTGGGCGCTGCACGGCATCACCGAGCGCCTGCTGGAGGCGGCCGACCGCAACCTGTGGGAGTCGCCCTCGCCCGAGACGCTGAGCGCCCTGCAGGAGCTTTACCTCGAGACCGAGGGCGACCTCGAGGACGCTTAGTCGTCCTTCTTCAGGATGTACGTGTCCATGATCCAGCCGTGCTGGTCGCGGGCTTCCTGACGGGTCTTCACGATCTCGTCGGCGACGTCCGCGACCCGGCCCGAGCGCAGGATCTCGTCCTCCGTGCTCACGTAGGCGCCCCAGTAGATCCGCGCGTCCGGGTGGGCGGTGAAGGCCTGCTGGGCGTCGAGCATCACGACCACGTCGTCCACGCCCTCGGGCCAGCCCTCGGCCAGCCGGCGCCCGGTGGTGACCTGGAACGGGCGGCCGACCCGGTTCAGCGGCACGCGGTGCTTGGCCGCGAGCGCGGAGACGCTGCTGATGCCGGGGATCACCTCCCACTCGAACTCCACATTGCCGCGGGCCAGCACCTCCTCGACGATGGCGATCGACGAGTCGTACAGCCCGGGGTCGCCCCAGACCAGCATCGCGCCCTGCTGGTCGTCCTTCAGGTGCTCGAGGATCAGCTCCTCGACGACCAGCGCGCGGCGGCTGCGCCAGTCGGCGATCGTGCCCTCGTAGTCGCTGGGCGTGCGGTCGCGGTCGGGGTCGCGGCCCTCGACCATCTTGCGGCTCGGCTTCGAGTAGGCGCGGATGATCCGCTCCCGCAGGTCGACCAGGCTCTGCTTCGCCTCACCCTTGTCGAGCAGGAAGAAGACGTCCGTACGCCCGATGGCCTTGGCCGCTTGCAGGGTGAGGTGGTCCGGGTCGCCGGCGCCGATCCCGATCAGACAGATTTTGCGCACCGCCCAAGTCTGCCGTAGCCGCGTGGGGGATACGCCTCGCGGGGGTCCGGGTGCATGTTGGTCTGATGGAGGACTTGCGGCTCTATCTGGGTGAGGACGGCGCGGACGCGGAACGGCTGGACCGGCTGACCGGCCAGGTCCGCGATCAGTTGCGGCAGCTCGACGTGGACGACGTCGCGCGGCTGGCCGCGGACGAGGTGCCGCCGGACGGCGCCCGCGCGATCGACGTCGAGACGGTCGGCGCGCTGTTGGTCATGCTGGGCAACTCGGCCTCGGCCTTGAACGAGGTGGTCGGTGTGATCCGCGGCTGGCTGGGCCGGGGCGACGGCACCCGCCGGACCGTGCGGCTGGAACTCGGCGGCGACGTGCTGGAGCTGTCCGAGGCCAGCGAGGCCGACCAGAAGCGGCTCATAGATCACTTCTTGAGCGAGCACAGGGTGAGCAGGCACGGGACATGACCCGCAAGGCCCTGATCGTCGCCAACGACACGTACGAGCACGAGGGTTTCCGCCGTTTGCTCGCCCCCGCGGCCGACGCCTCCGCGCTGGCCGAGGTGCTGGGCGACGAGAACATCGGCGACTTCGCGGTGGACGTGGTGAGCAACGAGCCGGCCCACGTCATCCAGGAGCGGATAGAGGACCTGTTCGCCGACAGCCGCCCCGACGACGTGCTGCTGCTGCACTTCTCCTGCCACGGCCTGAAGGGCGAGTCGGGCGAGCTGTTCTTCGCCACCACCAACACCCGCCCCAACCGGCTCGGCTCGACCGCGGTCTCGGCCGACTTCGTCCAGCGCTGCATGCGCGCCAGCCGCTCCCGCAGCATCGTGCTGCTGCTCGACTGCTGCTACGGCGGCGCCTTCAGCCGCGGCGTCCGGGTCCGCGCGGCCGGCGACGTCGACGTGCTCGACAACTTCCCCGGCGGCAGCCGCGGCCGGGCCGTCATCACCGCCTCCAGCGCCATGGAGTACGCCTTCGAGGGCGACCGGCTGGCCGACAACCACAGCCGCCCCTCGATCTTCACCTCGGCCCTGGTCGAGGGTCTGGCCACCGGCGAGGCCGACCGCGACCAGGACGGCTGGGTCTCGCTCAACGAGCTCTACGACTACGTCTTCGACCGGGTCCGCGAGCGCAACCCGCACCAGACCCCGAGCCGCGACATCGAGATGCAGGGCGAGCTGTACGTGGCCCGCAGCCGCCGCCCCATCCCGGAGGTGCGCCCGGCCGCGGCCGCCCCGCCCGCGGCGGAGCCCGCTCCCCGCCGCCGCCTTTACGTGGCCGCCGGCGCTGTGCTCCTCGCCATTGCCGTCGCCGTCGGCGCCTTGCTGTTGAACCGCTCCGGCGACCCGGAATCGGCGAACGCCCAGGACGGCCCGCTGCCCCCGGACAACTTCGAGGCGGCGGCCCCCTGGCGGCTGCTGATCCGCGACAACATCCAGGGCACCGACGTCGGCTGCACCATCAGCATGATCCACAACGACAGCGGCCAGCCCCTCCCGCTGCCCACCGGCATCTACTCCCCGATGCTGTTCCAGGTCCAGCGCGACGGCACCTTCAACTGGTCGGCCAGCGACCCGGGATGCCTGGCCACCCTGCAGTCCGGCGCGAGCCACGTCACCCTCCCGTTCGTGCAGACCACCCTGGGCGACACCGACGCCTTCCCGGTCTCCGGCCCGGTCGCCATCGAGGTGATCGATTTCAAGGGCAACCAGTCCTGCGACTTCACCCTGCGCGACGCCACCACCGGCCAGCAGCTCGACACCGGCACCGTCCCGAAAGGCGGCGGCCCCCTGACCCTCCGCCCGGGCAACAGCACCGAGGTCTACCTCTGGAACCAGTACTGCACAGCCCGCATGACCGCCGGCTAGTGGGCGAAGCGGCGGAACAGGCGGGGGGCGGTGGTCAGGCCGGCCCAGATGATGAGGGAGATGATGCCCAGGGCGAGGGCGCTCGTGCTGGCGGCCAGGCCGATGGCGGGGGCGGCGATCATCATGGGCAAAGCGCGTACGGCGACGGCGCCGCCCAGGGCGCGGACCGAGGCGCTGTAGGCCAGGTCGCGGGTGAGGGTGCCGGGGGTGGCCTCGGCGGCGACGCGGGCGTCCATGTCGCCTTCGAAGGCGGTGGTGGCCAGGCCGGCCGAGAACTGGGCGAAGAGCACGAACGGGGGCCAGACGGGGGCCAGGATCCAGCCCACCAGCATGCCGAGGCCCCACAGGGACCAGCGCAGCACGGCCGGCAGGCCGAGGCGTTCGACCCACCCGACGGCGCTGTCGGCGAGCAGGGTGCCGATGCAGAAGGCGATCGCGGCGCCGGCGACCCAGCCGCTTCCGAACAGTTCCTCGGTGACCGGGACGGCGAGCAGGGACGGGCCGGCTGCGAGGAGCATGACGGCGCCGCCGGCGAGCATGAGGCGGGGCATGGGCAGGCGCCAGCCGGGGCGGGCGTGCCGGCCCCGGTTCGGGGAGCGGGGGAAGACCGAGCCGGCGGGGACGATCCGGGCCCGGCGGGCGACGATCACGACCGGGAGCAGGGTGCCCAGGAAGACCACGAAGATCGCGTGCAGGAGCCAGCCGGTCGGGTGGCCGGGGAGCAGGGCGGCCAGGGCGGTGCCGCCCGCCTCGACGCCGACGATGCAGATGACGAAGCGGGTCATCGTGCGGGGCGACGCGTCGACCGCGGTCACCTCGGCCCGCAGCCCGGCGTACCCGGCCCAGGCGGCCGTGTGCATGATCAGGATGAAGACGGCGACCAGCCAGGCCGGGAAGCCGGCCACGACGCCGTACAGGACCAGGAAGCGCATCGGCAGTTCGACCGAGGCGGCGGTACGCAACAGGGTCCGGCCGTTCAGCCGGCTCGACATCCAGCCGGCGGCCGGGGCCGAGAGCACGGTGCCGACGAGCATGGCCGCGTTGTAGAGGGCGGCCTCGCCCAGCCCGCCCCGGGCGGTGCCCATGAGCACGACGAAGGTCCAGCCCAGGGCCATGCCGAACGAGTCGACGACACCGGTGACGAGCAGCTCGCGCAGCCGCCCGGCCCGGCGCAGGCCGCCGGGGCCGGTGGCGCGGTGCGTGCCCCGGTGGCGGTCAGCCAGTAACACGGGCGCCCTGGACGAACAGCTGACCGGCCTCGTCGGCCGGGACCGGGCGGGAGAAGTAGTAGCCCTGGGCGAAGTGGCAGCCCATCTCGCGCAGCGCCTCGAGCTGGACGAACTCCTCGATGCCCTCGGCCACGGTGTCCATGCCGAGGCTCTTGCCGAGCTGCACGATGGTGTCGGCCAGCGCGGTGTCGTCGGTCAGGGCGCCGAGGCGCTCCACGAACGAGCGGTCGATCTTCAGCGTGTCGACCGGGAAGCGCCGCAGGTAGGCCAGCGACGAGTAGCCGGTGCCGAAGTCGTCGATGGCCAGGGTGACGCCCAGCGCCTTGAGGCGTACGAGCTGCTCGAGGTTGTCGTCGGTGTCGGTCATCAGCACGCTCTCGGTCATCTCGAGGCAGAGCTGGTCGGCCGGCATGCCGGTCTCGGCCAGGATCGCGGCCACCACCTCGACCAGGTCGATCCGGTCGAACTGGCGGACCGAGACGTTGACCGCCATCTTCACCGGGCGGCCGCCCTCGCGGGACCATTCGACGGCCTGGCGGCACGCCTCGCGCAGCACCCACCGGCCCAGCGGCACGATCAGGCCGGTCGCCTCGGCGATCGGGATGAACTCGGCCGGCGGGATGAGCCCGCGGGTCGGGTGCGCCCAGCGGGCCAGCGCCTCGAAGCCGATCACCTCGCCGGTGGCCAGGTTGATCGTCGGCTGGTAGTGCAGGTGCAGCTGGTGACGTTCCAGGGCCAGGCGCAGGTCGGCCTCGAGCTCGAGGCGGGCCACCAGGCCCGAGAGCATTTCCGGGTCGTACGAGGCGTAGCCGCTCCCGCCGGCCGACTTGGCCTTGTACATGGCCAGGTCGGCGTTGCGCATGAGCTGCTCGGCACCGTCGGTGTCGCCGTCGCCGAGCATGCCGGCCGCGGCCAGGCCGATGCTGGCCTGCACGTGGATGTCGCGGGTCTCGCTGCCGAACGGGGTGTCGAGGGCGCCGATGATCCGCCGGGCGACCTGCTCGGCCTCGTCCGCGTCGCCGCCGGGGGCGGTCGAGATCAGCACGGCGAACTCGTCCCCGCCGAAGCGGGCCACGATGTCGCTGTCCCGGACCGAGGCCCGGAGCCGGTCGGCCACCTGGACCAGGAGCTGATCACCGGCCAGGTGCCCGAGGCTGTCGTTGACCTCCTTGAACCCGTCGAGGTCGAGGAAGAGGACCGTCACCTCGCCGCCGTCGGCCCGGGTCCGCAGCGCCTCGCCGACCCGCTCGCGGAACAGCGCGCGGTTGGCCAGCTGGGTCAGCGCGTCGTGGTACGCCTCGTGCACGAGCTGGTCCTGCAGCTCCTTGCGCTCGCTGATGTCGCGGGTGTTGAGCACGAGCCCGGCCACGCTGGGGTCGCTGAGCAGGTTCGTGATGGTCATCTCGGCCTGACGGAGCCGGCCGTCGCGGTGCCGCACGACGAGCTCGAGCACCGTGGTCGCGTACGGCCGGCCCGCGACCTGGCGCAGGGCCTGAGCCAGCCGCAGACCCGACTCGGGGTCGAGCATCTTGGTGAGCCGCCGCCCGGTGAAGACCCGGGCCGGGTAGCCGAAGACCCGCTGCACCGACTCGCTCTGGTAGAGCACGTCGGCCTCGGGGCTGACCACGGTCACCACGTCCGAGCTGTGCTGCACGAGGGCGTGGAAGCGCTGCTCGCTGGCGAACAGGTCGGCCGTGCGGTCGGCCACGCGGGCCTCGAGGGTGCGGGTGAGGTTGCGGTTCTCCCGCAGCGTGAGCAGCTGGCGCCCGACGATCAGCAGGATCAGCGCCGACCTCGTGTAGGCCACGAAGAGGTTGCTGTGCCCCGTCTTGGCGTACCAGACGACCGAGGTCAGAAGGGCGGCCAGGACGGCGACGTACGGAAGCAGGATGCCGACCGGCGGCCCGTTGCCGTCCGCCTCGTCGTCGCGGGCCGGCGGCACCGGCTTGGCCGCGGCGAGCAGGATCAGCAGGAAGCCGGCGAACCACCCGATGTCGGTCGGCCCGCCGCCGCTGTAGCGGTCGACCAGGTTGAGGTAGGCGTAGGCGATGTCGGAGACGGCGAACGCCGCGATGCCGGCTCCGACCAGCGCGAGCTGGACGAACGTACGGCCGCGCCGGCGCTGCTGGGCCAGCATGTAGAGCACTATCGTGATCGTCACGACGTCGCCCAGCGGGTAGGCCAGGCTGATGTAGAGCGCGAGCCCGCTGCTCTCGCCGTTCGCCAGCAGCGGGGCCACCACGAAGATCCAGGCGATCAGCACCAGCGAGGCGGCCACCATCAGGCCGTCGATGACGCTGCGGACCCGGTTGGCCACGCCCTGGGCCCGGCTCGGCAGCACCAGCAGGCCGATCGGGGTCAGCAGGGTCATGCCGAGGTAGCCGATGTCGCCGGTCGACGGGAACGGCTGCACCTCGCCCCGGGCCATCTCCAGGTACGACCACACACCCTCGCCGAGGCCCCAGCTGAGCACGCCGAGCCCGATGAGCGCCCAGCCGGCCCGCATCCGCCCGGTGAACGAGCGGGCCCGGGCCAGGCAGGCCACGGCGGCCAGCAGGGCCCCGCCGCACAGCGCGACGTTGGAGACGTCGTTGGCGACGCCGGCGCCGACGAGGCCCACGCCGACGATCACCGCGAAGACGGCGACGAGCGCGCCGGTCAGCGCACACGCCAACTGCCAGCGGCGTGTTTCGGTGCTGCCTGCCATCTGATCTCCGCCTCGTCCGGGTCGGGGGGGTTCCTACCGGTGATCGGGACGGGGGCGCGTGGCTTGAAGGTTTCGGCTGGGCCGCAGCTGTGTTCTCGGGTGCAAATCGGGTGCAACCCGCCGGCGCGGGCCGGGGCCGGAACGTTCGAGCAGGCTCAGCGTGGCGTGGGATCGACTGTCGGGCCGGGATCGGCGCCGGTGGCGGCGGGGTCAACGGTGGAGGGCGAGCGGGAGGGCCGGATGGAGCCGGTGGCGGTCGGGGTCGCGGCTGAGGAGGAAGGTGACGGCGTATCGGCGCGGGGTGGCTCGGTGGCCGGTGGCGTGGGGGAGGAGGTGGCCGGGGCCGGAGTGGGCGGGGAGGCCGGCGCGGTGGGAGAGGGTGGCGTGGCCGGTAAGGTCGGGGCCGGGTCGGTGGGGCGGAGCAGGACGAACATGGTGACGGAGACTGCCGCGGCGGCGAGGCCGGCGGTCAGGGGGAGCCACCAGCGGGCCGGGGCGGGCCGGGACGGGGCCCGGGCGGGGCTCAGGTCCTGGCTCGTGATGGTGGCGGCGCGGGCGGACAGGGCCACACGCAGGCGCCGTTCCACCTCGGTCTCGGTCATTTCTCCCCCAGCTGGGTGCGCAGGAGCGTCAGGGCGCGGTGGGCGGTCGACTTGACGGTTCCGGTGGTGATCCGCAGGGTGGCGGCGATCTCCCGCTCCGAGAGGCCGGACCAGTAGCGCAGGACGATCACCTGCCGTTGCCGGGTCGTGAGCCGGCTCAGGGCTCCGATGACCTCGCGGTCGCCCGCCCCGAGCAGGGCCTCGTCCTCGGCCGCGGGCGCCGGATCCGGCCGGGGCGGCAGGTAGGCCCGGGCGATCCGGCGGCGGCGCAGGGCCGAGCGGGCCGCGTTCATCACGGCCGAGACCAGGTAGGCGTTCGGGTCGCCGAGGGCGTCCAGCCCGTGGCCGTGCCGGCGGTAGAGGCGGGTGAAGACGTCCTGGACGATGTCCTCCGCGGTCGGCAGGTCGTCGACCATCAGCACGGCCAGCTGGACCAGCGGCAGCCGGCGCTCCCGGTAGAGCTCGTCGATCGCGGGCGCCGCGCCCACCGCCGCCACGACGGCGGGCCCGGAGGCGGCCCCGCGCCACCAGCGCAGCAACGACGTGGGCATCGGCAGCACGAAGATCACAAAGGGCCTCGCGGTGTGGGTCGAAGGGACGGGCGGACCAGAGGCGTGCCGGCCGCCCGGACGGCCGGCACGCATCAAATCAGGAGCGGGCCACGACGGTCGGTGACACGGTGGCGGGCCGCGTCGGCGCGGGGGTGGCCGCCCGGGTGGAGGCCGACGGGGAGGTGACCGGCGCGGGCGTGGCCGGTCGAGTGGAGGCCGACGGGGACGGTGCCGGCGCGGCGGTGGAGGACCGGGCCGGCTCGACGGCCGAGGCCGTAGGAGCGGGTGCGGCGGCCGAGGCGGACGGAGCCGGTGCGGCCGCCGAGGCGGAGGGAGCCGGCGCCGCGGTCGAGGCCGTAGGGGCCGGCGCGGCCGTGGAAGCGGAGGGGGCCGGCGCCGGAGGGGCGTCGTCGGCGAAGGCGGCCGCGGCGGCCACCCCGCCGATGGCCAGGACGGCCGCGGCTCCGGCGGCGACCGCGAGGGTCCGGGTGGATCTGCGCATCTCAAGCTCCAGCACTGTCAGTCGGTGCACTGTCGCCCGGAAGGACGCGCGGGCCCGGAAAAGGTTGGCGCCTGTTCAGTGACCCCCGCCACACCGTAATCGAACGGATCTTGGCCAGGTTCCGGAACCGTGAGGCGATCTGGGTGCTCACCTGCGTCGATCCTGGTTATGAAGATCAGAAAGCGCTTCCCGGCCCGTGACCAGGCATTGACAGCGATTGAAGCCGCGGTTCACAGTGGCGGCACGAAGAGCGCTTTCACACGGCGGTCCCCACGCCGAAACCTCTTCGACACATCCCCCATATCTCCGGAGTCGCCCCATGACATCCCCAGTCCTGGAGAGACCAGTTCGGGCTGCCGCGCTCGTGGCCAGCCTGGTCGGTCTGTTCGCCGCCTATCTCGTCACCACCGTGCAGCCGGCCCGCGCGGCCGAGGTGCTGGTCTCGCAAGGCAAGACCGCCACCGCGTCGTCGACCGAGGCGGCCGGCGCCTATCAGGCCGGCGAGGCCGTCGACGGCAACGCCGGCACGCGCTGGGCCAGCGCGTTCTCCGCCACCCAGTGGTGGCAGGTCGATCTCGGCGCGACGACGAGCGTGTCGCGCATCGCGATCAACTGGGAGGGCGCGTACGCCAAGGCCTTCACGATCCAGTTCTCCGCCGACGGCAGCAACTACACCCAGGCGTACGCCACCACGACCGGCGCCGGGGGTCAGCAGAGCATCGCGGCCACCGGCAACGCGCGGTACGTCCGCATCAACCTCACCCAGCGCGCCCTGGAGGCGTACGGCTACTCGTTCTGGGAGTTCCAGGTGTTCTCCGGGGGCGGGACCACCCCCACCGACCCGCCGCCGACCGGGGGCACGCGCCTGCTGTCCTACAACAAGCCGGCGCAGGCCAGCACCTGGCAGAACGACGTGAACTGCAACCCGTGCAGCCCGGACAAGGCGTTCGACAACGACCCGGCCAGCCGCTGGGCGACCAGCTCGACCAACGGCTGGGTCGACCCGGGCTGGATCTCGGTCGACCTGGGCGCCACGGCGCAGATCAGCCAGGTGGTGCTGCAGTGGGACCCGGCCTACGGGCGGGCGTACCAGCTGCAGACGTCGAACGACAACGTGAACTGGACGACCTTCTACTCGACCACCACCGGCGACGGCCTCAAGGACGTCATCAACGCCACCGGCACCGGCCGCTACGTGCGGATGTACGGCACGGCGCGCAGCAGCGCGTACGGCTACTCGCTGTGGGAGTTCAGCATCTACGGCACGGGTGGCAACCCGACCACGCCGCCGGCCAAGCCGGCCGACCCCACCTTCCCGGCCACCCGGCTGGTCTTCTCCGACGAGTTCAACGGCGCCTCGGGCGCCAAGCCGGATCAGGCCAAGTGGACGTACGACCCGGGCGTCCCGCAGAACGGCGAGATCCAGTACTACACCCCGAACAGCGAGAACGCGCAGATGAACGGGGCCGGCCAGCTCGTCATCGAGGCTCGTAAGCAGGACTACCAGGGCCGCCAGTACACCTCGGCCCGGATGAACACGAGCAACAAGTTCCACACCCAGTACGGCCGGGTCGAGGCCCGGATCAAGGTGCCCAAGGGCAACGGCCTGTGGCCGGCGTTCTGGATGATGGGCGCCGACTTCCTCACCGGCCGCCCGTGGCCGTACAACGGCGAGATCGACATCATGGAGGTCCTCGGCCGCAACACGAGCGAGGCCTACTCGACGCTGCACGCCCCGGCCTACAACGGCGCCGGCGGCTACGGCCAGAAGTACGCCACGGTCGACCTGTCGCAGGACTTCCACACCTGGGCCGTGGAGTGGGACAGCAAGGGCATGCGCTTCCTGCTCGACAACAACCAGGTCTTCTACGCCAGCAAGGAGACGGTGGAGAACACCCGCGGTCCGTGGATCTACGACCACCCGTTCTACATCATCCTGAACCTGGCCGTCGGGGGCGACTTCCCCGGCCCGATCGACGCCACCACCCCGTTCCCGGCTCGCATGCTGGTCGACTACGTGCGGGTGTACCAGTGAGGGCCCGGGCGTGGTTCGCCGCGGCCCTGCTGGGCGCCTCGATGCTGGTGGTCGCCTCGCAGGCGAACGCCGCCGACGCCCTGATCTCGCAGGGTAAGACGGCCACTGCGTCGTCCACCGAGTCGGCCGCCTTCCCGGCCTCCAACGCCGTGGACGGCAACCTCGGCACCCGCTGGTCCAGCGCGTTCAGCGACCCCCAGTGGCTCCAGGTCGACCTGGGCGCCTCGGCCACGATCTCCTCGGTCGTGCTCAACTGGGAGTCCGCGTACGCCCGGGCCTTCAGCGTCAAGGCCTCGGCCAACGGCTCGTCCTGGACGACTCTCTACAGCACCAACGCCGGTACGGGGGGCCGTCAGGCCCTCACCGTCTCCGGCGCCGGCCGGTACGTACGGCTGGAGACCACCGCCCGGGCCACCCAGTGGGGTGTGTCCCTGACCGAGTTCCAGGTGTACGGCAGCGGCGGCGGCACGACGACGCCGACGATCCCGCCGGGGGCCGTCCGGGTCGCGGAGTTCCTGGCCGACTGCCCGTTCAGCCACCGGCTGCCGGACGACCCGATCATCTTCCCGGGCCTGCCCGGCGCCTCGCACATGCACAGCTTCTTCGGCAGCGAGGTGACCAACGCGTACAGCACCACGCAGGATCTGATCAACGCCAACAGCAACTGCAACCCGTCGATCGACAAGTCGTCGTACTGGATCCCCACGCTCTACAACGGCGACACCCCGGTCGAGCCGACCACCGGCATCTTCTACTACCTGGGTGAGGGTGTGCGGGACGACCTGATCGCGCAGACCCAGCCGTTCCCGCTGGGGCTGCGGATCGTGGCCGGCAACGCCAAGGCCACCGGCCCGGCCGACAACACCATCGCGCGCTGGTCCTGCCTGCACGCGGGCGAGGTGGGCTCGTCGTCCAACTTCGTCACCTGCCCGGCCGGCACGATGCTGGAGTCGTACCTGGACTTCCCGCACTGCTGGGACGGGGTCAACCTGGATTCGCCGGATCACAAGAGCCACATGGCGTACCCGGTGAACAACGCCTGCCCGGCCAGCCACCCGGTGGTGGTGCCGAAGCTGCGTCAGGTGATGCGCTACCCGGTCAACGGCAACCCGGCGAACTTCCGGCTCGCCTCGGGACCGGGCTACACGATGCACGGTGACTTCTTCAACGCCTGGCCGGTGGACGAGCTGGCCCGGCGGGTCAACGACTGCATCCGCGTCATCGTCAAGTGCGGCACCGACGGGCGTCCGTGAGCATGGGCCGGGGTGTTATAACGAGCAGCATGACACCCCGGCCCCGCCATCCGACCATGGACCAGGTGGCCGAGGCGGCCGGTGTGTCCCGAGCGACCGTGTCCCGGGTGATCAATGGTGCGACCAGTGTCGACGCCAAGATCCGGGAGGTGGTGCAGCGGGCCGTCGCCGAGACCGGGTACGTGCCCAACGTGGCCGCCCGCAGCCTGGTCACCCGGCGCTCCAACTCGGTCGCGCTGGTGATCAGCGAGCCCGACCGGCCGGACAACCACTCGTTCCTCAACCGGATCTTCACCGATCCGTACTTCGGGCGGATCACCGCCGGCGCGACCGGCGCCCTTCGGCCGCACGACATCCACCTGGTGGTCATCCCGACCGACTCCACCGATCATCACCAAGTGATGCGCTACCTGCGGCAGGGCCATGTGGACGGGGTGCTGCTGATCAGCAGCCACGAGCAGGACACGCTGCCGCGCCAGGTGCACGAGCTGGGCATCCCGGCCGTGGTCTCGGCCCGGCCGACCTCGCCCATCCCGGTCAGCTACGTCGACGTCGACCAGCGGCTGGGGGCCCGGCTGGCCGCCGACCGGCTCCTGTCGCAGGGCCGGCGCCGGCTGGCCACCATCACCGGTCCGCTGGACATTCCGTCCGGGCTGGACCGCCTGGAGGGTTTCCGGGCCTATCTGGACGACGACGTCCCGGCCATCGAGGGTGACTTCACCCGGGCCGGGGGCGAGGCCGCGGCCCGGCGGCTGCTGGCGGAACACCCCGACATCGACGGGCTCTTCGTGGCCAGCGACCTGATGGCCGAGGGCGCGCTGCGCGCGGTGCAGGATCTGGGCCGGCGGGTGCCGGAGGACGTGGCCGTGGTCGGCTTCGACGACAGCTCGGCCGCGCTCGACTGCCGCCCGCTGCTGACCACCGTGCGCCAGCCGGTCGAGGAGATGGCGGCCGAGATGGCCGAGGTGCTCCTGGCCCACATCGGCTCGCCCGGACGATTGCCGCGCTCGGTGACTTTCCACCCCACTCTGGTCGTACGCGACAGCGGGTAACCACAGAGCGTTCCCGACCGGTAACGTACCGTCCCATGGGGAGCGAACCCACCGCTGGGGCGCTGCTCGCCGCGGGGAACGAGGCCATGCTCGAGGCCGCCTTCCGCACCGGCGACTTCCTGCCCGCGCGGCAGATGCTCGAGGCCGCCCGCGACCGGGCCCGGGCCGAGCGCAAGCGGGCCGAGGAGGCGACCGCGCTGACCCGGCTCGGCATGCTCGCGCACTTCGCCGCCATCTCAGGCGACCTGACCCGGGCCGACTGGGCCGGTGAGCAGCGGCTGTTCGCCGAGGCGCTGCTGATCCAGCGCGAGGTCGACGACCCGGCCGGCGCGGCCGAGTCGTTGTTCGGCCTCGGCCTCGTCCACCAGGTGCTGCGCGGCGACTGGGGCACCGCCATGCCGTTCTACACCGAGGCGCTGACCCTGGCCGAGCGGTACGCCGACGAGATGGTCCGTTCCGAGGTGCACCGGCACATCGGCTTCTTCCACGTCTTCGTCTCCGGCGACACCGAGCGCGGCCTGCGGCACCTGCGCATGTCGCAGGTGCTGCGCGAGCGCTTCGGCGACCCGCGCCGGGTGGCCACCGGCACGCTGGCGCTCGGCGAGGCCGAGATGGCCGCGGGCAACCTGGCCGAGGCCCTGCGGCTGCTGCGCGAGGCGGTCCACCAGGCCCGGATGGCCGGGCTGAGCGCGCAGCGCATCGGCTGGGCCGAGCACGCCCTGCACGACTGCGAGCGGGCCGGGGCCCGACCCGACCGGGGGTCTTCGCGGCTCGATCATGCTTAACGGCGGCTGAATCGGGGCATGCTGGGCCCCGTGCGCCGATCCGCAGCATTACTGATCCTCGTGGGCGCCCTGGCCGGGTGCAGCACGGTCGGCAGCCGGGAGGAGGCCGCCGCCGGGGTGGCCACGCGACTGCTCACCGCGGCCGGCGCCGGTGACGGCGACGCCGCCTGCGCCGTCCTGGCCCCGGCCACGGTCAAGACGGTGGCCGAGGACGAGCCGTGCCCCGAGGCCATCCTCGGCAAGAGCCTGCCCAAGCCCGGCACGGTCGTCGAGACCTCGGTCTACGGCCAGTGGGCCCAGGTGAAGCTGGACGACGACACGATCTTCCTGGCGGCCTTCCCCGAGGGCTGGCGGGTGGTGGCGGCCGGGTGCACGCCGCAGGCCTCGCGGCCCTACGACTGCACGGTGGAGGGCGACTGACATGCGCGCGCTCTTCGTCCTGCTGTTGCTGATCGTCGGCGCCGGCCTGGCCTACGTCATCACGCTCGGGGTGGTGCACCGTTGAGGAAGTTCCTCCGCGAGAACGGCATCGGGCTGGTCTTCGGGCTGCTCTTCCTGCTCGTGCTGGTCGGGCAGGCCTTCGCCGGCCTGGCCCAGTTCAACGACGCCCAGCGCGCCTCGGGACTGCCCGACATCGCGTTCTGGCGCTACGTCACCTCGGCCAGCTTCGGCGTCGACGTGGCCGAGAACTGGCAGTCCGAGTACCTGCAGTTCTTCCTGTTCATCCTGCTGACGGTCTGGCTGCTGCAGAAGGGCTCACCCGAGTCGAAGTCCCTCGACAAGCCCGGCCGCGAGACCGACCAGGAGCAGAAGATCGGCCCGTACGCGGACGCGGACTCCCCGAAATGGGCCCGCGTGGGCGGCTGGCGCACCGCCGTCTTCTCGAACTCGCTCGGCCTGGTGATGGGCCTGATCTTCGTGGGCTCCTGGCTGGCCCAGTCGATCGCCGGCGTCGCCGCGTTCAACGAGGAGCAGCTGAGCGAGCGTGAGGACCCCGTCTCCTGGGCCCGGTACCTGCTCGAGGCCGACTTCTGGAACCGCACCCTGCAGAACTGGCAGTCCGAGCTGCTCGCCGTGGCCTCGATGGCCATCCTGGCGATCTTCCTGCGCCAGCGCGGCTCCTCCCAGTCCAAACCGGTCGGCTCCCCGCACCACGCCACCGGCGTCGAGGGCTAAAGGTCCTTCACCAGCTGCTCGGAGACGACCGGGAAGGCCAGCCGGTCGGCGAACGCCTCGGCCCCGGGGGTCGAGGCCGAGACGAAAAGACCCACTTGCGGTACGCGGTGATGCGCGACCGTCGCCTCGGCGGCGGCCACGATGCCGCGGGCCAGCCCCTGGTGGCGGTACGGCTCGTCGACCGCCAGGTAGCGGATGATGCCGGCGCCCGGGCGGCCCGCGGTCGGTTTGGCCAGCCAGACCCAGCCCACCGGCCGGCCGTCGGCCACCGCGGTGTGCAGCTCGTCCGGGCCGATCGCGGCGGCGCGGGTCCGGGCCCGTTCCGGCCGCTCGCGGACGAGCACCATCGGGTCGGCCGTGACGAGCTCGTCCAGCCGGCGGGCGTACTCCCCGGGCGTCATCGGCACCAGGGTGACCGGACTGCCCGTGGGCGAGGCGGAGCGAGCCCGGATCTGGGTGAGGACGCGGTAACCGAGGCGGCGGTAGAGGCGCCGGGCCCCGGTGTTGTGACCGAAGACGTGCAGCCCGACCCGGCCGATGCCCCGGGCGGCCAGCTCGGCCTCACCGGCCCGCAGCATGGCGCTGCCGTAACCGCGCGAGCGGTGCTCGCCGGCCACCTCGATCTCGGAGATCCAGGCCATGGTCTCGAAGGTGGTGCCGGGCAGCGAGATCCACAGGAAGCCGACCTCCGCGCCGTCCACCACGCCCTTGCGCAGCAGCTGGCCCGCGGTGGCGACGCCGTCGGGCAGCAGGTCGCGGGTCTGCCGTTCGGACTCGCGGGCCGCCTCCTCGGGGGTGAACCCGTGATCACCCACCAGGGCGTCCGCGAACAGGGCGATCATGGCCGGCATCCGCCGCTCCAGGTCGGCCGAGGTGAGCGGGCTCAGTTCGATCGTCATCTTGGTTGTCCAGCCTTCGTCGGATGTACGACGGATCGATCGCCGTCTGTTCTGTCGGCTCCGGGGCCGATGTTAATTTGACGGCCAGAAACACTGCGGTCACAGGGGGCGGCCTTGACCGATGCGCATCAGGCTTTCCACGGAGTGGTCGGCATCGACGTCGGCACCAGCTCGTGCGCCGTGTCCGTGTGGGACGGCACGAAACTCGCCGTGGTGCCCGGCCCCACCGGCACCCCGACCATGCCCGCGGCCGTCGGCCAGGGCGGCGCCGGCCAGGTGATGGCCGGGCTGCCACCCGCGTCCGGCCCCGAGACGGTGATCGCCGGGATCAAGCGCGAGCTCGGCAGCGGCGACCGCATCCGGTTCCGCGGCCGCACCTATCAACCTCGCGAGATCTGCGCCTTCCTGCTGCTCGAGCTCAAGCGCCAGGCCGAGACGTTCGTCGGCGGGGCCGTGCACGACGCCGTGATCACCGTGTCGGCCGCGGCCGGCGAGGCCCAGCGGCGGGCCCTGCGCGAGGCGGCCGGCCTGGCCCAGCTCAACGTGCGCCGCCTGGTCGAGGACCCGGTGGCCGCGGCCATGGCGCTGGCCGCCGACGCCGACCCCGGCACGTACGCGATCTACGACCTGGGTGGCGGCACCTTCGACGCGTCGATCGTGCGGATCGGCCCCGACTCGGTCGAGGTGCTCGGCTCGGCCGGCGACCCCCGGCTCGGCGGCGACGACTTCGACGCCCGCATCGTCGAGTTCACCCTGCGGCAGATCCGCGAGCGGCACCACGTCGACCTCAGCCAGGACGCGAGCATCCGCCGGCGGATCCGCTGGGAGGCCGAGATCCGCAAGCGGGAGCTCTCGGTCACCGACAGCACCACCCTGGAGCTGCCCCGGCTCACCGCCACGGTCAGCGCCGCCGTGCCGCTGACCCGCCGCGCCTTCGAGGCGATGATCGAGCCGGACGTGCAGCGCTCGCTCGACCTGCTCACCGAGGCCATCGCGGCCGCGCACGCCGCCCACGGCATCGGCTGGGGCGACATCGACCAGGTGGTGCCGGCCGGCGGCTCGACCCGGATCCCGGTCGTCCGCGAGCGCCTCGCCGCCTACTTCGGCTTCGGCCCGGCCGGGCTCCGCGACGACCTCGACCCGGACGAGCTGATCGCCCGCGGCGCCGGCCTGGTGGCCCGCGACTACGAGCCGGCCCAGCTCTTCGAGGGCTCCCCGGTCGGGCTGCTCAGCGCCAGCCTGCGCCTGCGGGCCGAGCTGGCCGGCACCCCGGTCGTCCCGTCGGCCACCGGCCCGCCCGGGACGACCGGGCCGCCCGAGATCTCCGGGCCGCCGGCCGAGACCCCGGCCGACTTCCGCCCAGCCGCCGTCGCCGCGTACCTCCTGCTCGTGTCCCCGTCCGACCACCCCGCCACCGCCCTTGACCAGACTGAAGGCTTCCCGTCCGACCACCCCGCCGCCGCCCTTGACCGGACTGAAGGCTTCCCGTCCGACCACCCCGCCGCCGCCCTTGACCGGACTGAAGGCTTCCCGTCCGACCACCCCGCCGCCGCCCTTGACCAGACTGAAGGCTTCCCGTCCGACCACCCCGCCACCGCCCTTGACCAGACTGAAGGCTGCCTGTTTCCGACCCCTTCCCCCGACGGCCGTCGCGCCCCATTGCGCACCGCCTACCTCGACTTCATCGCGGCCGTGCACGCCGCCGCCCCGGACACCCGCCTGGCCGAGCTCGGCGCGGCGCTGACCGAGGAGTACGAACGCGCCCGGGCCGCGGGCTGACGGGTGACCCCCTCATCTGGGGGTCATACCTTCCCGGGGGATGACGGACTTCGAACTCCGTATTCGACCGCGAATGGCGCCCCATTCGTTATCGGAATGGCCGTCGTCTCCGTCCGGGGCGCTTTCCCGGGTCTACAGCGCGTGATCCCGGAAGCACGGAGATCATCCGCGAACCCCGTCCCGGTGGGCGGGATGACCGTCGATACGGCCCCGTCTTCACACTTGTACCGAAGATCTTGCGCCCGTACCCCCTTGACACCGGAGAAAAGAACGGTCCAGGAAGGCCAAGATCGACACTCTCGCGAAACTGTCGTGAAACAGCGGTCTGTTGCGCCGTGGCCAAGACTTCCATAACTTTGCGCAACAGTACAGTTGCCCTCTGGCGCTCCAAACCGGACATAGGAGTCAAACATGAGAGGTATTACGGGTGTTTTGCCCGTGCAAGGGGCACTTCTGCCGTACTACCGGTTGGACCGGATGTGACATGGGCCATGCGAGGCTTTCAGCGGGCCGTTATTCATTCGATGCGTCAACTCATTTCCTACGGGCCGAGTTCGAAGTACCTTGCCAACCGCAGCATCCGAATACCTCTCACGCACGGCGCATGTGAGGTGTGTCGTTCGAAGGAGGTGACCGACGCGTGGAACCGCTGATCGAGGAAGCCGAACTGACCCGGACCGGCGCCTCGACCGAGGCCATGAGCGCACCCACGGGTGATCAGGGCGCGAAGGTGAACACCCGGCGCAAGTCGCCCACCCAGATCGCCCTGGCCCGTCTGCGCAAGGACAAGGTCGCGGTGATCTGCGGCAGCATCTTCCTGTTCTTCGTGCTCATCGCGATCCTCGCGCCGCTGCTGGCCAAGCTCGAGGGCCAGAGCCCCACCGAGTACCACCAGGACCTGATCGACCAGTACGGCTACCCGACGATCGCGCCCAACGGCGAGCACTGGTTCGGCGTCGAGCCGCGCCTGGGCCGCGACCTGTTCGCGCGTTTCGTCTACGGCGCCCGGCCGTCGCTGATCGTGGCCGGCTCGGTCACGATCATCACGACGATCATCGGCGTGGTCGTCGGCCTGCTGGCCGGCTTCGTGGGCGGCTGGCTCGACCGGATCATCTCCTGGGTCATCGACTTCGTCCTGAGCCTGCCGTACCTGTTGTTCGCCATCGCCGTCCCGGCCGTGCTGCTGTCGATCTTCGTCGGCACCTCGGAGGACGCGGCGGCCGACGACGTCGCCTCGGCGCGTTTCTACTCGCTGATCATCGTGCTCTCCTTCTTCGGCTGGGCCAGCCTCGCCCGCCTGATCCGGGGCGAGGTGCTCTCCCTGCGCGAGCGGGAGTTCGTCTCCGCCGCGAAGGTGCTCGGCGTGCCGACGCACAAGATTCTCTTCAAGGAACTGCTGCCCAACCTCGTGGCGCCCATCGTCATCTCGGTCTCGATGGCGCTGCCGACCTACATCGTCACCGAAGCCGGCCTGACGTTCCTCGGCGTCGGTCTCACCGAGCCCACGCCGTCCTGGGGCCTGACGATCGCCGCAGCACAGAATTTCTACCGGGTCGATCCGCTCTACCTGTGGATCCCGGTAGCGGCCATCACGATCCTCGTGCTCGCGCTGAGCCTGCTCGGCGACTCGATTCGTGACGCATTCGATCCCCGCACCCGACGGTGACGTGGTGACGCCCAGTATGAGAAGAGGAGAAATGGCAAGGCGATTTAATGTTGCCGTGGCGGCCACCGCCGCCGTGGCGCTAGGCCTCGCGGGCTGCAGCAGCCCGTCGTCGAACAACGACTCGTCGAACGGCGGCTCATCCGACGCCGGCAAGATCACGACGCAGGCCAACGCGCTCGACCCGAGCGCGAAGGGCCCGGCCAAGGAGATCGAGGGTGCCCGCAAGGGTGGCATCCTCAACGTCCAGGCGCAGACGACCCCGAACACGTTCGACCCGACGGACATCTACTACGTCGACTCGAACGAGATCGGCAAGCTCCTGTTCCGTACGCCGACCCAGTTCGACATCCGTGACGGCAAGCCCACCCTCGTCCCGGACCTCACCGACCTGGGCACCGTGTCGGCCGACAAGCTGACGTGGACCTTCAAGATGCAGCAGGGCATCAAGTACGAGGACGGCACCGACGTCAAGGTCGAGGACCTGGCGTACGCCATCAAGCGCTCGTTCGCCCACGACATCTACGTCAACGGCCCGACCTACCAGCTGTCCTACTTCAAGGACGGCGACAAGTACAAGGGCCCGTACAAGGACGGCCAGAACTACTCCGGCGTGGAGACCCAGGGCACCGACACCCTGATCGTCCACCTGAAGACGCCGTTCCAGGACCTGCCGTTCTTCATGACCTTCCCGATGTTCACGCCGATCCCCCAGGCGAAGGACACCAAGCAGGAGTACAAGAACAAGCCGCTGGCGACCGGCCCCTACAAGTTCAAGTCCTACGCGGCCGGCACCTCGCTGGTCCTGGAGAAGAACACCAACTGGGACCCGAACACGGACGCCGCCCGTCACCAGTACCTGGACGGCTACAACTTCCAGTGGGGCGTCGACGCGGTCAAGTCGCAGACGGCCATCCTGAACAGCAACGGCCAGGACGCCAACGCGATCAACTACGACGTCCTCGACGCCACGCTGATCCCGCAGCTGGCCAACAAGAAGTCGCAGCTGGTCCAGGGCGAGAGCCCCTGCACGATCGTGTGGCAGCTCGACAGCCGCAAGATCCCGCTGGAGGTTCGTAAGGCGATCGCCAAGGCGTACCCGAACGACGCCCTGTGGAAGGCCGCGGGCCTCAACGACTACGTCGCCGAGCCCGCCAGCACCGTCATGCCGCCGTCGGTTCCCGGCTACGAGAAGTACGCCGCCGTCCCCGACCTGACCGGCACCGGCGCCGGTGACCCGGCCGCCGCCAAGGCCATGCTCGAGGCCGCCGGCAAGGCGAACTTCGAGGTCAGCTGGTACTACGACAACCAGAAGCCGCTGACGCAGCAGATCAGCCAGATCCGCGCCGACGCACTCACCAAGGCCGGCTTCAAGGTCAAGCCGATCGGTGTCGCCACCGCCGACCTGCGGACCAAGAAGGGCGACTACGACGCCCCGGTGAACATGGGCCAGAGCCCGGCCGGTTGGTGCTCGGACTGGCCCGCCGGTGGTTCGTGGTTCCCGGTCCTCTTCCGCTCGCAGAGCGTGGGCGAGGGCCAGAGCTGGGGCATGCTGGCCGACCCGGCGCTCGACAAGGAGATCAACGACGTCGCCAACCTCCCGGCCGACCAGTCGACGCCGAAGTGGGCTGCTCTGGACAAGAAGATCATGGAGCAGTACATCGCCATCCCGACGTACTACGACAAGCTGGCCGTCGTGCAGGGCACCAACGTGGGCACCACCCCCGGCGACCCGACCATGGGCATGCCGAACTTCGGCTCGATGTACCTCAAGAGCTGACGTAACACGCACTGAGCAGTAGTAACTCGCAGTACCCCGGGGTGGTCCGGTCCGCTGATCCGGCGGACGGGACCACCCCGGGCGCAAAATCGAACCCGGCGTCACGGGCGCCGCAGTAGATAACTCCGGGAAAACCCACCCGGCGCCGTGAAGGAAAGAGGAGCAAGCGGTGCTGCTGTACATCCTGAAACGCGTCCTGAGCGCGATCTCCGTCGTGATCGTGACGCTGGTGGCCAGCTTCGCGTTGTTCTTCCTGGCGCCGACCGACCCCGCCGGCGTCATCTGCGGCCCCCGATGCACCCCCGAGCGCGTGGCCGACATCAAGGCCAGCCTCGACCTCGACGAGCCGCCGCTGCAGCAGATCGGCGCCTACATGAAGGGCATCGTGGTCGGCCGCGACTTCGAGGCGGGCGGCACGACGCAGCACTGCGCGGCGCCCTGCCTCGGCTACTCGTACACGCTGGGCCAGCCGGTCACCAAGCTCCTGGCGGCGGCGCTGCCGGTCACCGTCTCGATCGTCATCGGCGGTGCGGTCGTCTACCTCATCGTGGGCGTCCTCGCGGGCACGATCGCGGCCCAGGTACGGGGCACGACGCTCGACAAGGCCGTGGTCGGCACGACGCTGTTCGTCCAGTCGATCCCCTACTTCGTCGTCGCCCTGCTGGTCGCCCTCTACGCCACCTTCCTGCCGCAGTCGGGCTACCACCCCTTCTTCGACAACCCGTTGACCTGGGCCAGCGGCCTGCTCGCGGCCTGGCTGTGCGTGGGCCTGACCAACGCCGCCGCGTACACCCGGTACTCGCGAGCCTCCATGATCGAGACGCTGGGTCAGGACTTCGTCCGGACCGCGACCTCCAAGGGCATCAGCCGCCGGCGTGTCGTCTACCGCCACGGCCTGCGGGCCGGTCTCACCCCGGTCGTCACCATCTTCGGCATCGACCTCGCGTTCCAGCTCACCGGCGCGATCTTCACCGAGAGCATCTTCGGCCTGCCCGGCCTGGGCCAGCTCACCCTGCGCGCCTTCGGCCAGTACGACCTGCCGGTGCTGCTGGGCGGCGTTCTGGTCGGCTCGGTGGTACTTGTTGTGATGAACCTCGTGGTGGACATCGCGTACACCTTCCTCGACCCCCGGGTCCGGCTCGGATGATCCCGGCGCGCGTTCCCGTTCCCCCACTCCGCAGCACGAAGGCGGCAGCATGAGCGACCAGACCAGCCCCGCAGCACCGCACACGGTGACCCGCGTGGCCCGCACCCCCGCGGCCAACGAGGAGCCGTACCTCGAGGTCAACGACCTCCACGTGCAGTTCCCGACGGCCGACGGCGTGGTCAAGGCGGTGCAGGGCCTGAGCTACTCGGTCCCGCTGCGCCGCACGCTCGCGATCGTCGGCGAGTCCGGCTCCGGCAAGAGCGTCTCCAGCATGGCCGTGCTCGGCCTGCACGACCGCCGCGTCGCCCGGATCACCGGCTCGATCAAGGTCGGCGGCCAGGACGTGGTCAGCATGAGCGACAAGGAGCTGGAGAAGTACCGCGGCGGCGACGCCTCGATGATCTTCCAGGACCCGCAGTCCTCGCTCCACCCGTACTTCACGGTCGGCGACCAGATCATGGAGTCGTACCGGGCGCACCACAACGTCAGCAAGCGCAAGGCCAAGGAGCGTGCGGTCGACATGCTCGGCCGGGTCGGCATCCCCAACCCGCGCCGCCGGGTGGATCAGTACCCGCACGAGTTCTCCGGCGGCATGCGCCAGCGCGCGATGATCGCCATGGCGCTGGTCAACGACCCCAAGCTGCTGATCGCCGACGAGCCGACCACCGCCCTCGACGTGACGGTCCAGGCGCAGATCCTCGACCTCATCGCCGACCTGCAGCGCGACTTCGGCTCGGCGGTCGTCTTCATCACCCACGACCTCGGCGTGGTGGCCGAGATCGCCGACGACATCCTCGTGATGTACGCGGGCACGGCCGTCGAGCACGGCCCGGTCAACAAGATCCTGGGTGAGCCGCTGCATCCGTACTCCTGGGGTCTGCTGGAAAGCATCCCGGCCCTGACCGGCGAGCCGGCCCCGCTGCACCCGATCCCCGGCTCCCCGCCGAGCCTGCTCGCGGTGCCCAGCGGCTGCCCGTTCCACCCCCGGTGCGAGTTCAAGGACCGGGTGCCCGACGACCTGTGCCGCACGCTGAGGCCCGAGCTCATCTCGCGGACGGCGGACCTCGGCCGCACCTCGCGGTGCCACCTGAAAGACCCCGACCGGGTCTTCGAGACCGACGTCCTGCCCCGGCTGCCGTAAGAGGACCCAGATCATGACCGCTGCTACCACCCCCGCCCGGTCCGGCGTCAAGTCGGTCGAGGGCGCGCCGCTGCTCGAGCTGGACAACGTCAAGATGCACTTCAAGACCAAGGGCGAGGGCTTCCTCTCCCGCGGCACGAAGTGGGTGCAGGCCGTCGACGGCGTCGACCTGACCCTCAAGCCGGGCGAGACCCTCGGCCTGGTCGGCGAGTCCGGCTGTGGCAAGTCGACCACGGCCCGGCTGATCACCCGGCTGCTCGAGCCGACCGGCGGCGAGATCCGCTACCAGGGCGTCGACATCGCCCACATGAACGAGCGGCGCCTGCGGCCGTACCGCCGCGAGATCCAGCTGATCTTCCAGGACCCGTACTCGTCGCTGAACCCGCGGCACACGGTCGGCACGATCGTCGGCACCGCGCTGCGCACGCACGACATGGTCGACAAGAAGGGCGAGCTGGCCCGGGTCCAGGAGCTGCTCGAGCTGGTCGGCCTCAACCCCGAGCACTACAACCGCTACCCGCACGAGTTCTCCGGCGGCCAGCGCCAGCGCATCGGCATCGCCCGCGCCCTGGCGGCCCGCCCGAAGATCATCGTGGCCGACGAGCCGGTCTCCGCGCTCGACGTGTCGATCCAGGCCCAGGTCATGAACCTGCTGGAGAACCTGCGCAAGGAGCTCGGCATCGCGTTCGTGTTCATCGCGCACGACCTCGGCGTGGTGCGGCACTTCTGCGACCGGGTCGCGGTGATGTACCTCGGCCGGGTCGTCGAGGAGGGGCCGCGCGACTCGCTCTACAACGCGCCCCAGCACCCGTACACCCAGGCTCTGCTCTCCGCCGTGCCGGACATCGCGGTGGTCCGGGGCGTGCCCCCGAAGAACCGGATCCGCCTGGTCGGCGACGTGCCCTCGCCGGTCGACCCGCCGTCGGGCTGCCGCTTCCGCACCCGCTGCTGGAAGGCCCAGGACATCTGCGCCACCAACGACCCGGCCCTGGAGGAGAAGGCCCCGGCCCAGCGGGTGGCCTGCCACTTCGCCGAGCCGCCGGTCGAGTCGATCGTCGCCGAGGTGGTCTGAGCAGTTGGTCGCTCCACCGCCCTTCGACAACCCCGGCGGACCTGTCGGCTTCGACAGTCGCGGCAGCTTTGACGGTTCCGGCGGCTTCGACGGTTCCGGCGGGACCCGGGTCTACCGCACGCGGTCGCACCGGCTGCGGCAGCGCACGCTTTTCGCGCTGGCCGCGGTCGGTCTGCTGCTGGTGGGTTACTTGATCGGCCGATGGCAGGATTCCCCAGCGCCGGCCGCCGCGCTGCCGCCGGTCGCGCCGGCCTCAGCGGCCGCTTCCTCCTCGTCGGAGCCGGAGCCGGCGCCGACCACCAGCCCGCCGCCGACGCCGACGGTCTATCCGACCCTGCAGGCGGAGGCGGCCGACGGGAACGTCGGCATCCAGTCGCAGGACACCGAGGACCAGGGTGGCGGGCAGAACGTGGGATGGGTCGCCAACGGCGATCAGCTGCGCTTCGACAACTTCGAGTTCGGCGAGGTGCCGGCGACCAAGGTGGACGTGCGGGTCGCCTCGGACGCCCAGGACGGCGGCCGGATGGAGATCCGGCTGGACAGCGCGGACGCCCCGGCCATCGGCACGATGCGGGTGACCCGTACCGGTGGTTGGCAGTCCTGGCGTACCGACGAGGTCACCATCAAGCCGACCACCGGAAAGCACACGGTCTATCTGGTCTTCGTCCGCGAGGACGGCGCCGAGTTCATCAACATCAACTGGCTGTTGTTCGGGCACTGAGAGGGCCCCGCGGCGCGGGGCCCTTCGTCTCAGACGGTCACTTCCACCTTGCGGGGCCGGCTCTTCTCGGCCACCGGGATGTCCAGCACCAGCACGCCCTGCTCGTAGCGGGCCTCGAGCCGGTCGGTGTCGAGGGTGTCGGACAGGAACACCTGACGGCTGACCGGGCCGGCCGGCCGCTCGGCGACGACGGCGTCGGCGTTCTCACCGTCGGCGTTGCGCCGGCGCTCGGCCCGGACGGTCAGCACGTTGCGGTCGACGGTGATGTCGATCCCAGCCGGGTCGACACCGGGCAGGTCGATGTCAATGTAGAAGTGGTCGTCGATGCGGTAGGCATCGAGGCGCGCGCCGGAGCTGCGGGTAGCAGTGTCGAACACGCGAGCGGTGAGCCGGTCCAGGTCACGAACCGTCGCGCTACTGAGCAACATGGGTGGTTCCTCCAGCGGAACTCTCTGTAAAAGTTGAGCGTTGTGCGCTCAAGTCTGAATGCGACAACAGAGATTCTCGTCGTGGAATTCCCCGAGGGACATGACCAGCGTCACGATCGGACGTAAAGCTTCGTTACATTCTGTTGTCTGTCGGCTGAAAACGACACTATGGGTGACGGATTCGAACACTTGTTCTAGACTCGCTCGCGTGGCCATTCTGCATGCCGACCTGGATGCCTTCTACGCGTCGGTCGAGCAGCGCGACGACCCGGCCCTGCGCGGCCGGCCGGTCCTCGTCGGCGGCGGCGTGGTCCTCGCGGCCAGTTACGAGGCCAAGGCCCGCGGGGTGCGCACCCCGATGAGCCTGAGCCAGGCCCGGGCCCTCTGCCCCGGCGCGATCGTCGTGCCGCCCCGCATGAGCGCGTACTCCGAGGCCAGCAAGGCCGTCTTCGAGATCTTCCGGGACACCACGCCGCTGGTCGAGGGCATCTCCATCGACGAGGCGTTCCTCGACGTGAGCGGCCTGCTGCGGGTCAGCGGCACCCCGCGCGAGATCGCCGGCCACCTCCGGGCCCGGGTCCGCGAGCAGGTCGGCCTGCCCATCACGGTCGGCATCGCCGGCACGAAGTTCCTGGCCAAGGTGGCCAGCGCCGTCGGCAAGCCGGACGGGCTGCTCGAGGTGCCGGCCGGCGGCGAGCTGGCCTTCCTGCACCCGTTGCCGGTCGAGCGTCTCTGGGGCGTCGGCCCGGTCACCTCGGCCAAGCTGCGCGAGCGCCACATCGACACGGTCGGCCACGTGGCCCGGGTCGGCGAGGCCGCCCTGATCGCCCTGCTCGGCCCGGGTGCCGGGCGCCACCTGCACGCGCTGGCCCACAACAAGGACCCCCGGCGGGTACGGGTCGGCCACCGCCGCGGCTCGATCGGCGCCCAGTGCGCCCTGGGCCGCCGCCCCCGCCCCTTCAGCGAGGTCGAGGCCACCCTCGACGCCCTGGTCGACCGGGTCAGCCGCCGCATGCGCCGGGCCAAACGAGCGGGCCGCACCGTCACGGTCCGCCTGCGCTTCGACGACTTCGGCCGGGCCACCCGCTCCCGCTCGCTCCTGAAGGCCACCATGCAGACCCGCACCATCGCCGACACGGCCCGCCACCTGCTCACCGAGGCCCGCCCCCTGATCGACACCCGCGGCCTGACCCTGGTCGGCGTCGCCGTGAGCAACCTGGACGGCGACGGCCACGTCCAGCCCTCCCTCTTCGACGACACCGACGACGACGGCCTCGACCTGGCCATGGACGCCGTCCGCGACCGCTTCGGCTCCGCATCCCTGACCCGCGCCGCCACCCTGGGCCGCGCCCTCGGCCCCTCCGTCCCGATCCTTCCCGACTGATTACAGGTCGTCGGGGAGGTCCAGGTCGAGGCCGAGCCAGGCGGCCAGGTCTCGGAGCTCGCGGAGGACCGCGGTGTGGGTGGCGGGGGTGAACGGGGCGTCCTCGTGGATGGCGTCGACGCGGAAGGTGTTGGTGCGGCGGTCGGTGGTGGCGTCGAGCTTTCCGATCAGGCGGTCGCCGCGCAGGATGGGCATCGCCCAATAGCCCCATTTGCGGGCGTGGGCGGGCTTGTACATCTCCAGGGCGTAGTCGAACTCGAAGAGGTCGAGCATGCGCTTGCGGTCGAAGATGAGGCGGTCCAAGGGGGAGAGCAGTGCGGTGCGGCCGGCGAAGGGCTGGTCCAGCTGGGCCGGGTCGACGCGCCAGGTGCCGCGCAGGCCCTTGACGGTGGCTTTCTCGCCGGCCTCGAATCCGGGGCGGGCGCGGAGCAGGCCCTGGGAGCGGAGCAGGCGTTCGTCGCGGATCCGGCGGGCGGCCGGCTCGGGGATGATCTCGGACGGGTAGACGCGGTGGGCCAGATCCCACAGCTTCTCGCGGCCGTCGCGGTCGGCGATCGCGATCTCGCCGCGGGCGGCGAGACACTCCAGCATTATCGTCAGGTTGCGGTTGTTGTTCCAGCCGGAGGAGCCCCAGGCGACCTTGCACGTGTCGGGCAGCTCGGACTGGGGGAGCGGGCCGCCGTTGTCGAGGCGGCTGAGGATGTCCCGACGGCATTCGGGGTTGGCGGCCACGAAGGCGTGGGCCTTCGGATGGCTGAACTGGTCGTCCGGGTCGTCCCAAGCGGCCATCCGCGCCTTGTACAGCGAGATGTCGGCGTACGGCCGGATCATGCCTTTGAGCTCGATGAAGGTGCGGTCCTCGAGGGCCTCGGCCAGCTGCGAAGGATGGTACGAGGAACCGAGGCGGCTCCAGGCGACGAGGTCGGCGCTGGGGGCCACGGCGCTGGTCTGGTCGTACTGGAGGAGCGTCAGATGCTCGACCAGGGCCGGCAGATCACCCGAGAAGGAGCGCGTGAGCAGCTGGGCGCGGACGGCGATCCGGCGCGCCTCCTGGCGGGGGAGGACGATCAATGGATTTGTCCGGCCAGCCAGGCCTCGACCTCGGCCGGGGAGCGCAGCAGCACGGTCTCCGGGAACTCCGGGCTGTCGTGCCACTGACGCATCCGGTCGCGTTTGCGCTGCCACGACCGGAAATGCAGATAGAGCAGCGACTGACGGTCGAAGAACAGGGCGCGGAGCGACTCCCGGTTGCCGTTGCAGATCTCGGTCCGCCGGACCAGGCGGCTCAGCGAACGCCACACCAGCCGTCGGTACGAGACCCACCGCGGCATGTCCAGCCCGACGATCAGCTCGACCCGGTCCATCACGATGTCCACCCACTTCTGGTACGCCGCGTCGATCACCCAGGCGTCGCCGGCGCACACCGCCCGGACCCTGTCCCGCTGCACCTCGTCGGGCACCTCGACCCAGCCCGGCTCCCAGGTCAGGTCGTCCATCGCGTGATAGGGCAGCCCGAGCCGCTCCCCGATCCGCGCCGCCAGAGTCGACTTCCCGGCGCCGGTCACGCCGTACACCAAGATCCGCTTCATCGCCCCTACCCCGCCAGGCCGTCCTCGAAGGCGATGATGACAAGCTGAACGCGGTCCCGGACACCCAATTTCGCGATCGCCCGGGTGATGTGGGTCTTGGCGGTGAGCGGGCTGATCACCAGCTCGCGGGCGATCTCCTCGTTGGACAGGCCGGCGGCGACCATCCGGACCACCTCGCGCTCGCGATCGGTCAGCACGGCCAGCCGGTCCTGATCCCTGGCCGCGGCCACCGGGCGGTGCGCGAACTGCCCGACCACCCGCCGGGTCACGCTCGGCGACAGCAGCGCGTCGCCCGCGGCCACCACCCGGACCGCCTGCCGCAGGCCGTCCGGCGCGATCTCCTTCGTCAGGAAGCCGCTCGCGCCGGCGGCCAGCGCGGCGAAGACGTACTCGTCCGTCTCGAACGTGGTCAGGATGATCACCCTGGTGTCCGGATTGTCGGCGAGTACCGCCTTGGTCGCGGCGATGCCGTCCAGGCCCGGCATCCGGATGTCCATCAGGATCACGTCGGGGCGCAACGAGCGGGCCGTACGCACGGCCTCGTCCCCGCTGGCGGCCTCGCCGACGACGTCGATCTCCTTGTCGCGGCGCAGCAGACTGCGAAAGCCGGCCCGCACCAGATGCTGGTCGTCGGCGAGCAGAACCGAGATCGTCATCGTCCTCTTCCTAGGCCGCGATCGGGATGGTGGCTCGTACGGCGAAGCCGCCCTTGCCCGCGCCGGCGGTGAGGGCGCCGCCCAGGGTGGCCACCCGCTCCCGCATGCCGGCGATGCCGTTGCCGTCGATGACCGTGCCGGGGGCGGCGCCGTTGTCCTGCACGTCGACGACCACGCTGGCCGGGGCGTAGCGGACGGTGACCGCGACGCGGGTGGCGCCGGCGTGCCGGACGGTGTTGGTCAGGGACTCCTGGACGACGCGGTAGACGGCGGTGGCCACGGGGGCGGGGACGAACGCCCGGTCGCCGAACTCGTTGAGGGACACGGCCAGGCCGGCCGCGCGGACCTGGTCGGTGAGACGCACCAGGCCGTCCAGCCCGTCGGCCGGTTCGCCGATGGCCGGGGTCTCGCCCTCGCGGAGCACATCGACCAGCGACTTGAGATCGGTCATGGCGCGCCCGCGTACCTCCTGGGCCAGAAGCAGCGAGGAACGAGCCTCGTCGGGGTCGCTGTCGAAGGAGTCCAGGGCGACGTTGAGGTGCACGCCGACTACGGCCAGGGTGTGCGAGACGACGTCGTGCAGGTCGCGGGCGATGCCGACGCGCTCCTCGGCCCGGCGGCGGCGGGCGTCGAGCGCACGCTCGTGCTCGTCCTGTTCGAGGCGGCGGGCGACCTCGGACTGCCAGCGGACGGTGTTGCGGTAGGCGGTGGCGGCGGCCAGCACGGCGGCCAGCCAGAGCGTCTCGCCGCCGACGTGGGCGAGGGTCCACGTGCCGCCGTGCTCCTGGACGACGTAGCCGTCCCACGAGAACCCGTACAGCAGGGCCAGGCCCCCGGCGATGATCGCCGTGCGGAGATGCCCGGCCAGCACGACGGCGACCAGGGCGGCGGTGGCCGGCCAGACCCAGCCCGAGTCGATCAGGTAGGAGCCGCGGAGACCGGCGATCACGGCCAGCGAGAGGATCAGGACGAGGCGCGGGGCCCTGGTCACGAAGAGCGCGGCGATCGCCAGGGCGATGGCGAGCGACAAGGTCATGACGGTGTCGGCGTTGCCGCCGGTGATGGCCAGGCCGGCCGGGACGCCGACGAGAGTCAGGACGGACGCCAGATATTTGTTCATGACCGGGACGCTATTTTCGCCGGGCGCCCCACCGCGTCGTCCGGCCGCCGTCACCTGCACGGACGCCTCCCGACTACTTCCTTACACCAAATGGAGTACATAAGGTATCCGGGTGACCGCCGCGGAACTACTGGCCGCCTCCGGCCGCTTCCCGATCGGCCCCGGCCTGACCGATGCCGAGTTCGCGTCCCTCGAGCGGGAGTTCGGCTTCACCTTCGCCGACGATCACCGCGAGTTCCTGGCCGCCGGCCTGCCCTCGGGCCGCAGCTGGCCCGACTGGCGCGGCCCCGACCGGGCGGCCCTGCGCGAGCGGCTGGCGTGGCCGGTCGAGGGGGTGCTCTTTGACGTCGGCACCAACAACTTCTGGTACGAGGGATGGGGCGCCCGGCCGCCGACGGCCGAGGACGCCGTGGTCGCGGCCCGCAGCTATCTCCTGACCGCGCCGAGACTCGTGCCAGTCCATGGGCACCGTTTCCTGCCCGCGGGCGTTTCCGCCCACCCCGTCCTGTCGGTGTACCAGACCGACATCATCTACTACGGCGTGGACCTCGCGGACTGGCTGAACCACGAGTTCGGCCTGGGTACGGCCTCCTCGGCCCAACCCCGGGCGACGGTCCCGTTCTGGCGCGATCTCGTGTAGGTCAGCCCTGGACCGTGTGGCCCCCGCCAGGTACGGGTACGCGTCCACGCGGCCGTCGTCAACCCGCTCGAGCGCGGTCTCGTGAAGCCGGTCGTCGGCGCGACTCTTCCGCTCGCCCGCATGGGCGAGGCTTACGAGCTCCTGGAGAACAGGCGGTCGCACGGCCTCCGCGGCAAGGTCGCGATCGAGGTGATCCCTCGTCGATAAACCCTAAGCGTCGCGGACGGTCAGGACGCCGGCCAGGTCGACGTCGGCCGACTCGCCGCCGTAGCCGCTCTCGGAGATCAGGCGGGCGCCGAAGACGGTGGTCCAGAACGTGCGGGCCTCGATGGCGGGCGGGCGGTCGATGGCCCAGCCGCGGCGGTCCAGCACGTCGAGCAGGTAGCGCTCGGCCAGCCGGAACAGCACGGCCAGGCTCTGCTGGACCGAGGCGTGCAGCTCGGGCCGTAGCCGGCTCACGGACATCGCGTGGACGGCGACCGGCACAGCCGGCAGGGCCAGGGCGGTACGGGCGAGAGCGATCCGGAACGACTCGGGCGTGCGCCGGCGCAGGCCGATCGGCTCGAGCCGGCGCGCCTGGTGCAGGAGCAGACGGAACGCGGCCTCGACGAAGAGCGCGTCCTTGGAGCCGAAGTAGTAGGTGATCTGGTGCGGGTGGGCCCCGGCCGCGCCGGCGATGTCGGCCACGCTCACCGCGGCCAGGCCGCGCTCGGCGAACAGCGCCTCGGCCGCCTGCAGGATCGCTTTTCGGGTGCGTCGGCCGCGTGCGCGTGGGGGCTCGCTCATAGTTGTATGCTATACAACTATGACGGACGTGGTGATCACCGGACTCGGCGCGACGACCCCGCTCGGCGGCGACGTCGACGCGCTGTGGCAGGGCATGCTGGAGGGCCGCTCGGGCGTGCGGCGCATCGACGATGTGCTGGCCGGCTACGCGCATCTCGACGAGCTGCCGACGAAGATCGGGGCGCCGATGGCGGTCTCGCCCGACACGGTGCTCGAGCGGGTGCAGGCCCGGCGGATGGACCGGTGTCAGCAGGCGGCGCTGGTCGCGGCCCGGCACGCCTGGGCCGACGCGGGCACGCCGGGGGTCGAGGGCGAGCGCCTGGCCGTGGTCATCGGCACCGGCATCGGCGGCGTCAACACCCTGCTCGACCAGGACGACGTGATCGAGGAGAAGGGGCCGCGGCGGGTGTCGCCCCTGACCGTGCCCATGCTGATGCCCAACGGCGCCGCCGCCTGGATCAGCATCGAGCTCGGGGCCAAGGCCGGCGTCTACACGACCTCGGCCGCGTGCGCGTCCGGGGCCGAGGCGATCGCCCAGGGCGTCCGGCTGATCCGCTCGGGCGAGGCCGACGTGGTCATCGCCGGCGGGGCCGAGGCGTGCATCGCGCCGATCACGGTGGCCGGGTTCGCGCAAGCCCGTACGCTCTCCAAGCGCAACGACGAGCCCACGCGCGCCTCCCGGCCCTTCGACGTCGACCGGGACGGCTTCGTGCTCGGTGAGGGCGCCGGCGTGGTGGTGCTCGAGCGGGCCGACTTCGCCGCCGCCCGCGGGGCCCGGCCGGTCGCCCGGGTCGCGGGCTTCGGGGTCACCGCCGACGCGTACCACATCACCGGTCCCGAGCCCTCCGGCGAGGGACAGATCCGGGCGATCCGGGCCGCCCTGCGCTCGGCCGACCTGGCCCCGGGCGACGTCGGCCACCTGAACTGCCACGCCACCTCGACCGTGGTCGGCGACACCGGCGAGGTGGCGGCGATCCGGGCCGCCCTGACCGACGACGTGGTGCTCACCGCCCCCAAGGGCGCGATCGGCCACCTGGTCGGCGCGGCCGGCGCGGTGGAGAGCATCATCACCGTGCTCTCCGTGGCCGAGGGCCTGATCCCGCCCACGCTCAACCTGGAGAACAAGGACCCCGAGGTCACCCTGGACGTGGTCACCGGCGAGCCCCGCAAGCAGGCGATCGACGCCGCCATCTGCAACTCGTTCGGCTTCGGCGGCCAGAACGTCTCGCTGCTGTTCACACCGGCCTGACCGCGCGCGTCAGCCCGCCTCGCGGCGGGCCTTCGCGCGGCGCTTGCCCTCGTGCATGGCCTGCACGCGGGCGACCGGAATGGTCCGGCCCTCCTCGATCAGACCCGGGTCGAGGGTCTGGGGCTCGGGCATGGCTTCGGTCCACGATCGGTGACCGGCGGCCAGCAGCCCGGGCGCAGTGTGCACGGTGAAGTCGGCCGGCGTGACGTCGTCCAGCTCGTCCCAGCCGAGCGGGAACGAGACGGGCACGCCGGGGCGCACACGCGGGCTGTAGGCGGCGGCCACCGTAGCGCCGCCCGCGCGGGTGGCGTCGAGAAAGACCTTGCCGTGCCGGTCCTCGCGGATGAAGGCGGTGGTGGCCAGGGCCGGGTCGAGCCGCTCGGCCCGCGCCGCCACCGCCCGGGTCGCGGCGGCGACCGTCTCGGCGTCCGCCTTGCCGTCCAGCGGCACGAAGACGTGCACGCCCTTCGAGCCGCTGGTCTTCACGGCCCCCGCCATGTTGATCTCGGCCAGGGCCGCGCGGACGAGACGGGCGGCCTGGACGGCCTTCTTGAAGCCGTCCGCGAGATCGTGGCCCTCGGGCGGGTCCAGATCCATGATCAGGTGGGTGGGGTGGTGATCGCCGGCGAGCATCAGGGCCGGGTGGTACTCGATGGCCCGCTGATTGCCGAACCACAGCAGCGTCCGGTGATCGTTGCAGAGCGCGTACGTCACCTCGCGATGCGACGCCTCGGCCCACACCGCCGTCCGCGGCACCCACTCCGGCGTGTATTTGGGCAGGTTCTTCTGCATGAACTTGTCCTGGCCGCGCAGCAGCCTGATCACCGACAGCGGCCGGTCGCGCAGCACCGGCAGCATGCGCTCGCTGACCGCGTCCAGATAGTCGATCAGGTCGCGCTTGGTCGCCCCGGCCCCCTCGAACAGTTCCTGATCGAGGTTGGTCAGCTTGACGCCGTCGCGTTCCTCACCCTTGTCGGCCATGAGCACATGGTGCCCTAGTCAGCCCAGCTGAGCGATGCCCGCCGCCGGAAGGGCCATCAAGAGCGTCAGGACGATGTACGCTCCGCCGAGCCCGAACCGGCCGTGGCGGGTGGCGAGCGCGGCCGCCGTGAACGGCAGCGCGACGATGAGCACGGTGGCCAGGCTGAAAGCGCCGCCGGAGTCGGTGATCAGCCCGTAGACGACCACGAGCGGGACGACGAACAGCCAGGCCAGCGTGACCGCGATGATCCACAGGTGCAGCGTCGTACGGCGTACGTCGTCGGCCGGGTCCTTGTGCAGGGCGTAAGCCATGCGGGCGGCGAAGCCGTCCTCCGACGTGGTCGGGGCGCTGACGTCCTCGGTGGTCACGACCCCAAACCTTAGGGCCACCGGCTGCCGCGCGCCTCGTCTCGAACGAGTGAGAGACCAAACCTTCACCGGAGCTTGTTACAAAGGCTTCCCGGCGGGCCGTGGTGGGGACCGCGCCGGGAAGCCTGCGCCGGGCTCAGCTCTTGACCGAGCCGGCCATGAGGCCGCCGATGAACCAGCGGCCGAGCAGGACGTAGACGATCAGCGTGGGCAGCGAGGTGATCAGCGCGCCCGCCATCGAGGCCGCGTAGTCGGGGGACTGCGCGCCGGCCAGCGCGTTGAGCGCGATCGTGATCGGGCCGTTGCGCGTGTTCGACAGGAAGATCGCGAACAGGTAGTCGTTCCAGGCCGAGGTGAACTGCCAGATGACCGTCACCACGAAGCCGGGGATGGAGATCGGCAGGATGATCCAGGCGAACGTCCGCAGCAGACCCGCGCCGTCGACCCGGGCCGCCTCGACGAGCTCCTCCGGGACGGTGGTCGCGTAGTAGTTGCGGAAGATCAGCGTGCAGATCGGGATGCCGTAGACGCAGTGCACGAAGACCAGGGTCGGGATGCCGGGCGGGATGCCGATCGTGGTGACGATCTCGCGCAGCGGGATCATCACGGCCTGGTACGGGATGAACATGCCGAACAAGATGAGCGTGAAGACCACGTCGGCGCCGGGGAAGCGCCAGCGCGAGAGCACGAAGCCGTTGGCCGCCCCGATCACCGAGGAGATCAGGGCGACCGGGATGGCCAGCTCGAACGTGCGGATGAAGGACGCGTGCAGGGAGTCCCACGCCTTCTCCCACGACGCGAGGGTCCACTTCTCCGGCAGGTTCCACTGGCTGGTGACGCCGATGTCCGAGCCCGACTTGAAGCTGGTCACGATCAGCACGTACATCGGCATCAGCACGATGATCAGGAAGAGCAGGACCAGGGCGTACTTGACGATCGAGCCGGGACCGAAGGCCCGGCGCGGCTTGGACCGCGGCGTGAGCGTCTCGATGCTGGTCGGCGGCGGGGCCGGGATCGACGTGGTCGTCATGCTGAGCCTTCCTCTCGCATGCCCTTCTGGCCCTCGCCTGCGAGGCCGTCCTTCGGTGCGGCTGGGTGCCGCTCGGTGCAGGCGGTCATGCGTTCTTCTCCGCCCGGTTGGTGTAGATCAAGTACGGGACGATGACGACGGCCACTAGCAGCAGCAGAATGATCGAAATGGCTGCGGCCTTGGCGTAATCGCTGGTCAGCAGCGTCTGCCAGACGTAGACGGCGGGCACCTCGGTCAGCCACTGCGGGCCCGAGACGCTCATGATCAGGTCGAACATCTTCATCGACATGTGGCCGAGGATGATCAGCGCCGACAGCGCGACCGGCGTGAGCTGCGGGAAGATGACGTTGCGGTAGAGGCGGTACGTCGAGGCGCCGTCCATCGCCGCCGCCTCGCGCAGCTCCTGCGGGATGCCGCGGAAACCGGCCAGGAACAACGCCATCACGTAACCCGACAGCTGCCAGATGGCGGGCATCGCCATCGCGGCCATGCCCCAGTTCGGGTTGGTCCACCACTTGTTCTCGAGGAAGTCGAGCCCGAGCCCGCCGAAGACGGCGTTGAGACCGCCGGCGTTGTCGCCGGTGTTCGGGTTCATCAGCCAGCGCCACACGACGCCCGAGGCGACGAACGACACCGCCATCGGGAACAGGTAGACCGTACGGAAGAAGCCCTCGCCGCGGACGCCGCGCTCGAGCAGGAAGGCCCACAGCAGACCGAAGAACATCGCGCCGATCAGGAACACCACCGTGAAGATCAGCAGGTTCTTCAGCGAGTGGGTGAAACGGTCGTTGATGTCGTCGGTGAACAGCTTGGTGTAGTTCTCCAGGCCGACGAAACCCTTCGACCCCAGGGCGTTGTGCTCGTCGGACACCGAGACCTTGGTGGTCCAGGCGATCAGGCCGTACACGAAGACGGCGAGCAGGATGAGCGAGGGGGAGAGCAGGAGCAGTCCCGGTCCCCATTGCCGGAGTCGGCGCATCAGGGCTCCTTGTCGGAAAGGGCGGGACGGCTTTTCGCCGTCCCGCCCCGACTACCTAAGACTTACTTCTTGACGAACTGCGACGCGGCGGAGGCGAGGGCCTTCTGCAGCGCGGCCGCGTCCTGGTTGGTGCTGAAGGCGCCGAGGGCCGAGTTGGCCGCGCCCTGCCAGCCCTGCGAACAGGCCGAGCCGTGCGCGCACGACGGGACCTGGGTCGCCGACTTCCAGTCGGCCATGGCGGCCTGCTGGTACTTCGGGTAGTCGGCCGGGCTCGCGTCCGTACGGGCCGGGATCGAGCCCTTCTTGGTGTTGAACGCCTTCTGGCCCTCGGCCGAGCCGACCGTCTTGAGCCAGCACTTGGTGCCGTCGGCGTTCTTCGCGCCCTTGGGCAGCACGAACGAGTCGGCCAGCCACTGGAAGGTCGTGCCGTTGCCCGGGAACGTGAAGTAGCCGTAGTCGGCGAACTTCTTGGCGTCCAGGTCGGCCGCCTCCCAGTCACCCATCAGCTGGTACGCGGCCTTGCCGTCCATGACCAGCTTCTCGGCGTCGGTCCAGTCGAGCGCGTCGCGGTCGGTGTTGGTGTAGGTGAGCAGCTTCTTGAAGTCGTCGATCGACTTCGTGACGCCGGCGTCGTTCCAGTCGGTGCTGCCGTTCCACAGGCCGGTGAACTTCTCCGGGCCGAGGTCGGTGATCAGCACGGACTCGAACAGCATCAGCTGCGTCCAGTCCTTGCCGATGGCCAGCGGCGCCTTGACGCCCTTGGCCTTGACCTTGTCCAGGTCGGCGAAGAAGCCGGCCAGGTCGGTCGGGTCCTTGGTGATGCCGGCGTCGGCCACGACCTTCTTGTTGGTCCAGACGACGTTGGCCCGGTGGATGTTGGCCGGCACCGAGTAGATCTTGCCCTCGACCGTCAGGTTGTCGATCAGGCCCTTGGGGAACGCCTGCTTGAGGCCCCACGAGTCGTAGTCGGCGCTGAGGTCCTCGACCTGACCGGCGTTGATGTAGTCCTGCAGCTCCGCGCCGGCGTGGGCCTGGAACGTGTCCGGCGGGTCGCCCTGCTGGAGCCGGGACGCGAGCACCGACTTGGCGTTCGCCCCCGCGCCGCCGGCGACGGCGCCGTTCTCGAAGGTCTGCCCGGCGCACGAGGTGCCGAACTGGGCCACGAGGCCGTCGAGGCCGGCCTTCTCACCGCCGTCGGCCCACCAGGTGAAGACCTCGACCTTCTTGGAGCCGGAGTCGCCGCCGCCGTCGTCACTGGACCCGCAGGCCGTGGCCGTCAGGAGCGCGGCGACACCGACAGCCGCAATGACGGCCTGCCGAGTGAAGCCCGTCCGACCACCCCGCCCGCCGCCCTTCACAAGACTGAAGGCCATCCTATTCGTCTCCCATCGAGATATTGACATCGTTGTCACGCGATCGGGAGTACGGTGCCGCCTGAACCGCACAGGTGTCAACGACTGTTTCCGTGTCGTTACGTGCGGACACTGTGGATAGTTGATCGCTACCGTGGTGAACGTTCACCCGACCCTCTGGCAATGATGGATGTCGAAATAACGATCGTGCGAGCGGGACCGGTATGGCCGCTGATGCGCTCGTGCGCGAGCCGCGCCGCCTCCCGCCCGAGAGCAGTCATGTCATGTGCGACAACGGTCGTGCCGAGCACGTCCGCGAGATCGAAATCGTCGAAACCGATCAGCGCCGGCTTCTCCACGACGTCCCGCAGCCCGCGCAGGGCGCCGGTGGTCAGCCGGTTGTTCGTCGTGAAGATCGCCGTCGGCGGCGAATCAAGAGCGAGGAGCGCCCGTACGGCTTGCTCGGCGTGCCGGACATCATGCACATCCGTACGGACGTAGGGCTCCCACTCGTCGTTGCCCGCGGCCGTCATCGCCTTGACGAAGCCGTCGATGCGCCCCTTCTGCGGGGCCATCCGCTTGAGATCGGCCACCAGCGCGATCCTCCGGTGCCCGCCGGCGAGCAGATGCTCGGCGGCCGACCGCGCCCCACCCGCGTTGTCGATCAGCACGGCGTCCGCGGCCAGCCCGTCCGGCGGCCGGTCCAGAAAGACGAACGGAACCCCACGGTTGCCCTCGATGGACAGGTATTCGTGGTCGTTGCCGCTCGGGATGACCAGCAGCGCCCGTACCCGCCGCTCCAGGAACGCGTCGACCAGGCTGCGCTCCAGCGCCGCGTCCTCGTCGTTGTTGGCGGTGATCAGCAGCAGTCCGTGCTGGCGCAGCTCCCGCTCGATGCCGCTGGCCACAGCCGAATAGAAGGGATTGGTCAGATCACCGCTGACCAGCCCGACCAGGGCCGAGGTGGCCCCGCGCCGCAACTCCCGGGCGATCCCGTTGAGCCGGTAACCGAGCAGGTCGGCCGCGTCCAGCACCCGCCGCCCGGTCGACGGGGCCACGTTGGGCTCCCGGTTGAGCGCCCGCGAGGCTGTCTTGAGACTGACCCCCGCCAGAGCCGCAACCTGAGTCAACGTAGGCCGGCGCACACTCGCATCGTCGGCGGACATAAGGCTCCGAGCTCTCGACCAGCGGGGACAGCCCAGTATGCCATCGACAAAGGTGCCCACCACCGCCCGAACGGCGGCTCACCCGGTCCGGTGCTCGGCCAGGCGGGCGACGATCTCGGTGGCGGTGAGGTCGCGGGCGGTCTCGGGGTCGCCGTCGGCCAGGCGCGTCGCGGCGATGTCGGCGTAGACGGCGGCCATCGCGGCGAACAGATCCGGCGTCAGCCCGGCCCCGGCCTGCGTGGCCGACACCTCCCGCATCTCGCCGACGTAGCGGTGCGCCTTCGTCGCCGCCTGCGCCACCCCGGCGGTGTCGGCCAGGCCGTTGCGCTCGAGATCGGCCAGCACGGGGTCGAGCACCCCGTGCGCCCCGGCCGTGCGCATCGCTTGCGTGATCAGCGCGACCATTCCCTTGTAGACGCTGCCCGTGCACATCTTGAGCGCGCTGGCCGCCCCCACCCGATCCCCGAGAACGACCGGCTCGATCATCCCCGCCCACGGCAGCCCGGCGACGACCTCCGCGCCGGCCCCGGCGAGATAGACCCGAGCCCCCGGCCTCACACTGGGCGGCGGCCCCGAGATCGACCCATCCACGACCCGCAGGCCGTCAAGCTCCCGAGCCACCCGCGCCATGGTCTCCGGCGACACCGCATTCAAGTCAGCCACCACCGGCCCCTCCCCGCGACCGGCCACCCCAGCCGCGCGACCGGCCACCCCAGCCGCGCGACCGGTCACCCCAGCCGCGCGACCGGTCACCCCAGCCGCGCGACCGGTCACCCCAGCCGCGCGACCGGTCACCCCAGCCGCGCGACCGGCCACCCCAGCCGCGCGACCGGCCACCCCAGCCGCGCGGCCCGCCGCAGCGATCGCACGGGCTGCGTCGACGGCGGCGCCCGGCGGCGTCACCGACAGGACGACATCGGCGACGGCCACGGCGTCCGCGAGGGTGGGCAGCACCTCCAGGCCGGCCGCCTCGGCCAAACGGCGTGACCGCGCCGACCGGCCCTCAAGCGTGGTGACCACCCGCGCTCCGCCGCCGAGCAGGGCCGTACCCAGCCCCGAACCCATGAAGCCGGCACTGACGATCGCGACCGTGGTCATCGACGGCCCGCCTTTCATTGATCACACAGCTGGCTGACAGCTCCAACCTAGGCCGCTCTGATTGCCTTGATCCAGCGCGCGGCCCGGCGCCCGGGTCAACCGAACCCAGCCCGGTCCCGGGCCGCCCGCTGCGGACCGCGCCACGCCACACCGACCCAGCCGACCCCCGGGCCGCGCGCCGCGGCCCCCGCCCGCCGGAGTCACCTCAGCCGCGGCAAGTAGGCGGACCACACCTTTTTCGGCACGACCATGCGCCACGCGTCGAGGACCAGCTCGGTCATCCGCTCCTGGTCGAGCCGGGCCATCCAGGCCTGGACCCAGTTGAAGCGCAGATCCGACTCGCGCGGCAGGTGGAAGATCTCCGGCTCGGCGGCGACCAGCGCCGCCCGCTCCTCCTTGGGAAAGCCGAAGCCCATGACCGTCTCGTCGCGGGTGAACGCGACATAGACGATCGCCCCGACCCGGAACTTCACCCGGTCGTGAATCAGATGCTCTGAGCTGCGGGGCAGGTCGCGCGCAACCTGCCGCACGTCGTCGACGGTGACCATGCGCCGACCCTACGGCGGGGGTACGACATTTCAGGGCCGGCGACGCGGCTTCGGCACCGACACCGCGGTCGTCTGCTCCTCGGGCTGCGGCACCTTCGCCCGGAACACCCGGTCCGGCGGCAGCAGGTACGTCTTGGCCTGCACCAGCTCATCCGGAACGGTATGCCGCCCGGACGACACCGGCTTGTCATCGGCCAACGGCACGTCGGCCGAAGCGGCCACTGACGGCTCGGCCGGAACGTCGGAGGGCGGACCCGGCGGAACGGCCGGCCGTGGCGCCGCGAAAGGCCGAGGAGCCGGGAACGGCTGATAGCTCACCCCGCCGACCGCCCCCGCTTCGGGCCGGACGTTACGCGGCGGCGGTGGCGGCACCGGAAAACTGGCCTGCGAAGGCGCCGCCGGCCTCGGCGCCGGAGCCGGCTGCGGTGAAGGCCCGGCAGCCGCCCGAGCCGCCAACCGGAACGCCTTCTCGTACCCCTGCCGGTAGGCCTCGACCCGTTCCCGCCCCGCCTGCCGTTTCTCTTGGAGCCTCCCGGCGGCATAACCGCAGCACGCGAAGAACACGGCCACCAGAATGAAGATCAGCACAGAGTCGCCGGGCGCGGTCATGTACTGATTGTGACCAAAAGGATAGACCGGAAGCTATGGCCCGTTTGACCTACCCCAATCGAATTAACTGGAAGGCTCAACTTCCGAAACCGGCCCGAGCAGGGCGGCCGCACAGGCCCGAACCTCATCCACGAAAAGCGATGGCTGCTCGAAGGCGGCGAAATGACCGCCCCCCGGCAGCCAATACATCATCAGGTCGCCTCCACCGCCGCGCGCTCCCGCGCGTCGACCGGCGGCAGCGGCGCCACCAACGGCGGCATCAGGTGCAGCCCGATCACCCGGGACGGGTGCCGCAGCCCCAGCGCGGTACTGATGCTCGTGCCCCAGTCGTGGCCCTGGGCGATGAACCGCTCGTAGCCCAGGTCGCCCATCAGCGTGGCCCACGCGCCGGCCACCCGCTCGACGCCCCACCCGGCCTCCGCCGGGCGGTCGCTGAAGCCGTACCCCGGCGATGACGGGCAGACCACGTGGAACGACGAGGCGAGCTGCGGTCGAGGGCTCGGGCCACCTGGTCCGCCGCAGTCGAGCCCGCAGATCGCCGACGGCCCCGGCGTCGTACGCGATGGTGAACGGCGTCATGTCAGCCGCCGATCGTCGTGCCCGCGGCCACGGCCTCCTGCAGGCCTCGCGCGGCCAACCGGTCGGCGCGCTCGTTCTCGGGGTGCCCGGCGTGACCTTTCACCCAGTGCCATTGCACGTCGTGCTGACGGACAGCCTCGTCGAGGCGCTGCCACAGGTCGACGTTCTTGACCGGTTGCCTGGCCGAGGTCTGCCAGCCGTTGGCCTTCCAGCGCGGCAGCCATTTCGTGATGCCGTCCCGCACGTAGATGCTGTCGGTGTAGAGCTTGACCGTCATCGGCGCCCGGTTCAGCGTCTCCAGGGCCCGGATCGGCGCCATCAGCTCCATCCGGTTGTTCGTCGTCGACTCGGCCGAGCCCCCGCACAGGTCCTTCTCCTTGGCGCCGTAGCGCAACACCGCCCCCCAGCCGCCCGGCCCGGGGTTCGGGGCGCACGCCCCGTCGGTGTAGATCTCCACGACGCTCATGGGAGCACCTTAGTAAAGAGTGAGCACGGCCATCCTGATCGCGGGTGCGGCCGAGCCGGTGAAGCCCGGGACGTAAGGTAGGGAAGTTGCGCTGAGTGAGGGCGGGCGGTTTTGACTGACGACGCGGTCCAGGTACGGGACGTGGTCGTGCGCTACGGCGACACGACCGCGGTCCACGGTGTGTCGTTGACCGTGCCCCGCGGCCGGGTCCTGTCGCTGCTCGGGCACAACGGCGCCGGCAAGACCAGCCTGCTGCAGGTCTGCGAGGGCTTCCGCCGGGCCGACGGCGGAGAGGTACGGGTCCTCGGCCTCGACCCGATCGGCGACCACGACGCGCTGATGCCCCGCCTCGGCATCATGCTGCAGTCCGGCGGCGTCTATCCGTGGGCCACGGCCGGCGAGATCCTGCGCCTGTTCGCCAGCTTCGCCGCCCAGCCCCTGGACGTCGAGATGCTGCTCGACCGTCTCGGTTTGCGCAAGTTCGAGCGTACGAGGTTCCGGCGCCTCTCCGGCGGCGAGCAACAGCGCCTCTCGCTGGCCATCGCCCTGGTCGGCCGCCCCGAGCTGGTCTTCCTCGACGAGCCGACGGCCGGCATGGACACCGAGGCCCGGCACACCACCTGGGAGCTGATCGAGGAGTTGCGCGCCGACGGTGTGTCGGTGCTGCTCACCACGCATCTGCTGGACGAGGCCGAGCGCCTGGCCGACGAGGTGGTCATCATGCGCAACGGCCTGGTCGCCGCGACCGGCACCCCGGCCGAGCTGACCGCCGCCGCGGGCATCGACCTTCTGGAGGTACGGGCTGAGCCCGGCCTCGTGCCCGACGGCCGCCTCGCGCATCTCAAGGTCACAGAGTCCAGCCCGGGGGAGTACGCCATCGCCGGCGCCCTCGACGCGGCCGCGATCGCCGAGGTGCTCGGCTGGTTCGCCTCCGCCGGCGCCACCGTGACCTCGCTGAACACCCGCCGGCGAACCCTCGAGGACGTCTACCTCGCCCTGACCAAAGCGGAAGCGTACAGATGAGCACCTTCGCACCGGCGCCGGGCCGGGCGCCCATGCGTACCGTCCTGTCCAGCCAGATCAAGATGGAGCTGGTGCTGACCGCCCGCCGCGGCGAGGCGGTCGTGCTCGCCATGGGCGTGCCGCTGCTCGTGCTGCTCGGCGCCGGCCTCACCAAGGTCACCAACGTGCCCGGCGACGACCGGCTGGCCTTCGTCGTGCCCGGCGTGCTGGCCTTGACCGTGATGTCCACGGCCTTCACCGGCCAGGCGATCACCACCGGCTACGAGCGCTCGTACGGCGTGCTGAAAAGACTGGGCGCGTCCCCGCTGAGCCGCCCCGGCCTGCTCTTCGCCAAGACCGCCGCCGTGCTCGGCCTGATCGTGCTGCAACTGCTGGTCCTGGCCCTGGTCGGCGTCGCCGTCGGCTGGCGTCCCCACTTCGGCCAGATCCTCCCGGCGCTCGGCGTCACCGTCCTCGCCACCGCCGCGTACAGCGGCCTGGCCCTGCTGCTGGCCAGCATCCTGCGCCCCGAGACGACCACCGCTGCCGCCACCCTCATCTACGTCCTGATGCTGGCCGCCGGCGGCATCATGTTCGCCGCCCCCGCCCTGGGCACCTTCGGCTGGTTCCTGCTGCCCCTGGCCGCCCATGCCGAGGCCCTGCGCGCCACCCTCTCCCACGACTCGTCGATCCCGCTCTCGATCTGGCTGAGTCTGGCCCTCTGGGCGGTCGTGTGTGTCACCGCCGCCGCCCGCACCTTCAAGTGGGAGTGACCCCGGACCTTCGGGGCCATCGCGTTGTCAGGGGGCCTGATGTCGCCAGCTTCATGCGAAATCCCAGGCTGCGACAGGCCTCGGCGGAAGCGGGGGTGGTGCGAGTCGCACTACAGCCGATTCAGGGCGACAGGGAGTCCACTCTCCAAGGGCCGGACCGTTCTGGCCGCCGAATGCGCGGTGGCTGAGTGCGCGACCAAGCCCGTCGCCAAGGGCCTCTGCCGAAAGCACTACTACCAAACCCCTGATCAGAAGCAGAAGGCGGCGGATCGCGCGCTGCGGGTCAAAGAGTCGAACGCTCGGGCGCTGGCGGCTACGACCCCACCGCCACCCGGTCTCGCCTGCGCGGTGATCGGTTGTCGGCGGGAGAAGCAGTCGAAGGGCTACTGCGACCATCACTATCGACGGATGCGCCTCACCGGTGAGCCCGGACCGGCTGAGGTCAAGTCGGTGCGGCCTCCTGGCGACCACGTGGCGTGTTCGGTCGGCGGGTGCGCCGATCGCGCGCTTGTCCGGGGTTGGTGCGGCGCTCATTACCAGCGCTGGCGCCGCTTCGGAGACCCGCTGCACTTTCCGGAGCCCATGGACAGGACCTGTTCCATCGACGGATGCGGGCGGATGTCGAATGCGCGCAAGCTTTGCGCGGCTCACTATCGGCGCTGGCAGCTATACGGCGACCCGCTGATCACCCACTGGTCGTCGCACACGGCCAAGGACGGGGACCGGCGCTGTGCCGTGACCGACTGCGACCGCAGGACCTATGCGCCCGGCGTCGAGTTGTGCAACATGCACTACCAGCGCAAACGCAAGCATGGCGACGTGAACATCCGCAGTGTGCCGCGAGTCGCGACGTGCGTGACCTGTGGCATCCGATTCGATCCGGGCGAGGGACGCGCTCGAAAATACTGCGGTCGGGCGTGCAAGCCGAGCGGGCGGATCGCGGGAAGCGTGAACATGCGTCGCTGGGTCGACAAGCTTGGCGATGAAGAGGGCTGGAAGTGTTGGTTGTGCGGCGAACCGGTGGATCCGGGTCTCTTCTGGCCGCACCAGTACGCGGGCTCGGTCGACCACGTCATTCCCGCGTCGCGCGGTGGCACCGATGAACGCCGCAACTTGCGGTTGGCCCACCTCACCTGCAACTGCTCACGAAAGGACAAGGCCATCGCGGAGAGCGACTGAGCCGAGGTCGCCCCCCGACATTGCTGCGGCGGCGTCCATCGATCGGTTGACAGCCGTTGACGGCCGCTCGGTCGTATCGATCAACCCCTTCGGGGCGACACCATCTAAGGCATGAACGCCATTGAAGTACGGGGGCTTCGCAAGTCCTACCGCGGCCAGGAAGTGGTCCGCGGGATTGATCTCGAGGTGGCCCGGGGTGAGGTGTTCTCGCTGCTCGGCCCGAACGGCGCCGGGAAGACCACGACCACCGAGATCCTCGAGGGGCACCGCAAGCGGGACGGCGGCGAGGCGCGTGTGCTCGGCGCCGATCCGGCCACGGGGGGCCGGGAGTGGCGGGCCCGGATCGGCATTGTGCTGCAGGACGCCGACGACGCGGCGGATCTGACCGTCGCCGAGATGGTGCGGCACATCGCCGGCTTCTATCCGAGCCCGCGCCCGGTGGCCGAAGTCATCGACCTGGTCGGCCTGGCCGAGAAGAGCAAGAGCCGCATCCGGCAGCTGTCGGGCGGGCAGCGCCGCCGGCTCGACGTCGCGCTCGGCATCGTGGGCCGCCCGGAGCTGCTGTTCCTGGACGAGCCGACGACCGGGTTCGATCCGCAGGCCCGGCGGCAGTTCTGGGATCTGATCCGGGAGCTGGCCGCCGAGGGCACCACGATCATGCTCACCACGCACTACCTGGAGGAGGCCGAGGCGCTGGCCGACCGGCTGGCCGTGCTGGCCGAGGGCCGGATCCTGGCCGAGGGCACGCCGACCACGCTCGGCGGCGGCGCCAAAACCACCAAGGTGTCCTGGCGTGAGGGCGGTGTCCTGAAGACCGAGCAGGTCGAGGACCCGACCGAGCTGATCCGCAAGCTGGTCGCGACCGAGGCCGACCTGCGCACCCTGACGGTCACCCGGCCCACTCTCGAAGACGTCTACCTGAACCTGATCAAGGGGAACAAATGAGCACCGTGAGCCTGGGGGCCAGCCGTGGCCACGTCGAGCTGCTGCAGTTCCTCCGCGACCGCACCGCCGTCATCTTCACGTTCGCCTTCCCGGCGATGCTGCTCCTGCTGTTCGGCACGATCTTCGGCGATCAGTACACCGACGCCGGGGTCAGCGCCAGCAACGTCTTCTCGGCCAGCATGATCGCGTACGGGATCCTGTCCACCGCCTTCGTCACGATGGGGGCCGGCCTGGCCATGGATCGCGAGGACGGCACGCTGAAGCGGCTGCACGGCACACCGATCACCGCTACGTCGTACGTCCTGGGGAAATTGATCCTGGTCTTCGCCCTCAGCATCGCCGAGGCGGTCGTGCTGATCGGCGTGGGCGTGCTGGTCTTCGACATGGACCTGCCGGACGCGTCACACTGGGTGACCTTCATCTGGCTCTTCCTGCTCTCCGTGACGACGTGTTCGTTACTCGGCATGGCGGTCAGCGGGATCGTCAAGCACGCGCGTACGGCCGGGGCGATCTTGAATGTGCCCGTGGTGGCGCTCCAGTTCATCTCCGGCGTCTTCATCTACCCCGTCACCCAGCTGCCGTCGTGGCTGATCCAGGTCGCGTCCATCTTCCCGGTGAAGTGGATGGCGCAGGGCTTCCGCTACGTCTTCCTGCCCGACGTCATGAAGGATCAGGAGCCGGCCGGCCAGTGGGAACTCGGCCGTATCGCCTTGGTCCTCGGCGCCTGGGCTGTGATCGGATTGGTCCTGTGCCTGATGACGTTCCGCTGGAGCCGCGACAAGTGACGCCCGAGGCTCATAACGGCTACCCCGGGGTCTGGGAGATCTTCCTCGGGGTGGTCACCGTGGTCGTCTCACTCGCTGTGCTTCTGTCGTACGGGTTCCCGCTGTGGCAACGCCTCGTAGCGGTCGGCGCGGTGACCGCGATCGTCGTCCTTCACCTGGTGTGGGGCCGGGCCGTCATGCGCGGCGACCGCGGCCACCTGCCCCTGCTGACCGCCGAGCTCGTCCTGTTCGCGATCGCCATCGTCGTCGTACCGGTCACGAACTGGCTGCTCTTCGCGATCATCCCGCTGATCTTCCAGATGGTCCGGCTCCGCCAGGCCGTCGTCGCGATCATCGTGATCGTCCTCGTGCCGCCGGTGGCCGACCTGTTCCTGCGCCCCGAGCAGGTCATCGGCGACCTGATCATCGCGACCATCTCGGCCGCCTCCGGCATCTGGCTCGGCGTCTGGATCACGCGGGTCATCGAGCAGAGCCTCGAACGCCGGCAGCTGATCGCCGACCTCGAGGCGAGCCGCACCGAGATCGCCCGGCTCTCTCGCGAAGCCGAGCGCACCCGCATCGCGGCCGAGATCCACGACACCCTGGCCCAGGGCTTCACCAGCATCATCACCCTGCTGCAGTCGGTCGACCCGGAGCTGCGCGACGAGCGGCTCGCCCTGGCCGTCCGGACGGCCCGGGAGAACCTGGCCGAGGCCCGGGCCCTCGTGGCGGCGCTGTCACCCTCGGCGTTGGCTTCCGCTTCACTGCCCGAGGCCGTACGCCGCCAAGCGTCCCGCTTCGCCGAGGAGTCCGGCGTCCCCGCCACCTTCCGCACCAGCGGCGACGAACGCACCCTGCCGACCGCCGTGGAAGTGGTGTTGTTGCGCGCGGCCCAGGAGGCGCTGACCAACGTCCGCCGCCACGCCGCCGCCCACGAGGCGGCCGTGCTCCTGGCCTACACTCCGTCCCGCGTCCGCCTGGTCGTCCGCGACGACGGCTGCGGCTTCACCCCCGGCGCCGCCGACGGCTTCGGCCTGTCCGGCATGCGCCAGCGCGCCGAACAGGTCAGCGGCTCCCTCCACGTCCGCAGCGACCCGTCCGCCGGAACAACAATCGAGCTGGAGGTCCCAGCGTGATCCGCATTGTGTTGGTCGACGACCATCCGGTGGTGCGGCACGGGCTGCGCGGCATGCTCGAAGCCGAGCCCGACCTGACCGTCGTGGGCGAGGCCTCCTCCGGCCCCGAGGGTGTCGAGGTCGCCCTGGCCGAGCACCCCGACATCGTCCTGATGGACCTCCGCATGCCCGGCGGCGACGGCGTGGCCGCCACCGAACAGATCGTCACCCGCGCCCGCGACGTCCGCGTCCTCGTCCTGACCACCTACGAGTCCGACCGCGACATCCTCCGCGCCATCGAGGCCGGCGCCGGCGGCTACCTCCTGAAGGACGCCTCCCCCACCGAACTGGCCGACGCCGTCCGAGCCGCCGCCTGCGGCGAGACCGTCCTCGCCCCCAGCGTCGCCTCCACCCTGGTGCGCCAGGTCCGCAAACCCGCCCCACCGAGCCTGTCCGCCCGCGAGACCGAAGTCCTGCGCCTGGTCGCCAAGGGCCTGACCAACGCCGACATCGGCCGCACCCTCTACATCTCCGAAGCCACCGTCAAGACGCACCTGCTCCGCACCTTCGCCAAGCTGGACGTCACCGACCGCACGGCCGCAGTGACCACCGCCATGAATCACGGCCTGCTCTGAGCAGACAGGTTCTTCACGCGCCGGGGCCTGGCCGCACACGTCGAAGACCTGATTCACACGTCGAAAGCCTGGCGGAAGTGGTCGAGCGCCTTCCCGGAGTCGCCCGAGGCCCAGCCCTCGAGCGCGACCACGCCCCCGTAGCCGAGTCGGTGGAGAGCGGCCGCCACGGCCGGGTAGTGGATCTCCCCGGTGCCCGGCTCACGCCGGCCGGGCACGTCCGCGACCTGGATTTCGCCGATCAACGGCAATGCGCGCTCGACGAGCTGGATGAGATTCCCCTCGCCGATCTGCGCGTGGTAGAGGTCCAGATTGAGCCGCAGATGCGGGCTGCCGACGGCCTCGACCAGGGCCATCGTGTCCGAGGCGCGGGCGAACGGCGTGCCCGGGTGGTCGACGGCAGTGTTCAGGTTCTCCAGGGTGAAGACCCGGCCGGCGCGCTCGCCGAGCTCGGCCAGACGCTCCAGGGTGCGCATCGCGGTGAGCCACATGCGAGGCGTCACGACGGCGGCCGGCGCGACCGGCAGGCCCGCGTCGTCCAGGCCGGTGCCGTGGACGTTCAGCCGGGGGCAGTCGAGCCGCTCGGCGACCTCGAGCGACAGCCGCGCGGTCCGCAGCAGCTCCTCGGCGCCGTCCGGGTCGGCCAGCGTTCCGGTGAGATAGCCGGTCATCGACGAGACCGTGGCGCCGGTCCGGGCCAGCGCGTCGAGGTCCTTGCCGGCCCAGCTCCACATCTCGGCCTCGAAGCCGAGCTCGGCGATGCGGGCCACCCGCTCGGAGAACGGAAGGTCGAGAAAGACCATCTCGGCGCAGACCGCCAGCCGGAAGCCGGTCATGCCGCCACCCGCACCGGGCGGCCGGTGGAGGCGGACTCCGCGGCCGCCAGCGCGATCGCCAGGGCCGCCCGCGCATCCTCGCCGGTGGCCACGGGGGCACGCCCGGGCGCGGGTTGGCCGCCCTGGACCGCGTCGGCGAACGCGGCCAGTTCGGCCACGTAAGCGTCGCCGAACAGTTCCTGGTCGCTCTGCATCGTCGCCACGCCGCGGCCGGCGGCCGAGGAGAAGACCATGGCCGTACGGCGGGCGTCCCCCACGGTCGCCGCGCCGGCCGAGCCGAAGACCTCGGCGCGCACGTCATGCCCGTACGCCGTCTCGAAGCACGCCTCGGCGAAGCCGGTGGCCCCGTTGTCGAAGCGCACCAGGACCGCCGCCGTGTCGCGCAGGCCGCGCTCGCGCCAGGACGGCTCGACCAGGGCGTCGGCCGTCGCGTAGACCTCGATCGCGGTCGCGCCGGGGTTCAGGTACCGCAGCACGTCGAAGTCGTGGATCAGCGTCTCGAAGAAGATCGTGTCCGGCGGGACGCGGGCCGGGTCGAACCCACCGGGGTCGCGGGTCAGCGACCGCAGCAGCCGGGGCGAGCCGATCTGGCCGCCGTCGAGCAGGGCCCGGGCCGCGGCCCAGTCGGGTGCGAGCCGCCGCTGGAAGCCCACCTGCAGCACGACTCCGGCGTCGCGGGCGGCGGCGATCGCACGGTCGGCGGCGGCCAGGTTCAGCGCCATCGGCTTCTCACAGAACACGTGCTTGCCGGCCCGGGCCGCCGCCACGACCAGCTCGGCGTGGAACCGCGCGGGTGCGGCGATCACCACTGCGTCGATCTCGGGGTCGTCCCATACCTGGGCGGCGTCGGCGTACCAGCGGTCGGCTTCGGCTCCGGCTTCGGCCGCGTCGGCCGCAGCGGCATCAGCCCGGCCGGCCACAGCGACTCCGGCCGCCCCGGCCGGGTCGGCAATGGCGGTCAGCCGGGCGCCGGGCAGGCGCCGGCTCAGGGTCTCGGCGTGAAACAGGCCCATCCGGCCGGCTCCGATGACAGCAAACCTGGAACGTTCCATAAGCGCATCCTGCCGGTTGGCCTTGGAACGTTCCAGCCCTACGATGTGCACATGGCGAACACCGGGTCCCGGCCCACCCTGTCCGACGTGGCCACTCGCGCCGGCGTGTCCAAATCACTGGTGTCGCTGGTGATGCGCGACGAGCCGGGCCCGAGCGCCGAGACGCGACAGCGGGTCCTGACAGCGGCCGACGAGCTCGGCTACCACCCGGACAGCCGGGCCCGCCTGCTGCGCAGCGGGCGCAGCCGCCTGCTCGGCGTCGTGTTCGGCATCCAGCACGCCTTCCATGTCGACCTGGTGACCGCCCTGTATTCGGCGGCCCGCGACTCCGGCTACGAGCTGGCCCTCAGCGCCGTCACCCCGGATCGCGACGAGGCCGAGGCCACCGCGAGTCTGCTCGCCGACCGCTGCGAAGCCCTGATCATGTGCGGTCCGGTCACCCCGGCGACCGGCCTGGCCCGGCTCGCCACCCGGCTCCCAACGGTCGTGCTGGCCCGGGACGCCCGCGGCGCCGACGTCATCCGTACCGCCGACGCCGAGGGCCTGCACCAGGCCGTCGACCACCTGACCGGGCTGGGTCACCGGCGGATCGCGCACATCGACGGCGGCCGCGCGCCCGGCGCCGCCGAACGCCGCCGGGGCTATCGCGATGCCATGGCCGCCCACGGTCTCGGCGACCACGTCCAGGTCGTCGGCGGGGGCCTCACCGAAGAGGAGGGCGCCACCGCCGCCCGCGCGCTGGTGCGGCAGCGCACACCGCCGACCGCGATCACGGTCTTCAACGACCGCAGCGCGACCGGCGTGCTCGACGTCCTGGCCCGCGCCGGCCGGAAGGTGCCCGAGGACATCAGCGTCGTCGGCTACGACGACAGCAACCTGGCCCGCCTGGCCCACGTCGACCTGACCACGGTCGCCCAGGACGTCACCACCATGACGAAGCTGGCCGTGGCCCGCGCGGTCGACCGCATCGACGGCGCCGAGGTCACCCGGCGCGCCCAGATCGTGCCGCCCCACCTCGTGATCCGCTCGACGACCGGCCCCGCGCCGGCCTAGCCCTCACAGGAAGCGCCAAGCAGCGCCACAGGTCAGGGCGAGGCGGAACCCGCAAGGTGGTTGAGGTGTCAAGCAACAGGGAGGCCTCATGAAGCGGGAGACGGGACTGCGGCGCACGGCGCTGCTCACCGGTGTTCTGGTGGCGGCGTCGGCGGTGGGGACCGCGGCCGTGGCCGCGGCTGCCTACGCGTCTGACAACAGCGGCCAATCGACGACGGTCACCGACAATTCGGGCTCATCGAGCGGCGACTCGTCGGCTGACAATTCGGGCACAACGACCGGCGACTCGCCGTCGCTGTCCACCGACAGCGGATCGAGCGACAGCGGCAGCAGCGGCGCTACCTCGGGCGGCTCGTGATGCCTCTCGTCGAGACACTGCCGATCGGCGCCGACACTGCACAGTGGACCGTCTGGGGCACCGTGGCCCGCGTCGTGATCACCGAGCCCTCGCTCATCGATGACGCGGCCGCGCTGGTCCGTGGCGAACTGGCCGCCATCGACCTGGCCTGCAGCCGGTTCCGGCCCGATTCCGAGCTGCGCCAAGCGTCCACCGGCCGGCCCACCGAGATCAACCCTCTGCTGACCGAACTCGTCGCCGCCGCACTGAGGGCCGCCCGCGACACCGACGGGGACGTCGACCCGACGATCGGCGCCGCCCTGAGCGGCCTCGGCTACGACCGCGACTTCGCCGCCATCACCGGCGAGCGGACTGCCCCGGCCGTACGCGTTTTCGCCGCCCCCGGCTGGCGCGCGATCCGCCTGCGCGACAACCGGTTGACCGTCCCTGACGGCGTACAGCTTGACCTCGGCGCGACGGCGAAGGCCGTGGCCGCCGACCGCTGCGCCGCCCTGATCTCCGAGCGCCTCGGGGCCGGCGCGATGGTCGCCCTGGGCGGCGACATCGCCACGGCCGGCCCGGCCCCCGACGGCGGCTGGCGGGTCCTCGTGCGGGACAAGCCCGGAGATCCGGACCAGGCCGTACGCCTCCCCGCCGGCGCCGCCGTCGCGACCTCCAGCACCGCCAGCCGTACGTGGGGACACCTGCACCACATCCTCGACCCGCGCACCGGGCTGCCCGCGCCGACGGTCTGGCGCACGGTGTCGGTCGCGGCGTACTCCTGCCTGCGTGCCAACACCCTGAGCACGGCCGCCGTCGTCCGCGGTCACCGCCAGGGCGGCCTCCTCCGCGGCGTGCCGAGCCGCCTGGTCACGCCCGGTCTCGACGTGGTCCGGCAGGGCGGGTGGCCGGCATGACCGACGCCCTCTGGTACTTCGCCCGCGGCAGCGGCGTGGTCTCCCTGGCGCTGCTGACCGTCGTGGTCACCCTGGGCGTCGGCGCGCGTTCCGGGCGTACGGCTTTCCATCTGCCCCGCTTCGCCGTGAACCTGTTGCACCGCAATGCCGCCCTGCTGGCCGTGGTGTTTCTGATGCTGCACGTGGTGAGCCTGCTCTTCGATCCGTACGCGCAGTTGAGGGTCTTCGATCTGGTCCTGCCCTTCGTGGGGAATTACCGCCCGTTCTGGCAGGGGCTGGGCACGCTCGGTTTCGATCTGATGATCGCGATCGTGGTGACCAGCCTGTTGCGGCAGCGGCTCGGCGCCCGCACCTGGCGGGCCGTGCACTGGCTGGCCTATCTGTGCTGGCCGGTCGCCCTGATGCACGGCCTGGGCACCGGCTCCGACAACGGCACGGTCTGGCTCTGGATCGTCTCGATGCTCTGCGCCGCCGTCGTGCTCGCCGCCGTCGTCTGGCGCCTCACCCCGAATTTCACCCGTTTCCCGCACCGCGCCGAGCGCCGCGTCGCGTCGCGCCTGCACCCCGCTCGCGACTTGGAGAAGGTTCGATGATGTCGCGCTTTTCGCGTTCCCTTGGCGGTTCGATGGTCCCGTGCTCTTGGCGCTCCCTCCGCGGACCGATGGTCCCGTGCTCTTGGCGCTCCCTCCGCGGACCGATGGTCCCGTGCTCTTGGCGTTCCCTTGGCGGTTCGATGACTCCGTGCTCTTCGCGTTCTCTGGAGGTTCGATGACCAGCGTTGCTGAAGCGCCCACCGGTGGTGCGGTGCAGCGCCGGCTGCTGGCCGGGGCCGGGGACGGCCGGCTCGAGACGCATCTCGCCGAGCACGGGCGGCTGCCCACTGTGGACGCCAGCCAGCTCGTCGGGATGGCGCGCGACGCCGGCCTCACCGGCCGTGGCGGCTCCGGATTCCCGTTGTGGCGCAAGCTCAACGCGGTCGTGGTCTCCGGCCGGCCACCGGTGATCATCGCGAACGGCGCCGAGGGGGAGCCCGCCTCCGGCAAGGACAAGGCTTTGCTCGCGTACCAGCCGCACCTGATCCTGGACGGCCTGCAGCTGGTGGCCCGGGCCGCCCGTGCCGGCACGGCGTATCTGTACGTGCCGCGCCCGTCCGCCTTCCGGGCCGCGCTGGACGCGCGCCGCTCGGCCGGTCTGGACGCCGTGCCGGTGACCCTGGTCGCCGCGCCCGACGCCTTCGTCGCGGGGGAGGAGTCCGCAGTCGCCTCGGCTGTCGCCGGTCGAGGCGCGGTCCCGGTCGACAAGCCGGCCCGGCTGCCCGACACCGGCACCCTGGTGCAGAACGTCGAAACCCTCGCCCACCTGGCGCTGATCGCCCGCTACGGCGCGGGCTGGTTCCGTACCGCCGGGACCTATGACGAACCCGGCACCTTCCTGGCCACCGTCACCGGCGCGGTGGCCGCCCCCGGCGTCCTGGAAGCCGGCTACGGCGTCACCCTGGGCGAGCTCATCGCGGCCGCCGGCGGCCCCACCACCCGCCTGTCAGCCGTCCTGGTCGGCGGCTACCACGGCGCCTGGGTCCCCGCCGACCCCGCGCTCCCGATCAGCCGCGCCGCCCTGGCCCCCTACGGCGCGACCCCCGGCGCCGGCGTCGTGATGGCCCTGCCCGCCGGCGCCTGCGGCCTGGCCGAGACCGCCCGCATCGCCGGCTACCTGGCCGACCAGTCCGCCGGCCAGTGCGGCCCCTGCGTCAACGGCCTGCCCCGCCTGGCCGCCACCCTCAGCGACCTGGCCGCCTTCCGCGCCCGCCCCGGCCTCCCGGCCGAGGTGGACCGCCTGACCCGCCTGGTCGCCGGCCGCGGCGCCTGCCGCCACCCCGACGGCACGGCCCGCCTGATCGGCAGCGCCATGCGCGCCTTCGACGCGGACGCGGCCGCCCACCTGACGGGTCGCTGCCTGGCGATGAAGACCCCCTCATGACCCGCCTGCACATCGACTGGACCGCCTGCGACGGGCGCGGCCTCTGCGCCGAACTCGTCCCCGAGCTCCTCACCGAAGACGACTGGGGCTTCCCGATGGCCCGCGACGGCAACCCCCAGCCTGCCGTCCCACCCCAGCTGGAGCCCTCCGCCCAGCGCGCCGTCGATCGCTGCCCGATGCTCGCCCTGCGCCTGCTCCGCGACACCGAACGGCCTTCCGGTCGTCCAGGATTCTAGGACCGCCGGCTGTGGGTGGCCGAGGTTGTCCACAGGCCCGCGCGTTGTCCACAGGCCCGCGCACGATCTTGCGGTTTTTGGGGAGGATGGCTGTAGAGGCGGGGGCCCCCTGGGAGGGCGGGCGGCCGGTGCGGCGTTTCGTCCGGGTTGTGGGGAGTCCTTAAGATCGGTCGATGCTGAGGGTGGTGCGGCTGGTCTTGGCGGTGCTGGTGAGCGCGGCCGCCCTGCTCGGCGCCGTTCGCCTGGTCGCGCCGGCTGACGGCGATTCGGGCGTACGTCGGCAGTTGGCTTTTCTGCGGCAGCAGCTGGAGTCGGGCGCGGCCGAGGACGCGCAGCGGCAGTTCCCCGAGGGTTACTTCTTCCTGTACGCGCTGTACGGCCTGACCGCCGTCGACCTGGACCGGGTGGGGGACGCCCGGTGGGCCCTCGCCCGGCTCGAGACCGACGCCGGCCGGGCGCCGTTCGCCGGCGACATGCCCCTGAGGTACGGCGTCTTCTACCGCGGCTGGGTCAACTGGCTGCGCGGCGGCATTCTCACTCTGGAGCGCGACCCGGCCGAGCTGAGCCGTTTCGAGGCCGACTCGGCGGAGATCGCCGCCGCGTTCGACGCCTCGCCGACGCCTTTCCTCGCGTCCTATCCCGGCCGGGCCTGGCCGGTCGACTCGACCGTGGCCATGGCCTCGCTGCGTCTGCACGACAAGCTGCTCACCCCGGCCTACGACGCGACGGTGATCCGCTGGGTGGCCAACGTTGAGGCCCGCCTCGATCCGGCGACCGGCCTGATGCCGCACACGGCCGACGCCGACACCGGCGCGCCGACTTCCGGCGCTCAGGGCACCTCGCAGAGCATCATCCAGCGTTTCCTGGCCGAGATCGACCCGTCGTTCGCCCGCCCGCAGTACGACCTGTTCCGCCGCTGGTTCCTGGCCGCCCCGCTCGGCCTCGGCCCGACTGTGCGCGAGCACCCGGTCGGCACGGACGGCCCGTCGAACGTCGATTCCGGCCCGCTCGTCCTCGGCGTCAGCCTTTCCGCCACCGTGGTGACGATCGGCGCGGCCAAGCTGCAGGGCGACGAGTCGCTCGCCGACGGCCTGGCCAACTTCGGCGAGGTGGCCGGGCTTGCGATCTACACCCCTGGGACCAAGCGGTACGCCCTGGGCGCCGCCCCGATCGGCGACGCGTTCCTGGCCTGGTCGAAAACTGCCCGTCTATGGGTTTCTGATGATTATTCGTCGCCAAAGCGCCAGATATCCGTTTGGTGGCGGCTGCCGCTCCTAGCCCTCTTCCTGGCCGCCGGAGTTGCTCCGTGGCTGGTCAGAGCGATGTGGCGACGGCGCTCTTCGATGCTGTGATGCGCTCTTCAGGCCGATTTAACCCGAAAAAAGCGTTCCGCCATTAACGGGTCGATACGCCGGTTAGATTACGGAAGGCGCTACCTCACGCGCTGCTCAGACCGGCTTGGCCGGTCCCTCCGAGCCGCCCTCAGGTGCGGTGCCCGAACAGGCAAACCCGTCGCAAGGCGGGGACGCAAAGCCAGGGGCCTCCCCCGACGGAGGCAGCCCAGCCGCCGAAGGAGAAAGAAAGACATGCGCTCTTCCACAGCCCATGCAGCCACGAGCGGCTCGGTTCCGTTCATGCTGCGCGGCCCCAAGTCCGCCCGGCGCATCCTAGCGATCGCCGTAGCGGGCGCGATCGGCTTCGCGCCGGCCGTCATCGCCACCTCGCCCGCCTACGCCGCTCCCGGCACCATCACCCGGGTCGGCACCGGCGACATCGAGGTGACCGAGGGTGGCAAGATCGAGATCAGGCTCAGCCGTGAGACCGGCGGCGCGGTCACCGAGCAGGCGGTGAACTGGACGGCGACGGGCGGCAACGACCCCAAGGCCGACTCCGACGACGTCACCGCGATGAGCGGCTCGGTCACGTTCCCGGCCGCCGCCAGCGCGACGTCGCCGCAGACCCAGACCGTCTCGATCCAGACGGTCAACGACACGATGGACGAGTTCGACGAGAACCTGGCCGTCACCGTCAACCTGCCGGGCGGCGGCACGATCGACGTCAACGCGCTGATCAAGGACAACGACGCCGCGCCGACCTACAAGCTGATGGTCGACGACGCGAGCCCGGACGAGGGCGCCGGCTCGGTCAAGGTGTCGGCCATGCTCGCCGCTCCGTCGGGCAAGCCGGTCACCATCCCGATCACCACCACGCCGGGCACGGCGAAGGCGGGCACCGAGCTGGACTACGTCCAGGTCGCGGACGACGCCGCCCTGGAGGTCGCGCCCGGCGACTACGACAGCGGCACGCCGGTCTCCATCGCGATCAACGACGACCACCTCTACGAGGAGCCGGTGCAGTCGTTCACCGTCAAGAGCCTGACCGACCAGTCGGTCACCGGCACGCAGACGGCGACGGTCGGCATCCAGGACAACGAGGACCAGCCCACCATCAATGTCTCGGTGTCGGCCGCGGCCGTCGAGGGCGCCGACCTCAGCTACGACGTCGCGCTCAGCGGGCGCTCCGAGCGCCCGGTCACCGCGACCTGGACCACCGCCGACGGACCCGGATCGGACTACACACCCGACCCGGCCCACCCGGAGGGCCGGGCGACCGCCGGCGACGACTACAACGGCGGCACCGGCACGGTGACGTTCCGGGCGGCGACGGCCGAGGACGACAACACCGGGGGCAACATCGCGCAGACGGTGAAGATCCGCACGCTGCGCGACTCGATCGACGAGGTCGACCCCGAGGACCTGCACCTCACGCTCTCGAAGCCGATGATCGGCAAGCTGGGCGACGACACCGTGGCCACCGGCCGGATCACCGACGACAACGACCCGCCGGAGGTGCGCCTGCTGCCCGCCACCCGGTCGGCAGCCGAGGGCAACTCCGGGATGGTCAAGCAGACCTTCACCGTCCGGCTGGACAAGGCCTCGGGCCGCAAGGTCGTCGTCTCCTACATGACCAGCGATGACACGGCCGTGCAGGGCTCCGACTACATCTCGGCTTCCGGCAAGCTGGTCTTCCTGCCGGGGGAGACGGAGAAGACCTTCTCGGTCAACGTCGTCGGTGACACGGTGAACGAGGCCGACGAGACCCTCAAGGTGACGCTGGGCGTCACGGGCGGTGTGGCCACGCTGGCCAACCCTTCCGCCACCGGACCCCAGACTTGGACGATCAAGAACGACGACACCGTGCCGACCTACTCGGTGTCGCCGCTGACGGTGAAGGAGGGCAACGAGGGCAACATCGCCGCGCTGCCCATCAAGCTCAGCGCGCCGACCGCCACGAGCGCGGTCTTCGAGGTGACAGTCCCGGTGGTGACGCCGGGCCAGGGCGTGGCCACGTCGTCCGGGACCGGCCTCGGTGACATCGACTACGTCGAGCCGAACGCCCAGGTCATCATTCCGGCCGGCCAGACCACCGGCTGGGCCTACTTCCTGGTCAACGGGGACACCGTCTTCGAGGGTGACGAGTCGCTCACCATCAAGGTCACGCCGGACACCGACACGGCCCTGATCGTGAACGGGACCGACAAGACCGCCCGGGTGACGATCACCGACGACGATGCGGCGCCGTCGCTGAAGCTCAACGACGTCGACGCCGAGGAGGGCGACGACGTCCAGCTCACGGCGACCACCATGGGTGCGGCCCAGTACGACGTCAACTACAACGTCACGCTCAAGGGCGGCTCGGTCAACGGCAGCACCGCGGCCTCGGCGAACGACTTCACCGACCCGGGCACGATCGGCGTGACGATCGACGGTGGCACCATCTCCGGCACCACGCAGAACGTGGGCCAGACGGTCGCGATTACCGACGACGAGGCCAAGGAGCCGGCCGAGACGATTCTGCTCACCGGCAGCGCCTTCGGCACCGCCGGCAAGGTGGAGCCCGGCACGCTGACCATCGCGGCCAGCGACGGCGACGAGACCCCCGAGCAGCCCGGCCAGGGCGGCAAGCCCACCATCATGGCCCCGCCCAGCCGCAACGGCTCCGGCCCGGTGAGCATCACCGGTATGGCCGGCAAGGACGCGACGGTCGAGCTCTGGGGCGCCCCGGTCGGCGGTGGCAAGCTGGAGTGGATCGCCAACACCAAGGCGAGCGCGACCGGCATGTACTCCTTCTCGCGGACGATCTCGCAGGGCATGCGGTTCGTGACGCAGTCGATGGAGAAGAACTCGGATGAGGTCAAGGTCTGGGTCAACCAGTGGCCGACCCTCACCGCGAGCTCGCCGTCGAAGGGCCGCGTCACGGTGCTCGTCAAGAGCAACCCGAACGCCGCCGGCAAGAAGGTCGTGGTCCAGCGCTGGACCGGCCCGAACACCTGGACCAACATCCTGGTGAGCAAGGCCAACGTGAACGGCGCCTACACCGCGACGACGACCGCGCCCTCGGGCACGGTGGCCCTGCGGGCCTGGATCGACGGTGACCCGGAGATGGGTGTCAACGGTGGCTGGTCGGCCATCGTGCGCCCGGTCATCAAGTAAGCACGAGCGGTAGAAAGACGGGGGCGGCCGATCGGCCGCCCCCGTCTTGCTAATCCACTTCGGCGACGGCCTGGGCGAACTGGGCCGAGTACAACCGGGCGTAAGCCCCGTCGGCCGCGATCAGTTCGTCGTGGGTGCCCTGTTCGACGATGGCGCCGTTCTCCATCACCAGGATCACGTCGGCGTCGCGGATGGTCGACAGGCGGTGGGCGATGACGAAGCTGGTCCGGCCCTCGCGCAGGGTGGCCATGGCCCGCTGGATCAGCACCTCGGTGCGGGTGTCGACCGAGCTGGTGGCCTCGTCCAGGATCAGGATGCTGGGCTCGGCCAGGAAGGCGCGGGCGATCGTGATCAGCTGTTTCTGGCCGGCGCTGACGTTCGAGCCCTCCTCGTCGATCACCGTGTCGTAGCCGTCGGGCAGCATCTTGACGAACGCGTCGACGTGGGCCGCCTCGGCCGCCTCGCGTACTGAGTCCATGTCGAACGAGTCGGCTCCGTAGGCGATGTTCTCGGCGATGGTGCCGCCGAACAGCCACGTGTCCTGCAGGACCATGCCCATGTGCTCGCGGAGTTGCTCGCGGGGCATGGTGGCGATGTCCACGCCGTCGAGCGTGATCCGCCCCGATGTCACGTCGTAGAACCGCATGAGCAGGTTCACCAGCGTCGTCTTGCCGGCCCCGGTGGGGCCGACGATGGCGACCGTCTGCCCCGGGCGTACAGCCAGGGAAAGCTCCTCGATCAGGGGCTTGTCCGGCAGGTAGCGGAACGAGACCTTCTCGAAGGCGATCTCCCCGCGCACCCGGCCCAGGTCGACCGGCGCCGGGTCGGGGGTCTGCTCGGGCGCGTCGAGCAGCGCGAAGACCCGCTCGGCGGAGGCCACGCCCGACTGTACGAGGTTGGCCATGCTGGCGATCTGGGTGAGCGGCTGGCTGAACTGGCGTGAGTACTGGATGAAGGCCTGGACCTCGCCCAAAGTCAGCGCGCCGGACGCCACCCGCAGGCCGCCGACGACCGCCACCAGCACGTAGTTCAGGTTGCTGATGAACATCATGGCCGGCTGGATCAGCCCCGACATGAACTGCGCCTTGAACGAGGACGCGTACAGCTTGTTGTTGTGCTCCTCGAAGGTCTCCCGGGCCTCGTCCTCGCGGCCGAACACCTTGACCAGCGAGTGCCCGGTGAACATCTCCTCGATGTGGCCGTTGAGGCGACCGGTGGTGGCCCACTGGGCGACGAAGTTCGGCTGCGAGCGCTTGCCGATCCGGGTGGTGACCAGGATCGACACCGGCACGGTGATCAGCGCGATCAGCGCCAGCATCCAGGAGATCCAGAACATCGCCGCGAGGACGCCGACGACCATCAGCAGCGCGGTCACGAGCTGGGCGAACGTCTGCTGAAGGGTCTGCGCGATGTTGTCGGTGTCGTTGGTGGCCCGGCTGAGCACCTCACCGCGCGGCTGCTGGTCGAAGTACGACAGGGGCAGCCGGGCCAGCTTGGCCTCGACCTGGTTGCGCAGGCGATAGACGGCGGTCTGTACGACGTGGGCGGTGATCCGGCCCTGGAGGACGCCGAACAGCCAGGCCACCACGTACAGGACGGCGACCCAGGTCAGCAGGTGGAACAGCTTGTCGAAGTCGATGCCCTGGCCGGGCACGAAGTTGATCGCGGAGAGCAGGTCGGCCTGGGTGTTCTCGCCCCGGGCCCGCATGGCCGCGATGGCCTGCTCCTTGGTGACGTCGCCGGGGATCGACTGGCCGATGAAGCCGGCGAAGATGATGTCGGTGCCCTTGCCCAGCAGGTACGGGCCGAGCACGGAGAGCACGACGCTGCACGCGCCGAACAGCAGCACCAGGCCGACCAGGGCGCGCTGCGGTTTGAGCAGGCCGAGCAGGCGCTTGGTCGAGCCCTTGAAGTCCTGCAGCTTCTCCGGCGGCCCACCGGCCGCCATCATCCGGGCCGCCGGCGGCCCACCCATGGGAGGCCTTCTGACGGGCGCGGTCATGCGGCGGCCTCCTGCTCAGTGAGCTGGGACAAGACAATTTCCCTGTACGTAGCGTTGGTGTCCATGAGTTCGGCATGGGTGCCCGTCCCGACGACCCGGCCGTCGTCGAGCACGATGATCCGGTCGGCGTCCCGGATGGTGCTGACCCGCTGGGCCACGATCACCACCGTGGCGTCGGCGATGTGATCGGTCAGCGCGGCCCGTAGCGCCGCGTCGGTGGCGTAGTCGAGCGCCGAGAACGAGTCGTCGAACAGGTAGATCTCCGGCCGGTGGACCAGCACGCGGGCGATGGCCAGGCGCTGCCGCTGCCCGCCGGAGACGTTCGTGCCGCCCTGCGCGATCGGCGCGTCCAGGCCGCCCTCCATCCGCTCGACGAAGTCGCGGGCCTGCGCGACCTCCAGGGCCTCCCACAACTGCTCGTCGGTCGCGTCCGGGTTGCCGTACCGCAGGTTGGATCCGATCGTGCCGGAGAACAGATAGGGCTTCTGCGGCACGAGGCCCACCGTCTTGGCCAGCAGCGCCGCGTCCAGGTCGCGGACGTCGACCCCGTCGACCAGTACCCGCCCGCCGGTGGCGTCGAACAGCCGCGGCACCAGGTTGAGCAGGGTCGTCTTGCCGCTGCCGGTGCTGCCGATGACCGCCGTGACCTCGCGCGGCCGGGCGGTCAGGGCGACACCGCTGAGCACGGCCGCCTCCGCCCCCGGGTAGTGGAAGTCGACGTTCTCCAGCTCCAGATAGCCGTGCCGGCTGAGCTCGGTGACCGGCTGGGCCGGCAGCTTCACGCTCGACTCGGTGCCCAGCACCTCCTCGATCCGCTCAGCGCACACCTCGGCCCGCGGAATCATGACGAACATGAAGGTCGCCATCATGATCGACATCAGGATCTGCATGAGGTAACTGAGGAACGCGGTCAGCGCGCCGACCTGCATCGAGCCCGAGTCGATCCGGTGCCCGCCGAACCACAGCACGGCCACGCTGGACAGGTTCACGATCAGCATGACGGTCGGGAACATCAGCGCCATCAGCTTGCCGGCCTTGAGCGACACGTCGGTCAGCTCGTCGTTGGAGGTCTCGTAGCGGTCCCGCTCGCGCTCGTCGCGGACGAACGCGCGGATCACCCGGATGCCCGTGATCTGCTCGCGCATCACGGTGTTGACCCGGTCGATCTTCTTCTGCATCGAGCGGAACAGCGGCCGCATCCGCACGATGATCAGCGCGACCACGCAGACCAGGACCGGCACGATCACCAGCAGCATGGCCGACAGCGGCACGTCCTGCTTGAGGGCCAGCACGATGCCGCCCACGCACATGATCGGCGCCGACACCATCAGGGTGAAGGTCAGCAGCACCAGCATCTGGATCTGCTGCACGTCATTGGTGGTCCGCGTGATCAGCGACGGCGCGCCGAACTGCCCGACCTCGCGGGCCGAGAACTCCTGCACCCGCCCGAAGATCGACGCCCGCACGTCGCGGCCCACGGCCATCGCCGTACGGGCCCCGAAGTAGACCGCGACGATCTGCGCGGTGATCTGCGCCAGCGTCACCAGCAGCATCCACCCGCCGATGCGCATCACATAGCCGGTGTCGCCCTTGACCACGCCGTTGTCGATGATGTCGGCGTTCAGGGTCGGAAGATAAAGAGTCGCCAGGGTCTGTACGAACTGGAACAGCACCACCAGCCCGATGGCGCCCTTGTACGGCCGTAAGTGGCCGCGAAGCAGTTGGATCAGCACTACTACTGCGCCCCCCGTGTGAGTAATCCGTCGAGCAGGAGCGAAACCGTCTCCGCCCCGCTGAAGTTGGCCGGGTCGCCGAACGGCCCGAACGTGTTGGCCCCGCAGAACATCAGAAGCAGGGTCGCGACGGTCCCCGCCGGCTTGCGCAGCCGGTCGGCGTCCGCCCCGATGACCGCCACGATCGCCTCGTGCAACGCCTCCCGCCCCGCCGTCATCCGCTTGACGGTGTCGGGATCCTGCGCCGCGATCACGAGCTTGCGCGCCGCCGTCATCAGTTGCGCGTTCTTGGCGAACCGCACATGCACCAGATCAGCCGCGACCGCCAGCCGCTCCCGCAACGGCGCCGCCGGGTCGATGGCCCCCAGCGCGGCCACCGTCGGCTCCGGATCCAGCGCCTTGATCACCGAACACACGACCAGTGACGTCTTCGTCTCGAAGACCCCGAAGATCGTCCCCTCGGCCACCCCCGCCGCCTGAGCGATCTGCCGGGTGCTCACATCCACCCCGTGCTCATGCAGCAACGGAATGGTCGCCGCGATCAACGCGGCCCGTCTCTCCTCCGGCGCCAGCGCCGGCACCCGTCGTCGCCGTCCTTCCACGCCGCCACCTTACTGAGCGAGCACTCACTCATCCACTGACATTTGTCATGGGTCAGCCGAGGAGCAGACGGCCGGGCATGGCGTCCGGCAGGCGCGCGGCGTCGACTGAATCACCCGATCGGATGGTGATTCAGGGGAAGGGTGGAGGTCATGACCAGCGGCAGCGTCGGAACGCTGTGCTATCGCTCTTGAGCAGGCGGGCTACATCGACCCCGACACCAAAAGCGAGTGGATGTCCGTCACGGCACCCCGGCTGGCAGTGCGGTTCGGATGGAGCGACCGATACCAGGCTCTGGAGGGGGCGCGGTGCGTGAAGCCGCGAAGGTTTCTCTCAGGTTGCCGGGGGGTTGGACGATCGGTGCGGCCGTGCGACGGATCGGGATGGATGACCACACGGCTGAGTACTGGGCGCGGCAGCTGCGCATCGGTGCTGGGATCGCGGTCGTGGTCACTGCTATCGGTGGGCTTCGGATTGCTCTGGCCTGGGCGCCGGAGGATCGGTGGTGGCTGATCCCGGTCGCGGTTGCCGTGGCGGTGCAGACGGCGGCGTTCTGGGTGCCCTGGGCCCGGATCGCGCGGGACGACCGTAAGCGGGGCCGGTTGCTGCTCTGGTGGTTCGCCGAGCTGCCGGTGCTCCTGCTTTTCGGATGGGCCGACCCGGCCGGGTGGCTGCTCTACGTTCCCGCCGCGGTTCTCCTGCTGATCTCCGGGATGGCGCTCTGGTCACCGAAGGTGGTGATCTGGCTGGGCGTGGTCGCCGTCGTCGGCTACGCGAGCCTGTTGCCGACGAGGGGCCACGCTGATGCCGGCACGACCCTTCTGCTCATCGCCATGATGGCCTGCCTGGTCGGCCTGACCGCGATCGGCGCGCAGAGCCGGCGGCGGTTCGACGGGCGGCGGCAGGCGGCCGAGCGCCGGTCGGAGACGCTGCTGAACGCCTCGGCCGACGCGGTGCTGGCGATCGGGCGGGACGGGCGGCTCAAGTACGTCAGCCCGTCGGTCGAGCAGCTTCTCGGGCACAAGGCGGGCGATCTGATGGGCCGCCGGCTGGACGAGGTCATGTCGGCTGATCGGCGGCTGCACGCGCAGGCGTTCTTCGCCGAGGTGGAGGGGCTGCCGACCGGGCAGAGCAGGCGGACCGAGGCGCAGTTCGGCGGGGTGGACGTCGACATCATCGCCACCAACTGGATCAACAGCCCGGATCTGCAGGCGGTCGTGGTCAGCCTGCGCGACATCAGCGCCCGGCGGGAGCTGGAGCGGCAGCTCAGCCGGCAGGCGTACACCGACTCGCTGACCGGCATGCCGAACCGGGCGAAGTTCCGGGAGCGGCTGGAGGAGGCCGTGGGCGAGGGGCTGCCGGTGACCGTGCTGCTGCTCGACCTGGACGATTTCAAGCTGGTCAACGACAACCTGGGGCACAGCGCGGGTGACGAGCTGCTGAGCACGATCGCCGACCGGTTGCGCCGGCACGTGCGGCCGGACGACCTGCTGGCCCGGCTGGGTGGGGACGAGTTCGCCATTCTGCTGCGCGATGTCCGTGCGGGCGATGCGGCCCCGCTGGCCGAGCGGCTTCTGGGGGCCGTGCGGGAACCCGTACGTCTGGGCAGTCGTGATGTGACCTGCTCCTTGAGTGTCGGCATCGCGAGCGCGGCGGAGGGGACCGACGCCGAGCAGTTGCTCGGCAATGCCGATCTGGCCATGTACGCGGCCAAGCGGGCCGGGCGCAACGGGTTCGCGGTGTTCGACCCGACGATGACCCTGTCCGTGCTGGAGGAGGCCCAGCTGCGGGCCGACATCGAGCACGCGCTGGAGCACGAGGAGTTCGTCGTGCTGTACCAGCCGGTGGTCGACATGCAGACGCAGCGGCTGACCTCGGTGGAGGCGCTGGTGCGCTGGCAGCATCCGCGGGACGGCCTGCTCGGCCCGTACCACTTCATCGCCGACGCCGAGGCGAACGGCCTGATCGTGCCGCTGGGCCGGTGGGTGCTGCGGCAGGCCTGCGCGCAGCTGGCGAGCTGGCGTGCGGCCTCCCCGGAGGCGGCCGGCCTGCACGTCAACGTGAACCTCAGCGCCCGGCAGTTCCAGTACGAGGGTCTGGTCGACGACGTGGCGAGCGCGCTGGCCGACGCCGGCCTGGACGCGGCCAGCCTCACCCTGGAGATCACCGAGTCGATGCTGATGGCCGACATCGAAAGCGCCAAGCAGACCCTGCACGCGCTGCGTGAGCTGGGTGTCCGGCTGGCCATCGACGACTTCGGCACGGGGTATTCGTCGCTGAGCTACCTGAAGCAGCTCCCGGTCGACGTCATCAAGATCGACAAGACGTTCGTGGACGAGGTGGACGTGGACGCCGACGACGTAGCCCTGGTGGACGCGGTGGCCGGGCTCGGGCAGGCGCTGAAGATGAAGACCGTGGCCGAGGGGATCGAGACCGACGCCCAGTGGGCCACGCTGCGCAAGCTCGGCATCGACCACGGCCAGGGCTATCTGTTCGGCCGCCCGGCCGGCGCCGGCGAGATCGTGTCCCTGCTCACCCGGGCGGCTGACCTGGCCGCTTGAACCGTTGTGGCTCAACCGCCGTGTACCGGAGAGCAGGTACGTTACGGCGGTAAGGATCCCCATGAAGTACGCGCGCCGGGTCGGCGGCACAGCGCTCACTGTGTTCGCCGCCCTTCTCGTCTTTCTCGCCCTGGTGCTCCCGGACCAGATCACCCGGCTTCCACCGGGCAACTTCTGGGGCACCGCGCTGCTGCGGGTGCCGATCGAGGCCCTGGTCGCGATCGCCGTGCTGCTGGTCCTGCCCGAGCGGGCCCGGCGGATCACCGCCACCGCGCTCGGCGTGGTCCTCGGCATCCTGACCATCCTGAAGATCATCGACATCGGCTTCTTCGCCGTGCTGGCCCGCCAGTTCGACCCGGTCCTCGACTGGGTGCTGTTCTCCGACGGCTACCACTTCCTGGAGGATTCGATCGGTTCCGGCGGCGCCTTCGGCGTCGCGGCGGTCGCGGTGGTGGTCGCCCTGGGTGCGCTGGTCCTGATGACCCTGGCCGTACGGAGACTCAGCCGCGTCCTGGCCGCGAACGTGCTCCCCACGAGGATCGTCGTCGGGACCGCGGCCGCCGCCTGGCTGGCCCTCGCGGCCCTGAGCTTCCAGCTTGTCGGCGGCATCCCGGTCGCCTCCACGAGCGCCTCCGAGCTGGCCCGCGACACCGTGCTGGCCGTGCCCAAGGACATCGCCGACCGCAAGGCCTTCGAGAAGGAGGTGCAGGTCGACGCGTTCCGGGCCATGCCCCAGGACCAGCTGCTGGGCGCGCTGCGGGGCAAGGACGTGATCATCGGCTTCGTCGAGAGCTACGGCCGGGACGCGGTGGAGAACCCCTCGTTCAACCAGCCCGTCCTCGATCAGCTGGCGGCCGACGACGCTTCGTTGAAGAAAGCCGGATTCAGCGCGCAGAGCGGCTTCCTGACCTCGCCCACGTTCGGCGGCGGCAGCTGGCTGGCCCACTCGACGTTCCTGTCCGGCCTGTGGATCGACAACCAGAACCGCTACCGCAGCCTCGTGTCCAGCGACCGGCTCACCCTGACCAGCGCGTTCAAACGCTCAGGGCACCGCGCGGTCGGCTTCGAGCCCGGCGTCACCTACGCCTGGCCGGAGGGCGACTTCTACGGCTACGACCAGGTCTACGACTCGCACACCCTCGGCTACCACGGCCCGTCGCTGAGCTGGTCGACGATGCCCGACCAGTTCGTGATGAAGCAGGTCCAGGCGTACGAGCACGGCAAGGCCAAGCGGCCGCCGCTGCTGATGGAGGTCACCCTGACCTCGAGCCACACCCCGTGGACGCCGGTGCCGAAGACGCTGCCGTGGGACCAGGTCGGCGACGGCTCGATCTACAACTCGATGGTCACGAACACGGAGAGCCCGCAAAGCCTGTTCAAGGACGCCAAGCGCGTCCGGCAGGCGTACGCGGGCTCGATCGCCTACTCGGTCGACAGCCTCACCTCGTACGTCGAGAAGTACGGCGACGACAACACGGTCCTGGTCATGCTCGGCGACCACCAGCCCAACTCGGTCGTCGTAGGCTCGAACGCCAGCAAGGACGTGCCCATCTCGATCGTGGCCAAGGACCCCAAGGTCCTCCAGCGCATCACGAGCTGGGGCTGGACCACCGGCCTGAAGCCGTCACCCACGGCTCCGGTCTGGCCGATGAACGAGTTCCGCGACCGCTTCCTGACCGCCTACAGCCCCCAGGGCGAGCCCCACTGAGCCGCCCCGTCACCGCCGGGAGACGGGCAGCCCAGAGCTGAACGTCTCCCCGGTCCGGACGTCGGTGACCTCGGCCCGGCTGAAAACCCGCTCACCACCGGCCACCTTGACGCCGGTGAAGTGCAACCGGACCGGCGTACGCCGGTAGTTGCCGGCCGCGCAGTCGGGCCGGCACGTATTGACGCCGCGGGTGGCCGTGGCGTCGCCCGTGGTCGCGTTCAGCCTGGTCCAGCGCACGTTGGTGTAGACGACGTCCTTGTACGGCCGGAAGGTCTTCGGCATGATCCCCACGACGCCGCTCGCGTAGTCGACCACGACGCCGGGCTTCGCCGGCACCGCCGCCACCGGCAGCTTGGTTGTGCTCGTGGCACGGGTCTCGAGGTCGGTGACCCGGACGAGGCTGAAGACGCGACGGCCGTACGAAGCCACGACGGTGGTGAAGTGGAGCTGGACCGGCGTACGCCGGTAGTTGCCCGCCGCGCAGTCCGGCCGGCAGGTATTGACCTCGCGAGTGGCCGTGGCGTCGCCCGTGATCGAACTCAACGCGATCCAGCGCACCTCGGTGTAGGTGACGTCCCGGAACGGCTGGAAGCTCTTCGGCTTGACCTGCACTGTGTGGCTCGCGTAGTCGACCACGATGCCGGGCTCAACCGACGCCGCCTGTGAGGGGCCAGCGGTGGTAAGACCGGCGAGGCCCATGGCAGCTGCCATGGCGACCAGGCCGAGGCGCGTCCCGTTCTTCATCATGACCCCTCTCGGCGGCACATCTCCGCCGATAAGCTGATCACGGTGGGTGCAGGCCCCGCGGGAAGTCGCCGAGCTTGGCGGTTAGCTGGCCCAGCCGGCGTTGTGGCAGGCCTTGAGGAGGGCGTCGCCGGCGGATTTCCACTCGGTGCTGGACTCGTTGGCGGCGTCGCCGACGCGGAGGGCGGCGTCGGAGATGGCGTCGTTGCCGGTTTTCATGGTGGAGGCGCTGACCTTGTCGGCCAGGGCGAGGCGGGTGCTTTCGCTGCGGGCCTTGGCGTAGCCGGCGTTGAAGTCGCTGCAGGCCTGGGCGGCGGGGGAGTCGAGCTCGCCCGGGCCGTCGCCGCCGTCGCGGCCGCGGCTCACGACCAGGGCGATGATCACCAGGCCGGCCACCGCGAGGACGGCGATCAGCCGTTTGTTGACCTTCAGCTTCAGCGCCACACCACCGATGCTAGTCGGACACGACGGGTGAAAGCGGCCTTCACTCACGAAGAGGGGGCGAGCGCCCGGGACCGGCGCTCGCCCCCGGCGGGGGTTTAGTCGATCGTCCGGGGCAGGGACTGGGCGGCCTTCAGGGCGGCCGCGGCGCCGGAGTACGGGTTGTAGGTGTACGTCCGGGACGGGGTGCCCGGGATCGTGAAGTACGCGGCGGCCAGCTTGGCCGGGTCGGTGGCGATCTCGCCGCGGGCCGGCACGTCGTTGCCGTCGTCCCAGCCCCACGGGGCGTTCGCCGAGTTGGTGCCGCAGCCGTACGTGCCCTGGCCGCACCCGCCGGTGGTGTCGCCGGCGAAGGTGCCGAGCGAGGCGAACAGGCCGGCGTTGGCGCGCTGCGCCCACAGGCCGCCGCCGGCGAAGATGTCGATCAGCTGGTACCGCACGTCGCGGTCGTTGGTGCTGCTGGGCGACTCGGAGACGGTGGCCGACGGGTAGTAGACGATGCCGTCGCCGTCGATGGTGTACTGCGGGTACGCCTTGAGGCCGTGCCCGCCGCGCTCCTGCGCGGTCACCGGGTGCTGGAACGAGTCGTGCGGCGACGACTGCAGCTGCAGGGTGCCGTCGATCGTCTCGCCGCCGTTCTTCCAGGTGCTGCCGCTGGGGGCGTACGAGTAGAAGTCGCTGTGCGCGACCGTCACCGCGGCTCGCAGCGTGCCGTAGGTGGAGCCGTCCTTCTCGACGACCTCGAGCACCCCTTCGCCGTCGTTCTCGTGTTCGGTCTCGAAGAGCGGGTGGTCGATCCAGTCGCGCGGGTGGAAGAAGAAGTACGTCAGGTAGTAGTGCGTCGAGGTCTCGAGCACCGAGTAGTAGACCGCGGCGTCAGTGTTCTGCCCGGCGTTGTCCCAGTTGTCCCTGCCGTTCAGGTTCCCGTCGAAGTCGTATCGGGTGATGTAGTCGGACTTTCCGCCCAGGGCGTGCGCGCCCGTCGCGTCCACGTCCTGGTAGTGGATCGGCGCCCATCGCAGCGCCACCTCGGCTCGGGACGGCGCCGCCTCGGCGGGCGCCGCGAGGCCGATCGCCACCAGGGCGCCGGCCAGTCCGAAAGCTACCTTGCGCATGCCTCTTCCTCTCATAGACACGCGTCTATGTAAAGGGAGCCGGATGACCGCCCGGCCAATCGGAGGTGGCCGAGCGACTACTCTTCTCTGGTGTTCAAGGTCGATCTGGGCGGCGGCGCCGAGTTGCGCCCTCTGCAGCCGTGGCAGGCCGGGGAATTCCTCGCTCACATGGACCGGGCGCGGGCGACCGTCGATCCCTGGATCCCGTGGGCCAGCATCAGCGCCGACTTGCCGTCGGCCCGGAAGACACTTCAGCGGTACGCGGACAAGCAGGCGGCCGATGCGGCGAGCATCTACGGCATCTGGCTCGAGGGCGTGCTCGTCGGCGGCGCGATGTTCGTGTCCTTCGACGCCGGGTCGGGTGTGGGTGAGGTCGGCTGCTGGCTCGAGCCCGCCGGAACCGGGCGCGGCCTGATCACCCGCGCCATCGGGGTGCTGCTCGACTGGGCGTTCACCGAGCGCGGCCTGCACCGGGTCGAATGGCACTGCCGCCCCGACAACGTGGCCAGCTCCAACGTGGCCCGCCGGCTCGGGATGACCCTGGAGGGGACGCTGCGGGCCAACTACCCGTGGAAGGGCGTCCGCCACGACACCCAGATCTGGGCCGTCCTCGCTCCGGAGTGGAAGTCGCCCTCGTGGACGAGCCCGAGCTGACCCGGCGCGACGAGGACGGCCAGGCCCTGCCGGCGCTGGTCTGGCGACTGCCGTTGCCGCTGCTCGGTGTCTCGTCGGCGGTGCTGGGTGGCGGCATCGGCTCGTCGTCGTGGGTGCTCAACGCGACCGTGCCCATGTCGTACGACCGGGACGACCCGGCCGTGCACCTGTCGGCGCTGGCCGATGACCTCGGGCTGAAAGGCCGCGGCGTCGGGCTGATGACCGGGGTCGACGTGGCCGAGGTGGTCCGCGTGGCCGACGGGGGAGTGCGGCTCTGGGCCACGGTCGGGCTGGGCACGCCGATCCAGGCCGCCTCGGCGGAAGCGCCCGCGCCCCGGGTGGGGACGGTCAACGTCGTGGCCTGGGTGCCGCAGCGGCTCAGCGAGGGCGCGCTGGTCAACGCGGTGGCCACGGTGACCGAGGCCAAGACGCAGGCGATCCGGTCGCTCGGCTTCGACGCGACCGGCACGGCCACCGACTCGGTGACCGTCCTCTGCCCACCGGACGGGCCGGCCGCCGCCTACGGCGGACCGCGGTCGCAATGGGGTTCGCCGCTCGCCCGCGCCGCCTACGAGGCGGTCCGTAAAGGCTCGGCCCGGACCCACTAGACCGCGGGCCCGGCTACGGGCCGGACCCGCTGGACCGTCGGACCGGCCTCGTTTCAGTCCGGCGAAAGCGCTGGTCCGGGCTGGGCTTCGGCCGCGCGGCGGGTGGCGCCGGCCAGGAGGTCGGCCACCTGTACGCGGGCGTCGTCGCGGGAGTCGGCCATCACCAGGCCGGCCAGGGGCGAGATGCTGTCGGCGCCGGCCAGGGCGCTCTGCAGACGAACCAGACGGCCGGCCGTGAGGGCGCTCTGCTCGTCGTGGGTCACCAGCACCTGGCGGTGGCCGGCGCTCCAGAACAGGACCGTCTCGGCCAGCGCCGGCAACAGCGGCTCCAGCGGTGGCGGGACCGAGGGATCGTTGCTGTCGAGCCGCTCGGCCGCGGCCCGCAATTGGTCCGGGTCGAGGCCGCCGAGCTTCTCGCCGGCCGCCACGAAACGCCGGCCGGCCTGATGCGGCCGGCGGCGCTTGCTCTTGCCGAGGTCGACGAAGGCGCTGAGGAAGGCGTGCCAGTCGTCGCCGGCTGTCCGGCCGGTCTCGTACAGGGCCTGGGCGGCGGGGCGGTTCCGCTGGGCCACCCGGGTGCCGGCCGCGTAGGAGGGCTCGCCCAGCATCAGGTCGACTATCCGGGTGACCAGGAAGAACTCCTTGTTGACGACGTGCACGTACGAGCGGCCCTCGAGCGCGGCCAGGAACCACTGCAGGGCCGGAGGCTGCCGGAGGACCTGGCCGGACTTGAGCTCGTACGGCGAGAAGCGGAACCGCGCCCGCAGCTCGGCGATCAGAGCGACCGCCTCGGCCCCGCTCAGATCGACACTGGCGTGCGTGATGACCGGGCCGGCCGGGTCGAGCAGGTTGGTGCCGGAGAAGCCGGACTCGTCGCAGGCGATCTCCACGACCGCCCGGCGCAGCGTGCCCGCCGGCAGCAGCCCGCCCTGCAGAGCCCGCGCCATGCCGACCATGCTCGCCCGGCGTCATCGCCGGGACAACTCAGTTTGTCAATGCGATCTTGCCGCGGCGCGATCCTTGCTCGATGCTCCGGTGAGCGGCGGCCGCCTCCGCGAAGGGGAAAGCCGCCTCGATCGGGACGGTGAACCGGCCCTGCTCGAACAGCTCGGCCGCGGCTGGCAGGCCGTGCCCGCCGTCGGGCTCGCCGGCCAGCCGGCCCATGGTCAGGCGGACGCCGTGCCCGGCGGCGGTGAAGTCGGCCAGGGTCACCACCGCGGCCGGGTCGCCGGTCACCTTCACCAGCTCCGGCAGCGACCCGGCGCCGGCGACATCCAGGGCACGGTCGGCGTGGGCGGTGGCCCTCTCCTCGTACACCAAGGGTGTGGCTCCTAGCCCTGACACGAAGTCGTGGTTGGCGGCGCGGGCCGTGCCGAGGACCCGGACGCCGCGGGCCGTGGCGAGCTGGACGGCGAGGCTGCCGACCCCGCCGGCGGCCCCGTCGATCAGCAGCGTCATCCCCTCCTGGAGGCCGAGCAGGTCGAGAGCGCGGGTGGCGGTCTCGACGCCGGAGCCGGCCGCGCCCGCCTGGACCCAGGGCATGGCGGGTGGTTTGGGCGCCCAGAGCTGGAGGACCGCGAACTCGGCCGTGGCCCCGCCGAGGCGGGCGATGTCCACGATGCCGAACACCTCGTCGCCGGCCCGCACCCCGCCTACACCCGCGTCGATCTCGTCGACGACACCCGCAGCATCGACGCCGGGGATGTGCGGCAGTTTCAGGCGGGCGCTCATGGGCGTACGGCCCGATCGAAGCCCGGCGTCAGCCGGCGCGACCCCCGCCGCCCGGACGCGGACCCGGACCTCACCGGCCCCCGGGTGTGGCGCGCCGGCCCGGCCCCGGTGAAGGACCTCGGGACCGCCGAAGCGGTCGTACTGAACAGCGAACATGCGGCTACCGTAAATTCGGAACCTCCGGCACCGGGCGAAGTGAGAAGGGCAGCGGCCGACAATGCCTCAGATGCAACGGGCCGACGCCCGCGCCAACCGCTCCCAGATCGTCGAGGCGGCCCGCGACACCTTCGCCGCCCACGGCCTCGACGCGCCGATGCGCTCGGTCGCCCAGCGCGCCGGCATCGGCGTCGCCACCCTCTACCGCCACTTCCCGACCCGCACCGACCTGGTCAGAACCGTCCTGGCCGACCGCGTCGAGGCCTGCACCCGCCGCGTGCAAGCCGCCCTCGCCGACCCCGACCCGTGGCGCGCCCTGGCCGCCACGGTCCTCGACTTCGCCGACAGCCAGATCCGCTACCGCGCCCTCAACGAGGCCCTGCTCAACTCCTTCGCTCCCGAACGCCGCGCCCATGCCGCAGCCCTCGACACCCTGGTCGCCCGGGCCACCGCCGCCGGCACCCTCCGCCCCGGCGTCGACAGCGGCGACGTCCGCGCCGGCCTGGTCGCCCTCGCCGCTTTGCGAAACCGCCCACCCCAGCTGATCACCAAACTGGCCGACCTTGTCCTCGCCGGCCTGAAAGCTCCGTCACCCCTGGCCTGATCCCCGCGTTCGTCCTTGCGATGACTGATTCGGAGCACCTGAAGACCCGCCCCGGCTGCCTGTGGTGGCTGATCACCCTCACCGCCATGCTCGCCGGTTGCGTGGGCCTGGCCGCCGTCGTGGAGACCATGCCCACGCAGTGCCGCGGCGACCACCACTTCACCCTTGCTTGCGCCTCCCGCGTGGCCGCCCACCTCACCGGAGACTGACCGGGCCACACCATGTGATCGGCGTGCCGGATGCGGATGATCGGGCCATTGACCAGGGTTTCGGGGGCTCGCAGGCTGGACGGGTGAGCTGGATCCGATCGCGTGATCGGCGGACCGCTCAACGGCTCGCCGTCGTGGACGGCTACCGGTTCACCGCCGGTGTCCGTCATCGTTTCGCCGTGGAGCACGGCGACCTCGACGCGGCGGGGGTCGCCCTGGTCGAGGATGCGATCCGCCAATGGTTCCGGCTGACCGCGCGCCGGCCCCGGGCGCGGCTGTCCATGCCGTCGGTGGCCGTCGACGAGCTGTGGAACGCGATGGTGCTCGACGCCCGCGACTACGCGCAGTTCTGCGACAAAGCCTTCGGGCACTTCCTGGCCCACACCCCCGAGTCGGCCCTGACTGCCACCGCGGTCGCCGCCCACCGCACCGGCCACCTGGCCGACACACTCCGGCTGGCTCAACAGGACGAGGGCTGCCGCCCCGAGATGCTCCCGCTGATCTTCCGCGTCGACCGGCAGCTCGACATCAAGGCCGGCCGCCACTACCTGGCCGACTGCGGCGGCCGGGGCGAGTGCTACGAGGTGCCCGGCGCCCTCTGCCTGCGCCACGTGGCCGGCATGGAGAACCCGAAGCGCTGGCGCCCGGACCGCCGGGGTGGCGGCCCACCCGCCGACGGCCTGATCACCGGCGGCAGCGGGATCGGCTGCGGCGGAACCGGTTGCGGCGGCGGAGGTTGTGGTGGTGGGAGCTAAGGGCCGGCGACTTGCTGTCGACCGCGGCCGCCACACGCCGAACATGGAAGGGCCGCTCAGCGGGGGAGATGACCGCCGCTCGGACGGCCGCGGCCACGACCGGGACTGCCGCTATCAATGCGAAGAGCTTTCAGCTGTTTGCTTTAAGTAGACACAATCGCAGGATGGCTGCTGGACAGAGTGCGGAGATTGCGAGAAAGGCCGGCGCTCAAGCCCTCGGCGCCGGCATCGGTCTGGCCGTGGGCGGGCCACCCCGGGGCGCTCATCGGCGCCGCCTCCGTCCCACTCATCGAGCTCCTGGTCGCGCGCAATGACCGTGGCGCGCGAAATCTGCAGATCTTCGCCGACGAATTGGCCACCATTTCCGGCCTCTCCCCGGAGTCCGTGGCGGTATGGGCGCGCCACAGCGAAGACCGCGAGGATCTCGTCACCCACGCGCTGGAGGTCGCGTTCGCCGCCCGGGCTCGGCGCAAGGTCGAGGCCCTGGCCCGGGTCGTTGCCGACAACCTGCACGACGATGCTCGGCTCGACCTCAGCCAGATGATCGTGGCCGCTCTTGGGCAGCTGGAGAACCCTCACGTGCGGGTCCTGCACGTCCTCGTCCACGAAAGTCCCGAAGGCGCCAAGACCTGGCACTGCGCCGGCCTCAAAGAGCGACTCCCGGGCCTGTCCGACGGCATCATGCCGCTCGTCGCCACGCTGTTCCGCCAGGGAATGATCACGGAGAGCGCCGAGTCCGTGAACGAGACCTTGGCCTGGGAGCCGACCCGGTTCGGGGTGACCTGCCTCAACTACGTCAGTGGGACGACTCGGGCGCCAGGATGAGCCAGTCGTGGGCGGGCACGGTCCCGTCGAAGGAGCCGTCCACCGGGTGGAGGCCCTCAAGGTCCACATCGAAGCCGTACGGGTCGTCGCCCGTGTTCAGCAGCGTGACGAGCCGGTGGCTGCCGTCGGTCGACGTCAGGGCCACCGCCGTGTTCGTCAGGTGGGTGGCGGTGGTGTGCGCGTGGGCCAGCCACGCGTGCCGCCGCCGGACGCTGATGAGCTGCTCGTGCAGGTGATAGATCGGCCAGCCGTACGGGGCCAGATCGCCCGGCGAATCCGGATAGGGCGGCCGGATCTCGTCGTCACCGCCCAGCCGGTCCTCTTTCACCCCGCGGTAGCCCTGCTCGTCGCCGTAGTAGATGCTCGGCACGCCGCCGACGGTGAAGAGCACGGCCAGGGCGTGCCCCAGATGCCGCGAATCGGTGAGCTTGCTGGCGATGCGCGTGACGTCGTGGTTGCCGACGAAGGTCAGCGGCGCGCCGCTCTCGAGGAACTTGTTGTGCCGGTCCAGGGCCCACGCCAGCTCATAGAAGTTGCCGTCGTTGATGCTGCTCCAGATGGCCTTCCACAGCTCGTACTGGGTGATCGAGTCGAGCCCGCTGTCGCGCAGGTAGCCCACGTAGTCGCCCTGGATCACCTCGCCCACGAACCACGCCGACGGGTGATCCTTGCGAACCTCACCGAGCGTTTCCTGCCAGAAACGCGGCGGCACGGCGTACGCCGCGTCGAGCCGCCAGCCGTCGGCCCCTCGATCCAGCCAGTGGTTCATCACGCGGATCACGTAATCCCGTACCGCCGGCGAATCATGATTCAGCTCGACCAGCCCGGAGTGGCCCTCGAAGACCGTGCCGCGCAGGAAGTCGGGCGAGGGCGCCGAGAAGCCCCGCCCGACGTGGTTGAACACGCCATCCAGGAGCACACGCAAACCCCGGGCCCGGCAGTCGGCGACCAGCGCGTCGAAATCCGCCGAGGAGCCCAGCCGCGGGTCGATCTCGAAGTGGTCGAGCGTGTCGTAACCGTGCGACTCGGACGTGAAGACCGGCCCGAGCTGCAGCCCGTTGACCCCCAGCTCGACCGCGTAATCCAGCCACCCGCGCAGCTTGTCGAGTCGCCCGAAGCCCAGCGGATAGACGTGCCACCAGATCGCATGATCAACCCACTCGCGCATGCGCCCCACTATCCGCTACGCACGGTAGGAGCGCACCTCGGTCGCCTTCACGCTCGCCCACACGGCCCGCCCCGGTTCGAGACCCAGATGGACGGCCGCGGCAGGCGTGACGTCGGCCGCCACCGCGACCGGCCCGGCGATCTCGACCCGCAGCGCGTCGCCGTGCCGGGCCACCGACGTGACGGTCCCTGCCCATGTGTTGCGCGGGCTGCCGTCCGGCCGGCTCGCGTAGAGCGCCACCGCCGACGGCGCGAACGCCACGAACGCGTCCCCGTCCTCCATAGCAGCGGCCGTGACCAGCGGAAACCCATCCGGCAGGAAGACCGTGCCACCGCGGGCCCGCCCCCGGTAGAGGTTGAGCCCGACCAGCCGGGCCACATAGTCGGTCCGCGGCTGCGCGGTGATCGTCGCCGCGTCACCGGTCTGCACGATCCGCCCCTCCTCGACGATCACGAGCCGGTCGGCCAGCATCAGCGCATCCAGCGGATCATGCGTGACCAGCACCGTCGCCCCACCGAAGTCCGCCAGGTGACGCCGCAGCTCAGCCCGCGTATCCAGCCGCGTCCGCGCGTCCAGGGCCGCCAGCGGCTCATCCAGCAACAACAACTTCGGCTCGGCCGCCAGCGCCCTCGCCAGCGCCACCCGCTGCGCCTGCCCCCCGGACAACTGCCGGGGCTTCAGCCGTACGTGGTCAGACAGCCCCACACGAGCAAGCCAGACCGCCGCCTGCTCACGCGCCTCCCGCCGCGGCACCCGCCGGCACCGCGGCCCGAACGCCACGTTGTCGAGCGCACTCAAATGCGGAAACAACAGGTAGTCCTGAAACACCACCCCGATCCGCCGCTTCTCCGGCGGCTCCCGGTCAATCCGAACCCCATCGAGCACCACCCGCCCCGAGTCGGGAATCAGCCCAGCCAGCGCCCGCAGCGCCGTGCTCTTCCCAGCCCCGTTGGGCCCCAAGACCGCCACCACTTCCCCGGGCGCAGCAGTCAGCCCCACCCGCAGCGAGAAGGTCCCCCTTTCAACGGATATATCCGCATCCAGCCCGCCACCAGCCGAGCCTCCGACGGCACCGCGCAGGCCGACCAGCCCAAGCCCATCCCGGCCGAGGCCAGGCCCACCAGAGCCCGGCGCGGGCGTGGCGGAGGCGGGGCTCGGCGTGGCGGGACCTGGCGCAGGGGTGGGGCCGGGTATAGCGAGGTCCGGCGCAGCGGCGGTGGGGGTGGGGTTCGGCGCGGCGGAGACGGGCGTGGCCGGGCCGGGCGCGGCAGGGTTGGGCGGGGCCGGGGCCGGGGCCGGGGCCGGGGTGGCGGGGTTCGGTGTGGGTGGGCCCGGCGGGGTGGGGTTGGGGGTGGGCTGGTCCGAGGTCATGCGGTCACCCACCGATCGCGGAGGGTGGCGAGAATGGTGATGCTGACTACCAGGAGGAGCAGGCTCAGGACTATGGCGGCGTTGACGTCCTGTTCCAGGGCCAGGTAGACGGCCAGCGGCATGGTTTGCGTACGGCCGGGGAAGTTGCCGGCGAAGGTGATGGTGGCGCCGAACTCGCCTAGGGCGCGGGCCCAGCAGAGCACGCCGCCGGCCAGGACGCCGGGGGCGATCAGGGGCAGGGTCACCCGGCGGAAGGCCGTCCAGCGGGACGCGCCGAGCGTGGCCGCGGCCTCCTCGTAGCGGGCGTCGGCGCCGTGCAGGGCGCCCTCGACGCTGATGACCAGGAACGGCATGGCGACGAAGGCCTCGGCCAGCACCACGCCGGCCGTGGTGAACGGCAGGCTGACGCCGAACGTCGCGTCGAGCCACCCGCCGAGCAGGCCGCGCCGGCCGAAGACCAGCAGCAGCGCGACCCCGCCGACGACCGGCGGCAGGACCAGGGGCACGGTCACCAGCGCGCGGACGATCCGGCGGCCGGGGAAGTCGGTTCGGGCCAGGACCCAGGCCAGCGGTACGCCCAGCAGCAGGCACACGGCCGTGGCGATGGTGGCTGTTACCAGCGACAACCGGAGGGCGGCCAGGATGCCGGGCTCGGTCAGCCGCTCCGGGAGCGTCGACCAGGGGGCGCGGATCAGCAGCCCGGCCAGCGGCAGGACCAGGAAGGCCAGGCCGGCTGCGGCCGGGATGGCGAGGACGAGAGGAACTCGGGAGCGGCTCAGGGCTTCTGGAACCCTGCGTCGGTGAGCACCTTGATCTCCGGCTCGGTCTGCACGAAGGTGACGAACGCCGCGGCCGCCGTCGGGTTCGGGGCGTCCTTGAGCGCCACGATCGGGTAGTTGTTGATCGCCTTCGCCGACTCCGGGAACTCGACGCCGTCGACGTCGGCCGAGGCCGCCTTGGCGCCGGTGCGGTAGACCAGCGCCGCGTCGACCTCACCCAGCTTGACCTTGGCGAGTGCCGCCTTCACGTCCTGCTCCAGGGTGACCGGGGTGAGCTTGACGCCGGCGGCCTCGAGGGCGGTCTTGGCGGCCGCCCCGCAGGGCACCTGCTCGGCGCAGAGGGCGACCTTCAGACCCGGCCTGGTCAGGTCCGTCAGCGAGGCGATCGCTGACGGATTGCCCTTGGCCACGGCGATGACCAGCTGGTTCTTGACGAAGACGGCGGGGGTGCCGGTGGCGTCGCCGGCGTCCACGACCGTCTGCATGTTCTTCGGGCTGGCGCTGGCGAAGACGTCGGCCGGGGCGCCTGAGGTGATCTGCTGGGCCAGGGCGGAGCTGCCTCCGTACGACACCGTGACCTTGACCTGGGGGTTGACCTTCTTGAAGTCCTCGCTGATCCGGTTGAAGGGCTCGGTGAGCGAGGCGGCAGCCAGGATGGTGACTGTGCCGCTGATTCGACCGGCCGACGCTTGGCTAGATCTGTCCGGTTTGTCGCCGCAGGCGGACGTGGCCAGGACGGCAACCGCGGCGAGGCCTGCCAGTATGCGTCTCATCTGTCGTCTCCCCGCTCCACGACCACCGTGGTCGACTTGATGACGGCGATCGCCGTCGAACCCACCTCGAGCCCCAGCTCGTCGACCGCCTCGCGGCTCATCAGCGACACCACGCGGAACGGCCCGGCCTGGATGTCCACCTGGGCCATGACCGTGTCCCGGGCGATCGCGGTGACGATGCCCTTCAACCGATTGCGGGCCGAGGAGCGACCGGCGCCCGGGTCCGGCTCGTCGCCGCTCTCCCGGGCGAACGCGGCCAGGTCGGCCCCGCCGATCGACCGGTGCCCGTGCTCGTCGCGGTCGGCCGGCAGCCGCCCGGCGTCGACCCACCGGCGCACGGTGTCGACGCTGACGCCGAGCAGCTCGGCGGCCTCACCCATGCGGTACGTCGTCACGAGAACACTCTAGGACCGCACATGCCAGGATCTCCAGCCGAACGACCTAGCAGATGCGGGGCTCACACCGACGGATCTCCTCCGTGGCGAATGTTGCCCCCGTCACAGATCCACATGCATGCTGTGTTCGTGCCCGAAAGGATTGCCGAGGTCACCGCGTTCCTGGCGGACGTCCTGACCCCCCGAGCCCCCCTCACCGTGATCGTCGACGGTGGTGATCACGGTGCCGCGGCCACGTTCGCCGCCCGCCTGGCCGCCGCCTTCCCGCCCTCGGTCCGCGCGTGGAGCGTCGACGCCGTGCTCGGCCTGACCGGCCCCGCCGGCGGCGGGCAGGACTCGGCCCTGAACGTCCTCGAGCCGGCCGCCGACCGCGTCCTGGTCTACCTGCGCACGGGCGCCCGCACCGGTAACGGCCAGGGCGAACGCCGCGCCCAGATCGTCATCGACCACCACGACCCGCAGTGGCCGGTGATCCGCCGCGTCCACCCGCGTCTGGCCGACCCGGCCCGGTGGTACCTCGCCGAGAGCCGCGCCTTCTTCGCCCCCAAGGCCGCCGGCTGGGACCAGCGTTTCGGTGACGACCTCCCCGCGTACGCCACCGCCGTCGCCGTGGCCGCACCCGCCGCAGGTGACCTGGCCCTCGACGTCGGCTGCGGCACCGGCCGCGCCCTGCCCGCCCTCGCCGCCGCCGTCGGCCCCACCGGCCGCGCCCTCGGGCTCGACTGCACGCCGGAGATGCTCGCCCAGGCCCGCGCCCGGTCCTCGGCCGACCTCATCCAGGCCGACGCCCTGCACCTGCCCGTACGCTCCGCCGCCGCGTCCGTCGTCTTCGCCGCCGGCCTGGTCCACCACCTGCCCGACCCGGCCGCCGGCCTGACCGAACTGGCCCGCGTCACCAAGCCCGGCGGCCGCCTCCTGCTCTTCCACCCGAGCGGCCGCCAGGCCCTGGCCACCCGCCACGGCCGCACCCTGTCTCCCGACGAGCCCCTGAGCGAGAAGGTCCTACCCACTCTCCTGACCAGGACCGGCTGGACCCTGACCCGCTACGAGGACCCGGAGGATCACTTCCTGGCCCTGGCCGTCCGAACCGCACAATGAGAAAGGCGCGGCCGCTCCTCGAGCGCCACGCCTGATTCTCATCTCACGTCCCACCACCGCCCTTCTCCGACGGAGCGGGCGGTGCCTGTTCCAGCTGCTCCTGATCCGCAGGAGCGGCGACGACTTCGGGATCGTCTCGGTCGGCGTCAACCTTCGCCGAGAACTTGATGCGGAACATGCCGACGGCAATCTCCACCAAGGCCTCGCCACGCCTGCGCAACAGTCCTCTCACCGTGTAAAAACCGAGGCCAAGCGCCAGAAACCCGAGGGAGAAGAGGAACGCCGCGGCCATGAACACCGCGGGATCCCCCACCTTGGGCGGTCCTAGTAGTCAAGAACGGGCCGCATGCGAACCCTCTCTTCGAAGTGGTCGGGGAGGATGAGTAGCGCCCTCTCCTGATTCCTTTCCGGAGTTGTTGCCGAGGGCGCACTGTGATTCTTGTGTGTAACGGAGGGCCGCCGGGAAAGGCTTATTTAAGAAGGCGATTGTGTCACCATGCGGATTGTCCGGTCCGTGGATGACGGCCGGACTACGCCGGCAGCCGCATAGGCCGCGACGGTACTCGCCTTCCCTTTGCGCGGAACCTCCTTCGGACCCCGAACGCGGGACACGCGCGATGACAAGGAGACTGCGGTGAGTCAGCGCCCTCATCGTCTCGAATGTCCTGCCTTCGAGGGAGATCGCGTTTAGCGCGTGATCTCGAAGCCTGACGGCCGTCGCCCGGCAATGGCACAGGCTGGCCTGGGCCACCAGTGTGCCTGACCCGGACCCTTGATCAGAAGACAGCAAGCAGGGTTGTAGACGGGATGGAGGACGAGGTGAGGTCGAGTCCGTATCCCATCAGCGTGCGCGAAGCGGTTGAGATGCCAGGTCGAGCCGTCAGCGATCGCCGGCGGTCAGGGGGAGGTTGAGCAATTCCAGGCCGGTCACCCGGTGGAAGCCGAGGGACGTGTAGAGGGTCAGGGCGGCGGCGTTGTCCGTCTCGGTTTGCAGGGAGAGGCGTAGGGCGCCGGCCGTGCGGGCTTCGGTGATGACGTGCGCCAGGAGGAGGCGGGCTGCGCCCTGGCGGCGGTGAGCCGGGCGGACGTACAGGTCGCGGATCAGCCAGGCCGTGGACAGGCGCAGGGAGGCGGGCTGGACGGCCACGGTGATGAAGCCGGCGGGGAGGGTGGCGTAGGCGAGCAGGCGGCCGGTGGTCAGGTGCTCCTCGAGCCAGGCGGTGGTGCGGGCCGGGAACGGGGGCTCGCCGTAGTGGGCGCGGTACTCGTCGAACAGGGGGGTCAGGGCCGCGGCGGAGGGGCGGGTGATCTCAGAGGGCATCCAGGTGCTCCAGCTCGGACTCCAGCAGCGTGGTGACGTAGGTCTGGCGGTCGTGGGTGGCGGGGATGCCGCGGCTCGGGCCCTCGGTGAGCATCAGCGTGTAGAGGTGGATGCGGTAGAGAGACAGGCGGATCAGGGCCGAGCGGTCGAACGGAGCGGGGGCGTAGCCGGTCAGGAAGGGGTGGCCGGGCTCGTCCTCGATGCGGTGGAAGAGGGCGGGGGAGACCAGGTCGAGCAGCGGGTCGCCGTAGAGGTGGCGCTCGCCGTCGACCAGGCCGCTGAGCGAGCCGTCGGGGGCGACGAGGACATTGCCGTCCCACAAGTCGAAGTGCAGCAGGGCGGGAGTGGTCGCGGCGGCCAGGGCGGACGCGTGGCGTTCCACGGCGCCGGTCAGGGCCGGCGGGAGGGTGACCTGGAAGGCGGCGGCGTCGGCGTAGAGGGACTTCATCATCGCGGTGAAGGCGGTGGGCCAGTCGGGGCCGGTGGGGCGGTCACCGGTGTAGCCGAAACGGTCGCCGGTGACGGTGTGGATGCGGCGGACGGCGGCGCCCAGCTGGTGGCGGGCTGCGGCCGAGTCGGCCGACGTCAGCGGGTGGCCGGGGAGCAGGCTGGTGATGATCCAGCGCGGGGAGACGGCCAGCACCTCCGGGACCGGGGCCAGGCCGGCGACCAGGGTGAAGTACACCGCCTCGGCCGGGATCAGCTCACGCTCGTACGCCAGAAGTCGAGCGGAAGCCGGCGGCGCCACCTTGACCACCACCTGACGGCCGTCGGTGAGCGAAGCGAGCCAGACGGACGCGAAACCGCCACCGCTGAGCTCGGACGCGGTGGCGGTTTCGGTGCCGAGGGCCTCGCGGGTGATGGCGTCGATCTCGGCGACGGTCAGGACGGGCTGCGTGGGGCTGCGCATCCGGCGAGGCTAGTGGGTGGCGGCCCGAAAAGGTGTCCCGGACCGAAGCGGCACGGCGCGGTGCTCGGCGAAGACCCGGTAGCGCCACAGGGCGACGAAGAGCCAGCTGAGGCTGATGGCGGCCAGGATGACGTACGCCCACGTGCCGCCGAAGGTGTCCCAGCAGGTGTGCAGGACGACGGCGCCGGCGAAGGTGCCGATGAACTCCAGGACGTGCTTGACGTTGGGGGTGGCCATCAGCGCCCACAGCGCGCCGGCGGTCAGGCCCGTCCACGCGGTGTGCCCGGCCGGCGAGGTGAGGCCCCGGATGAACAGGGTCTCCTCGACGCTGCCGATGTTGCCGCCGGAGGAGAGCAGCGCGGTGAACGCGTAGCCCATCGTCTCCAGGGCGGCGAACCCCATGCCCGAGGCAACCCCGATGATCAGGCCGTCCGACGGCAGGCGGCGCTGGTGACGGGCCAGTACGGTGATCATCAGGATGAGCGGGACGATCAGCTTGGCGGACTCCTCGATGATCGCGACCAGCACCATCGGCAGCATGCCGAGGCCGCGCAGCGTGTTGTACTCGAGGGTGCCGGCGACCACGATGCCGATCACCCCGCCGAAGAACGCCGAGACGACCAGGGCCGAGGTGGGCACCTGCCAGCGGCCCGTGCGGGCCTGGGCAAACGTCAAGAACGAGAGAGGTACGACCGTGGCGCCCAGCAGAATCAGGGCGGGCACGAGGTTCGGGTTCTGCGTGTGAACAACGGTCCGCAGCACTGTGATGTAGAGGGCCAAGCCGATGACTAGGACTCCTAGCCACGCCCACCGGCGGGAGAGATCGCGCATGGCGGCCCGGTACCCGGCCCTCCAGATCACGTCACGGAAAAGCGACGCGCGTCGCTGTCAGTGTGCTGCGACCAACACCGGCTCGCCCGTTTCGACGGGCAGCGTGCGGGGCCGTACGACCAGCCCCAGCACCACGTTGGCGGCGGTCATCCCGGCGAAGACGACGACGGCCATGCCGGTCGAGCCGTTGCCGAGGACGCCGACCAGTGGGGCGGCCAGCGCGCCGACGCCGAACTGGATGGCGCCGAGCAGGGCGGCGGCGGTGCCGGCGGCCTCGCCGTGGCGGGACAGGGCCAGGGCGGGGGCATTCGGCATGGCCAGGCCCACGGCGGCGAGCACGATCCAGAGCGGTACGAGCAGGCCGGCCAGGCCGCCGAAGCCGGTCTCGGCCACGATCAGCAGTGCGACGCCGCCGGCCGCGCCGATCATGAGGGCGGTGCTGAGGATCTGGGCCGGCTGGAAGCGGCGCAGCAGGCGCACGTTGAACTGGGTGGCGCCGATCAGGCCGACCGCGCCGCCGGCGAAGACGTACGCGAACTGCTGCTCGCTCATGCCGTACTCGTCCTGGAAGACGAACGCCAGAGCCTTGACGACCCCCGCGACCGGGTCGGGCCCGGCGCGTTCGCCGGGCCCGCCCCGAACTGATATCAGTCGATGGCGTATGCCCGTAGCACGGTTTCCGTGACCGTGTTCCCGGCGGTGTCGACCGCGGTGACGCGCAGGGACATGTAACCGGATGGCGGGTTGGCCACATGCAGGATGCGCTGGTTGCCTCGCCCTGTGACGGTGGCCGGGTGCCACGTCGTGCCGTCGTCGGTGGAGAACTGGGCGGTCAGGGTGCGGTTGGGGGCCGCGGGTGACCCGGCTGTGCGTTCCACGGTGACCGGGACGGTGAATGATCCCTTTTTCGCGGTGTTGTTCGTGTCCAGTCGTGGGCTGAACCGCACGGTGGATATGGGCAGCTGAGTGTCACCGTTCTTTGACACGAAAGTCCAGGCCGCGCCGGTCGAGGTACTAAGCCGGGACGGCGAGGGACGGTTGGCGGACATCTCGAGGCGGTAGTTCGCTCCAGCTGCGGGTACGGAGAACGTTCCCTCAGCGTCGCCCAGGTCGCCGATCATTGTGCCGTTGGCGTAGAGCGTCGTGCGGGCGGAGCCGTCCGACGGGAGGACGCTCTTGCCGGTGCCGTCGGTGAACAGCGGCACGCTCGCCGTTATCTGGTTGCCGTCGCGGACGGCCACCGGGGTGGCGCCCGCCGCCGAGGGTGCGAACACTGCCTTGTTCCATTCCTGCTGCTGTACGGTGCCGGGTTGCAGGCGCAGCCCTTCGACGGCCGATTGCGAGATTGTCGTAGGGGGCAGGTCGTCACCGGCTACGACCTGTTGGCTGAACTCGCTCGTCCAGTCGGTCACGCCGGGGGTCCCGCCGATGTAGACGGTTCGTTCGAAGGGGAGTGAGAACGGCAGTCGGACGCTGTAGCCGGTGTTGTCCCCGAAGGTGGCCCAGTTGTAGGCCAGACCGGTGACGCCGTCCGCTTCGCGGGCGAAGTGTTGTTTCAGCGTGGTCAGTTCGGAGGGCAGGATGCGTTTGGCAAATCCCGTGTAGAACGTGCCGTTTCGCACGTAGTTGGTCTCGTAGGTCCAGGGACTGTCGGCGAAGCCCTCTTGGTCGTTCTTCCATTTGGCGAAGACGCTGGTGATCGAGCTGACGAAGCCGGCTCGCGCTGTCGCCGGCCCGATCTGGGCGGTGTACAGGTCGCCCGGGATCGGCGATTCCGTCGACCAGCCGGCGGTGGTGTTGCCCAAGGACCAGTTCGCGCCGACTTTCGCCGTCGCTCGTTTGGCGTCGCCGCGGGGCGGGGTGATAGCCACCGGTTTGCCCTGCCGAGCGTCCAGGGTGATCGTCTTCGCGGCGTCGACGATGACGACGGTCTGTACCAGCATGGTTGTGTCGGCTGGCCCGAAGAGGGTGCTGACCAGTCCGTAGGTGCCTCTGGGAACGCTGATCGTTTCGGCTTCCTGGCCGAGGTAGTACTGGTAGCTTCCGGTCCCGTCGAGTCCGATCAGGGCGGTGAAGTAGTTCGGGTTGGGTTGTCCGTCGCGGCCGATGTGGCGGAGCGTGACGTTGTGTGTCTCGATCATGCGGTCGATGCCGAGGGGGGTGTCGACCCGGAGGCCACCGGGAGCGGTGGCCACCACCCAGGCGCTCTTGAGGCCGTCGGCGCCGGCGCCGCTGGTGTCGGCGGTGACGGTGGTGTTCGCGGTGCCGCCGGCCGGTACGGTCAGACTGGTCGCGCCGACGGTGAACGTGTCGGTGTCACCTTGCACGGCGAGGGCCAGGGTGACGGGCGCGGTGCCGCCGTTGCGGTAGGTGATGGTCTTGGTGATCGGGGTGTCGTCGGTGTGTGGCCACCGCTGTTGGCCGAAACTGACGCTGCCCTGATCCACGGAGACGGCCTGGCTGACCGCGCGGGCCACGTCGAGCCGGCCGGCGCCCTGGTCGAACGCGCCCGCCGTAGCGGTGGGCTGGGCGGCGCCCATCAGCAACGTCTTGCGCTGACGGGCCGACCAGCCGGGGTGCTGCTCGGTGACGATCGCGGCCGCCGCGGCGACGTGCGGGGTGGCCATCGACGTTCCGTCCATGCTGACATAGCCGTCGGTCACCGGCGTGCCCTCGGTACCGTTCGCGGCCCGGGCGGCGACGATCCCGACGCCGGGCGCGGTGATGTCCGGCTTGATCGCCTGGTCGTCGCCGACCGGGCCCCGTGCGGAGAAGTACGCGACCTGGTCGTTGGCGTCGACCGCACCGACCGTCAGTGCCGACGGCGCGTCGGCCGGCCATTGCACCGAGCCCGGGCCCTTGTAGCCCTCGTTGCCGGCCGAGATCACGAACAGGGTGCCGTCGACCTCGCTGAGCTCCTCAATCGCCTGCGAGATCGGATCCGGGCTCTCCACCGGGTAGCCGTTGAGGCTGATGTTGACCACGGGTGCGATCGGCGCGGCCCACTGCATGCCGGCCAGCAGTGCCGACTCGTCGCACGTGAGCGTGCAGACCTTGCCGACCGCGAGCTTCGACCCGGGCGCCACGCCCTTGTACTTGCCGCCGGACTTCGCGCCGGAACCGGCGATGACCGAGGCCACGTGGGTGCCGTGACCGAGCGCGTCGTCGATGCTGGCCGCGTCGGTGAAGTTCGCGCTCGCCGCGATCTTGCCGGAGAGGTCCGGATGAGTGGTGTCGATGCCGGTGTCGAGGACGCCCACCGTCACACCGGTGCCGTCCAGTCCCTGCTGCCAGGCGGCTGGCGCGCCGATCTGCGCGTTACTGACATCGTCGCTGGGCTGGAGTCGGCCGTCCAGGTAGATGCGCTCGATTCCCTGCTGAAACGTACGGGCGGCGTCGGTGCCGCCGGTCAGAGAGGTCCACAGGTCGGCCCGGGCGGTGGGCGCCTTGTGGATCGCGAGCATGCCCAGTCTGGTCAGGTCGCGGTGCACCCGGGCTTTTCCGGTGACCGCGGCCCGCGCCTTGCTCGCACCTGTCTTCGGGTACTGCACCAGTAGTGGCAGATCGTGGCCGCTGGTGTAGCCGAACCGTTGCAGTGCGGTGACGTCGAACAGCCGCATGTCCAGCCGCCCGGCCCGCAGCAGGGGCAACGCGTCGATCGGGATGACGTACTGGTTGCTGCCGGTGTTCTGCTGCACGAACCTGATGCCGGTCCGGCCCGGGGCGCGGTCGACGGCGGTGCCATGCGGGGATACGGTCACCGTATCGCCGGTGATCAGGGTGACGCTGACCGGTTGGACCGCACCAGCCGGCGCGTGCGTGGCCGCCACGGTGTCGGCCATCGCCGTGCCACTCATAGGCGCGACTGCGGTAACTGCCACCGCCATTCCCAGAGCCGACCACGCGGACCAGCGTCTTCTCGCTTGCATGTTCAGGGGTTTCTCCTCATGAATGCGGGATTCTCGGCGATCTATCGACCCCTGGCGGTCGATGAGGGCGAAGGATTCCCGATCGTTCGGTGGCCAGGCCGCGTCTGACCTGGCCAGCTACGGGAAAGCGGAGGCTAGGACGGCGTGGCCTGGAGTGGTGACAGCGGGCCGTGAAGTCTCGTCCGTTCGCGTTCCACAATGGGCTTACGTATCAGCGCCTCGATCCATTTACCGCTGAGCGAGAAACTTTCCCGAACGAACCGGCGCGTGCTGGGTAGGGCCGGCCGGCGGTCATGCCTCGGGAAGGCGCAGTGGGCTCGGGCGCTCGTCAGCGCGCCCGTCGGGCCCGCGCTGCGTGCCTCGGATGGCTACGAATCCGAAACATCGTCGTAAACGTAACGGATCATCGACTAGTTATTGCACGCCGTCAAAAAATAGGGTTAGCTCGCCGCTTGTGGAGGTGAGGCCGTCTGCCGAGCCCCCGGATGTCGCTTGCGAAGGGGTCACTGGAATGAACTACCGAAGGACGCCGGCATGGCGTCGGGCCGCGGCGGTGGGCGTGGCTACCACCCTCGCTCTCGCCGCGGCGAGCTGCTCCTCGTCGGATGGGGACGGGCAGAGTGACGAGGCCGGCGGGACCGTGACGATCTGGAGTTGGAAGGGCCCGACGCAGGGGTTGCAGGAGGCGGCGAAGGGCTACCAGCTGGCCCACCCGGAGGTGAAGATCGAGGTCACCGACGTCGGCAACCCGGCGATCTGGACCAAGATCACCACGGGTATGGCCGCCGGGGGCGCTGGTCTTCCCGACGTCATGAACATCGGCGTCGACTACATCGGCAGCTACATCGAGAAGTTCCCGACCGGCCTGGAGGACCTGTCCGCGAAGGGCGCCGCGAAGCTGGAGCCGGACTTCGCGCCGGGCGCCTGGGCCAGCGGCACGGGGGCGGACGGCAAGGTCTACGGGATTCCGTACGAGGTGAACCCGGCGGCCACGTTCTACCGCACCGACCTGTTCCAGAAGGCGGGCGTGGACATCGACGCGATCGGCAGCTGGGACCAGCTCATCGAGGCCGGCAAGACGATCAAGGCGAAGACCGGCGCCTCGCTGTTCGCCCTGGACAAGTCGGCCACGACCAGCGCCGCCAACTACTTCCAGACCCTGATGGCGCTGCAGGACACGTTCTATTTCGACGAGGCCGGCAAGATCACGCTGGACGGCGAGAAGCAGGTCAAGGCCCTTGGACTGCTGAAGAAGGCCAACGACCTGGGCCTGGTCGCGAACGTCTCCGGCAACGACGGCGCGCAGATCCAGACCGGCAAGGTGCCCGTCGCGACCATGGACGGCCCGGCCTGGATGGCGGGGTCTCTCCCGGAGTCGGCGCCGGAGATGAAGGGCAAGTGGGGCATCCGCAAGGAAATCCCGGTCGAGACGGGCGGATCATCCTCGGCCATCGTCGGTGGCACGTACCTGAGCATGTCGGCCACCAGCAAGCACAAGTCCGCGGCTTGGGACTTCATGCAGTACGCCCTCGGCACCAAGGAGGGTGAGCAGGCGCTGTACAAGGGAGGCGGCCTCTTCCCGGGCTACCTGCCCCTGCTGGAGGACCCGTCGTTCTCGGCCCCCGACGCCTACTACGGCGGCCAGAACCCTAAGCAGTTGTTCGCCAGCGAGCTGAAGGCGAAGTCGGCCAAGCTGAACTACACCTCCGACTACGCCCAAGCGCTCAAGGCGTACGACGACGCGCAGACCGCCGTCCTGTTGAGGAACGCGGATCCGGCCACCGAGCTGCAGAAGGCCGCCAAGCTGGTCGCGACCCAGACGGGGCGGGAACTGGCGAATGGCTGAAAGCACCACCACCCTGGCGCGCGGAGCGGTGAAGGTCCGCTCCGCGCGCCGGGGGCGCTTGGAGCGCCGTCGCGCGCGGGTCGCCCTCACCTTCGTGGCGCCCATCGTGGTCCTGTTCGCCGTGTTCAAGGCGTATCCGTTCGGGTACGCGTTCTACCTCAGCCTCACCAAGAACAAGGGCGGCGTCACGACATTCGTCGGGGCGGACAACTACAGCCGGCTCATTCATGACCCGTTGTTCCGCAAGGCGCTGAGCAACACCTTCCAGATTCTGCTGATCCAGATGCCCGTCCAACTTGTCCTGGCGCTGGTGATCGCCACGGCGCTCAACTCGGGCCTGCTGTGGCTGCGGGGCGTTTTCCGTACGGCGTATTTCGTGCCGATCGTCATGGGCCTGGTCGCCTACGGCGTTTTGTTCTCGTCGCTGCTGAATCCGCAGTACGGCGCGGTCAACGACCTGCTGGGCCACATCGGGATCGGGCCGGTGCCGTGGCTGGACGACCCGTTCTGGGCCAAGGTCGCGATCGCCATCGCGATGACGTGGCATTACACCGGGCAGACGGCCGTCATCTACCTCGCCCAGATGCAGTCGATCCCCAAGGAGCTGTACGAGGCCGCGAGCGTCGACGGCGCCGGCGCCTTCCGCAAATTCCGGGCGGTGACCGTGCCGGGGCTGCGGCCCGCGATCGTACTGAGCGTCATCCTGTCCACAATCGGGGCGCTCCAGCTTTTCGACGAGCCGTTTGTGCTGACCAACGGCGGGCCGGAGAACGCCACCGAGACGATCGGGCTCTACCTGTACCGCAACGGCTTCCAGTTCTTCGACTTCGGCTACGCGTCGGCGATCGGCTACGGGCTGACGGCGATCATCGTGTTGATCTCGCTGATCCAACTGGTCGTGCTCGAGAGGCGTGAACGATGACGCGTCTACCCGCCCGCCTCGCCCTGAACCTCGTGGTCGCGCTGGGCGCGCTGCTGATGGTGGCGCCGTTCGTCTGGCTCCTGTCGGCGATCACGCTGTCCTCCGCGGGGATCCGCGCCGGCGGAGCGTTCCTCGTTCCCGGCGACCAGCTGGCCCACAACCTGTCGCAGCTGTTCAATACGACCGGCTTCGGGCGCTCGCTGCTGAACTCGGTGCTCATCTCCGCGATCTTCACCCTGCTCGCGGTCGCCGTGTGCAGCGCCGCCGGGTACGCCTTCGCGAAGTTCCGCGCCTGGTGGCTCAGCGCCCTGTTCGGCGTGGTCATCGTGACGCTGGCGCTGCCCGGTCAGGTGACGCTGGTGCCGTTGTTCAAGATGATGGTCAGCCTCGGCTGGCTCAACTCGTACCAGGCGCTCATCCTGCCCAACCTGGCCCTGCCGGTCGGCATCTTCCTGATGCGCCAGGCGATCCTCTCGGTGCCCGACGAGCTGCTCGACGCCGGCCGGGTCGACGGCGCCGGCGAGTACCGCATCTTCGCCCAGATCGTGCTGCCCGTCGTCCGGCCGTCGCTGGCCGCGCTGGCGATCTTCGCCTTCCTGACGACGTGGAACGACTTCGTGCTGCCGCTCGTCGTGCTCCGCGACCCCTCGTCCTACACGGTTCCGGTGGAGATCGCCACGATGCAGACGGTCAACGGCACGGACAGCATCTCGCTGATCATGACCGCGACCGCCATCTCCATCCTGCCCGTGCTGGGACTGTTCCTGCTACTTCAGCGCCAGTTCATCGCCGGCCTGCTCGGCAGCGCGGTCAAGGGATGAGCCGTGAAGGGATGACCATGAACGAGACCGAGGTATGGATCCCGGGCGCCCGATCCGATGCCGTACGCCGGGTGATCGACCTCGGCCCGGAGGACATCACCGCCGTTCTGGTCGGCGAACAGGCCGCGGGCGTTGACGTACGCCGCGTCGACGGCGCGGCGGAGTTGCACGTCGACCGGTCGAACCTGCACAACAACGTCGCCATCGAGCTGACCTTCGCCATCGGCGACGCGACAGCCCTGTGGACACCGGGACGCCCGGGCACGGCGGGCCGGTTCCCGCCGTCCTGGCGGGACGCGGAGAACGTGTCCGCGCTGAACGGAATCGCCTTGTGCGCGCTCGTCGACGGCCAGAACAACGCGCTCGTGACGGTCGCCGCCGAGGCCGGCCCGGGAGCGCTGGCCTTCCGCTGCGGGGCAGTGGAGGAAACGGGCCGGCTGTTCGTCGCGGTCGAAGCCGGCCCCGGGACCGGCCCGCTGGTGGTCAGGTGCGGCGCCCCCGGCCCCTTCTCGACCGCGGTCGCCCGGGCGGTCGACTGGTTGTGGGGCGACGGCGCGGAACTATCGGCGGGCAGCGTCCGCCCGGTCTTCTGCACCTGGTACTCGATGCACCTCGACGTCACCCAGGACGAGGTGCTGCGGCAGGCCGAGGCCGCAGCCCGCCTCGGCTTCGGCACCGTCATCATCGACGACGGCTGGCAGACCGCCGAGCGGGTACGCGGCTACGCGACGGCCGGCGACTGGGAACCGAGCGCAGCCAAGTTCCCGGCCCCGCGAGCCCTCATGCGGAGCCTGCACGAGCTCGGCCTGCGCGGGATGTGGTGGGTCGGCACGCCGTTCGCCGGCGACCGCTCGCGGCTGGCCGCGCAGGGCGTTCCCGTCCTGCGGCGGCTCGAAGAACTTGAGACGTCCGTGGTCGACGTCCGCTCGCCGTCGAGCCGAGCCCATCTCGAACAGCGCGTCCTCACTCTCGTCCGGGACACCGGCGCCGACGGCGTGAAGATCGACTTTCTCGAGCACTTCGCCGATCCGGCCGACGTCGAGGAGGCCGCGCTGTCGCTGCTGCGCTCGGTTCGCCGCGGGCTGGCCGACGTCGTCACCGACCCGCTGATCGAGTACCGCCAGCCCTACACCGGCCCGGCCATCGCCGGTCTGGCCACGATGGTCCGGGTCGGCGACTGCCCACTGGGCGACCTGGACAACCGGCTCGGCGTCATCGACCTGCGCCTGACCACGCGCGGAATCGCCGTACACGGCGACCCCATCATGTGGGCACCCGGCGCGTCGGCCGGCCGGGTCGCACAGAGCCTGATCAACTCGTTGTTCGGCGTACCGCAGGTCTCGGTCGACCTGGTAGGCCTGCCGCCACACCAACGCGACGCGCTGCGGCACTGGCTGAGGTTCTGGAGCAGCCATGCCGATGTGCTTCTTGGTGGCACGCTGACGCCCCACCGCCCCGACCTCGGCTACCCGGTCGTCGAGGCGTCGGCCGGAGGGACCACGATCGTGGCTCGCTACTCGCCACACCCGGTCGCCGTGGCCGTCGCCGGCCTCCGGGAGCTGCTGGTGGCGAACGCGGACCACTCCGAGGTCGTCGTGCATGGCCTGCACGACCTCGGAGTGGTGGACGTGTCGATCGTCGGGCCGACCGGGGAGCGGTACGCAACCTGGACGGCCCGCCGGCTCGGGACTCTGGAGGAGTTCGACGTGCCGGTAGGCGGCCTGCTCAGCGTGCGCCGGTGGCCAGGCTGACGGTGCCGCCGGCCGGGAGGTCGACGGTGACGTCCCGGCCGGCGGAGCGCACCCGGCGGGACTGATCCCGGGTGGTCCGGTTGTGCAGCGTGACCTCGACCGGAACGCCACCGCTCCACCTCAGGCCGACCACAAGCCCGCCGCGGGCCCGTAGGCCGCGCACCTCACCCTCGGCCCAGTCGGCGGGCAGCGCGGGCAGCACCTCGATCGCCGTCGCCGAGCTCTGCACCAGCATCTCGGCGACGGCGGCGGTGAGGCCGAAGTTGCCGTCGATCTGGAACGGCGGACCGCTGCTGAGCAGGTTGGGCAGCAGTCCGCCGTACTCGTAGCCGTCGATCTTGCGGGACGCCCCCGTGGCGTCGAGGAAGGGCTGGGTGGCCTCGTCGAACAGCGCGAGCGCCGTCTCGGCGTCCCTCAGCCGCGCCCGCAGGGCGATCTTCCACGACCACGACCAGCCCATGGCGCCGCCGCCGCGACGGTCGAGCAGCGCCTCGACGGCCCGGGCCTCGCGGGGCGAATCGTCGAGGGTGAACTCGTCGAGCGGGTAGAGACCGGCCGCTGGGGAGACATGCCGGTGGTGCGGCTCGGGCTCAGCCTCCGGGCGGTCCCATTCCAGGATCGCGCCGTCGGGCCCGATCCGTACCTCAGGAAGGGCTTGAAGCAACGCCGTCATCTCGTCCCGGATCGGGTCGGTCACGCCCAGGACGGCCATGGCCTCGAGCGACCGGACCAGCAGGGCCCGGGTCAGCGCGCGGTCCATCTCGGAGCTGGTGGAGAAGGCTTGCGGGCGGCCGTCGCGCAGGAACACGTTCTCCGGCGACGTGGACGGGCGGGTCAGGCGGGTGGCCGAGGTGGGGTCGGCGATCCACCAGTCGAGCAGGAAGAGCACGGCGCCGCGCAGCACCGGCCAGATCCGGGCCAGGTACTCCTCGTCGCGGGCGAAATCCCAGTGGTCCCAGAGGCTCTGGCACAGCCAGACGCCGCCCATCGGCCAGATCGCCCAGTTGACGTCGCCGTGTCCCATGCCCACCGGAGCCGTCCAGCCCCACAGGTCGGTGTTGTGGTGCGCGACCCAGCCCCGGGTGCCGTACAAGCTCGCCGCCGTTGTCTCGCCCCGGCGGGCGATCAGCTCGAGCAGGTCCACCAGCGGGTCGAAGCTGCCGGGCACGGCCGTGACGTCGGCCGGCCAGTAGTTCATCTGCGTGTTGATGTTGATCGTGTAGTTCGACGACCAAGCCGGTCGCGGGTCGTGGTTCCAGATGCCCTGCAGGTTGGCCGGCGGGCCGCCGGCGCGGGAGGACGAGAGCAGCAGATAGCGGCCGTACGCGACCAGGATCGTCGCGCGAGCGTCCGAGCCGAGCCGGTCGGTGACGTTCCAGCGCGCGCCCCGGCGGGCGCCGATCCGCAGGCGGAACTCCCGCAGGCGCGGCTCGGCGTCGGCCCGGTGCCGGCGCAGCAGATCGGTGGCGCCCCGGCCGAGCGCCTCCCGCGCCCGGCGCAGGGCCACCGCCTCGATGTCGGCCCGGGAGAAGGCCTCGGGGTCGTCGCCGCTCCACCAGATCTCGGCGCGGGTGGCCGTCGACACGACCAGCAGAGCCCGGGTGGCGCCCTGCATCCGCAGGCCGCCGGCGGTCACCGTGAGGACGCCGTCGGTCGACGCGGTCATCGCCGCGGCGCCGTAGGGGTCGTACCCCTCGCCCGGCTCGCGCCATCGGTGGTCGGGTTCCTGGGGCTCGTGCAGTGGCGGGCCGTCGATCGGGAGCGGGATGCCGGCGATCAGGGCGCCCTCCTCGACGCGGCCCGGCTGCGGGCGCAGGACTGCAGCGAGCTCGGCGGTGAGCGTGACCTGCTCGCCGGCGGTGATCTCGACGCCGAGTACGCGGTCGGGATGGCTGACCCAGGTCCGCCGGGTCACCGGGACGTCGCCGATCAGGAAGCGCTCGGTCAGCTCGGCGGTGTCGAGGTCGAGGTCGCGGCCGGTCGCCACCGCCTCGGCGGGCAGGCGCACGAAGACCTCGGCGAACGGCAGAAACTCCTGCGAGTACGGGCCCTCGAAGGTCTTCATGAGGTCAGTCGCGTCGGTGAGGCGGTCCTCGGCGATCGCCCGCCGGGCCTGGGCGAGCCGAGCCGGGCCGGCGCCGCCGCGGACGAGATCGGCCAGTGCCTTGTCCGGACCGGCCGGCTCGCCGGACCAGCCGAAGGCGTCGTTGATCTGGTAGCGGCCGTGCGCTCCGCCGTAGGCGCTCACGCCCATCAGCCCGTTGCCGAGGGGCGTGGACTCGGACCAGTCGCCGGCCGGCTCGGGCCAGTGCAGGACCAGGTGCTCTTCGCTGGATTCCACCGCCCGATCTTAAAAGTTATTTATTCACGACGTCAAAAAATCAGGGGCGAAGTCTTGTGCGCGGCGCTCGGCTTGTGTTTATTAACACAGGAAAAAATCATGACCGTTGCGCGCGCGCTAAGGAGCGATGTTGAGATCGATCAGCAAGCGACGGCGTCTGGCCGTTGCCGCCGGGGCCGTCGCGGCCACGCTGGCCCTCCCGGCCGTAGCCGCCTCGGCGGCCGACCCCGGCCCCGGAGCGACCAGCACCGAGAGCAGCCTGCCGGCGCCCGCGAAGCGCAAGCCGGCCACCGCGGAGGCGCCCGCCCAGCCGGCGCCCGCGCCGGCCGCGGGCGCCACGCCGGACCCGTGGGCGGTCAGCCCGTACATGGGCTGGAGCAGCTACAGCATGCAGGTCTACTCGAACGACGGCGCGAAGTGGATCAACGCGGATCAGCTCATCGCGCAGTCCGACGCCATGCACGCCAAGCTTCAGAAGTACGGCTACAAGTACATCAACGTCGACTCCGGCTGGAACAAGGGGTTCGACGGCAACGGCCGGCCCACGCCCGACGCCACGCTGTACCCGGACGGACTACAGGCGGTCATCGACCACGTGCACGCCAACGGCCAGAAGTTCGGGCTCTACACCATTCCCGGCATCTCCCCGGAGGTGTACGAGGCGAACCTTCCGATCGCCGGCGCGCCGGGCTGCACCACGCACGACATCGTGCAGCAGCCGATCGTCTCGGCCGACTACTGGAAGCTGAACTACAAGCTCGACTTCACCAACCCGTGCGCGGAGAAGTGGGTCGACTCAGTCGGCGACCTCTTCGGGTCCTGGGGTGTCGACTTCCTCAAGTTCGACAGCGTCACGCCCGGGTCCGGCGTCGGCGACCTCTCGCTCGACGCCCGCGACGACGTGGCGGCCTGGTCGAAGACCCTGAAGGAGAACCACATCTGGTTCGAGCTCTCCTGGGACCTCGACCGCAAGTATGCGAGCCTGTGGCGCGAGAAGGCCAACGGCTGGCGCATCGAGTGGGACGTCGAGGCGTACGCCCCCGGTGTTGCCCTGACGCAGTGGGAGAACATCGCCCGGCTCTTCCCGAAGGCCGAGGCGTGGTGGCCCTACACCGGCAACGGCGGCTACGGCGACATGGATTCGCTGAACGTCGGCAACGGCCAGATGGACGGCATGACCAAGGACGAGCGCCGCACGGCCACCACACTGTGGGCGATGCAGGCGGCGCCGATGTACACCGGCAACGACCTCACTCGCCTCGACGCGTACGGCCTGAGCCTGCTCACCAACCCCGAGATCATCGCGATCAACCAGGCCGCCACCCCGGCCCGGCCCGTCTCGACCTCGACCGACAAGCAGGTCTGGTACTCCCGTCAGCCGGACGGCAGCTACGCCGTCGCGCTCTACAACCTCGGCCGCACCGACGCCAACGTCACCGTCAACTGGTCCGACCTCGGCCTGACCGGCGCGGCGACCGTCCGCGATCTGTGGGACCGCAAGAACCTCGGGCCGGCCACCGGCTCCTTCACGGCCGAGGTGCCGATCCACGGCACGCGGGTGTTCAAGATTGCTCCGCAGCGCGGCGGGACCGTCGCGCTCAACGACAACGACAAGGGCGTCGACTACACCGGCGACTGGGCGGTCAGCGGCGGCAAGGAGCTCGCCGCCAGCTCGCAGCCGCTGGCGCTGACGCTCGCCCCCGGCGGCGGGACGCAGCCGCCGGCGACCGGGGACACCAGCGTGGTCACGCTGAACGACACCGACCCGGCCATCAAGTACCAGGGGTCATGGAACCTGAGCAGCGGCCGCGGTCTCGGCGACCACCAGGACGACGTGCACTGGAGCTGGAACGTCGGCGACTCCATCGAGCACACCTTCACCGGCACCGGCATCGCCTACCTCACCGAGACGAACGTCGACGAGGGTGACGTCGACATCTACCTCGACGGTGTTCTGCAGAAGACCGTGAGCCTGCACAGCGACACCCGGCAGGTCCAGCAGAAGGTGTTCGAGGCCCAGGGCCTGCCCAGCGGCGTCCACACCTTCAAGGCGGTGCTCAAGGCGGGTCAGTTCATGCTGGTCGACCGGCTCGACGTCACCCGGCAGAACCTGATCTCGCCGATCGCGGCCGTGGTCGACTCGTCGGCGCCGGCCGACCTGGCCGTCACCGTGCTGCGTGACCCGCGGGAGCTCACCGGCGTCGCCCGCAACGGCGTCGCGCTGCGCAGCGGCCAGGACTACACGGTCGCCGGCTCGAAGGTCACCCTCACGAAGGCCTACCTCGCGTCGCTCGGCGCCGGCCCAGTACAGCTGGACTTCACCTTCCGCGGCGACCGGTTCAACGACGTGCACTGGACGGGCACGAACGGCGCCGCCGTGTCGTACTCGTTCACCGGCGCCGAGGTGAGCTGGCTGACCGCGACCGGTCCGGATCAGGGGCTGGTCGACGTCTACCTCGACGGCAAGAAGGTCAAGACCGTCGACACCCGTACGGATGCCCGGCTGACTCAGCAGAGCGTTTTCAGCTCTGGGAAGCTGACGAACAAGAAGCACACGATCCGGCTCGTGAAGGCCACCGGCGACGTCATGCGTAACGACGTCATCCGTTACACGGTGGGCTGAGCCCGGCGCGGACCGAGCAGGGAGCGGGTGGCGGTGGCAGCCGCCCCCCGCGCCCAGTCCGCGAACGAATGCGGCCGCACGACCAAGCGCACGCGCTCGGCCGATCCGAAGACGTGCTCGTGGTAGGCGGCGTCGAGGGAGCGGCGGTAGAGGTCGAAGTCGGACACGGCCTCGCCGCCGATGATGACCAGCTCCGGCCCGACCAGGTTGACCAGGCTGGCCACGGCCAGGCCGATCACCCGCCCGGCCTCGTCGAACGCCCGTGTCGCGGCCGCGTCGCCCCGGCGGGCCAGGGCGACGACCGCTTCCAGGTCGAGCTCGCGGCCGTGCTCGGTGGCGACCGCGGCGACGATGGCACTCGTCGCGGCGACCGCCTCGACGCAGCCGCGCCGGCCGCACGAGCATCGGCGGTCGGGCGGGGCCAGCGGCAGGTGGCCCAGCTCGCCCATCACGCCGTGCGCGCCGTTCACGACGTCGCCGTTGAGGTGCAGCCCGGCCCCGATGCCGCGGCCGATGGTGACGATCGCGAACGAGTTGGTGCCGAGGCCGACCCCGAACATGTGCTCGCCGACTGCGAGGGCCCGGACGTCGTTCTCGATCACGACCTCGATGCCGAGCCGGGCCGACAGCTCCTCGCCCAGCGCCACGTCACGCCAGCCGAGCTGAGCCGACTCGCGTAGGACGCCGGTCGCGCTGTGGACGTCGCCGGAGAGGGTCACGCCGACCCGGGCCAGCCGCCCGGCCCGGTCGCCGAGCATCTCCGCGAGCTCCCGGTACAGCTTGTCGATCGCGTCGATCACGTCGGCCGGGCTCGGGGAGGCCGGCACGGCCCGGGTGGAGGCCAGGACGGTGGTGGTGAGGTCGGTCGCGACGCCGATGATCTCGTCCCGGTTGATCTTGATTCCGGCCACGAGCAGGGCGTCGGGGATCATCGCGACCGGGTTCGACGGCCGGCCGGGCAGGCCGTTGCGCCCGGAGTCGAGGCTGCCGTCCACGAGCCCGACCCGCACCAGCGGCGTGATCGCTTTGGTGACGGCCGCGAGGGAGACGTCGGCCAGCTGCGCGATGCCCGGACGGTTGATCGGGCTGCGCGTCAGCACCGTGGTCAGCACTCGGGTCGTGGCGTCGGACGACGTCCGAAGCATCTCGATGCGCTCGCGCGCCTTGTCGTCCATGGGATCGGGCCTCCTCCGACTGCTCAAACTAGCGGTCTGGGTGCGGCTTGCGTCATCGGCCACCTTGATGATTAATTTACAGCGTCAAAAATCCGAGACCGGGAGTACGCATGTCCGACGGCAACGCCACCGTGCTGGCCCTGAACGCCGCCGGGGTCTCGTTCGTGCTGGACACCGCCGGCCCCACACCCTCCGTGCTGCACTGGGGCGCCGGCCTGGGGATGGCCGACGGCCTGCGCGCCACTGCGGGCGCCGCGCTCTTGAACAGCTCGCCCGACGCGCCCCGCCGCTTCGGGGTGTGGCCGGGAGAGCACGAGAACTGGGCCGGCACTCCGGCCCAAGCCGGTCACGCCGCCGGTGAAGCCAGCACGCCGCGCCCCCGGATCGTGGGCGTCCACCACGACATCGCTGAGCACGGCGGCGTCATCGCCGTCGAGATGGTCGACGAGATCACGGCTATGCGGTCCACCATCACGTACCGCCTGGACAGCGCCGGGGTGCTCGCCGTCGACCTCGAGGTCCGGCGGTGCGCGGCCTCGGTGCCGTACGCGCTGGACGGCCTTCGAGCGCTTCTCCCACTACCCGATCGGGCGACCGAGCTGATCGACTTCACCGGAGCGTGGTGCCGCGAGCGTTCGCCGCAGCACGCGCCGCTCGGGTTCGGCAGCCACATCCGGCGGGCCCGGCGCGGCAAGCCCGGGCACGACTCGCCCTTCCTGCTCGCCGGCGGCACCGCAGGGTTCGGCTTCGCCGCCGGGGAGGTGTGGGCGGTGCACCTCGCCTGGAGCGGCGACGCCGAATACCTCGCCGAGCGCCTGCCCGAAGGGGCCGGCGCCTTCGCCTCCGTGCTCGGCGCCGGTGAGCTCCTGCGCCCGGGGGAGGTCATGCTCGCCGAGGGCGAGAGCTACACGGCGCCGACCGCGCTGTTCGTCTGGTCCGGCGCGGGACTCGACGGGCTCGCCGAGCGCCTGCACCGGCGCGTGCGCGCGCGTCCCTCGCATCCGTCGTCGCCGCGGCCGCTGACCCTCAACTCGTGGGAGGCGATCTACTTCGACCACGACCTCGGCCACCTGAGCGACCTCGTCGAGCGAGCGTCCCGGGTCGGTGTCGAGCGCGTGGTCCTGGACGACGGCTGGTTCCGCGGGCGCCGCAACGACAGCGCTGGGCTGGGGGACTGGGAGGTCGACGCGGGGGTGTGGCCAGGTGGGCTGGGTCCGCTCGTCGACCTGGTCCGGTCACACGGCATGCAGTTCGGACTCTGGGTCGAGCCCGAGATGACCAACCTCGACTCCGAGCTCGCCCGCGCTCACCCGGACTGGATCCTCGGGCCACGCCAGGGGCTCGGGGACAGCTCCCGCAACCAGTATGCGATCGACATAGCGCGGCCCGAGGTCTACGAGCACATCCTCGAACGCGTGAGCAGCCTCGTGTCGGCGTACGACATCGACTATTTGAAGTGGGACCACAACCGGGACCTCTCCGAGGCCGTCGGGCGCCGGGGGAGCGCCGATCGTCCCGCCGTGCATGAGCAGACCGTGGCGCTGTACCGGATGCTGGACGAGCTCAAGGCGCGGCACCCGGCGCTGGAGATCGAGAGCTGCTCGGCGGGTGGTGCTCGCATTGATCTGGGCATTCTCGATCGTACGGATCGGGTGTGGGCCTCGGATTGCAACGATCCGATCGAGCGCCTCCGAGTGGAGCGGTGGACGCGCATGCTGCTTCCGCCCGAGCTGATCGGCTCCCATGTCGGGGCGGCGCGCTCGCACACCACCTCGCGCATCACCGATCTGTCGTTCCGGCTGGCGGTGGCGCTGACCGCGCACGCCGGCATCGAGTGGGACCTGCGGCAGGCCGACGAGGCCGACCTGATGCGGATCGCGGCCTGGGCCGGGCTGTACCGTGAGCTGCGCGGGCTGATCCACACCGGCCGCGTCGTTAACGCCGACCTCGCCGACGACGCCACGATGCTCACCGGGATCATCGCTCAGGACGGGTCGCGGGCGCTGTTCACCTGGGCCCGCCTCGCCACCTCGGTCGCGGCGCAGCCCGGGCGGGTGCGCTTCCCCGGGCTTGACCCCGCCGTGTGCTACCGGGTGCGCGTGCGCCGCGAGATCGGCGACGCGGCCCGCCACTCCCGCGCCGACCCCGCCTGGGTCGACGCCGCCGCGCTGGGGACGGAGCTGCCGGGTACGGTCCTCGCCACGGCCGGCGTGCCGTTACCGGCGCTCGCCCCGGCCCAGGCGATGCTCTTCGACATTTGCAGGGTGCCATGACTGTCTTCACCGAGCTGCCACTTCCCACGCCGGCCGACTACCGCGACTACTGGGGCGAGGCTCTCGACGAGGCGCGCCGGCACCCCCTCGACCTGCGGCGGGAGCCGGTCGACACCGGGCTCGCCACGGTCGACGTCCACGACCTGTCCTTCGCCGGCGCGGGCGGCCGGCGCGTGCACGCCTGGCTGCGCCTGCCCAAGCACCGGTCCGGGCCGCTGCCGATTGTCGTGCACGCGAACGGATACGGCGCGGGCCGGCTGGCCCCGATCGACGACCTGACCTGGTCCGCGGCCGGATACGCGCACGTGACCCTCGGCACCCACGCCCAGGGCGGCGGCCGCACCGGGCACCTGCTCGAGGGCATCGACACCCCCGAGCGCTCGTACTATCGCGGCGTCTTCGTCGACGGGGCTCGCGCGGTGGAGGCGGCCCGCGAGCTGAGCGAGGTCGACCCGTCGCGGCTGGCCGCGATCGGCAACAGCCAGGGTGGCGGCATCGCCCTCGGCATCGGTGCGCTCGTCCCGGATCTGGTTGCCGTGCTCGCCCAGGCGCCGTTTCTGACCGACGCGCCGCAGGCGTTGCGCCTGGCCACCGACGGCCCCTGGCTCGAGCTCCGCGCCTATCTCCAGGAGAACCCTTCGCGGGCGGAGGCGGTTGCCGCCACCCTGTCGTACGTCGACGGGGTGACCTCGGCCCGGCACGCCACCGCGCCCGGCTGGATCAGCTCGGGCCTGCTGGACGGCATCTGCCCGCCCGAGACCGCCCGCGCGGCCGCCGACGCTTACGCGGCGCCCGTCCAGCTCAAGGAGTGGCCGGGCGCGGGACACGAAGCCGGCGGCACCGCCGACCGGGCTGGAGCGCTCGCCGTGCTGCGCGCCCAATTCGAAGGAAGCTGAGATGCCCTTTTTCGACCTGCCGGCCGAAGAACTACGCGGCTATGCGCCGGCGCTGAGCGAGCCGGACGACCTCGATGCCTTCTGGGCCTCGACCCTCGAGACCGCCCGGACGTACGACGTCGACGTGCGGGCAACAGCGGCAGCGACGCCGTTACGGCTGATCGAGACATGGGATGTGTCCTTCCTCGGATACGGCGGCCAGCCGGTGAAGGCGTGGCTGCATCTGCCCGCCGGAGCCCCGCAGCCGCCGCCCGTCGTCGTGGAGTACATCGGGTACGGGGGTGGCCGGGGCCTGGTGCACGAGCACGTCGGCTGGACCCTGGCCGGCTACGCGCATCTGGTCGTGGACAACCGTGGCCAAGGTTGGGGCGCGGAGGCGGATGCCACCCCCGACGACGATCCGGAGACGGGCACGTCCGGTCCCGCTTTTGTGACGCGTGGGATCCTGGATCCGGCCACCTACTACTACCGGCGGCTGTTCACCGACGGCGTCCGGGCGGTGGATGCCGTACGCGGCCTGCCGTTGGTCGACGGCTCGCGGGTTGTGGTCTCCGGCACGAGCCAGGGTGGCGGGATCGCGATCGCAGTCGCCGCGCTGAGCGCCGGGCTGGCCGGCGCGATGGTGGACGTGCCGTTCCTGTGTCACTTCGAGCGCGCCGTCGGGCTCACCGACAGCGCCCCGTACCAGGAGATCGTCAGTTACCTGCGCAGCAACCGGGGCCACGCGGCGGCCGCGTACTCCACCCTGCGCTACTTCGACGGCGCGATCCTGGCCTCTCGGGCGACCGTTCCCGCCCTGTTCTCGGTGGGCCTGATGGATCCGGTCTGCCCGCCGTCGACGGTCTTCGCCGCCTTCAACCGGTGGGGCAGCGCCGACCGGTCGATCGTCGAGTACCCGTTCAACATGCACGAGGGCGGCGAGGCGTTCCAGCGCGGGCGGCAGTATGCGTGGCTGGCCGAACGCCTGGGCGTTCGCTATAAATGAGATGTCACGTAATGCGGTCCGGCAGCTAGGCGGGGGCTATGTTCACCGAGGTTGATGCCGTCGAGCCCGCGGTCACGGCCGTCTTCGCGGCCGTACTCACCGGGGGCCCGATCAGCCGGGTCACTCTCGCCCGCCACCTCGGCATCTCGTCCGGCGCCGTCACCAAAGCGGCCCGCCCGCTCATCGAGATGGGATATCTCAGCGAGCTGGCCGCGACCGAGCGCACCGGCCCCGGCGCCGGACGGCCCGCCAGCCCTCTGACGATCCGGGCCGACCGCGAGTTCTTCGTCGGCGTGAAGATCGCCGGCGACGAGCTGATCGGCGTCGTCTGCGATCTGCGGGCCCAGATCCACGCCTGGACACACCGGCGGCTGTTCGAGACCAGCGTCGACCACGTGCTCACCCAGCTCGCCGAGCTCGTCGGCGAGCTGCTCGACGGCGCCGGCGGCTACCGATCACGGACCCGGCGGCTCGGCCTGGCCGTCTCGGGCGACGTCGACCCCGCCACCGGCCTGGTGCGCTACTCGCCCTTCCTGCGCTGGCACGACGTGCCCCTGCGGGAACGGGCCGAGGAGATCACCGGCCTCACCGTCACGGTCGAGAACGACGTCAAGGCGCTGACCGTCGCCGAGCACTGGTTCGGCGAGGGCGTTGGCGCCGAGTCGTTCGCGCTGGTCACCGTGGGCGCCGGCATCGGCTGCGGCCTGGTTGTGGGCGGCCGGCTGGTCTCCGGCGCGCGCGGCGTGGCCGGCGAGATCGGCCACATCAGCGTCGACGTGAACGGTCCGGAGTGCCACTGCGGTAGCAGCGGTTGCGTCGAGGCCATCGCCGGCACCGACGCGATCGTCCGGCAGGCGCGCGAGGCCACCGGCCGCTCCGAGCTCACGTTCGACGACGCGGTCGCACTGGCTCGGGCCGGCGACGATGCGTCCGGTGCCGTTTCCGTTCAGGCCGCCGCCGTTCGGGCCGTCTTCGCCCGGGCCGGCGAGGCCATCGGCTCCGGCATCGCCGCCGTGGCCAACCTGGTCGGCCCGTCCCGCATCGTCGTCGCCAGCGAATCGTCCGAGGTCCCCGGCTTGATGGAGGCCCACCTGCGCCGCGGCTTCCAGCGCCAGGCCTTCGGGGCGGCCGCCGACTGCGCGCTGTCGATCCGCCCCCTGCCGTACACGGAGTGGGCTCGTGGCGCCGCCAGCGTGAGCATCAAAGCTCTGGTGACGTCCCGCCTGATCTCGGCTTGAGGCGCACTCCGCTTCTGACCACGCGTCGGCCGCCCATAGGCGGCCGACGCGTGTCTTACTTCCGGTCCGGCGTAGTGGGTGCTACCGCGCAGCGCGGAAGCTGCGACCGGCGAAGGTGGCGAAGCTGTGGATGTCCTCGGCCGGGAAGGTCAGCGCGGGCCCGGTGCAGTCTGCAGTCGAGTAGATCGCGAATGCCGATGTGGTGAGGTTGAGTTCGGCGTGCACCACGAACGGGGCGACGGTGCAGGCAGTTGGGATGCTGGTGTAGACCGCCGCCTGCGCTGGATCGAAGTTGCCGGCGTAGAGGGTCAGGGTGCCCGAGGTGCCGGGTGCGGGCGCGGCGGAGGCCGAGGCGGGGGCCGCGAACAGGGCCAAGCCGGCAACCGCGGTGGCGACCGCGGCCAGGGCTGATTTGCGCATGATGGTGTTTCCCAACGTGTCTGAGAACCTTATGTCCAGATCAGCATCGTCTAAATTACGTGAGATATCAACTAATCTCGTGGAGCGGGAAGCGTCCCGTGGTCGAGGATGTTGGCGTACACCGTTTCGAGGGTCTTGCTCAACGACACCACGTGCTCAGGGGACAGGCCGGCGAAGAAAAGCTGTCGTACCAGCTCGACATGCCCGGGTGCCGCCGCCTCGATCGCCCGCCGGCCTTCGACAGTCAGCGACACCTCGGTCACTCGGCGATCCGAGGCCGCGAGGTCGCTACTGACCAGTCCGCGGCCGGCCATCCGCTTCGTGTGATGCGATACCCGGCTGCGTTCCCAGCCGAGCACCGCGGCCAGCGCCGTGACGCTCAGGCAGCCGCCCGGGGCGTTCGACAGCGCGTTCAGCACGTCGTAGTCCGCCAGCGACAGGCCACTGTCGGCCTGCAACTGCCGGTTCATCTCGAAGTTCAGGCGGAGCTGGACGCGCATGAAGGCCAGCCAGGCTCGCTGCTGGTCGGCGTCGAGCCAGCCGCCCGGCGGAGCGGGTTTGTACGGCATGCCGACCAGTATCGGCCAGGCTGGTCCGGTGCTGGATCATCGGTGCCCGGGCATGCCGACAAGGGCCCGAGCTCGGCTCGGGCCCTTGTCGCATGCAGTCCGGAATCAGCCGATCGACTGGCAGTTCATCGAGGTGCCCTTGGTGACCAGGTACTTGGCGAACTTGTTGAAGTTCATGCCCTTGCGGATCGCGAAGACGCTGAAGTAGACCTCGCTGTTCTTCGGCATCGCCGCCGGCTTGATGACCAGGTTGTACTGGGCCGATCCGTCGGCGCCGGCGACCTGCTTGACCTGGAACACCTGGTCGGACTGGGGCAGTTCGGCTCCGCTGGGCTTGCAGAGCGCTCCCGTCTTAACGACGGCCGGGATGCCCGCGCTGTCCAGGGCCTTCTCCAGGGCGCCGGGGTTCACGAGCTTCTTCGGGTCGAGGCTGACCTTGACCGAGCCGTCCGTCGCCTTGGCCAGCGTGTAGCCGACCGTCTCCATAGCGGGCGCGCTGCTCGCGGTGCCGCCGTCGGCGAGGGGCTGGTTCGTGTCCGGCGTGGTGCCGGACTGACCACCGGCGAATGCCAGCGCGGCCGCGGCCACGACGGCGAGGCCGCCACCAGCCACTGCGCCGGTGAGCTTGCGGTTGCGCCGCCGGGCCCGGCCACGCTCCTCGATCGCCTCGACCGAGCGGTCCATCTGCACATCAGAAAGGGTCTGCTTCACGGCGTCCAACACCTCATCATCGTTCATGATCAATTCCCTAGCTGGCTACGGGCGACAGCTGCGCCCGCAGAGTTGCGATGGCACGAGACAGATGGACGGCTACGGTCGGGGCGGCGATGCCCAGTTCGTCAGCCACCGTTCGAGTGTCGAGGTCCAGCCAGATACGCATGACCACCACCTCACGTTGCCGGCGCGGCAGCCGCCGGACGGCAGCCAACAGTGACGCGTCCGCTTCCGCTTCCGGACCTGCTTCGCCGTGTTGTCGCTGGTCATGATCGTCGAGGGTGACTTCCCGGCGTCGCCGGCGCCACCACGACACCCGCACGTTCAGGGCGGTGCGCACCACCCATGCCGCCGGCGCCGGATGCTGGCTCACCTTCGACCAGGATGACCAGGCTCGGGCAAAGGCCTCCGCGACCAGGTCCTCGGCCAGCGCGCGATCGCCCGTACTAGCGAGTACGGCACGCAGGCAGTTGTCCCTGGAGCGTTGGTAGAAGTCCGCGAAGTCCTTCCGTTCTCGTTCCACACCCCGCTTACGCATGAGCGCCTCGATCCATTTACCGTGCCAGGAAATTTGTTCAGGCACCCAGATCTATCGGCAGTGGTCCACGGTGCTTCAGTCCGCCGTCGCGTCGGACACAGGTGGGGCAGCGCCTAGTGCGCCGTCACGCCGAGGGCTGCGGCAAGTTGCCAGCGGCCGGCGATGCCGAGCTTCGGGTAGACCCGGTAGAGGTGAGTGCTGACCGTCCGGTGCGACAGGTACACCCGATCGGCGATCTCTTTGTTGCTGAGACCCTGCGCAGCCAGCTGGGCCACCTGTAGCTCCTGTGGCGTGAGGCTCTTTCTGGGGCCGGGACCCTCCGAAGCCGGGCGGGGCGGGGTCTCACCGGCCGCCCGCAGCTCACTCGCCGCGCGTTCGCCGAATGTCCGAGCGCCGATGGCGTCGAATCGGCGCAGCGCGTCGGCGAGGTGAGCGCGCGCGTCCACGACCCTTCGCCGGCGCCGCAGCCATTCACCGTAGAGCAGGTGTGTACGGGCCAGTTCGAGTGGTGACCCGCCGGTCGCGCCGGCGTTGAGGGCGCGTTCGAACTCCCCTTCCGGCGAGTCGGCTACGAGCGCCCGGCTACGGGCGACCAGAGCGGTCAGGTACGCCGACCCGAGAATGTGAGCGGTGTCCTCGGTCGTGCGAATGGTCTCCGGCACGGAGTCGAGCCGGTTGGCGCGTACCGCGGCCTCGGTATGGTCCGCGATCGCCCACATCGAGCGCGTCGGATGCACGGCCATGTGGGTGAACTCGATGACCGCCTCCTGCGGCCGGTGCTCGATCATGGCGATGAGGCCGGCCGCCCAATGCGCGTCCGCACTCGCCAGCGCGAGCGGACCGAGCCGGTCCAGCTCGTGGTAGGCGCGTAGCGCCTCCCTCGCCTTGTCCACGTCGCCCAGCAGCGCGTGGGCCCGGGCCACGGTCGCGTGCGCCGTTCCCTGGGTCAGAGGCTGTCCGGTATCGCGGGCCATGCGCACGGCGTACTCGGCATCGGCGAGCCCTTCGGTGACCCGGCCGAGCAGAAGCAGGATGTTGGCCCGGCCGCGCAAGGCTTGGGCCTGGTCGGCGACCTGTCCTTGGTCGTGACAGCGCTCGACACAGAGGTCCCAGCATGTCAGTGCGGTCGCCGGGTCTTGCAGGGACTCCGCCGCGATCGCCAGAGTGAGCAGGCCTTGTGCGTGGTTGCCGAGGGCGGGGATGAGCTCAGGTAGCCGCGCCCGCAGCTCCGCCGCTTCGCCGAGCGGCGCCAGAAGGGCCAGGGCGATCGACTTGAGTGGGCTTGACGTGGTGAGGCTGTCGATTTCCGCCCTCAACCGTCGCCATTCGGCCTGGGGCAGGTTGCGCCCGCGCGCGTTGATCGCCGCACCCCAGAGAATCTTGACCCGGCGGTCGACGTCCTCCGGGCGGCGCGACAGCGCGCGGCTCGTCGCGACGAGTTCGGCGCCGCTGTGGCCCGGCACGCCGACCTGCATGCTGAAGCTCAGCCGCGTTGCCGCGATGTCGGCGATCGTGTCCGGCTCGGTCGCGACCGACTCGGCCTGTTCCAGCAGTTCCGCCGCTTCCTGGTTCATGCCTGTCGTGCGGGCGGCCTCGGCCGCGGCGGCGAGCCGCCGTGCGTACTCGACGGGACCGGGTGATAGGGCGGCCGCCCGCCGGTAGGCGCGCATGGCTTCGGGCTGCGCGCCACGCTGGCGGGCGCCTTGTGCCATTGTGTCGAGTTCGGTTGCCACCGCTTCGTCCCGTTCGAGGGTTGCCGACGCCCGGTGCCAGGCGGCGCGGGCGCGGTCCGGGACCACTGAGGCCAGGGCCAGGTGCGCGCTCGTCCATTCGGCGGTGGTGGCGGCGCCTTCGACGGCGGAACGCACGAGCGGGTGGCGGAACCGCAGCCCGGCCGCGGTCGTGCTGATGAGCCCCGTCGATTCGAGCGGCTCAAGATCTTCGACACCGGCATCCATGGTGCGAGCCGCCGCCATGATGTCGTGGAGTTCTGCGCCGTCGGCGGCAGCGGCCAGGATGAGTAGCCGGCGGCTCGGGGCGGGAATCTCGGCGAGTTGGTCGAGGAAGGCGTGTTCGAGCCGTTTGGTCGTCGGCAGGCGGGAGCCGAGAGCCAGGTGGTCGGACCCGAGCTCGCGCAGCGCCATGGGCAGCTCTCGCAGCGCGAGGGGATTACCCCCGGCCTCCTCGAGAATGCGGGAGCGGGCACCGGGCGGCAGGTCGTGGGCGAGGTGATCGAGGAGGGCCGAGCAGGCCGGCTCGTTCAGCGGCCCTACGGTGAGGCGCTGGGCGGAACCGGCGAACGGGTTGTCACCTTCGGGGCGGGTGGTGGCGATGAGCAGGATCGGTGCTTGCGACAGCCGCCGGGCGACGAACTCGAGTACGGAACGGCTCGAGGTGTCGAGCCACTGAGCGTCCTCCACCGCGACGAGGATCGGGTTGGTGCTGGCGGCCTCTTCCAGGAGGCCGAGGCACGCCAGGCCCACGACGAGGCGATCCGGGGCGGGTCCGTCCTCGAGGGCGAAGGCCACCATCAGCGCGGAGCGCTGCCGGGTCGGCAGCGCGTCGGCGAGGGGGAGGAGCGGGTGCAGCAGTTCGTGGAGTGCCTCGAATCCGACCGGCGCGGCGTTCTGGAGACCGGCGCACCGCAGGACGCGGAACCCCGCTCGCTGCGCTTCGCCGACGGCGTGGTCGAGCAGCACGGTCTTGCCGATGCCCGGGTCACCGGCCAGCACGAGTGCGTGACCGGAATGCCGCGTCCGAGCGATCAGGTCGCGAAGCTCGGTGCGCTCCGTCTCCCGGCCGATCATGGCATCCACGACACCACGTTAAGCAGCGATTGCGGCAGTGTCGACCGTGTGCGGCCAGTCTCACCTGCGGTTGCACAAGTGGTCACAGCATGAGTATGGCTAAAGGTGCCGTAGCCGATTCCCTTTCGCGCACGTACGGTCGTCAACCCTCGAATAGACATATAACCGGGCATAAGTCGTCGCCATACGTCAGCGCGCCAACCCAGATACGTCACCTCACGGATGACCTTGTTCGTCTTGCGGATCAGGCTGAGGAGGCCAGGATCGCCGAAAGGAGCCGCCCAGTGATCGGCCGCCAGCCCGAGTTCGAAGAGCTCCGCCGCGTCGTGGAAGCGGGCTCAGGGTCTCCGCGCGCCCTGTTCCTGTTCGGCGCGGCCGGTATCGGGAAAAGCACGCTGCTCGATGCCGCACGGGCCCACGCCGAGCAGTCGGGGCTCACCGTGCTGAGCTGTGCCGGGTTACAGAGCGACATGCCAGTCGGATACGCGGACCTGCACGCGCTGCTGTACCCCGTGTTGCACCTGACGCCCCGGCTGCCGGACCGTCAGCGTCACGCATTGGCCGGTGCCTTCGGGTGGTCTGAGCTCGGCGGTGATCCACTGCTCATCAGGCTCGCCGTGCTCGGGTTGCTCGAACAGGCCGCGATCGGGCAACGGATCGCGCTTGTCGTCGATGACTGGCAGTGGCTCGATCCCTCGACGCAAGCGGTCTTGAGCTTTGTGGTGAAGCATCTGCTCGGTACGGGGGTGGTCCTGCTCGCCGCCGCGCGGGTGGACGACGGCGAGTTCTTCGCCGCTCCGGGCGGGCGGGCGACGCACGTCCAACCTCTTGGCCGGTCGGACGCCGAGGCTCTCGTCGCCCGCCTCGGCAAGCCCTTGGCTCCCCGCGAGCGCGATCTCGTCGTTCGCTTCGGTCAAGGCAATCCGCTCGCGCTCAACGAGTTCGCCAAAGCCGCGAGAGCCGGTGACCTCAGGGAGAACAGCGTGCTGTTCCCCGAGCGCCTCCCGATCACCGCGCGTCTCGAGCGGGCCTTCGCCTGTGAGGTCGGCTCGCTACCGGAGACCACCAGGCGAGTGCTGCTGCTGGCGGTGGCGGGCGTCGACGTCGGTGTGGCCGAGTTGTTGATGGCCGCTGCGACGGTCGGCGCGGACGCCGCCGACCTCGAAATCCTCGAGAAGACAGGCCTTCTGAGCACGGCCGGAGGACGCCTGAGATTCCGGCACCCGTTGGTACGGTCGACCGTCTACGCCCGGGCATCGACGAACGAGCGGATCACGGCTCACCGAACTCTGGCTACGGTCGTGTCGGATCGCGCTCGGCGCGCCTGGCATCGCGCGGGGGCCGCTGTCGGGCGCGACGACGACATTGCCGAAGAGCTCGCGAACGCCGCCGGCGATCTGGAACGTCGAGGGGCGCTGGCGGAGGCGGCGGCGGCGCTCAGCCGGGCCGCCGAGCTCAGCACCGACGTCGTTCACCGGGCCCGGCGTCTGGTCGCGGCAGCGGAGCAGGCACGCCGGGCTGGGCTCACCAGTTTGGCTGACGCACTGGTCGATCAGGCTCGTCCGCTCACCGACGACCCGGTGGTGCAACTGATCCTGCATACTGTGCACTCGTGGACGGCCACGTTCAGCGCGGCGAGCCGGCCCGACCTGCGGCCTTTCGTCGACTTCGCGCGTGTCCTGGCCGCCCGAGATGTCGATGAGTACGACGAGGAGCAGCTCAAACTGCTGTGGCCGATGGGTCCGCTCGTCTGGCTCTACCACGGCTCCGGACAGGTCGTTCAGGACGCCATCGAGCAGATTCTCGCCATCTCGACGCCGCAGTGGACGCCCTGGAAGGGCCTGCTGTTGCTCATGCTGGATCCGGTGCGGTTCGCCCGGGAAATGCAGCCGAAGGTGGCCGAGCTGCTTGCCGCCTGGGAGCGCGACTCGGCTGCGCTGCCGCTGAACTTCGCGCACGCCTTGTCGGCGATCCAGCGCGTTACCGTCGCGACCGGCATCCACGAACGGACACGCGACATTCTCCGTAACGGCGGAAGCCTGGCGGACGAGGCACGTCATGAAGTGGCTCTGGCTACGGCGCGGGTCGTGACCGGAGAGCCGCGCACCGCCCTGGCCGCCGCCGAGGTGGGTGCCCGGATCAGCGAGGCGCTGGACCTGTCCATGCAGGCGGCCGCCGGCCATGCGGTGCAAGCGCTGGCCCACGCTTGGCTGGGTGATGTGGCCGCGAGCCGCGCGGCCTTCGAAGCCAGCGAACGGGCCGCCCCCGCGGCGTGGCCCATCGTGGAGGCCCATCGTCAATGGGCAGCCGGCCTGCTCGCCCTCGGCGAGCGCCGGTACCGCGACGGCTGGGAGCATCTCGAACAGACGTCCTCGCACCGCACCACCCACCTGTGGGCCATCGCTGACCTCGCTGAGGCCGCCGCCAACGCCGACATGGCCGCCGCCGGGCACGAGGTGCTCAGTGAGTTGGAACGTGATGTCAAGGCCTTCGATTCACCCGAGCTGAATGCCCTGTACCAGCGCGGCCGCGCGCTTCTCGACAATTCGCCCCACGCCGAGTCGCACTTCCAGCGGTCGCTGGCCGAGGGACACCGCAGCGGCGTCCGGCTTCAGCAGGCCCGCACCCATCTCGCTTACGGACGGTGGCTGCGACTCGAACGCCGGATCATCGACTCCCGTGTTCATCTGCGAGAGGCGCGGCGCCTGTTCGACGTCGCCGGAGCATCGCTCTGGTCGGAGCAGGCGGTGAGTGAGCTGAGAGCCTCCGGCATTCTTGCTAACCGCCGGCCGGTGCACGCGAGCGAGGACAACAACCTCGACGCGCTGACCGACCAGGAACGGCGCATCGCCACGCTCGCGGCCCGCGGCCTGTCGAACAAGGAGATCGCCAACCACCTCTTCATGTCGCCGCGCACGGTCGGATCACACCTTTACCGGATCTTCCCGAAGCTTCATGTCACGCGGCGTGCCCAGCTCAGGGATGCCTTGGGCGCCGTCCACCGTGCTGAGCGGGCGGCGGGCTGACTAGACCTGACTGGCGCCGCCGTCGACGTAGATCTCGGCGCCTGTCATGAACGTGCTGGCATCCGAGGCCAGGAAGGCCACCACTTCGGCGATCTCGTCCGGGCGGCCGAGACGGTTCATCGGCACCCCGGATGCGAGGCCGGCGAGCAACTCCGTGGCGGCTTCCGCGTCGGGCGCCAGCGCGTGGAGGCCGGGCGTCGCGATCGGGCCGGGAGCGATGCTGTTGACGCGGATGTCGCGCCCCACCAGCTCGGCCGCCCAGCTCCGGGTGAACGAGCGCAGCGCGGCCTTGCTGGCCGCATAGACGCTGAACGACGCCGCGGCTTTGATGTCGATGTTCGAGCTGGTCACCACCACCGACGCGCCCCGGTTGAGCAGCGGCAGCATGGTTTGCACGGTGAACAGGGTGCCGCCGACGTTGGTGTTGAACGTATCGGCGTAGTGCCGCCAGGTGATCTCGCCGAGCGTCGCGAACTCCCCGCCGCCCGCGTTGGCGAACAGGACGTCCAGGCCAGCGCCACGCGCCTGGATTGCCGCGGCGACCCGCTCGAGGTCGTCGAGGTCGGCCACATCGGCGCGCATACCGGTGGCGTTCGGCCCGATGTTCGCCGCGATCTCATCGAGGGCGTCCTGTCGCCGTCCGGTCACGAACACGTGGGCGCCGTCCGCGGCCAGGCGGCGCGCCGCCGCGAGGCCGATGCCGGAGGTCGCGCCGGTCACAAGCGCGGTCTTGCCCATAGTGTTTCTCCTTGTGGGGTCGGGTCAGCGTTGCCGGTGCGGAGCTGAATCTAGGTCCGGCTCAATCGCGTTCTCGACGATCCGGGCCTGATGCAGTCATTCCGCAGTTATCTGACCCGGGAGGCATCATTGGCGGGCTTTTCCAAGAGTTATCCAACGCCATTTCGTTGGTGATTACCGACACGGTGCATTCCTTGATGAGCCACGTATCGTTCGGCGCATGTCTGTCGAGGTAAAAGCGAGGGCCGGCTGGTCGGCAGTGGCTCCGGTTGCCGCCGCATCCTTCACGCTTGTGCTGTCTGAATTCATTGCCGTCGCTGTTCTGCCCTCGATTGCCTCAGGGCTCGGAGTCACCGACGGTGATGCCGGGCTGGCCGTGGTGCTGCCGGGACTGGTGGCGGCGATAGCCGCCCCGGGAGCCGTCCTCGTCGCCGGCCGGCTGGATCGCCGTACGTTGCTGTGCGGCTTGACCGTTCTGCTGGCCCTCTCGAACATCCTCGCCGGTCTGGCGCCGACCTTCCCGGTTCTGCTGATCGCTCGTGCGTTGCTTGGCGTCGCGGTAGGCGCCTTCTGGACGATCGGGGTGGCGGTGGGGCCGCGGCTGGTGCGGCCGGAACGCGTGGCCACGGCGACCGCACTGATCACCGCCGGGATCTCGGCGGCGACGGTGGTGAGTCTCCCGGTGGGCAGTGTGCTGGCCCAGCACTGGGGATGGCGTTGGGCGTTGCTGCTCGCCGGTGGCCTGGCCGTGGTCGTTACGGGGTGGCAGGCGTTGACGCTGCCGGCGATGCCCGCGACCGAGTCGGCGCCCGGATGGTCTGCCCTGACATCGGTCCTTCGTTCCCGGCGTGATCAGGCGGGCATCGCGGTCGCCGCGCTGCTGTTTTTCGCCCATTTCGGCGCGTACACCTTCATCACGCCCTATCTGACCGGCACGGCGCACTTCTCACCGACCGCCGTGAGCGCGCTGTTGCTCGGCTTCGGCGCGGCCGGCCTGATCGGAAACTTCGCCGCCGGCGCGGCGGTGGGCCGGGCCCTGGCGGCCACGCTGGGAGCCCTGGCGCTGATATTGGCCGGCTCGATCTCACTTCTGATCGCCGTGGCCGACGTTCCGCTGGGGGTGGCTGCCCTAGTCCTGCTGTGGGGGCTGAGCTGGGGTGGAATCCCGCTGGTCGTGCAGACCTACATGATGGGCGGCCGAGCCGCCGAGGGCGGGCTCGCCCTGTTCGTATCCACGACACAGTTGTCGCTGGCGGCGGGATCGGCCGTGGGTGGCCAGATCGTGGACCGCTGGGGCCTGGGACCGGACTACGTCACGTTCGCCGTTCCCGCCCTCATCGCCATGGTGCTGACCGCCACGGCGATCCGGCACTACTCTCAGGCGGGGCAGGCGTGAGTCGCCGACGACAGAGGCCTCCGGCATCGGGTTCCTCGGCTGGCCGGGGAACCGTCTGCCGGAGGCCTCTAGGGCTGCGATCGTTCCGCTCGCTCCAGGAGATCAGCGGAGCCGACGGAAACAGTCACGCATCTCGGTAGTGAAGATCGCCGGTTGCTCGAACGCCGCGAAGTGGCCTCCCCGGGCCGCCGTACGGAAATGAATGAGATCCTTGTAGGTCCGCTCCGCCCATACGCGCGGTGTGCTGATGATCTCCTTCGGGAACACCGTGACCCCGACCGGCAGGTCGTACGTGGTCCAGGTGGTCGTGGGATTCTCCCAGTAGATGCGGCCAGACGACGCCGCTGTATCGGTGAGCCAGTACAGAGTGATGTCATCGAGGATGCGATCCATCCCGATCTCAGCAGCCGGGTTGTAGTCGCTGTCGGTCCAGGAGGCGATCTTCTCGTAGATCCACGCCGCCTGACCCGACGGCGAGTCGGCCAACGCGTAACCGATGGTCTGCGGGCGGGTGGTCTCCAGAGACAGGTACGCCGCGCCGGTGGCCTGGAAGTCGGCGATCTGCTTGAGCGCCTTCTGCTCCTCGGCATCGGGGTTGTCCCCGACCGGCGGCGCGAACAACAGCGTCGGGAAGTTGGTGTGGATGCCAAGCAACGCAGGGGGTTTGAGCCGCGCCAAGGCGTGGGTGACGCCCGAACCCCAGTCGCCGCCCTGAGCGACGTAGTGGCGGTATCCGAGGCGTCTCATCAATTCCTGCCAGGCCCGGGCGATGCGGTCCACGGACCAACCGGTCTCAGCCGGCTTGTCGGAGAACCCGAATCCCGGCAGTGAGGGGATAACCACGTCGAACGCGTCGGCCGCCGTGCCACCATGAGCGGTCGGATTGGTCAGCGGTTCGATGACCTCCAGGAACTCGATGAACGAGCCCGGCCAACCATGCGTGAGCAGGATCGGCAGGGCATTGCGGTGCTTCGACTTCACATGGACGAAGTGGATGCCGACGCCATCGATGAGTGTCCGGTACTGGTCGTACTTGAGCAGCTGCCGTTCGAAGCGGCGCCAGTCGTAGCGGCGCGCCCAGTAGTCCAGCAGTCGCTTCATTTCATCGAGAGGCACGCCCTGGGCCCACCCGCTCACGGTCTGCCGGTCCGGCAGGCGCGTCCTGGTCACCCGGCGGCGCAGTTCGTCGAGGGCAGCGCCGGGCACGGACACCCGGAACGGTTTGATTGCGGTGGTTGCCGCAGGCAGGGCCACCTCAGCGATCGACGCAGCTTGTGCGGGCTCGCTGTGGGCGAGCAGAACCGCCGGAGTGGCCGCGGCCAGGCCTGCCCCGGCGGTCAGTCGCAGTGCTGTGCGTCGCGACAGATGGTTCTCAGTTACTGACAGCAATTCAACGCCTTTCTCGACTTCGGCTTCATTGCCGTTGAGCGGAATTATGTGACGCCACATGCGATGCGGAGTGAATCTATGTCTTATCGCGCACCGTTGATCGATGAACTGGCATTGTTTAAGTCATCCCGCAGTCAGATGACCGGCCAGGGCGGACTCATGCCAAGTTCCGCCATTCCGGCGCCCGATCGGAACGTGTTCGATCTGCGGCGCTCTCCCACGCGTGATCCGTCGGTCACGCGACTCAGGATGACTTAAACGTCCCGGCGAAGCCGTCCGGCCGGTTGTGGCCGATTTACGCTCGGCCGATGACCAGGGCAATCGTTATGGACGACTACGGGTCGCCGGATGTGCTCCGGCTGGTCGAAACCGAGGCTCCGCCGCCGGGCGCGGGGCAGATTCGGGTGGAGGTGCGCTATGCCGGGGTCGGCCCGACCGACCTGGCCATCCGGGCCGGGCACCTCGACGGTGTCTTCCGGGCCGGGCCGGGCCGGGCACCGCGGCCCTGCCGGCTTCGGGCGAGGCAGCCGTACGGGTCCTCGACCAGCTCGCCGTGACGGCGGGGGAGTCCCTGCTGGTGCTGGGCGCCGCGGGCTCGGTCGGCCGGATCGCGACTCAGGTCGCCGTGGCCCGGGGTGTACGGGTACTCGCCGCCGTTCGTCCTTCGGACTTCGATGCTGTACGGAGTCTGGGCGCGGACCCGATCGACTACCACGACCTGTCGGGCCGGGTCGACGCTGCGCTCGACGCCTCGGGCCGCAGTGATCTGTCCCGCGTGATCGAGATGGCGGGCGGCACCTCCCCGGTCATCACGCTCTCCGACCCGCGTGGCCCCGGGCTCGGCGTGCGGCTCTCGAATGTCGTCCCGGCCGGCGTGGTCCCGGCGTTGCGCGAGGCGATGAGCCGGCTCGCCGCCGGTGAGCTGGCGTTGCAGCAGCAGGTCGTCGTCCCCCTGGCCGAGGCCGCGGACGTGCACAGCCGCCTCGAGAAGGGCGAGCTGCGGACCAAGGCCTTGCTGGAGATCTAGGCGGGAACGGCCCGCAACGCGAAGTCGATCGTGGCGTACAGGCTCGCCCGGTCGACTCCGGCCGCGGCGTGCACCGCGTTGCCCTCGCTGACCGTCATGACGTACCGCGCGAGGGCCGCCGGGTCGGTGCCGGCCGGCAGATCGAGTTCGGCCAGGCGCTCGGCCAGGGCGCGCTCGCCGGCCAGCCGGCTGGTGGCCAGGAACTGCGCTATCTCGCCGTCGTCGCTGCCTCCGGCCAGCCCGCCCTGGATCGACAGGCAGCCCGCCGGGCGGTCGGGCCGGGTCAGGGCGTCGGCGTTCGCTGTCAGGAACTTCTCGATGACCTTGTACGCGGTGGGTTCGGCCAGCGCTGCGCGGGCGTACGCCATGTCGTGCTCGGCGTACCGGGCGACCGCGCGGCGGAACAGCTCCTCCTTGTTGCCGTACGCCGCGTACATGCTCGGCCGGTTGATGCCCATCGCGCTCGTGAGGTCGGTGAGCGACGCCCCTTCGTACCCGTGCTCCCAGAACACCTCGATGGCCCGGTCGAGGGCGGCGTCGGCGTCGAAGCCGCGCGGCCGTCCCTTTGTCTTCAGCGTCACAGCAGTGAGTCTACCGCTCGGTACAGAAGTGCGCTATGTTCATTCCATACCGAGCGATACAAAATTGAGGAGGTGACTCATGAAGCAGGTAGGACTCTGGAGCATGCAGTTCCGGGGTGCCGCCCGGCCGCAGGTACGCGACGCCGTGGCCGAGCTGGAGGAGCTCGGCTGGGACACCCTGTGGATGCCCGGCCTCGACGGCGCCGGCGCTCTCGACGACGTGACCCAGCTGGCTGAGGCCGCGCCGCGGAGCACGATCGTCACGGGCGTGCTGAACATCTGGGGTCAGACCCCGCAGGAGCTGTCGAAGCGGCTCGCGCCCTACAGCGACCGGATCCGGCTCGGCCTGGGCGTCGGTAGCAGGCCCGGTGACCCGTTCGCCGCCATGAACGACTACCTCGACGAACTCGACCGGCCGGCCTGGGTGCTCGGCGCGCTGGGCCCCAAAATGGTCGACCTGGCCGTAGCCCGCACCTCGGGCTGGCACCCATTCCTGGTCACGCCCGCCTACGTGGCCCGGGAGCGGGCCCGCGTCGGCGCCGGCCCGGTGATCGCCCCGCACCAGGCAGTCGTCCTCGGAGGTTCCCGCGACGAGGCCCGCGCGGCGGCCCGAGCCGAGATCGGCATGTTCATCGGCTTCCCGGCCTACCGCAACAACCTGCGCCGCCTCGGCTACACCGACGACGACCTCGTGCCCGGCGGCAGCGACCGCCTCATCGAGGACCTCGTCACCCACGGCACGGCCGACGACATCGCTCACCGGGTCAAGGCCCACCTGGACGCCGGCGCCGACCACGTCGCCCTGCACGTCCTCGGCTCTTCTTCTCTCCCTCTCGCGCAATGGCGCGAGCTCGCCTCACTCGCTTCAATCGAAAAGGAAAACTGATCATGGGACAGCTCGACGGCAAGACCGCCCTCGTCACCGGCGCCACCGCGGGCATCGGCCTCGCCTCGGCCCGCCGCCTGGCCGCCGAAGGCGCACACGTGTTCGTCACCGGCCGCCGCAAGGAGGCACTGGACGAGTTCGGCGACGGCTTCACCGCCGTACAGGCCGACGTGTCGAACCCCGACGACCTCGACCGCGTGTACGCGGCCATCGCCGAGCACGGCAAAGGCCTGGACATCCTGTACGCCAACGCGGGCGGCGGCGAGTTCTCGGCCCTGGCCGACATCACCTGGGACCACTACGCCACCACGTTCAACACCAACGTCGGCGGCACCATCTTCACGGTCCAGAAGGCGCTCCCGCACCTGAACCCGGGTGCCTCGGTCATCATCACCAGCTCCAACATCGACGTGAAGGCCGCGCCGGCGTTCAGCGTCTACGCCGCGACCAAGGCCGCCCTGCGCTCCTTCACCCGCAGCTGGGCCGCCGAACTGGTCGACCGCAAGATCCGGGTCAACGCCATCGCCCCCGGCCCGATCAACACCCCCGGCCTGTCCGGCCTGGCCGGCACCCCCGAGGACGCCGCCCAGCTGCTGAAGGGCCTCGCCTCCGGCGTCCCGATGGCCCGCCTCGGCTCGCCCGAGGAGATCGCCGAGACGGTGCTGTTCCTGGCCTCCCCGGCCAGCGCCTACGTGACCGGCTCGGAGATCTACGTGGACGGCGGCGCCAGCCAGGTCTGATCCTCGAGGCCCGGGCTACTTGGCCCGGGCCTCAGGCGGCCGCAACGTTGCACCGCCGGAAACCGCTCGCAACCCATGACGGAGGTCGCCGACGCTGTGACGCCAAGAATTGAGGGAGTGCACCACCTGAAGGTGCCGGTGAGTGATCTCCAAACCTCCCTGGACTTCTACGAACGGGCGCTCGGCGCCCAGCGCATCCCGGAAGCCGACCACATCCGGCCGGACGGCTCCCTGTTCGCCTACATCCTGCGCATCGACAACCTCGGCACCCTGCTGGAGCTTCGGTTGAATCCGGACCGCGCCCGCCTGCACGGCGGGTTCGACCCGATGACCCTCCTGGTCAAGGACCGGACTGCACTACGGGCATGGGATGAGCATCTGTCCCAGCAGGGCATCGCGCATTCCCCCGTGCTGACGGCGATGCAAGCTTGGCTGATGGTCGTACCAGATCCCGACAACACGAGAATCCGCCTCTACACGGCCGAGACGCACGGCCCGGAGCTGCCGCCGGACGCGGCCAGCCCTTGGCTTGACGACTCGGTGCGGCAGACCTGAGCCGATCTCCGGCGCTCGGCTACGTCCGCGTGTCAGATGTCCGTGGTCGAGGTGATGAGTTGCTGTCGCCGGAGCTGCAGCGGTACGCGATCGAGCAGTACGCGGCACGGCATCGGATCACGGTTGTCGAGTGGATCGTCGAACTCGACGCGTCCGGCCGGACGTTCCGGAACCGCCGGATCGACACCATCGCCGATGGCGTCTCGGCCGGGCGGTGGTCGTGTGCGCTGCTCTGGAAGTGGTCGCGGTGGGGCCGCGACCTGCGTGACAGCTTGGTCTACCTCGACCGGATAGAGACGGCCGGCGGCGTCGTACGGGCCGTGACGGAGGACATCGATCAACGCAGTCGCTTCGGCCGGTTCACCCGCGACGAGTTGCTGTCGATTGCTGGGCTGCAATCAGATCTGATCGCGGACGGCTGGAAAGAAGTCCATGCCCGGCGCCGCCGGGCCGGTCTGCCGCACACCGGCGGCCCGCGCTTGGGCTACCACTATCGCAACGGTCGATACGAGATCGACCCGGCCGCCGTGGTGCACACGGTTGATGCCTACACCTGCTACGTCGCGGGTGTGTCTCACCGGGCTCTCGCGGCCCGATGGAATGAGGCCGGCCTGCGAACCGTCGCCGGCAACCTGTGGACCGGCCAGTCGATGGCCCGGATGATGGACACCGGTTTCGCCGCCGGCCTCATCCGCGAACGCGCCGACTTGGGCACGAGCACGGACGCGCGCCGGGGTATCGCCGCGTTCGCCTGGCGGCTCGGAGTGCACGAGCCGATCATCGACCTCGACCTGTGGCAGCGATACCAGCAACGCCGCGCCGCCCGGCCTGCGGTGGCCGCACGGGCCGCCGCGGTGACCTATCCGCTGTCCGAGCTGCTGCGCTGCGGGTTCGACGGATGCGGCACCCGGATGGTCACCACACGCGCGGGCCGCAACAAGATCCACTCGTGGGTGTGCCCCCACGCCCGAGACCAACGGACCCACGCGTTCAACTCGATCTCGAACCGGCGGGCGATGACCGCCGTACGCGCCTGGCTGATCACCCAGCAGAACAGTTCGCTTGGCGTCTACCGAGACGCCGCGACAACCCTGGCCGACCTCGACGCGCAGATCGAGCGGCTCCGACAGGAGCGGTACCGGCTGACTGACGTCTACACCGACGGCCACCTCACCCGAACCGAGTTCCGGGCGATCAAAGACGAGATCGAAGCCGCGATCCAGCACCTCGGCCAGCGCGCGGTCGCCATCCTCGAACAGCAACCAGCCGCCGGTGACAACTTCGACAAGGCACTCATACGGCTGCGCGACGACTGGGACCAGCTGCCACCCGAAGAGCACCGCGACGCCTTGGCCGCCGTGCTGCACCACGTGCTCGTCATGCCCGGCCCGCATGCGCCGGGCAAGATCCAGCCGGTCGGCAGGTGGGCTCAGCCTGAGATCGAGCGGGCGCTCTAACAACGAAGCGTTCGACACCGCGAGACGACCGGTCGCGCGGCACGAGCGCAAGCGGAATATCAGCTGCTAGGAGGCCAAATCGCGGTCTTGTGACCGATATTACCAACCGGGCTTCGGGCGGAAGATCCTGGGCGCCCAGTGGCTTGTCGCAGTTGTGGCCGAAACTCGCACTGTAACCCCGCCCGAAGACGACCTCTCTCCTGGAGAGCTGCTGCCCTCGGGGCGGCGGTTCCGGATTGTTCTCGTGCTCGGATTCCTGACCGCGCTCGGTCCGCTCACCATCGACATGTACCTGCCTGCACTGCCAACCATTACCGACGACTTCGGCGCCACCGCGGCCGCCGTCCAGCTCACCCTGACCGGCACCCTGGTCGGCCTCGCGTTCGGACAGCTTCTGGTCGGCCCGCTCTCGGACGCGGTAGGGCGCAAGGTGCCGCTTCTCGCCGGCGTCGGCGTCCACCTGATCGCCTCCCTGCTGTGCGTCATCGCACCCAACCTGGCAACCCTCGGCACGCTGCGCCTGCTCCAAGGCCTCGGTGCGGCCGCTGCCTCGGTGGTGGCGATGGCGATCGTGCGTGACCTTTTTAGCGGGTTCGCCGCAGCCCGGCTGTTCTCCCGGCTCATGCTGGTGGTCGGCGTCGCCCCGATCCTCGCCCCGACCATCGGCGGCCAGACCCTGCAGTTCACCTCCTGGCGCGGCGTGTTCGTCGTGCTGACCCTCGCCGCGGCCGCGATCATGGCGTCCACCGCGATTGTGCTGCCCGAGACCCTGCCTGCTGAGCGTCGCCGCAGTGGCGGGATCGCAGGCACCGTCCGCGACTACGGGCGCCTGTTCACCGACCGGGTGTACGTCGGCCTGATCCTGGTGGCCGGCCTGGCGATGGCGGCCCTGTTCGCCTACGTCAGCGGCTCCTCCTACGTCCTGCAGGACGACTTCGGCCTCAGCGAACAACAATTCGCGTTCGTCTTCGCCGGCGGCGCGGTCGGTCTGATCGGCGCCACCCAGTTCAACGTCCGGCTGCTGCGCCGGTGGACACCCCAGCAGATCCTGGCCGCATCCCTGCTGGCCGGGCTTGGCTTCGGCCTCGTACTGCTCGTCCTGGCCCTCACCGAGGTCGGCGGCCTGGTCGGCATTCTGATCCCGCTGTGGCTGGTCTTGGCCATGGTTGGCCTTGCCATGCCGAACGCCCCTGCCCTGGCGCTATCCCGTCACGGTGAGGCCGCCGGCACCGCCGCAGCTCTGCTCGGTGCCGTGCAATTCGGCGTCGGCGCCCTGGCCGCGCCCTTGGTCGGCATTCTCGGCGTCGGTGCGGTCGCTATGGCCATCGTGGTCTTCGGCGGCATGCTCGCCGCCACCCTCGTCTGCTTCCTCGTCGTCCAGCCCCACCGTCTTCCCGTCGAGCAGACCGAAACGGTCGTCGCCATCGCGCACTGACTGGCTGAACGGCGGTCGAACGGTAGAGACGGTCGGCCGCCGTTCAGGCTGCTCAAAACAGGGCGCCTCGCGTCGGCGCATGCTGGACTACCACAGGCGAAGTAGCTGTTCGATGGGGCCGTTGCGGTCGTAACGCGAGACTGCCATCACTAGCTTGAGGGCCAATCGGTGGCGATTCTGCCGGGACCGCCCTCTGACAGGGGCGGGGCGTCCCGGCGACACTACTGCCTTCACAGGCCACAGTAGATCGTACACACTGCGTACATGTCGGCGGAATTTGGCTCCGAGAGTCCGGTATCGATCAGGTTGGCGAGACCAGGTCCGGGTGATCGTGGCGTCATCCAGGCGGCGATCGCACTCGGTAACAGGGCCCGTTCGACGCTGGGACACATGCCGTTTTCCGCCTACGACGACGCTGCCGCGAAAAGCACTCTACTGGTGGCTTATGCCGACGACCATGTGGTGGGCTACGCCTTGTACGCCCTCGCGCGTCGTCGTGTCCGGCTGGCTCACCTGTGTGTCGACAAGGCATGGCGTGGCAAAGGCATCGCCCGGCTGATGGTGGAGGACATCAGCGAACGTCACGCCGACCACCTCGGAATCGCCGCCCGCTGCCGCCGCAACTACCGGCTCGGCAAGATGTGGAGCACCCTTGGCTTCGCCCAGCGCGGCGAACGCGCGGGCCGCGGCAGTAGCGCCGAGCCGTTGGTTGACTGGTGGCGCGACCATTTCCACCCCAACCTGCTGTCTTCCGACGCCGACACCGTCCTGGTACGCGCGGCGATCGACATGAACATCCTGCGGGACATAACCGAGCGAGGCCGCACCAATGCCGACGAGTCGCGAGCGTTGCTGGCCCCGCACCTGGTCGGGTTGCTGGAAATAGTTCGCACCCCAGCGTTGAACGTTGAGATCGACCTCACCTTCACGAAGGAGGAGCCGCTGACGTACGCGAAGAGCGCGGAGAACGCGAGCCCGGCGACCAGGATGAGCCCGACGTACGCGCGGTCGGTGAACAGCCGTCCGTAGTCGCGCAGCGTGCCGCCGAGGCCGCCGTTGCGCCGGCGCTCGGCCGGCAGGGTCTCGGGCAGAATCAGCGCGGTGGCCGTCATGATGGCCGCGCTGGCCAGGGTGAGCACGACGAAGACGCCGCGCCACGACGTCCAGTTGAGGACCGTGCCGCCGATGGTCGGGGCGAGGATCGGGGCAACGCCGCTGACCAGCATCAGGCGGGAGAAGAGCTTGGCCGCGGCGAGCCCGGAGAACAGGTCGCGCACGATCGCCATGCCGATCACCGCGGCGGCTGCGGCGCCGAGGCCCTGCAGCACGCGCACGGTGCCGAGGACGGCCAGGTTGGGCGCGACCACGCAGAGCACCGAGGCCAGGATGTGCACCCCGACCCCGGCCAGCAGCGGCAGGCGGCGGCCGATGGCGTCGGAGAGCGGGCCGGCGAGCAGCTGACCCAGCGCCAGCCCGAGCAGCGTGCCGGTCAGCGTGAGCTGCACGGCGGCGTCGGTGGTGTGCAGGTCGGCGGCGATCGTCGGGAGCGACGGCAGGTACATGTCGATGGTCAGCGGCCCGAGCGCGGAGAGGAATCCGAGAACGAGAACGATCCGGAGCCTTCGGCCGGAGGGCAGGAGATCACCAGGAGATTGCATATTCGGTTACGAGTATCTGCCGGCGCTCATTCTTCCGCCCCGTAACAGTGCTCACAGGTCAACCGAATGCTGGAAATCCGGTTGACGTTTGTGCTGGTCACCCGCCCGTGGGACGAGTGACCGTTCACACGTTGTCGCTCGCCGCGTCACGGGGTTGTCTTGAACCCGTACGGATAAGAGTGCGAGTGAAAGGCGGACCATGGCCCTGCGTCCCGGAGCCCGGGCCTGGGCGGTGTGGGCCGTCGGCCTCGCCGCGTACGTCGTCGCGGTCCTGAACCGCACGTCGCTCGGCGTGGCCGGGCTGGACGCGCAGGACCGCTTCCACATCGGCGCCGGCGCCCTCGCCTCGTTCGCCGTGCTGCAGCTTCTCGTCTACGCCGGTCTGCAGGTGCCGGTGGGCCTGCTGCTCGACCGCTTCGGCTCGCTGCGGCTGATCGTCACCGGTGGCGTGCTGATGGCGGCCGGTCAGGCGCTGATGGCCACCACCGACAGCGTGGGCGGGGCGATCGCGGCCCGGGTCCTGGTCGGCGCGGGCGACGCGATGACCTTCATCAGCGTGCTGCGGCTGGTGCCGCAGTGGTTCCCGGCCAAGCGGGTGCCGGTGGTCACCCAGCTCACCGGCATCGTCGGGCAGGCCGGGCAGGTGCTCTCGGCCGTGCCACTGGCCGCCCTGCTGGCCGGGCCGGGCTGGGGCACCGCTTTCCTGTCGGCGGCCGGGCTCGGGGTCTTCGTCTCGGTGGTCGCGTTCGCGGCGCTGCACGACACCCCCGAACGGAAGATCAGCAGCGGCGAGGCGCTCACCTTCGGGCAGCTGCGGGCCGACCTGAGCAGCGCCTGGCGGCACCCGGGGACCCGGCTCGGGCTGTGGACGCACTTCACCACCCAGTTCACCGGCACGGTGTTCGCGCTGATGTGGGGCTTCCCGTTCCTGATCGCCGGGCAGGGCCTGCCCCGCGAGACGGCGAGTGCCCTGCTGACCCTGTTCGTGCTGGTCGGCATGGCGGCCGGGCCGCTGCTGGGCGTGCTGGTGCAGCGCTACCCGCTGCGCCGGTCGAACCTGGTGCTCGGCATCGTGGCCGCCAACGCGGCCGGCTGGGGGCTGGTGCTGGCCTGGCCCGGGCACGCGCCGATGCCCGTGCTGGTGCTGCTCGTGCTGGCCCTGGGCATCGGCGGGCCGGGCTCGATGATCGGGTTCGACTACGCCCGTACGTTCAATCCACCGCACCGGCTCGGAACCGCGACCGGTGTGGTCAATGTCGGCGGCTTCGTCGCCTCTCTGCTCTCGATCGAGCTGATCGGGCTGATCCTGGACGCCCGCACCGGCGGGTCCGCGGACTACGACATCGCGGACTTCAAAATCGCCATGGCGGTGCAGTACGTATTCATGGCCGTCGGTCTCGCCGGAATCCTGCGTACGCGCAGGCTGGCCCGGAACAGGATGGCCGAGGAAGGCATCGTGATCCGTCCGCTCCGTCAGGTGATCGCCGAGCGCCGGGGTTTAGCAATCGGCCGAGAGGTAAAGGCGAAGTCCTGAAAACAGGCACATGACGGACTGAGGAGGACATGACCGAGCACGCACCGGGCCGCTGGTCCGGCATCGACATCACCAAGACCGTCGCCGGCACGCTCGCCGCGGTTTCCGCGGCTTTCCTGGGATCGTTCCTGGGCGTCGCCGGCACTCTGATCGGCGCAGCGGTGGCCAGCATCGTCGGCTCCGTGGGAACGGAGCTCTACAAGCGCTGGCTCGACCGGGGCACCGAGAAGATCAAGTCGACCTTCGTGACGGCGCCGGCCGCTATCGGCACGCCCGAGGTCGCCGCGGCGGCCGAGGAGAAACCGTCCGAGCCGGCCGTGCCGCGGAAGATGCGCTGGGGGCGGATCGCCGCCTTCGCGGGCGCGTTCTTCGTGCTGGCGATGGGATCGCTGACCGCCTTCGAGATGGTCGCTCAGCGCAGCGCCGCGGATCTGGTACAGGACAAGACGAGCTCGAGCTCGACCCTCGGCATCCCGCTGAAGAACAAGAGCAGCCAGAAGGACGAAGCTCCCACGCCGGCCACGTCGACCTCGCCGACCGCCGAGCCCTCGGAGGACCCGAGCGGGGAGCCCACGACGTCGGAGTCACCCGCAGCGGACCGCTCGGCCGAGCCCACGGACTCCGCGGCGCCGACCGAGACCCCGACCGACGCGCCCACCACCGACGCGCCGGCCCCGGCTGACGAACAGCCGCAGGACGGGGAGACTCAGCAGGACGGCTCGACCACCGATGGGCAGACGCCCCAGCAGGACGAGGTCGGCCCCACCGGACAGGCGGGAGAGTAGATGGACGCCAAGGGCATTCTCACCGAGGCTTTCGGCCGGCTGCCGGAGCTCGTCTCCACGGCCGTGCAGGGCCTGACCCCCGAGCAGCTGCGCTGGCAGCCGGGGGAGGGCGCGAACTCGATCGGCTGGCTCGTCTGGCACCTGACCCGGGTCCAGGACGATCACGTGGCCGAGGTGATGGGGGCCGACCAGATCTACGCGACCGGGGGCTGGGCCCCGCGCTTCGGCCTCAAGGACGCGGAGGAGACCGGCTACGGCCACGACGCGGCCCAGGTGGCCGCGGTGGCGCCGGAGAGCGCCCAGGTGCTCGAGGACTACTTCGCCGCGGTGAACGAGCGGACGATCGGCTATCTGGCCGGCCTCGGCGAGGCCGACCTCGACCGGGTGGTCGACGAGCGCTGGGATCCTCCGGTGACCTTGGGCGTACGCCTCGTGAGCGTCTACGACGACGACGCGCAGCACGCGGGGCAGGCCGCCTACGTGCGTGGCCTGATCGAGGGCCGCTAGGCGACGGCTTCGTTCAGGCGCCGGCCGGGGCGAGCTGGCGGCGGCAGCGGCGGGCCGGGGTCGCCGAGCGGGTGACGGGCACGAGGGCCGGGCGGCGGCAGTAGTAGACGAGGGCCGGTGGCAGGTTGGCCCACACGGTCCGGCCGAGCAGGACCTCGTCGAACCAGCTGTCGAGCGCGCCCCGCAGCCGGCGGGCCGGCGCGGCCCAGCGCAGGTGAACATAGGCGAAGGTGGTGAAGGCGCCACCGGGAGCGAGGGCCTGGACGGCGGCGGCCAGGATGTCGCGCTGGCGGTCGGGGGCGAAGGCGGCCCACGGCAGGCCACTGACGATCACGTCGGCGCCGGCCAGGCCCCGCTCGGCCAGCAGGCCGGGCAGGGCGCCGGCGTCGGCCGTGATCACTTCCACGTTGGGGTGGCGGGCGGCCAGCTGCTCGGCCAGGCGCGGGTTGATCTCGATGGCGAGGTGCCGGCCCCGGCCGTCGAGGCGGCGCTGGATGGCCTCGGTGAACGGCCCGGTCCCGGGCCCGAGCTCGACGACGACCGGATCACCCGTGCTGGGGATTGGGGCCACGGCCAGCTCGGAGAGAGCGGCCCCGCTGGGCGCGACGGCGCCGACTTCCCACGGGCGACGGAGAAATTCCGACAGCAAAGACATCGCAACCTGCCTGCTAGGGTAAGTGGAGGATTACTCCGCCTACGATATGGAGGATTCCTCCGTTCCGCAAGCACACCTGAGAGCACCCTCAGCCGGCGGGGCAGGCAGGTCGGGGCGGCGGCGTGGCGGCGCGAGGGCGTGGCGGCGCGAGGGCGTGGCGGCGCGAGGGCGTGGCGGCGCGAGGGCGTGGCGGCGCGAGGGCGTGGCGGCGCGAGGGCGTGGCGGCGTGGCGGCGCGAGGGAATGGTGGCGTGGCGGCGCGAGGGAATGGTGGCGCGAGGGCGTAGCGGTGCAAGTGTGGGCGCGGCGGTGTGAGGGTGTGGGAAGGCGGAGGGCGAGGATGACGCAGGAGAGGCCGATGCGGGCCGATGCGCGGCGCAAGCGGGAGGCGATCATCGCGGCCGCCGTCGAGGTGTTCAGTGAGCGCGGCGTGGACATCGCGCTGGACGAGGTGGCGCGGCGGGCAAATGTCGGCATTGCCACGCTTTACCGGCACTTTCCGACCCGGGAGGCGCTGATCACCGGGGCCTACCTGCACGAGATCGGCCGGCTCTGCACGGGCGCCGATCAGCTTTTGTCGGAAATGCCAGCCGACCAGGCGCTCAAGACGTGGATGATGCGATTTGTCGGTAATGCGCAGGGTAAGCCGGGCCTGGCCATGGCCCTCAAGTCGATCGTGAAAGCTACGGACGCCGAAGGGCTGGCCGCCTCACACGACGAGGTCTACGCGGCGTTGCAGAAGTTCCTCGACGCCGGGCACCGGGACGGGATCTTCGCGTCCCGGATCGAGGCGGCGGTGCTGGCCAACGCCCTCAGCGGCATCAGCCTCGCCAACGACGCGGAGGGCCGGGCGGCGCAGGCCGCGGCGATCATCGATCTGACCGTCAACGGCCTGCGGTATCCGGGCTAGGCGGAGGCGGGCTCCGTCAGGGGGAGCCGGACCTTGAACTTGGTGTCGCCCGGCTGCGATTCCAGGTGGATGTCGCCGCCGTGGCCGTTGACCACGATCCGGAACGAGATGTCCAGGCCGAGGCCCGTGCCCTCGCCTACCGGCTTGGTGGTGAAGAACGGCTCGAAGACCCTCTTCTTGAGCGCCTCGGGCACGCCGGGCCCGGTGTCGCCGACCGAGACGATCACGTAGTTGTCGTCCCGGTAGGTCTTGATGGTGAGCGTGCCGGCGCCGTTCATGGCCTGCACCGCGTTGTCGATCAGGTTGGTCCAGACCTGGTTGAGCTCGGCCGGGTGAGCCGGGATCTGGGGCAGGGAGCGGTCGTAGTCCTTCACGACCTTCACCCCCGTACCGATCTTGTGGGTGAGCATGACCAGGGTGCTGTCGAGGCCGGTGTGCACGTCGATCCACTGGTGGGCCGCGCGGTCCATCTGCGAGTACTGCTTGGCCGAGGCGACCAGCGACGACACCCGGCCGGTGGCGTCCTCGATGTCGGTCATCAGCTGCTCGGTCTCAAGCGCGTAGCCGATCCAGTGGATGGCCTGGTCGAGCAGTTCGGGCGAGCCGACCTTCTGCTCGATCAGGTCGAGGCACTCGAGGTCGAGGCCGCCCTGGGCGAAGACCGCGGCCAGGTCCCAGCCGCCGGTGACGTTGCGCTCCTCCATCCAGTCGCCGAGCTCGTCCTCCCGGTCGGAGATCTGCATGGCGGTCAGGGTGGGGGCCTTGGCCGCCCGCTCGATCACGTCTTCCTGAAGCTCGACCAGCGCCACCAGGCGGTCGGTGGGCACCTTGCCGGCGGCCAGCATGCCCAGCTTGTGGCGCATGCCGGCGACCCGCTGGCGCAGCGAGGCGGTGGCCCGGGAGGCGGCCGCGGCCGGGTTGTTCAGCTCGTGCATCAGGCCGGCGGAGAGCGCGCCGAGGGCGGTGAGCCGCTGGCGTTCGCTGATCGCCGCCTGCGAGCTGCGCATGCCCAGGGTCAGGCCCTCGAGCAGGTGGACGGCCATCGGGAACCACTCGCGCATGATGTGCCCGAAGTCCTCCGCGCTCATCACGAAGAAGTCGGAGTCGTCGAGCGCGCGCATGCTGGCCATGTACTTGCGGGGGACACCGTCGTCGCGCAGGTAGGCGTTGGTGGCGCCCATGTACACGCCGCGCTGTTCGGTGCGGCTGGTCTGCACGTCGTCCTGGCCGACCTTGCGGCTGAGCGCGATCGTTCCGCTGAGCAGCACGAAGAACTTCTCCGCGGGGTCGCCTTCCTGGATCACGACGCCGCCCGCGGGCATGTGCATGGTGCAGCCGTGGTCGGCGATCCACTGCAGCTGCTCGTCGGTCAGCTTCTCGAACAGGAAGAGGGTGCGAAGCTCGTCCGGCGTGAGGGCGCCGGGTTCGCAGGGAACGAGAACGGGGTCGGTCATCTCACTGCGCCTCCAGGTAACGATGGACCAGCGTGACGGCCATCGCGCCCTCGCCGACCGCCGAGGCCACCCGCTTCACCGAGTTGGCCCGGACGTCGCCGGCTGCGAAGATGCCGGGAACACTGCACTCCAAGTAGAACGGATCGCGGTCCCGATCCCATCCCTTCGGACGGGATCCGTTTGAGAGCAGATCCGGGCCGGTGTAGACGAAGCCCTTCTCGTCGCGGGCGACCGAGGTGCCGAGCCAGTCCGTCCGCGGTTCGGCGCCGATGAAGACGAACAGGTAGCCGCACTCGACGGTGGTGCTCAGGCCCTCTTTGCTGTCGCAGATCGTGATCGCCTGCAGGTGGCCGTTGCCCTCGGCCCCGATCACCTCGCAGCGGGTCCGGACGCGGATGTTGTCCACCTGGTTGAGCTGCTGGATCAGGTAGTACGACATCGACGCCTCGAGCGAGTCACCCCGGACGAGCAGGGTCACCGTGCGGGCGTACTTGGAGAAGAAGAGCGCGGCCTGACCGGCCGAGTTGGCCCCGCCGACGATGTAGACGTCGGTGCCGGCGCAGGACGGGCCCTCGGTCGAGGCCGAGCCGTAGTAGACGCCGGAGCCGGTGAACTCGGCGATGCCGTCGGCCACCAGCGGGCGGTAGGCGACGCCGGTGGCCAGCACGATCGAGTGGGCCGAGACCTCGCCGCCGTCGGCGAAGGTCAGGGTGCGGGCCGACCCGTCCGTCCGCAGCCCGGTGACCTCGCGGGTGTTGAGCACCTCGGCGGAGAACTTGCCGGCCTGCCGGCGGGCCCGGTCGGTGAGCTGGGCGCCCGAGATGCCGTCGGGGAAGCCCAGGTAGTTCTCGATGCGCGAGCTCTGGCCGGCCTGGCCGCCCACCGCCTGGCGCTCGACCAGCAGCGTCTTGAGGCCCTCGGAGGCGCCGTAGACCGCGGCGCCGAGCCCGGCCGGGCCGCCGCCGACGATGATCAGGTCGTAGAAGTCCCGCTCGGGTGCGGTCGAGAGCCCGGCCGCCTCGGCCACCTCGGTCGTGGTGGGCTGGGCCAGGGCGCGGCCGTCGGCCGTGACCACCAGCGGGATCGCCTCGGGACCGACCCCGGCCGCCTCGAGCAGCCGGCGGCCCTCGGCCTCGTCGGCGCCGTACCACTTGTAGGGCACGAGGTTGCGGGCCAGGAAGTCGCGCAGTTGGTACGACGGCTCGCTCCAGCGGTGGCCGACGACCCGGATGTCCTCGATCTCGCGGTCGCCGGTGGCCTGCCACGCGTCGAGCAGCGCGTCGATCACCGGGTAGAGCTTCTCCTCCGGCGGGTCCCACGGCTTGAGCAGGTAGTGGTCGACGTCGACGACGTTGATGGCCGAGATGGCGGCGTCGGTGTCGGCGTACGCCGTCAGCAGCGCCCGCCGCGCGTTCGGGAACAGGTCCATCGCCTGCTCCAGGAACTCGATGCCGTTGATCTGCGGCATCCGGTAGTCGGCGAGCATCACGGCGACCCGGCCGCCGCGCAGCTTGAGCTCCTTGAGCGCGTCCAGGGCGTCCGAGGCCGAGGAGGCGCGCACGATCCGGTACTGGTCGCCGTAGCGGCGGCGCAGGTCCCGGGCGATGGCCCGGGAGACCGAGGGATCGTCGTCGACGGTGAGGATCGCGGGATGGCCCATGTGTCGTACCTCAGCTCCGGCTAAGAAGGTCGGCGTATTCGGGGTGACGGTCCAGGTATCCGATGACGAAGGGGCAGGAGACGACGACCGGGGTGGCCCGGCCGCGGGCGTCCTCCAGGGCGGCCGCGGCGAGCCGGCTGGCCAGGCCGCGGCCGGAGAACGTCTGCTCGATCTCGGTGTGCATCAGCTCGATCTTCTCCCCGTGGCGGCGGTAGTTGAGCACGCCGGCCACCTCGCCTCCCAGCAGCACCTCGTAGCGCTGGCGCTCGAAGCTGTCGACCACGACGGCGTCGGCCGAGTCGGGCACGCCGACCTGGGCGCTGCCCTCGACCCGCAGCTTGCGCCGGGCCCGCTCGTAGAACGAGGTGCCGCCGAGGCGGATCACGTTGGCCGCGGCCGGGATGGGCTCGATGGCCAGCTTGTCGTCGGGGCGGGCGTAGCCCTCGATGATGCCGTCGACCTCGATGGCCAGCCGGCCGCTGGTCGGCAGCACGTCGAACTCGAGCCGCTCGGAGAGGGCCAGCATCAGCGGCCGGTTGAACGACGAGTGGGCGGCCGAGGCGGTGACGATGATGCCCTCGACGTTGGGGGAGACGATCGGGCCGCCGGCCGAGAAGCTGTACGCGGTGGAGCCGGTCGGTGTGGAGACGATGACCGCGTCGGCCGCGTAGTTGACGAAGTTCTTGCCCTCGACCGAGATGCCGACCGCGGCCAGGCCGTCGCCGGGCACCCGGACCATCGCGATGTCGTTGAACGCGGAGACCCGGTTGCCGTCGGGCAGCACGGTCTGCAGGGCGGTGCGCGACTCGACGGTGAACTTGTGCTCGTCGATCGCCGACAGCGCGGCCGGCAGATCGGGCAGGTCGACCTCGGCCAGGAAGCCCAGCCGGCCCACGTTGACCCCGAGCACGGGCGTCTTGCGCCCCTCGACCAGCCGCATCGTGCGCAGCATGGTGCCGTCGCCGCCCAGGCTGACCAGCAGGCCGGCCCGCTCGACCATCTCCTCCGGGCTGACCGCCTCGGCCTGGCAGTCGATCCGGTCGATCTCCTCATGCAGGCCCAGCACCTGGACGTTGCGCCGCTGCGCCCACCGGGTGATCGCGTCGATCGCGGACCCGCAGTCACGCCGTGGGTGCAGCACCAGGCCGACCACCTTGACCATGCCCATTTGCCCGTACACCCCGTCTGCTGCGAACGACTTGTGAAGAACACAGCCTTGCACGATCGGGGCGGAGTCGGCGAGAGGAGGCGACGGAGGCCACGTGGTTCATACGGGCAGGTTTCTTCTTTGTTTCTTGACAGCGTTGTCACACATCGACAGCCTCCGATCTATCCCCACTGGAAAGGAAGTTGGCTATGCGTAAGCGCTGGCTCGCTGTCGCCGCTTCGGCGGTCACCCTTCTCACCCCCGTACCGGCCCAGGCCGCCCCCGGCGACGGCCCGGACCTGGCCCCCGACATGATCGCCGCGATGAAGCGCGACCTGAAGCTCGACGACGCCGGTGTCGCCGTCCGCCTGCGCACCGAGGCGGCCGCGCCGGTGGTCGAGCGCCGGCTGAGGACCAAGCTCGGCTCCGCCTTCGCCGGGGCCTGGATCCCCTCCGGGGCCTCCCGTCTGACCGTCGCCGTGACCGATTCCTCCGCTTTCCCGGCCGTACGGGCGGAGGGCGCCACCCCCACGCTGGTCGCGCGCAGCGCCGCTGACCTGGCCAAATCGCGCGACGCCCTGGACCGGCACGCGTCCGCGGCGGCTGCATCGTCGGTCCGGGGCTGGTACGTCGACACGACCGCGAACCGCGTCGTCGTCATGGCCGCGCCCGGGGCGTCCGCTCAGGCTTCGCGGTTCGCTCAAGCCAGCGGGGCCGGCGAGGTCACCGTGGTCGCCGCCGAACAACCGCGGCCGCTCTACGACACCCGCGGCGGCGACCAGTACGTGATCAACGGGAACACGCTCTGCTCGGTCGGCTTCGCGGTCGCCGGCGGCTTCGTCAGCGCCGGCCACTGCGGCGGAACGGGCAGCCCGACCCTCGGCTACAACAACGTCGCCCAGGGCACGTTCGCCGGTTCGTCGTTCCCGGGCAACGACTACTCGTGGATCCGTACGAACGGGAACTGGACCTCCCAGCCGTGGGTCAACAACTATTCCGGCGGCAACGTGACCGTGGCCGGCTCGCAGGAGGCCGCGATCGGCAGCTCGGTGTGCCGCTCCGGGCGTACCACCGGGTGGCGGTGCGGCACGATCCTCGGCCGCAACGAGACGATCGTGTACGCCCAGGGTTCCGTCTCCGGGCTGGCCCGCAGCAACGCGTGCGCCGAGCCGGGCGACTCCGGCGGCTCGTGGATCTCGGGCAACCAGGCCCAGGGCGTCACCTCCGGCGGCACGGGCAACTGCTCCAGCGGCGGCACGATGTGGTTCCAGCCGGTCAACGAGATCCTGTCGGTGTACGGGTTGTCGCTGACCACGACCGGCGGCGGCAGCTCGGGTTCCGCGCTGATCAGCAGCCTCAACAACAAGTGCCTGGACGTGCCGAACAGCAACTTCTCCGACGGCGTACCGGTGCAGATGTGGGGTTGCAACGGCACCGGCGCCCAGCAGTGGAACTTCGTGAACGGCACCCTGCAGACGTCGAACAACAAGTGCCTCGACGTGGCGTGGGGCTCGACGGCCAACGGCGCGGTCATCCAGATCGCCAACTGCAGCGGCAACGCGGCCCAGCAGTTCGTCCTGTCCGCGGCCGGTGACCTGGTCAACCCGCAGGCCAACAAGTGCGTCGACATCGACGCCTGGAACGCCAACGACGGCGCCCGGCTGGTCCTCTGGGACTGCACCGGCGGGGCCAACCAGAAGTGGCGTCGCGGGTAACCCGGCCGCGAGAAAAGGGCAGAAGACCCTTAAAGGAACCATAAAGATCTTGGCCGTACGGGCGGATCGCCGCCCCCGTTCCGAGGATGGGCAACGTCCCCATCCCCGAACCGGAGGCAAGCACCACGATGCGCCGTACAAGAACGATCATCCTGTCCACCGTCGCCGTGGTGGCGGCCACGGCGACGGCCTGGTTCGCGCTGCCGGCCTCGGCAGCCGCACCGACGGCCTCGGTGAAGACGGTCTCCGACTGGGGGAGCGGCTGGCAGAACGAAGTCACCATCAGCAACACCGGGGCGTCCGCCATGACGTCCTGGAAGGTGGAGTTCGATCTGCCGGCCGGGACGTCCATCGGCAGCTTCTGGGACTCGGCCATGACCGGCGAGGGGGCGCACCGGACATTCTCGAACCGGGATTGGAACGGCGCCGTGGCCGTGGGGGCCTCGGTGACGTTCGGGTTCGTCGGATCCGGGGCCAAGCCGGTCAACTGCAAGCTGAACGGGGTGGCTTGCGGGGGCAGCGGCGGCGCGGTGGTCACCACCGCGCCGACCGCTGCTCCGACGACGGTGCCGACTGTCGCGCCCACCACTGCACCCACGACCAAGGCGCCGACCACGGCTCCCCCCACTCCCAAAGCGGACGAAACGACCGCTGTGCCGCCGGTCAGCAACGTTCTGCCGGTCACGGTGAGCAACAAGACCGGGCGCGGTGACTCGGTGTTCCTGTACGTGCTCGGCGTGAACCTGACGACCGGCAAGCTCGGCTACGTCAACTCGGCCGGCGCGTTCACCGCGTGGACCGGCGGCGGGTCCGTGCCGGTGCCCGCGCCCGACGTGTCGATCACCGGCCCGGCCAACGGGGCCAGCACCACGATCAAGGTCCCTCGTAATCTGTCCGGCCGGCTCTACATGTCGTTCGGGCAGAAGCTCGACTTCCGGCTCACCACCGACGGCCTCGTCCAACCGGCGCCGTGGGCGGGCGGCGACGCCAACCACGACATCCTGTTCGACTGGAGCGAGTTCACCCTCAACGACTCCGGGCTGTGGCTCAACAGCTCCCAGGTGGACATGTTCGCCGTCCCGCACATCGTCAGCGTCACCGGCGGCAACGGCGTGACGTCGAAGACCGGCGAGCTGAAGAGTGGCGGCCGGCAGGCCGTCATCAACGCGATCAAGGCGTCCCCCGACTTCGCCAAGAGCGTGGTCACCCGGGCCGACGGCACCGTGCTGCGCGTGCTCGCCCCGGGCAAGGCCGCCGACGCCGGCCTGATGAGCCCCACGTACCTGGACTCCTACATTTCGGGCGCTTGGAACGCGTACAGCTCGAAGAACCTGACCGTGGTCCCCTTCACCGACCAGCCGTCGGTCCGCTACACGGGCCGGACCAGCGGCAACGTCATGAACTTTACCGACTCCAGCGGCAAGACGGTCGCCTCGTTCACCAAGCCCTCCACCGCCAACGTGTGGGGCTGCGACGGCGCCCTGGCCGCCCCGAACGACCAGGTCGTCGGCCCGATCGCCCGCACCCTGTGCGCAGCCCTGACCCGTACCACTCTCGGCCGCCTCGACACCCAGCCCAGCGGCACCGCGGCCGACTTCTACCAGGGCAACCCGGCCAACCTGTACGCCAAGGCCGTCCACGAGAACATGGTCGACGGCAAGGCCTACGCCTTCGCCTTCGACGACGTCCAGAACCAGGAGTCCCTCGTCCACGACGGCGACCCCCGCCAGGCAGGCATCACCCTCACCCCGTTCTGACCGGCCCCGGCGGCGCGGCAATCCATTGGGCTGCCGCGCCGCCTCGGGTGGCTCCAAGCGCCGGAGGTGGAGGTCGCTGTGCGGGATGCTGTCGCGGCCCTCGACCTGAGCCGGGCCGAGTTGCCGGGCGCGGCCCGGGTGCTGGAGCTCATGCGCCAGGTCGTTCAGGCCGTGCTTGAGCAGGCCGGCTTTCCGGTCCGGGACGCTTCGTAGATCAATGGGGCGCAGGCCTTCATCCCGCGGTGAGACGTGGGTCACCTTATTAGGTACAGTCACCGTCCTACTCGGTAGTAACCAAGGACGGGGGGCTGGTGTGGAGGACAAAAAAGCGCCGCCGCCGGCTTCGGGGTGGCGTCGGTTGGCGGGGCGGTTGCCGGACGGGCTTGTGGAGGCTGGGCGGCGTGTTGCGGCGTCCGGGGCGGTGCGGGCGGCGGGGCGGCTGTGGGCCAGCCCGCCGCGGTGGATCATTCCGGCTGTGGCGGTCGCTGTGGTGCTGGTGGCCGTGCTGGCCGGCTACCAGGTATTCGGCGGAAACAGTGGTCAGGCGCCCTTGGCGGCCTGGGCCAGCCCGTCGGCGGGGCCGCCGGCCGCCTCCGCGCCGGCCGGGCCGCGGCCCAGCGCCTCCCCGGTCAAGGCGACGGACGACCTGGCGCTGGTCTGCGACGGCCTGTACTACCCGAAGTCGCCCCGCTACGCCGGTCGGGCCCCGCACCAGATCAGCATCGGGGTCGCCGACACGCTCCCGAACCGGGCGCATCGCATCCGGGCCGCCTTCGACGTCCCGTACAACCTCAGCAAGCCCACCCGGGACGCCTGGCTGCCCAGTGACCCCGCCAAGTCCCAGCTCGTCGCCTGCGTGACCCTCACCAGGAACGGCACCCCGCTGAAGAAGTGCGACACCCACGAGCTCGCCCGCGGCGTCTACTCCCTCGCCCTGTACGAGGTCGCCACCGGCCGCCGCCTCCTGCAGAAGCAGCTCTTCGGCGACACCACCACCTGCCCGAACGTCGCCCCGGTCGGCTCGGGCCCGACGATCGCCACGACTGTGTCGGACAAGGTGCTTTATCAGCAGCTGCAGGCCTACGTCATCAAGAAGTGAGTCAGGGCTTCATCACCTCCTCGTAGTAGCGGGGAAAGTCGGGGCGGCGACCGTCGACGTCGGTGAGGTCGTAGTGGACGGCCAGGTCGGCGCTGGACAGGGTCTGGCCGCCGAACCGGCCGGCCCCGGGGTCGGCGGCCAGGGCAGCGACGCCGCGACCGACGTACCGCGGTGACTCGGACATCAGGAAGTGCGGGTCCTTGGCGGCGCCGGCCCGCCAGCCGGCCTCGGTGACGCCGAACTTGTCGAGCATGCGCTCGGAGCGCAGCCACCCGGGGGTGACGGCCACGGCGTCGCCGCCGAAGGGGCGGAGCTCGAAGCTCTGGGCCTGGGCGAGACGGATCACCGAGGCTTTGACGAGGTCGTAGTAGATGGACTCGCGGTAGTCGCCGGACTTGCCGTCGGTCATCTCGACGACGAGGCCGCCCGGCCGTCGAATCAGCAGCGGCAAGGCGTGATGGCTGGTGATCAGATGCGTGTCGACGCCCTGATGGAGCATGCGCAGGCCGCGATCGAGGTCGTGCTCCCACACCGTCTTGCCCCACTCGGTGAACATGTCACCGCCCCACACGTTGTCGACCAGCAGATCGAGCCGCCCCTGCTCCTCGTCGACGCGAGCGATCAGCGCCGCCACCTCGGCCGGCCGGCTGTGGTCGACCCGTACCGCAACCCCGGCCCCACCCGCGGCGGTGACAGCAGCCGCGGTCTCCTCGATCGTCTCCGGCCGGTCCATCTCGGACCGCCCCGCGGCCGTGCTCCGCCCGGTCGCGTAGACCGTCGCCCCCAGCGCCCCCAGCTCCACGGCAATGCCCCGCCCGGCCGCCCGCGTCGCCCCGGCGACGAGTGCAACCTTGCCCACCAGCGACCTCATCCCGGCATCGTCCCAGCCGGGTACGACAGTTTCCGCGCTGAGCTCCCGACCTGCCACCGGCCTTCGTCAGCGATGCGCCGTCATCGGTACAGCTGTGATTCACACGTCCGTACTTGGCTAATCCTCTGTTGCCCGGCCCGCTCGCCACTGCTCGACGCTCTCGGCAAGCCACGTGGCGTTCGCGGGTGAGGAAAGCAAGTAGTTGGTCTCCACCATCGCATCCCAGTCTTCTTGGCTGACCAGGATGGCGTTACCCCGCCGGGAGACGATCTCGATGGGGGCGTGGTCGGCGTTGACGCGTTCAATCAGGAAAAACAGATTCTTGCGGGCCTCGCCGGCGCTGATTGCGGCAGTCACAATGCCTCTCGAAAGTCGTGCCGAATACGGTACCGCCCGCGCGATGCTCGTCCGAGCATTGAGGACATGGTCGACGAGGAAGCGGCGGGCCGGTTCCTCGTCAACCAAGGAGGACTCGTCAGCTGGCTGGTTGCAGGGAGACCTCGCTGGGGACGGGGGCTGCCGTGCCGGTGGTTTCGTCGACGGTGTGCATGCGGGCCTCAGCGAGGTCGAAGTACAAGCCTGTGAGGGTGAGGCGGCCGGCGGCTTCGGCCTCGCGGACGGTGGGGTAGGTGCGCAGGTTGGCCAGCTGCTGGGCGACGTTCGTGGTGACGCAGTGCTGCTCGCCGTCGCAGGTGGTGAAGTCGGTGCCGGACTGGCGCAGCCAGCGGCCCAGGGCGCTGTCGGGGGCGAAGCCGCCGGTCGTCAGGGCGCGGACGGCGCCGCAGCCGGAGTGGCCGCAGACGGTGATGGTGCGGACGTTGAGGGCCTGCACGGCGAACTCGATGGCCGCGCCGACCGACGAGTCGCCCTCGCCGTGTCTGGGGACGATGTTGCCGACATTGCGGACGCAGAAGAGGTCGCCCGGGCCGCTGGTGGTGATCAGGTTGGGCACGAGGCGGGAGTCGGCGCAGGTGATGAAGAGCTGCTCCGGGTCCTGGCCGTCGCGGGCCAGGCCGGCCAGCTGCGGGCGGACGAGCGGGGCCACGCTGCGTTCGAACTCCTGGATGCCGGCGGCCATGGCGTCGCGTTTCTGCCGGTCCCGGTCCTGCCATTGCGACCAGGAGCCGAAGCGCCGCGGCGTCGTCTTGCCGTCGCCCAGCCGTCCACGGGTCGCTTTGTGGAACCACCCGTCGTGGGTCTCTCTGATCGCGACGGTTCCGCCGGCCTTGCTGTACGCCTCGCGCCAGTCGTCGATGATCTGGAAGGCGCCGTGGTCGAGATAGTCGAGGTGCAGCTCGACGGCGACGGACCGGCCGGCCGGGATGGCGGCGAGCGTGCGGGCCACCCGGCCGGAGCCGACGAACGCCAGTGTCCCGGTGAGACTGACGACCCACTCGTCCGATTCGCCTGATGCGAAGGACCGGATCTCGCATCGCGCGACGCGCCACAACATCACCACGACCGCGGCCGCCAACCCCAAGGCCACTCCGGTGAGCAGGTCGGTCGCGACAACCCCGACGGCGGTGATCAAATAGGTCGGCAGCTCGCGGTGACGGGCGTACGTCCGGATCTGAGCCAGGCTGATCAGCCGCAGCCCGACCACCACCAGCACGGCCGCCAGTGCGGCCATCGGAATCATCTCGAGCATGCTCGCGGCGAGCAGCACGCAGAGCGCGACCCACACGCCGTGCAGGATGGCCGAGGCGCGGGTGCGGGCTCCGGCGCCGACGTTGGTCGAGCTGCGGACGATGACGCCGGTGATGGGCAGGCCGCCGAGCAGGCCGGAGGCGGTGTTGCCGGCGCCCTGGGCGATCAGTTCCCGGTTGAGGTCGGCCCGCGGCCCGTCGTGCATGCGGTCCACGGCGACGGCCGAGAGCAGCGATTCGACGCTGGCGACGAGGGCGATGGTCAGCACGGCAAGGGCGATCTCGCCGATCCCGGCGTCGGGCCAGCGCGGGAACACCAGCTCGGAGAGGGGGTGGTCGGGCAGTTCGACCCGTTGCACGTCGGCCCCGATGACCGAGGCCACCACGGTGGTGACGACGACCGCGATCAGCGCGGCCGGCAGCAGGGACGTACGGACCAGGCGCGGCCAGAGCAGCAGCAGGCCGATGGTGAGCAGGCCGAGCAGCACCGACGCGCCGTGTATGCCGGCGATCTGGGCCGGCAGCTCGCGCAGGTTGTGCCAGGCGTCGCTCTGCGGGGCGCCGCCGAGGACCACGTGGATCTGGCTGAGCGCGATGACCAGGCCGATGCCGGCGAGCATGCCGTGCACCACGGCCGGGGACAGCGCGAGGGCGGCTCGGCCCAGACGGGCCAGACCCAGCAGGATCTGTACGCCGCCGGCCAGCGCGACGATCGCCGCGGTGGCCGCGAATCCGTAGTCGGCGATGGTGCCGGCGACGATGACGGTGAGTCCCGCGGCGGGCCCACTGACTTGCAACGGCGCCCCACCGAGGGCGCCGACCACGATCCCGCCCACCACCGCGGCCACCAGCCCGGCGAGCAGCGGCGCACCGGAGGCTGCGGCGATACCCAGGGACAGCGGAATCGCGATCAGGAACACCACGATCGACGCCGGCACGTCATGACGGAATACCTTCAAGACGGACATGCCGGAAATGTACCGGTGGCGGGTTAACCAGCCGTTACGGCACGAGCACCCCCAGGTAAGCCACAGGATGTTGCCTGCCGACGCTCAGCTGGCCGGCCGGTTATCCACAGTGCGTCCCGTTGTCCACAGGCCGCCCGCACGATCTTGCGTTTTTGCGGCAGGCTGTGTGGTAGGACGGGGGCCCCCTTGGGAGGGCGGGCCCTGCGGGTGGGGGTGCTCGCGGGTGATTGTGCTGGTCAGGCGGTGGGCTTCCAGACGTCCTGGTTGGCCTCGTACATCTCGCGCAGGATGGCCGGGACGTCGTAGGTCAGCTTCCAGTCCGGGTAGTGCTCCTCGAAGCGGGCCGTGCTGCTGATCCACCACTGGTGGTCGCCGGTGCGGGCCTGGTCGACGTAATCGGTCTTGGCCTCGAGGCCGGTGATCTCGGAGGCGATCTGGAAGGCCTCGATGTGTGAGCAGTTGGAGAAGCGGCCGCCGCCCATGTTGTAGACCTCGGCCACCCGGGGGGCCTTGTGGAACGCCTCGAACGCGGTGACCAGGTCGTGCGAGTGGATGGCGTCGCGGACCATCTTCCCCTTGTAGCCGTAGATGTGGTAAGTCCGCTGCTCCATCACGCAGCGCATCACGTAGGCCAGGAAGCCGTGCAGCTCGGCCGCCGAGTGGCCGGGGCCGGTCAGCGTGCCGCCGCGGAAGATGGCGGTCGGCAGGTCGAAGTAGCGGCCGTACTCCTGCACCATCACGTCGGCCGCGACCTTGGAGGCGCCGAAGACCGAGTGCAGGGTCTGGTCGATCGACATCTGTTCGGTGATGCCGCCGTAGAACTCGTGGTCTTCAGGAAGTTCATAGCGAGACGAATGCTCGACCAGGGGCAGGCGGTTGGGCGTGTCGCCGTACACCTTGTTGGTCGAGGTGAAGATGAACGGCGCCGTGGGCGCGTGCTGGCGGACCGCCTCGAGCATGTTGAGGGTGCCGCCCGCGTTGACGTCGAAGTCGGTGAACGGCTCCTTGGCGGCCCAGTCGTGGCTGGGCTGGGCGGCGGCGTGGATGACGAGCCCGATGTTCTTGCCGTAGCGGGCCAGCAAGGAAGAAACGCCCTCGCGGTCGCGGATGTCGAGGGTGTGGTGCGTGTAGCGGTCGCCGACCTCCTTGACCAGGCGATCCAGGTTCCACCGGGTGGAGCCGTCGGCGCCGAAGAAGTACTGGCGCATGTCGTTGTCGATGCCGACCACGTCCATGCCGAGACCGGCGAAATGCCGGACGGACTCGGAGCCGATCAGGCCGGCGGACCCTGTGACCACGACGACGCTGCTCATCACAAACCTCCCGGTTAGAGAACGCGGCCGAGGTTACAGGGTGTGTGCATCAACGCAGGGGACCGGGGGAAACGTCTTTAGTCCGATTAAGGGTGGCGGCGGGGTGGTTGGACGGGGAATGTTCGGCGCGAGCTGGAAATGGGCACGGAACAGGATCGGTACATGTGATGGCGAGGCTCGGAGCGAAGTCGGGCTAGGAACAAGGCGGTCTCATGACAGAATCTCTGAGCGTCACGGCAAGCGAGGCGCCCCGGGCCGAGGAGCTCACCCTCGGCGCCGAGGAGGAGCTGCACGTCGTCGACCTGGTCACCCGGGAGCTGGTGCCACGGGCCCAGGAGGTGCTCGACCAGCTCGACCCGGCCGGTTTCTCGGCCGAGCTGCACCGCTCCGTGGTCGAGACGAACACCCCGGTCAGCCACACCCTGGACGATCTGCGCGAGGGCATCGCGGGCCGCCGGCGCGAGGCGATCACGGTCGCCGAGTCGCTCGGGCTGGGCCTGGTCGCCGCGGGCACGGTCCCGCTGGTCGACCTGGAGTCACTGCCCGTGACGCCGACCTCGCGCTACCGGCGGATGCTCGACGACTACCAGCTGCTGGCCCGCGAGCAGTTGATCTGCGGGGCCCAGGTGCATGTCGGCGTGCCCGACCGGGACGAGGCGGTCGCCGTGACCCAGCGGGTCACCTCGGCTCTGCCCACCCTGCTGGCGTTGTCGACCAGCTCGCCGTACTGGATGGGTGAGGACTCCGGCTACGCGAGCGTGCGCTCGCTGGTCTGGCTGCGCTGGCCGACGGCCGGCGACCCCGGTGTGATCAATTCGGCCGCCGAGCACGACCAGCTCGTGGCCGATCTGATCGCCTCGGGCACGATCACCGACCCCAAGATGGTCTATTTCGACGTACGCCCGTCGGCCCACGTGCCGACCGTGGAGCTGCGCGTCACCGACTCCAGCCCGGACGTGGACACGGTCGTGCTGCTGGCCGGGCTGTTCCGCGGCCTCGTGCTGCGGGCCCAGCAGGACTACCGCGCCGGGCGGCCTTTCGAGCGGGTGCGGCCGCCGCTGCACCGGGCCGCGATGTGGCGGGCCGCCCGTTCCGGCCTGGAGGGCGACCTGCTCGACCTGCCCCGCTCGCCCGAGCCGGTCGCGGCCGCGCTCGCGGTCGAGCGGCTGGTCGGCGACCTGCGCCCCCAGCTGGAGGAGCTGGGCGACTGGGAGCAGGTCTTCGACCTGTCGGTGCGGGCGCTCAGCCGAGGCAGCTCGGCCGCCCGCCAGCGCCGGGCCATGTCCCGCCGGGGCCGGATCTCCGACGTGGTCGACCTGCTCGTGGCCGACACGCGGGGCGGCGCCACCGGCATCGGACCGGAGGGCCAGTCGGTGCCGGCGGGGCTGTTCCCGTACGCGCGAAGCGGCGACGAGGCGTTCACGGACGGGGAGCCCACGGAGGCGTACGCCGGGGTGGTCAATGTCCTGAAGGCCCTGGGCTCGGCCGGCCTGCGCCGCCGCGAGGACGCGCGCGACGACGAGCAGCGGCAGCGCGGCATCACGTTCAGCGTGGCCGGCGAGGCCGCCACCCGGCTGTTCCCGTTCGACCTGGTGCCGCGGATCGTGCCGGCCGAGGACTGGAACGGGCTGCGGGGCGGGCTGGTCCAGCGGGTGCGCGCGCTCGACCTGTTCATCCAGGACGTGTACGGGGACCGGGAAGTGGTCCGCGACGGCGTCGTGCCCGAATGGGTGATCGACGGGTCGCCGGAGCTGCGGCCGAGCGGCGCGCTGGTGAACCACGAGGGCGTCCGGGCCCAGGTGGCCGGCGTCGACCTCGTACGGAACCAGGCGGGTGACTGGTGTGTGCTCGAGGACAACCTGCGGGTGCCGTCCGGCATCGCCTACGCCATGCAGAACCGCCGGCTCACCCACGCCGTGCTGCCGGAGCTGCCCGAGCCGCCCGGCCTGATCTCCGTCGAGGACACTCCGGCCCTGCTCAAGCGGGCCCTGATCGAGTCGGCCCGGCCGGCCGCCGGGGACGATCCGAAGATCGTCGTGCTGAGCCAGGGGCCGGACGACTCGGCCTGGTTCGAGCACAAGATGCTGGCCGACGAGATGGGCGTGCCGATCGTGCGCAGCACCGAGCTGTTCGTGGACGACGACGTCGTCTACCGGATGCGCGGCGGCAAGCGCTACCGGGTGGACGTCGTCTACCTGCGGATGGGCGAGGACAGCCTGGTCCACTCGCCCGGCGCGGACGGCATGCCGCTGGGCCCGAGCCTGGTCATGGCGCTGCACGCGGACACGGTGGTGCTGGCCAACGCGCTCGGCAACGGCATCGGCGACGACAAGGCCGTGTACGCGTACGTGCCCAAGCTGATCGAGTACTACCTGGGCGAGAAGCCGCTGCTGGCCGACGTGCCGACCTATCTCTGCGGCATCCCGGAGCAGCGGGCCGAGGTCCTCGACCGGCTCGACCAGCTGGTCTGCAAGCCGGTGGACGGCTACGGCGGTGACCGGATCGTCATCGGTCCCCATGCCACTGCGGAAGATCTGGCGGCGGTACGGCGTCAGATCCGTACCGCGCCGCACCGATGGGTGGCCCAGGAGGTCGTACAGCTCTCCACCCACCCGGTCTTCGACGGCCACCAGCTCGCCCCGCGCCACGTCGACCTGCGGGCCTTCGTCTTCACCGGGCGGGAGTCGGTGGTCGCGCCGGCCGGGCTGACCCGGGTCGCCCCGGCCGGCAGCATGATCGTCAACTCGTCGCGGGGCGGCGGCTCCAAGGACACGTGGCTGCTCTCATAAGGAGGTTGTTGTATGTGTGGGATCGCCGGTGAAATCCGGTACGACAGTCGTGCGGCCGATCACGAGGCCGTCCGGCGGATGCTGCCGTGCTTGGAGTCGCGCGGTCCGGACGGTGAGGGGCTCTGGCACCGGGGGCCGGTCGCCTTCGGTCACCGCCGTTTGAAGATCATCGACCTGTCCGAGGCCGGTGGGCAGCCGATGACCGACGAGGACCTGGGCCTCACCCTGGTCTTCAACGGGTGCATCTACAACTACAAGGACTTGCGCGCTTCTCTTGTCGCCGAGGGCTACAAGTTCTTCTCCACCTCGGACACCGAGGTGATCATCAAGGCGTACCACCGGTGGGGCGCCGACTGTGTCAGCCACTTCCTCGGCATGTTCGCCTTCGCGATCGTCGAGCACGACACCGGCACGGTCACGCTGGCCCGCGACCGGCTCGGGATCAAGCCGCTCTACCTGGCCGAGACGCCGGGCCGGCTGCGCTTCGCCTCGACGCTGCCGGCGCTGCTGGCCGCGGGCGACGTCGACAAGTCGATCGACAAGGTCGCGCTCCAGCACTACATGACCTTCCACTCCGTGGTGCCGGCCCCCAGGACCATCATCGCGGGCGTACGGAAACTGCCGCCGGCCACCGTGCGGACCATCCGGACCGACGGGTCGTCGACCGACCGGGTCTACTGGGAGGCCTCGCACACGCGCCGGCCCGACATCGCCGACGCCGAATGGCCCGAGCTCATCCACGAGAAGCTCAAGGTCGCCGTCGAGCGCCGGATGGTGGCCGACGTGCCGGTCGGGGTGCTGCTCTCCGGTGGCATCGACTCCAGCTACATCGTGGCCCTGCTGGCCGAGCAGGGTCAGCGCGGCCTGACCACGTTCAGCATCGGCTTCGAGGCGGCCGGCGGTGAGACCGGCGACGAGTTCGCCTACTCCGACATCGTGGCCAAAGAGTTCGACACCGTGCACCACCAGATCCGGATCGGCAAGGACCGGTTCCTGCCCGCGGTCGACCGGACGGTGGCGGCGATGGCCGAGCCGATGGTCAGCCACGACTGCATCGCCTTCAACCTGCTCAGCGAGGACGTCTCCAAGCACGTCAAGGTCGTGCAGTCGGGGCAGGGCGCGGACGAGATCCTGGCCGGCTACAGCTGGTATCCGCCGCTGGACGGCATACCTTACGACCAGGCCGTCTCCGCGTACGCCCGGGAGTTCTTCGACCGCCCGTACAGCCGCCTGGCCCAGCAGCTGAACCCGGACTGGCTGCTCGACCACGACGTGAGCCGGGAGTTCGTGGCCGCCAGCTTCGGCCGGCCCGGGGCCGACACCGCGGTCGACGCGGCCCTGCGCCTCGACTCTCAGGTCATGCTGGTCGACGACCCGGTCAAACGGGTCGACAACATGACTATGGCGTGGGGACTGGAAGCTCGCGTACCGTTCCTCGACCATGAGTTGGTCGAGCTGGCCGCGGCCTGCCCGCCCGCACTGAAACTCGCGCACGGAGGCAAGGGGGTTCTGAAGCAAGCGGCCCGCGGGGTCGTGCCCGACGAGGTGATCGACCGCACGAAGGGATACTTCCCGGTCCCGGGCATCCGGCACCTCGAAGGGGCGATGCTGGACAAGGTCCGCGACGCGCTGCACGCGCCGGCCGCGCGGGAGCGGGCGCTGTTCCGGCCGGAGTACGTCGACGCGTTGCTGGCCGACCCGAACACCCCGCGCACGACACTCGGCGCCAACCAGCTGTGGCAGCTGGCGCTGCTGGAGATGTGGCTCCAGGACAAGGGAGTCTAGCCATCGAGGGAGGAACCGTATGACCGACGTAGCTGTGCTGCCCCTAGGGTTTTCTCCCCTCGCGAAACCGATCCCCCCGGAATTCTCCGGGAGCTGGTCGCCCACCCTGTCACCGGACGGGCGGCACTGCGCGTACGTCTCGGACCGCAGTGGCCGCCCCCAGGTGTGGGTCCAGCCGGTCGGCAGCGACCTGGCGTTCCTCGTCGACACCGGCGAGGCGCCGGTCGCGGCGGTCCAGTGGTCGACCGGGGGCGGCTGGCTCGCCTGCTCGGTCGCGCCGGGCGGGGCGCCCCGGCACGAGGTGTGGCTGGTCCGGCCGGACGGCTCCGCGCTGCACCAGGTGGCCGGCTTCGGCGCCGACACGGCCGACAACATGCGCTGGCTGCCGGGCCGGTCGCTGCTGGCGCTCACCGAGAACCTGACGACGGCGCTGCTCATCGACCCGGTCAGCGGCGACCGCACGATCGTCGGCACGGGCGAGCTGATCTCCCTCCTGGACGTGGCGGAGGGCCGCGCACTGATCCGGGTGGGGCCGCGCGGCAGCCGCCACATCGCGATCCGCGACCTGGCCACCGGGGTCGACTCCTACGTGACCGCGGGCGAGCAGGCAGTCTTCGGGCCGGACGGCACGACCGTCTACGCGCGCAGCGAGACCGGCGAGTTCCCGGTGCTCGTCCGGGTCCGCTCCTCCTCGGCCGAGATCGTCGCCACCTCCGAGAACGCCGAGGCCGAGTCCTTCACCCTCACCTCCGACGGACGTCGCGCGGCGGTGCTCTGGAACGTGCGCGGCGGCGAGTCCGAGGTCTCCCTGATCGACCTGGACGGCGACGAGATCGCCTGGCGCCGGCTCGCCCCGCTGCCCGGGACGGTGGTCAGCGGGCTCGCCTGGAGCCACGACGGGTCGGCCCTCGCCTTCACCGCCGAGGGCCCGGGCCAGCCGCACGGCGTGTGGGTCGCCACGGACGACGGCCTGGTGCCGGTGTCGGCCGAACCGGCCGGGCCGGGCTCGGTCACCCCGACCCTGGAGACGTTCCAGGCCCACGACGGGCTCACCCTCACCGGATGGCTGTTCCGGCCGGACAGCCCGGGGCCGCACCCCACAGTGATGTGGTTCCACGGCGGTCCCGAGGCGCAGGAGCGACCCGGTCACGGGCCGCTCTTCCAGTCACTGGTGGCCCGCGGCATCGCGGTCTTCGCCCCGAACGTGCGCGGCTCGTCCGGCTTCGGGCGCGGCTTCGTCAACGCGGACAACGTCGAGCTGCGCTACGGGGCGATCGAGGACGTGCGTACGGCCGCGCATTTCCTGATGGGGACCGGGATCGCCTCGCGGCTGGGGATCATGGGGCGGTCGTACGGGGGCTATCTCACCCTGGCCGCCCTGGTGACCTATCCGGACCTGTTCGACGTGGGCATCGACGTGTGCGGGATGTCGAACTTCGCGACGTTCTACGAGCACACCGAGCCGTGGATCGCCGCCGCGGCCGTGTCCAAGTACGGCGACCCGGTGACCGACCGTGAGCTGCTGGCCGACCTGTCCCCGATGACGCGGATCGACCGCCTGCGGGCGCCGCTGATGGTCGTGCACGGCGAGAACGACAGCAACGTGCCCCTCATCGAGGCCGAGCAGGTGGTGGCCTACCTGGCGGCTCATGATCGGCCGCACAAGTTCCTGCTCTTCCCGGACGAGGGGCACGAGTTGCTGCACCGATCGTCCCGGGCCGAGTACATGCGCGAGACGGTCGACTGGCTTACTACGTACCTGCTCTGACCCCTCGACCTGCCGCCCCTCCACCCTCAATCCCCAGCCCGCAACCCCGAACCCGCAACCCGGGCTCCCAACCTCGCGACATTTCGGGCATTAGGGCGGCGTGGCCTCGATTCCACGCCGCCCTTGCTTGTCCTACCGGCCCCTGGCCGTTTACCGGCCTCTTGCCCAGTCGCGGGCGCCGCGGGCGGCCGAGCCGACCAAATCGGCCGCGCCGCCGGCGGCTTTGCGGGCGAAGGTCACCAGCGGGTCGCTCGTGTCGCGCAGGTCGTCGCGGTAGCTGGCCGCGGCCGCCTTGACGTCCGCGGTCACCGACGCATCCCGGTCGTCCTCCCGGCGCGGGTAGTCGCCGCCCAGAATCCGGGCGTACTCCCCGGAGTCCACCCACTTCTGCAGCTCGGCGGCCCGGGCCACCGGCACCGGCTCGCCGCTGAACGCCGTCATCCCGATCTTGTGAATGCTGTCCCGCAGATCGCCGCCACCCTCGTACTCGGCCGCCTGCTCCAGGAAGGTCGCCGTGTCGATCTGCGACAGGTCCCCACCACCGGCCAGCTTCATGAACAGCCGCAGCGACGCCGCCGGATCCTGCGCGGCCAGCAGCCCCGCCCGGTCGGCCGACAGCTCCGCCTTACGCCACCACTCGTACATGGCCGCGATGATCGCCCGAAGCCCGATCACCCCGATCGGCATCCAGCTGACGTTGGTCACCCACCGCGTCAAAATCGTCATGATCGTCTGGTAGACCGCGTGCCCGCTGCGCACATGCCCGAGCTCCCGCCCCAGCAGCGTCCGCAGCTCATCGTCGTCCAGCTTCTCCACCGCCGCCGACGTGATCACGACGAACGGCCGGTCCATGCCGATCGCCTTGCCCCCGATGATCGGCGCCTGGTTGACGTACACCTCAGGCAGCTCGGCGATGTCCAGCGCCGCCGCCGCCTCTTTGTACAGCACATCCACCCGCGGGTATTGCCGCTCGCCGACCCGGATCGCCCCGGCCAGGTACGACAGGCGGAACCCCCGCTCGTTCCACATGCCGAACAGCCCACGAACCACATCGTCGAACCCCCGCAGCTCCCGCAGCGCGGTCAACGCCCCCCGATCCGCCGGATGCTCCCAGGCCCGCGAACTGATCCCGGTCAGCGTGATGCGGGTCCGCGCCGGCGGGTTCCCATCGTCGATAGTCATGTGATCGAGAGTCCCGGATCCGGCCGTTCACCACATCGGCTCCGGGCCGGAAAGCGCACATACCGACTACGACTTTCGGCCGACCGGTGACGCTCACCCGGCTTGCAGATCTTCCTCCTCGTCCTGAGGCTCGGTGATCTCCACCGCGGGCGCCGGGGGCTCGCCGGCCGGGACGACCGCGTCCAGCCGAGCGAAGATCGCCTCTATCTGACGTCGCAGGTCGGACACCATCTCGGCCTCGCCGGCGTACGTCGGTAGATGGACTGGAACGAGAAAGCCGCTGTCGGCTTCGTCGAAGAGCCCCGGCTGGCCGGGCTCGTTGAGGGCGCCGAGCGCTTGCAGCCAGCGTTCGCGGTGCCAGAGCCTCGTGGTCTGAAGCCACAGCGGGCTCAATCCATACCTGGCCCAGGCTCGGGGGAGAAACCCGAACCACATCTGGACGTTGCTGTGCCGGCTTCGTAGGTAGCACCCGTAGTAGAAGCGACCGTGCGACACCTTGCCCGCTGTGGCCACGCGCGAGCCCGATACGGTGGTCAGGCCGTTCTTCGTCGAGTCGATCAGGCGCCGCAGTTGGTTGACCTGCTGCCCGGTGCGCTGATTGAGATCCTGCGAGCGGAGAGGGGCGAATGCGGTGCTGTCCATCGTCTCGGTGAGAGACAGAAGTTGCTCGGCGTCCGCTGCGAGCGTCCGCTCGTCGGCGGCTCGCAGCGCCTCCAGAAGATGTTTGACCACGTATCGCCAACTCGTCAAGATCAGGACGCGATGGTCGTCGATGGCAGTCGAAAAGATGCTTTCCGAGCCGATCGATGAGGGCGCTGGGATCAAGCCGGAGAATTCTGGCAACGCACGGAGCAGTTCGAACCACAACGTCGGCAGGCGAACGCTGGGAGCGACGACCAGGAGCGCCCCGTCCTTGTCGGCGGGCAGCCGCTCGAGATATCCCCACGGCTGCTGGTCAGTAAGACCGGCGGCGAACTTTCCCTCGATCAATAACCGTTCGACGTGATCGCCGTCGTAGGCCATGACGTCCGGCCGGCCCTGATCCTGGCGGCCCGCCTGGCCTACGTACGCCAGGCCCTCGGGCAGTTCGTAGCCGGTCGTCCGGATGAGGCTCGACATTGCGGCTCTGGCGGCAGCGGACCGCATCAGGTAGGCCAACGATTCGGTGGCGATGTTCTCCTCGCTGAAGGCGAATCGCCCTGCGAGGTGACCAAGAAGCCGGCTTTCTGACATGTCTGCAGTATCGCCTGGCTCACTGATGGGTGAGGAGGGTGGCCAGGGAGGTGGCGGGGTGGCCGGTCAGGGTGGGGATGTCGGGGGTGACCTCGGCCAGGTCGCCGGCGGCGATGGCGGTGTAGGTGCTGATCCAGGCGTCGAGCTGCCAGTCGGGGGCGTTGTACTTGCGCCTCGACTCGTAGGCCTCGGGGACGGTCTCGTTCTGGAAGCGTGCGGGGTGGCCGGCGGCGGTGAGGATCTCCGCGGCTTCCGTCAGGGTCAGGGCGGCCGGGCCGGTCAGGGTGTAGGTGTGGCCGGCGTGCGGGGCCGGGTCGGCCAGGACGGCCGCGGCGGCGTCGGCGATGTCGTCCTGGGCGACCACCGCCGCGCGGCCGTCGGCGGCGGGGCCGCGGATGACGCCGTCGTCGCCGACCATGAAGGGCAGGAAGTCGGCGTACAGGTTGTCGCGCAGGAAGGTGAAGGGCAGGCCGGAGGCGCGGATGTGCTGCTCGGTCGCCCAGTGATCGCGGGCCAGGGTGAACGTGGCGTCGGGAGAGGCGCCGGCGAAGGAGATGTAGACGAGGTGCCCGATGCCGGCTGCGGCCGCCGCGTCGACGAACGAGAGGTGCTCGGCCACCCGGTCCGGGGTCTCCGCGGCCGAGACCATGAGGACCGTGTCGCCGCTGGTCAGGGCGCGCCGGACTGCGTCGCCGTCGTCGTAGGTGGCGACCGCGGCGTCGAAGCCGGCCGGTGCGCGGGAGGCGTCCCGGACCAGCAGGCGCAGCGGAGCGTTCAGACGCTGGACGACCCGCCCGCCCAGGCGGCCGGTTGCTCCTGTCACCACGATCATGGGATCAGCCTACGATTCGAGGTAGCGGAGGATGGCCAGGACCCGGCGGTTGTAGTCGCCCGCCACGGCCAGCTCGAGCTTGTCGAAGATGGCCATGACGTGCTTCTCGACGGCGCTCTGCGACACGAAGAGGCGCTCGGCCACCCCGACGTTCGTGTAGCCCGCCGCCATGAGCCGCAGGACATCGCTCTCGCGTGGGGACAGCCTGCTCAACCCCGCGGTGCCCGACATCAGCTGCCGTACGACCTCGGGGTCGAGCGCGGTCGAGCCGGCCGCGACCCGGTCCAGGGCGTCGAGGAAATCCTCGACCTGGGCCACCCGGTCCTTCAGCACGTAGCCGACGCCGTCGGACCGGTCGGCCAGCAGCTGCGAGGCGTACCGCTTCTCGACGTACTGCGAGAGAACCAGCACCCCGGTCCCCGGCCAGCGGCGGCGGATCTCCAGGGCGGCCCGCAGACCGTCGTCGGTGTTGGTCGGCGGCATCCGGACGTCGGTGATCACGACGTCGGGCTGATCCTCCGCCACCACCGCGATCAGCGACTCCGCGTCGGCCACGGCGGCGACCAGCGAGTGGCCCTCGTCGGCCAGCAGCCGTACGAGCCCCTCGCGCAGCAGCGTGGAATCCTCGGCGAGCACTATGCGCACGGCAGTGAGACCCGGATCGTGGTGCCGCCGCCGGGCGGGCTGTCGAGCTCGAAGACGCCGTCCAGCGCGCCCACCCGGTCGGCCAGCCCGCGCAGCCCGGAACCGGAGAGGGAGGCGCCGCCGGCGCCGTCGTCCCGGACCACCATCTCCACCCCGGGCGTCAACAACACGGTGATCACCGTAGCGCCGGCGTGCTTGGCGGTGTTGGTGATGGCCTCACAGGCGACGAAGTAGAGCACGGTCTCGATCTGCCGCGGCGGCCTCTCGGGTAGGCGATAAGTGACCTCCACGGGAACTGACGAGCGCCGGGCGACCATGGTCAGCACGTCCTCGAGCGTGCCGTGCTCGAGCGCGGACGGATAGACCCGCCAGGCCACCTCGCGCAGCTCGTCGATGGCCCGCTGCGCATCGTCGTGGGCCTGCGCGAGCAACTCGGCCGCGCGCGCCGGCGAACGACGGGCCCGGCCCAGCAGCATGCCCAGCGCGACCAGCCGCTGCTGCAGCCCGTCGTGCAGGTCGCGCTCGATCCGCCGCCGCTCGGCGTCGACCGCCGAGATCACCCCGGCCCGGCTGACCGTCAGCTCGGTGATGCGCTGCTCCAGCTCGGAACGGGTGCCCGAGGCCAGCAGCGCCCGGGCGAAGTGTCGATCGAGCGCCACCGTGCTCGCCATCGCCTGCAGATTGAGCAGCAGCAGCGCCGAGCCGAAGAGCAGCTGTTCGAACAGCCCCAGCGGCAACATCTCCCCGAAGACCACAGCCCGCACCACGATGCCGGCCAGCACCACCCCGACCGCCAGCATCCCGATGGTCAAGATGCCGAGGAACGCCGGCAGCAGCCGCGCCGCCAGGAACCGGTAGGCCCGCCGCTCATCGAACGGGATCGGCCCGAGCCCGAGCCGCCGGCGCTCCCAATCGGCCAGCCGCACGGCCCACGGCCGGACCGCGGGAACGATGGCGATCACCAGGAACACCGCCTCGACGATCCCGCTCAGCGCACCGGCGGCGACCGTGCGGATCAGTCGGAGGAGGCGCACCCTAGCCATTCTGCCTCTGCCGCAGCAGGCGGCTACCGATGAAGTAGGCGACCAGCAGTGCGCAGGCCGCGATCACAACGTTCTGGAAGGCGCCCACATAGGGCTCGACCGCAGTCCAGTTGGCCCCGAGCGCATAGCCGGCCAGCACGAAGGTGGAGTTCCAGATCAGGCTGCCGATCGTGGTGCAGAGCAGGAATGTGGACAGCCGCATCCGCTCGACCCCGGCCGGCACCGAGACCAGACTTCGGAAGATCGGGATCATCCGCCCGAGGAACACGGCTTTCGTGCCGTGACGAGCGAACCAGGCTTCCGTACGGTCGAGGTCGCTCACCTTCACCAAGGGCAGCCGGGCGGCGATCGCCCGCACGCGCTCCCGGCCCAGGGCGGCCCCGATGTAGTAGAGGGCGACCGCGCCGACCACGGAGCCGAGCGTGGTCCAGGCGATCGCCGAGACGACGCTCATCCGCCCCTGCCCGGCGGTGAAGCCGGCCAGCGGCAGGATCACCTCGCTCGGGATCGGCGGGAACAGGTTTTCCAGGGCCACGGCGAGCCCGGCGCCCGGCCCGCCGAGCTGCTCCACGAGATCGGTCACGAATGTCGTCATCGAGGTCATGGATCGACCGTAGAAATCGGACGGACCCGGGACCATGAGGCCGCCCACCGACTTGAACTGAGGAAAACCGCAATGTCGGTCGGTCAGCGCGGGCGTACCGTCGAGTCCAGCACACGGGCAGTGGCCAGCGAATCGGCGAAGCGGGTGGGGTCGAGGTCGAGCCCGCCCGGCACCCATGAGAGCGCGCCATACGGCACCCACGGGAGATCGGTGCCAGCCGGGGCCTGTGGGGCTGTGCCGCCGGCCGGGGTGTGCGGGGGATTGCCGCCGGCCGGGGCTTGCGAGGGATCGCGGTCGGCGGGGGCTTGCCGAGGATCGCTGTGGGCCGGGGTGTGCGGGGGATTGCTGTCGGCCGGGGCCTGCCGGGGGTTGCTGTGGGCCGGCGGGTGCGGGGGAGTGCTGTCCGTTGGAGCGGTTGGGAAGTCGTCGCCGGTCATGGAGAGGAGGATTTCGTTGGGTGTCATTCCGGCGTTTTGGAGGAGGCGTATCTCTCGGGGGTTGATCGCCGGGGGGAGGGGGCCGTTGCCGAGATCGGTGCCGTAGCGGACCTTTCCGCCGTTGCCGAGGAAGAGCCGGAGGTTGGCGATGGCGGTGGCCTGCTCGGGGGTCGGCCGGCCCCAGCCGTGGATGTCGAGCGTGCTGATCCAGGTCGTCTGCTCGGCGCACGCGCGGGCCAGGCCGGGTTCGAGCGGCTCGGTCCACGGGGTGTGCGCCAGGTAGGCGGCGCCGGCGTCGACGGCCAGCTTGACCGTGCCGGGGCCTTCGGCGTGGACGACCACCGGGAGGCCCTCGCCGACGATGGCGGCCATGATCTCGGGGGAGAGCAGCGGGCCGCCGGCGTGTGCGGTGACCTTGATGAGCGTCGCGCCGAACGACTTCGCCTCGGCGGCTGCCTCGATCGCCTCGGCCGGGGAGTGGATGTCGCGCCAGCTTCCGGGCGGGGCCCAGGATCGATCGCTCGGGTAGCCGCCGGGGGCGGTCAGGAACGGGCCGGCGTATCGGATTCGCGGCATCCGGCGGCGTTCGTGGTCGGCGGCCACGGCGGCCACTGTGGAGGGTTCGCCGCCGAGGTCCCAGACGGCCGCGATGCCGCCGGCCCGGACCGTCGCGAGGTCGACCAGGGCGGAATGGACATGGGCGTCCACCAGCCCCGGCAGCAGCGTGCCCGGCAGCCGCCGGGCGTCAGCGGGAATGTCCGTCAGCAGCGCTGGGCGGGTGGCGGCGTGGAGGGCGGCGGGCTGGTGGAGCCGGCCGTTCCACCAGATCGAGTCGGCGGTGAGGGTCACAGGAGGGTGCGCAAGGTGGACAGGCCATGGTGAACCTCGGCGAAGCTGGTGCTCAACGGGGCCGGGCCGATGCGGAGGCCGTCGGGGCGGCGGTAGTCCGGGATGACACCGGCGGCCCACAACGGCTCCAGGAGCTGCTCGAAGCCGGGGCGGCGCAGCGTGATGTGCCCGCCTCGGCGTTCGGGGGTACGAGGGCTGACGACCTCGACGCCGGCGGGGACGAGCCATTCGTCGGCCAGCTCCAGGGCATAGGAGGTCAGGCGCAGCGACTTGGCGCGGACGGCCTCGATGCCGGCCTCCTCCAGGACGTCGAGGTTGGCGTGCAGGGGGACCATGGCCAGGATCGGCGGGGTGCCGCTGAGCAGCGCCCGCGAGCCCTTCGCCGGTTCGTAGCCGGGGCCCATCTCGAAGGAGGCGCGGTGGCCCATCCAGCCCTGGATCGGCTGGCGGAGCTCCTCCTGCAGGCCGGCACGGAGGAACGCGAACGCCGGTGCGCCGGGGCCGCCGTTCAGGTATTTGTAGGTGCAGCCGACCGCGAGGTCGACGCCCCAGTCGTCCAGGGCGATCGGCACCGAGCCGGCCGAGTGGCACAGATCCCACATGGTCAGCGCGCCGGCCTCGTGGGCGATCCGGTTGATATCGGCGACGTCGGCGAGCCAGCCCGAGCGGTACGCGACGTGGCTGAACAGCACCAGCGCGGTGCGCTCGTCGACCACCTCGGCCACCTGCGACGGTTCGACGCCGGCGACCGGGTCGGTCTCGATCCAGACCAGCTCCAGGTCGCGTTCGGCGGCGATGCCCTCCAGCACGTACCGGTCGGTGGGGAAGTTGTCGGTGTCGAGGACCACGCGGCGGCGGCCGGGCCGGGCGTCCACCGCGGCCCGGGCCAGCTTGTAGATCAGCACCGTGGTCGAGTCGGCCACCACCACCTGGCCGGGGGCCGCGCCCAGCGCGATCGCGCCGAGCCGGTCGCCCAGCGTGATCGGCCACTCCAGCCAGCCGTCGGTCCAGCCTTGGATCAAACGGCCGGCCCATTCCGTACGGATGAAGTTGTCCATCAAGTCGGCGGTCGCCTTCAACGGCCGTCCGAGCGAGTTGCCGTCCAGGTAGGAGGTGAAGTCGCCCGGCAGGAACCTGTCCCGGAAATGGGCCAGCGGGTCGGCCGCGTCCAGGGCGTGCGCGTCGGTCAACTTGTGGCTCCGATCTCGGTGCGTACGGCGTACAGCTCGGGGAAGAAGGTCAGGTCGAGGGCCTTCCGCAGGAAATCGACGCCGCTGGAGCCGCCCGTGCCCCGCTTGAAGCCGATCGTGCGCTCGACGGTCTTGAGGTGGCGGAAGCGCCAGAGCTGGAAGTTCTCCTCCAGGTCGACCAGTTCCTCGCAGGCCTCGTACGCCTCCCAGAAGCGCTCCGGATCGCTGTAGATCCGCACGAAGACCGGCACGAGGTCCTCGTCGAAGTGGTGCGGCTCGGCCACGTCGCGGTGCAGTTGCTCGGCCGGGATGTCGTGGCCGTGCCGGGACAGGTAGCGCAGGAACTCGTCGTACACGCTGGGGCTCTCGAGGGCCTCGACCAGCAGGTCACGCGCGGCCGGGTCGTCGTCGAACAGCGACAGCATGCGGCGGTCCTTGTTGCCGAGCATGAACTCGACCGCGCGGTACTGGTACGACTGGAAGCCGGAGGAGGTGCCGAGGAAGCTGCGGAACTCGGAGTATTCGCTCGGGGTCAGGGTGGCCAGCACCGACCACTGCTCGGTCAAGGTCTTCTGGATGTGCTTGACCCGGGCCAGCCCTTTGAGCGCGGGGCGCAGATCGTCCTTGGCCAGGTAGCGCTGGACGGCCCGCAGCTCGTGCAGCACCAACTTGAGCCAGAGCTCCGAGGTCTGGTGCTGCAGGATGAACAGCAGCTCGTCGTGGTGCTCCGGGACGCTGACCGGGTGCTGCGCCCCGAGGATCTCGTCCAGGTGCAGGTATCGACCGTACGAAAGGTTGACCTTGAAGTCACGGACGATGCCGTCCTCCATCGGTCGCTGGTCAGCTGCCATCCCTGAAGGGAATCACACGACCTCAGACATTGGCGAGCGACCCGTTGGTAAGGATCGGACCCCAGTACACCCACTGACCGTCATGACGGACGAAACGGCTTCGCTCCACCATCTCGCCGGGCTTGCCCCGGTCGGTGTAGTGGGCGCGGAACTCGACCACACCCTCGGTGTCGAACATGCCACCGCCCTCGGTCTCGACGATCTCCAGACCGGTCCAGCGCAGGCGCGAGTCGGGCTCGATCCGCTCGGGCCGCGTCTTCGGGTGCCAGGAGCTGAGGACGTACGCGTCGTCGTCGCGGGCGAAGGCGCTGAACCGCGACCGCATCAACGCCTCGGCCGTGGCCGGCTTCCCGCCCCGGTGGATCGGCTCGCAGCACTCCGCGTAGGGCAGGCCGCGCCCGCACGGGCACGCGGTGGTCGTCTTCTTCGCCATGGCTCCATTTAACCGCGCACGAACTCGCTGATCAGTTGTTGACACCGCTCCAGCTCCGCGATCATCGTGTCCACCGCTTCGACCGCGTCCTGGGTGCCGCTGCGGATGCCGCCCACCTCATCACCGATCCGTTTGGTGGCGGTGGCGGTCTGGCCGGCCAGTTGCTGGACCTCGCCGGCCACGACGGCGAAGCCCTTGCCGGCCTCACCGGCCCGCGCGGCCTCGATCGTCGCGTTGAGCGCGAGCAGGTTGGTCTGCTTGGCGATGGTTGCGATGAGCTGCACCACCTGCTCGATCTCGGTGCTGCCGGACGCCAGCCGGCGGATCACCGAGGCGGCGGTACGGGCCGCACGCACCGCGGCCTCGGCCGCGCTCGCCGCATCGCCGGCCAGCCGCTGATCCGCATCGGTCATCGCGCCTCCCCTTGCGCTTTCACCGTGCCATCGTCACCCCCGGCCCGTCCGTCGTTTCGCCCGATTGCGCCGTTCATCGCGGCCGGTCCCCGGGTCTGGCGAGCGTGCGGTCGCTTCGGCTTCGAGCGTCAGGGGAGAGCACGGATGCCGTCGGCGAGGTACGGGGACAGGCGGGCGGCCAAGCCGGCAAGTTCGGCGCGGTCGCCGGCGGAGAGGCTGGAGGGATCGCCGATGCGGGCCAGGCCGTAGCGGACCAGGCGGTCGGCGTCGGCGTGGCCACGGCGGGCCAGACCGGCGTCGGTGTCGGCGGCCAGCAGCAGGGCGGCGCGCAACCGGGCGTGGAGGTCGCCGCCGGCGAGCGCGCGGTAGGCGCCGCGGCGTACCTCCGGCCTCGGGTCGGTGAGCAGGGACCACGGGGCCGCCGGGAGGCGATGGCCGCGCAAGGCCCCGGCCGCCTCGCGGACGACCGATGGCGACGGATCGCGCAGCAGCGGTGTGACAGCGTCGACGGGCAAGCAGTCGACGGCGGCCAGGGCCCGCACGGCGGCCGCTCGGATCTGGGCGTCGCCATGGGCGAGCAGCGGCGTCAGCAGGGCCGCGTCGGCGTAGTGGCCGACTTCGCCGAGGGCGGCGACCGTGGCCGGGGTGGGGTCGGCGGCGACTGCGGCGCGGTAGTGGGCGAGTGGGTCGGTGGCCCGGCTGCGAGCGTAGGCGCGGACCAGGGGAGTGGGGTCGTCCATGAGAGCGGCCACCTCGGCGTCGAGGCCCAGCTTGGCCAGGCCGACCAGCGCGGTCGCGCGGACGCCGGAGAAACGTGACCGCACGAGCGAGCGCAGGACGTCGACGTCGGCGGTGGCGATGACGCCGTCAAGGCTGAGCCGGCGGATGAACGGGTCCTTCTCGCGACGGGCCCAGCCGACGAGGTCGTCGTAGATCCAGCGGCGAAGGCTGACCCCCACTTCGAAGGCGAGCCGCCGTTCGCGCGGCGATCGGGAGCGCATGAGCGCCGGGCCGATGTCGTCGAAGGCCTCGGTCACCCTCCGGCGCAGGTGGGTCATGGCCCACCCGCCACGGCCGCGGGCGGCGGTGTAGGCGGCCATGGGCAGGGCCGCCGGCAGAAAGCGGGCGAGATCGGCCGCGAGTACGGCGGACAGGACGCTACGCGCCGGTCCGCGGACCTGGGCTGCCCAATCGCCGCAGCGCAGGACGATGAACGGGATCAAGCCCGGCTCGGGTGACTCCGCCAGCACGGCCACCGCCCGCTCCCGGATGCGTCCGTCGCGGCTCATGCTCGCGAGAGCGGCGGTGAGCGGCGACGGCGACTGGAGGAAATACGCCTCCGGCTGGCGGATCGGCGCCGGCAGCCAGACCGCCCGCCGGGAGCACGCATCGAGGTCGGACAGCAGCCGGGGCCGCGCGATGAGGGCGGCCAGATCGACCCGCCCCTCGGCCAGAGCCGGCAGCAGCTCGGCCAGCGCCTCACCGCCGCGGCGGGCGGCGCGCTGCAGGATCTCCTCGGCGGTCATCGCGACATCGTGGCGCATCGCTCCGCCCGTCGTCGGCTGGTTTTCGATCGGCCGGGCGTTATGGAACCGTGGTGAAAGCGATGACTTCGGCTTCGTGGCGCAGAGTGATCACTTAATCGCTTCACCTCAGGGACGGCGGCCACACCGCGCAATGTTCCGGAAACAGGATTGCTCATGGAGCGAACGACTTGTTGCCGAGATATGAAATTGTGGGCGTCCGTTCGTGCAAGCGGGGCAGATTGGCGTTCGAAATTTGCAGGGATCTGACGTAGGCTCTCGCTCGTGACCAAACGTCTGGCCGAGGTGGCCAAGAAGGCGGGCGTCAGCGAGGCGACCGTCAGCCGGGTGCTCAACGGGCGCAGCGGCGTCTCCGAGGCCACACGCGCGTCGGTGCTGACCGCTCTCGATGTCCTGGGCTACGAGCGGCCCACCAAGCTGCGCGGTGAGCGGGGCCGCCTGGTCGGCCTGGTGCTGCCCGAACTGCAAAACCCGATCTTCCCGGCGCTGGCCGAGGTGGTGACCGCCTCGCTCGCGCAGCGCGGCTTCACCCCGGCCCTGTGCGCGCGGACCATAGGCGGTGTCCCCGAGCGCGACTACATCGAGATGCTGCTCGACCACCAGGTCTCGGGCGTCGTCTTCGCCGGTGGGTCCTACGCGCTGGCCGAGGCCGAGCACGGGCACTACAAGGCGCTGACCGACCGGCGGCTACCCGTCGTCATGGTCAACGCCGGGGTCGGCGACCTGGGCTTCCCGCACATCTCCACCGACGACGCGGTGGCGGTCGAGCAGGCGTACGGCCACTTGAAGTCCCTGGGTCACGCCCGCGTGGGCATGGTGATGGGGCCGGAAGACCACATGCCGTCGCGGCGCAAGCTCGGCGCCCTGGTGAAGATCGCCGGGCCCGAGGGGGAGGACTGGTTCGTCGAGCGGACCAACTTCTCGATGGAAAGCGCCCGGCTGGCCGCGGCCAAGCTGATCGAGCGCGGCGTGACCGGCATGATCTGCGCGAGCGACGTGCTGGCGCTCGGGTCGATCCGGGCCGCGCGCCGGCTCGGGCTCGACGTGCCGGCCGACGTGTCAGTAGTCGGCTTCGATGATTCGGCGTTGATGACCTGCACCGATCCGCCGCTGACGACGGTGCGGCAGCCGATCGAGATGATGGGCCAGGCCGCGGTCGACCTGCTGGTCAACCAGATCGAAGGCAGCGGCGTCGAGCCGGACGAGCTGCTCTTCGAGCCCGAGCTGGTGGTGCGGGGGTCGACCGCCCCCGCGCCGCAGAGGGTCTAGGTCGCCACTGCTCCCGCGCCGCAGAGGGCTGGATCGCCAGATTTAAAAAGAAGATTTCATTTCACACCACGAAGGGCGGGCCGCCACGGCCCGCCCTTCGTCGTGCGTGGGAAGGAGGCATGCCGGGTGGGGACATCCGTGCATGGGGAGGTGTTGGGGCGGTGGCGCGCGGGGTGCGGCACGCCGCGAGGTGCGCGGGGCGGTGACGCGCGGGGCGGCGGGGCGCGGGGCGGTGACGCGCGGGGCGGCGGCACGCCGGGAGGTGCGCGGGGTGGCGGGGCGTGGGGAGGTGGGGCGTCGGGAGGCGCGCGGGGCGTCTGGGCGCGGGGAGGTGGGGCGTCGGGAGGCGCGCGGGGCGGCGGGGCGGGGCGCTGCGCGCACGGCCCGGCGCGCGGGGAGGTGGGCGGGGCCGCGGCGTATTGGGCGGGGCGTCGTGCGCGGCGGGGTGGCGTGCGCGGCGGGGCGTCGTGCGCGGCTGGGTGGCGGCGTCATGCGCGGAGGCGTGGGTGGCGGGCGTTCGTCGGCGCGGGGAGGCCTGCCGGGTGGGGGCGCTCGCCGGGCGTGGGGGCGGGCCGGGTGGCGGCGTGGGCCTGCGGTGTCTTTGGGCTTGTGCGGGGGCGACGTCTGGAGTGTGGGTGGTCACAATCTCGACATCTGCCGGAGATTCAGTCGTGTTTTTTCAGTGAACGATCGAAACCTTGCCGAAACAGGTCGGTCTCGTTACAGTGACTCCACTCACTCCCGCCCCGGTGTGTCAAGGGCGGACGGCAAATGCGATCAAACGAAGGCCATGGATACACCCGTTCCCGAAGGGATGGACAGATGTCCGCACCGCAGTACCGGAAGGTTGCGGCTCTAGCGCTCGTAACCGGCCTGGGGCTCAGCCTCGTGGGGTGCTCCACGAAGAGCGACGACGACTCCGGGAAAGACGCTGCCGGCAAGACCACGATCACCGTCGACTGTCAGCCCGTCGGCGCGCAGAAGGAGCTGCTGGCCAACTGGAACGCGGATGTCGCGGCGTTCGAGAAGGACAACCCCGACATCACGATCAAGAGCGTCAGCGTCGGCGAGCAGTGCAACAACCCGCCGGACTTCACCGCCCGCCTGGCCGGCGGCACGATGACCGACGTCTTCTACGGTTATATGACCGACCTGCAGCAGGTGCTCGACTCCGGTCAGGCCATGGACATCACGTCGCTGGTGACCAAGGATTCCATCCCGACCTGGGACAGCGTCGACCCCGCGCTCAAGGATGTCTTCACCGACGGCGGCAAGCTGTACGCGGTGCCGGTGAAGAACTACTCGATGGGCCTGGTCTACAACAAGACCCTGTTCAAGAAGGCCGGCCTCGACCCGGCCGCCCCGCCCAAGACGTGGGCCGAGGTCCGTACGGCCGCCAAGAAGATCTCCGCGCTGGGTGGCGGCATCGCGGGCTACTCGGAGTACAGCGCCGGCAACACCGGCGGCTGGCACTTCACCGCCGAGCTGTACGCGCAGGGTGGCCAGGTCGTGAGCGAGGACGGCAAGAAGGCCGACTTCAACAACGCCCAGGGCAAGCAGGTCCTGCAGAACCTCAAGGACATGCGGTACGGCGACAACAGCATGGGCAGCCGCCAGCTGCTGCAGTGGGGCGACCTGCTGACCAACGCCGGCGCCGGCAAGGTGGGCATGTTCATCGGCGCCCCCGACGCCACCCAGGCCATCGTCTCCCAGTTCCAGGGCAAGTACGAGGACTGGGCGATGGGCCCGATGCCCGGCCAGGACGGCCCGGCCAAGGCGACGCTCGGCGGCGGCGAGGGCTACTTCTTCAAGAAGGGCCTCACCGACGACCAGGTCAAGGCCGGTCTGAAGTGGCTCGCCTACCAGAAGCTCACCCCGGGCAAGGGCCAGTTCGACTACGTGCGGGCCAAGCCGCAGAACTACCCGGTCGGCCTGCCCCAGCCGCTGCTGTTCACCAACGGCAGCGAGGCCCAGAAGCAGGAGCTCGACCTGCGCAAGGCCAACGCGAACCTCGACACGGCGAACTTCGCGCCGTTCGAGCAGAACCCGGTCCCGATCAAGGGCGAGCCGGCCAACGCGCAGGCCATCTACGCGGTGCTCGACTCGGCGATGTCCGGGGTGCTGACCAACCCCAACGCCAACATCGACGAGCTGCTCAAGACGGCCGACACCAAGGTCAACCAGCTCCTGACCTCCGGTAGCTGATCCACCGAGGGCGGGGGCCGGATGACGGCCCCCGCCCGCCGATGAAGCAGGAGCTTTCCTTGGCGATCATGACCGCGCCGAGCACGACGCCGCAGCGAAGTCACGCCGTGTCAAAAACACCGACGAAACGGGGTCGCCGGCTCCGGGACAACCTCACTGGGTACTCGTTCCTGATCGGGGCGATCTTCTGCTTCGCCCTCTTCATGTGGTTCCCGATGATCCGCGGCATCGTGATGAGCTTCCAGCGCACCCGCCGCGGCGAGACGACCTGGGTCGGCTGGGACAACTACACCCGGATCATCGCCGACCCCAGCTTCTGGATCGCCTGGAAGAACACGTTCCTGTTCACGCTGCTGGCGCTGGTCCTGGGCTATCTGCTCCCGTTCTTCGTGGCGATCCTGCTCAACGAGCTGCGCCACCTCAAGGGCTACCTGCGGATTCTGGTCTACCTGCCGGTGATGCTGCCCCCGGCCTCGGCCTTGTTCCTGTTCAAGTACTACGCGTACGACCCGAGCGAAGCGGGCCTGTTCAACGCGATCCTGAAGTTCCTGCACCTGCCCACCTCGGAGTGGATGCAGTCGCCGGGCATGACCATCCCGGCCATGGTGATCGCCTCGACCTGGATGAACATGGGCAGCGCGGTTCTCATCTACCTCGCTTCCCTGCAGAACATCCCGGGCGAGTTGTACGAGGCCGCGGAGCTGGACGGCGCGGGCATCGCGCGCCGCATCTGGAACGTGACGATCCCGCAGACCCGCCTGATCCTGGCCCTGCTCGCGATGATCCAGATCGTGGCCACCATGCAGCTGTTCATCGAGCCGCTGATCCTGGCCAACGGCGCCGGCACGCAGGATTCGGCCACCTCGGTGGCGTACCTGATCTATCAGCACGGCTTCTTCCAGAACGACCTGAACGGCGCCGCCGCCCTCGGCGTGATCATGCTGCTCGTGCTGGCCGCCTTCTCCGCCGTCTACGTGCGACTGACGACGAAACAGGACTGAGACGATGACCCGTACCCTCATCTCGCAGGCGCAGCTGAAGCGGGGCCGCGGCAAGTTCTTCTACTGGGCGGTCCTGGCCGTCGTGGTCCTCGGTTTCACCCTGGTGTTCCTCGGGCCGCTCTACTGGATGGTCACCGGCGCTTTCAAGTCCGGTCAGGAGATCGCGCAGACGCCGCCGACCCTGTGGCCGAAGGACCCGCAGACGCAGAACTACGCCGACGCGTGGAACAACCTCGACCTGGCCAAGCTGATGTTCAACACCTTCTACTACGCGGCCGGCGCGGTCTTCTTCCAGCTCGTCTTCGACACCGCCGCGGCGTACGCCCTGTCGAAGCTGCGGCCCGCGTTCGGCAACGTGGTCCTCGGCGCGATGCTGGCCACGCTGATGATCCCGGCCATGGTGCTGATCGTCCCGCAGTACGTGACGGCGATCGACCTGCCGATCATCCACGTCAACCTGCTCGACTCGCCGTGGGCCCTGTGGCTGCCGCTGGTCGCCAACGCGTTCAACATCTTCCTGCTCAAGCGGTTCTTCGACTCGATCCCGGAGGATCTGATCGCCGCCGCCCAGGTGGACGGCGCGTCACCGCTGCGCACGCTGTGGTCGATCATCCTGCCGATGTCGCGGCCCATCCTCGGCGTGGTCTCGATCTTCGCGGTGACCGCGGTCTGGAAGGACTTCCTCTGGCCCAAGCTGGTCATGCCCTCACCGGAGACGCGCACGCTCAGCGTCGGCATCTACGCCTTCGCCGGCGGCACCCCGCAGAACGTGGTGATCGCGGCCTCGGTCATCGCGGCCATCCCCACCGTGATCATCTTCCTGCTCTTCCAGCGGAACATCATGTCCGGTTTGACCACCGGTAGCCTCAAGGGTTAATCCCCACAAAACGGACAACGGGCGGCCAGGATCAACGGCCGTCGGACCCAGCGTGCACAGAAAGCGGGCAAAAGTGTCTCACCAAGACTCCCAGTGGTGGCGCGACGCGGTGATCTACCAGGTCTATCCGCGCAGCTACGCCGACGCGGACGGCGACGGCGTGGGCGACATCGCCGGCATCCGGGCCCACCTGGGACACCTGGCCGACCTGGGTGTCGACGCGATCTGGATGAGCCCCTGGTACCCGTCCCCGATGGCCGACGCCGGCTACGACGTGGCCGACTTCCGCGACATCGATCCCGCCTTCGGCACCCTGGCCGAGGCCGAGGCGCTGGTCGAGGAGGCGCACGCGGCCGGCATCCGGATGATCGTCGACATCGTCCCGAACCACATCTCCAGCGAGCACCCCTGGTTCAAGGCCGCCCTGGCCTCGCCGGACGCCCCGGAGCGGGACTACTTCTGGTTCCGTCCGGGGCGGGGGCCGAACGGCGACGAGATGCCCACCGACTGGGTCGGCGAGTTCGGCGGCACCACCTGGACCCGCGTCCCCGACGGCCAGTGGTACCTGCATCTGTTCACGCCCGAGCAGCCCGACCTCAACTGGGACCACCCCGACGTGCGGGCCGAGTTCGAGAGCATCCTGCGCTTCTGGTTCGACCGCGGCGTCGACGGCATCCGGATCGACTCGGCCGCGCTTCTGCTGAAGGACAAGGACCTTCCGGAGGTACGCGACGGCGAGGCGCACCCGTTCCACGACCTCGACGGCGTCCACGACGTGTACCGGGCCTGGCGGCGCGTCGCCGACGCGTACGGCGGTGATCGGGCCTTGATCGGTGAGGTGTGGATGCCGGAGGTCGAGCGGTTCGCGAACTACCTGCGCCCGGACGAGCTGCACGCGGCGTTCAACTTCGACTTCCTGGGCTGCGCCTGGGATCCGGCCCTGATGCGCGAGTGCGTCGACCGCACGCTCGACGCGCACAAGGCGATCGGCGCCCCGGCGACCTGGGTGCTGTCCAATCACGACGTCACCCGGCACGTCACCCGGTACGGCCGCGAGGACACCACGTTCAGCTTCGACAACAACCTCGACGGCACCCCGGTCGACCTCGAGCTGGGCACCCGCCGGGCCCGGGCGGCGGCCCTGCTGTCGCTCTCGTTGCCCGGCGCCACCTACATCTACCAGGGTGAGGAGCTGGGCCTCTGGGAGAACGAGAACATCCCGCCGGAGCAGTTCCAGGATCCCATGTGGCAGCGGCGCGGGCACAGCCGCGACGGCTGCCGGGTGCCGCTGCCCTGGTCGGGTGACACTTCGCCGTACGGCTTCACCACCGGCACGCCGTGGCTGCCCCAGCCCGCCGAGTGGAAGGACCGGACCGTCCAGGCCCAGACCGGTGACCCGAGCTCGATGCTGGAGCTCTACCGCTCGGCGATCGCTGTGCGCCGCACCGAAAAGGGTCTGCACCAGCCGGCCATGGCCTGGCTCGACGCGGGCCGGGACGTGCTCGCCTACACCCGCGGCGACGCGTTCGCCTGCGTCGTCAACATGTCCGGCAGCCCGGTCGCGCTGCCGGACCACGAGACCTCTCTGCTCGCCAGTGGCCCTCTCGACGGTGACCGCCTCCCCCCGGATACCGCCGTCTGGCTGCGCCTGCACTGAAATCCCCTTTCCCGGCCGGCCGGAGCCACCACCGGCCGGCCGGGAAAAGAGCAGAGGTAGCAATGCCCCCAGGGGGCCTTTCACGGAAGAAAGGTTCGCTCCCGCATGAGAAAACGGCTTCTGGCCGCGCTCGCCGCGGCCGGCCTCGTCGCCACCGTCCTCATCGCTCCCAGCCCCGCCAACGCCGCCGGCCCCAACCTGGCCGCCGGCAAGACCTTCAGCGCCAGCAGCTTCTCCGACGTCTACGGGGCGGGCAATGCCGGTGACGGCAACGCCAACTCCTACTGGGAGAGCAGCAACAACGCGTTCCCGCAGTGGATCCAGGTCGACCTGGGCACCGCCACGCAGGTCAACCAGGCCGTGCTCAAGCTGCCGCCGGCGACCGCCTGGGCCACCCGGACCCAGACCCTGACCATCCAGGGCAGTACGGACGGGTCCTCGTTCAGCACGCTCAAGGCGAGCGCGGGGTACACGTTCAACCCGGCGAGCGGCAACACCGTCACCGCCGACTTCACGGCGGCGAGCGCGCGCTTCGTCCGGCTGAGCTTCACCGGCAACACCGGCTGGCCGGCCGGTCAGCTGTCCGAGCTCGAGGTGTACGGCCCGGTCTCCGGCGGCGACACGCAGGCGCCGTCCGCGCCCGGCACCCTCGCCTACACCCAGCCGGCCACCGACCAGATCCGGCTCACCTGGGGCGCGTCGAGCGACAACGTCGGCGTCACCGGCTACGACGTCTACGCCAACGGCGTGCTGCGCACCAGCGTGGCCGGCAACGTGCTGACCTACACCGACACCCAGCCGGCCGGCACGACCGTCGCGTACCAGGTCCGGGCCAAGGACGCGGCGGGCAACGTCTCGTCCTTCAGTAACACGGTGACCCGCAACGGCACGTCCACCCCGGGCAGCAACCTGGCCCAGGGCAAGCCGATCGAGGCGTCGTCGGTCGTGCACACCTTCGTGGCCACCAACGCCAACGACGGCGACACCGCCACGTACTGGGAGGGCAGCGCCTACCCGGCCACGCTGACGGTCAAGCTCGGCGCCAACGCCGCGGTCTCGTCGGTGGTGGTCAAGCTCAACCCCGACAGTTCCTGGGGGACGCGTCAGCAGACGTTCGCGGTCCTCGGACGTGACCAGAGCGCGTCCTCCTACACGACCATCGTCGGCTCCGCCTCGTACAGCTTCAATCCGGCCTCCGGCAACACGGTGACCATCCCGGTCAGCGCGACCACCGCCGACCTTCGCCTGTCCTTCACCGCCAACACCGGCGCGCCGAGCGGCCAGGTGGCGGAGTTGCAGGTCATCGGCAACGCCGCGCCGAACCCGGACCTGACCGTCACCGCCGTCTCGTCCTCGCCGGCCTCCCCGGTCGAGACCGACACGGTCACGCTGTCGGCCACCGTCCGCAACGCGGGCACGGTCGCCAGCGCCGCCACCAACGTCAACTTCTACCTCGGTACGGCGAAGGTCGGCACCGCCAACGTCGGCGCCCTCGCCGGCGGCGCGTCGACGACCGTGACCGCCGCCATCGGCGCCCGCGACGCGGGGATGTACCAGGTGGTGGCCAAGGTCGACGAGGCCAACACGGTCTTCGAGACCAACGAGGCCAACAACTCGGGCACCGGCTCGCTGACCGTGACCCCGGTCAGCAGCTCCGACCTGGTCGCGTCGGCCGTCTCGTGGTCGCCCGGCAACCCGACGGCCGGGCAGACGGTCACCTTCTCGGTCACGCTGAAGAACCAGGGCTCGGCGGCCTCGGCGGCCGGCGCGCACGGCGTCACGGTCACGATTCTGAACGGCTCGACCGTGGTGAAGACGCTGACCGGCTCGTACAGCGGCACGCTCGCGGCGGGGGCCTCCTCGCCGGCGATCAACCTGGGCACGTGGACCGCGGCCAACGGGCGCTACACGGTCCGTACGGTCGTGGCCAACGACGGCAACGAGCTGCCCGTCAAGCAGGCCAACAACACCAGCGAGAAGTCGTTCTTCGTGGGCCGCGGGGCGAACATGCCCTACGACTACTACGAGGCCGAGGACGGCCAGACCGGTGGCGGCGCCGCCGTCGTCGGGCCGAACCGGACCGTCGGCGACCTCGCCGGTGAGGCGTCCGGCCGCAAGGCCGTCACGCTCAACCAGACCGGCTCGTACGTGCAGTGGACCACCCGCGCCGCGACCAACACGATCGTGGCCCGCTTCTCCATCCCGGACGGCACCACCAGCTCGATCAACGTCTACGTCAACGGGTCGCTCAACAAGACGCTGCCGCTGACCTCCAAGTACGCCTGGCTCTACGGCAACGAGACGGCGCCGCAGAACTCGGGCACCGGCCCGCGGCACATCTACGACGAGGCGAACATCCTGCTGAGCGGGTCGTTCCCGGCCGGCAGCACCATCAAGCTGCAGAAGGACTCGGCCAACTCGGGCAACATCGCGATCGACTTCATCAACCTGGAGCAGGTCTCGCCGAAGGCCAACCCGGACGCCTCGAAGTACGTCGTCCCGGCCGGCTTCGACCAGCAGTCGGTGCAGAACGCCCTGGACACGGCCCGGCAGGACACCACCAAGCTCGGCGTCTACCTGCCGGCCGGTGACTACCAGACCTCGTCCAAGTTCCAGATCTACGGCAAGTCGATCCGGGTGGTGGGCGCCGGCCCCTGGTACACCCGCTTCTACACGCCGTCGACGCAGACCGAGACCGACGCCGGCTTCCGGGCCGACAGCACGGCCAACGGGTCGACGTTCGCCGACTTCGCGTTCTTCGGCAACTACACGATCCGCATCGACGGGCCGGGCAAGGTCTTCGATTTCGCCAACACGGCCAACATCACGATCGACAACATCTGGACCGAGCACGTCGTGTGCCTCTACTGGGGCGCCAACACCGACAACATGGTCATCAAGAACAGCCGGATCCGGAACACGTTCGCCGACGGCGTCAACATGACCAACGGCAGCACCGGCAACCTGGTCGACAACAACGAGGCCCGGGCCACCGGTGACGACAGCTTCGCGCTGTTCTCGGCGATCGACGCCGGCGGCGCGGACGAGATCAACAATGTCTACAGCAACCTCACGTCGATCCTGACGTGGCGGGCGGCGGGCATCGCGGTCTACGGCGGCTACGCGAACACGTTCAAGAACATCTACATCGCGGACACCCTGGTCTACTCGGGCATCACCATCAGCTCGCTGGACTTCGGCTACCCGATGAACGGGTTCGGGGCCAACCCGCCGACGGTCTTCGACAACATCTCGATCGTCCGGGCCGGCGGCCACTTCTGGGGCTCGCAGGTCTTCCCGGCCATCTGGATCTTCAGCGCGTCGAAGGTCTTCCAGGGCATCCGGGTCTCGAACGTCGACATCGTCGACCCCACGTACTCGGGCATCATGTTCCAGACCAACTACGTGGGCGGCCAGCCGCAGAACATCGTGAAGGACACCACCTTCACCAACATCACCATCAGCGGCGCCCAGCGCAGCGGTGACGCCTACGACGCCAAGTCCGGTTACGGCATCTGGGCCAACCCGATGCCGGAGGCCGGCCAGGGCCCGGCGGTGGGCTCGGCCACCTTCACCAACCTGCAGTTCAGCAACAACTACCGCGACATCGAGAACCCGACCAGCACGTTCACCATCATCCGGAACTAGGACCCGCTCCCAGGGGGCCCGTCACCGTCCCGGCGGGCCCCCGCCCGCGCGTCGTACTCGGCGCGCGCTTTCTCCACCAGTTCCAGGTTGTCCTGACCCCAATCCAGCATCGGGGCGACCGCGGCCAGAAATGTGCGGCCGAGCGGGGTCAGCGAATAACTGATGTGCGGCGGCATGACGTTGTGAATGGTGCGCAGCAGAATGCCGTCGCGCTCCAGATTGCGTAAAGTAACGGTCAGCATGCGCTGGCTGACGCCGTCGATTTCCCGTTTGAGCTCGGTGAAGCGCCGGGGGGCGTCGGCAACGGCGGAGACGATCATCAGGGACCACTTGTCCTCGATGATGGGCCGGCAGCCGGCCCGCTTGCCCGTCGCGTCGGTCACCCGGCCAGGCTACGCCAGCTTCAGGAGCAGCCCGGCGAGCTCGGCCGGCATCGTGATCATGCAGTCGTGCCCGGTCGGCAGCTCCCACGCCTGCCCCACCGGCTGCCTTCGCTCCGGGGCGCCCAGGGTGCAGTGGATATGCGTACGAGGGATCCCGGCCGTGGCCGGGTTGTCCAGCCGGGCCGGCTGCTGGAAACACAGCACCGACTCGTCCGACAGCAGGGTACGAAGCCAGGCCTGGTCCTCGGGGTCGGTGACGCCGAAGGAGCCGTCCATGGGTGGGATGCGCCAGGGGGTGCCGGTCGTGGCCGCCCGGTCGATCAGGAACTGGGTGACCGGCAGAACGTCGATCGCGTTCTCACCGTCCTCGGGGACCATGGCGTCCAGATAGACCAGCTCGGCGATCCGCTCCGGGACCCGGTTGGCGGCCGAGGAGACGACCAGCCCGGCGTAGCTGTGCCCGACCAGCACGACGTCGGTCAGATCCTCGTCCAGGATCAGCCGCACGATGTCGTCGACGTGGGTGTCGAGACCGACATTCTCGTCGAGCAGATGAGCCTTGTCGCCATGACCGGTCAAGGACGGGGCGAACACGCGGTGACCGGCGGCGGATAGCAGCGGGGTCACCCGATTCCAGGCCTCGCCATTGTGCCAGGCGCCGTGAACAAGCAGATAAGTTGCCATTCGTCGAGCATGAGCAAATGCCGTTCCGTCGGCAATAAGGCACTTTTGTGTGACCCGGTTCCCCGGAGGTAACCGCAAAAATCGCGTATGTTTCACCACGTGGAACGCATCGACCTGCCCGACGGCCGCACCATGGAGTACCTCATCGAGGGCCCGACCGGCGGCCTGCCGCTGGTCTTCCATCACGGCACCCCGTCCGGGGCGGTCCGCTACGAGCCGGTCGTCGCCTCCGCGGTCCGGCACGGGCTGCGGATCATCCTGCCGAGCCGCGCCGGGTATGCGGGCTCGTCACCCCACCCCGGCCGGCGCGTGGCCGACGTCGCGACCGACGTGGCGGCGCTGCTCGACGGGCTCGGCGCCCAGCACTTCGTCACCATCGGCTGGTCCGGCGGCGGACCGCACGCGCTGGCCTGCGCGGCCCGGCTCCCCGGGCGCTGCCTGGGGGCCGCCCTCATCGCCGGGGTCGCGCCCTACGAGGCGGCCGGGCTCGACTGGATGGCCGGGATGGGCGAGGAGAACGTCGCCGAGTTCGGTGCGGCCGCCCGCGGCGTACAGGACCTGGACGTGGTCCTGAACCAGATGGCCGAGGGCCTCTCCCGGGTCACCGGGGCCGACGTGGCCGAGGCCTTCGGCGACCTGCTGTCCAGCGTCGACCAGGCCGCCCTGACCGGCGAGTTCGCCGACTACCTGGCCGAGTCGTCGCGCTACTCGGTCTCGGCCGGCATCGCCGGCTGGCGCGAGGACGACCTGGCCTTCCTGGCCGACTGGGGCTTCCCGCTGACCGACATCAAGGTGCCGGTCGCCGTCTGGCAGGGCGACCAGGACCGGATGGTCCCGCCCGCCCACGGCCGCTGGCTGGCCACCCACGTGCCCGGGGCCGAGGCCCACCTACTGCCGGGGGAGGGGCACCTCTCCCTGCTGGCCGACATCGACACCGTGATCGAGAGCCTGCTGGCGCACAGCAATTCCTAAGGGATGCGCACGGCCACCCGGCCGCCGTAGAGATAGCGGCCGTCGTCGAGGAACGTGAGCGTCGAGTGCGAGCCGTCGACCGGCCGCTCGGTGATGAACGTGCTGCCGCTCAGCAGGACGTACTTGTCGGTGCTCTTCTCGTCGCCGAACTGCGCAGCCAGCCCCTCCGGAGTGGACGTCACCTCGAAACCATCGTCCGTGGCCACCACGTCGTAGGTGGCCAGCGGATAGTGGTAACGGCCGGCGAATCGCTCCGGCCCGCGCTGCTTCGGCCCGGTCGGTGTCGGCCGGGCGGGCACGGTGACGCCGATGACCTCCCGCACGATCCGCTCCAGCATCTCGTCGAAGAAGCCCGTGTACGGGCTGCCGTTGACCCCGATCGCGATGACGAGCTCGTGCTCAGGCACCACCCGCCACAGCGTGCCCTGGCCCATCGTGTCGCCGTTGTGGCCGAACGCCGCGGTGCCGTCCCAGTCGAAGAGAACGAGCCCGAGCCCCCGCTGCCGGGCACCCTGCTCCGCCACCCCCGGCAGCGTGATCTGAGGGGTGGTCATCGCCGTTCCCTCTTCGATCAGCATCTGTCCGAAGCGGACCAGCTCCCGCGGCGCGACGCACGGCATGGCCCCGGCCGGCCCGATCGACCGGGGCAACTGCCACTGCGACGTCAGCTTGCCCTTGAAGTGCCCGGCCGCGACCCGGAAGAGCACCGCCTCCTCCGCGAACAGCGCCACGTGCCGCATCCCCAGCGGCTCGACGATGCGCTCCCGCACCACCGCCTCCCACGTCTGGCTCCGCAGCTTGGCCACCAGCGCGCCGAGCGTGCTGAAGCCGGAGTTGCAGTACGAGTAGAGCGCCCCCGGCGGAGCGATCTGCCGGGCGTTGCTCTTGAGGTGCTCCAGGTATCGGCCGAGGGCGTCATCCCCGCGCCCGGTGTCCTCGAACAGGTCGCCGTCGAAGCCCCCGGTGTGCGTCAGCAGATGCCGCACCGTCACCGTCGCGCTGACCTCCGGATCGATCACCCCGAACTCCGGCAGGTAACGCCGCACGGGTTGATCGAGCTCGACCAGCCCGTCCTCCACCAGCTGCATCACCAGGAAGGCGGTCCAGACCTTGGCCACCGATCCGGCCTGGAACAGGCTGTCGGGGGTGGCCGTCACCCCGGTGTCCACATTGAGCACACCGGTGGCCGCCTCGGCCAGCTCACCCCGATGCCCGACCGCCACCGCCGTCCCGGGGATGCCGTGCCGCTTCGCGGCCTCCTCGACCCACTGGTCCAACTCCGCAAGTACCGACACCACGCCCCCGCTCGATGGCCGACGCTCATCACCGTAACGGCATTCACTCCTGCCGGTTGACCCACCACTGCTGGGTCTGGTTGCGCTTGCTCTCGTCTGTCTCGCATTCGGCCATGACAACGCGGTCCTCGGTCGAGAGCGTCAGACAGTATTTGCTGTCGAATCCGGTGTACTGGATCTGCCACGAGCTGCGACCGTCCGCCGAGGAATTGACTCCCAGAAAGCGCCACGGCAGGGACGAGTCACATGCGGCTATCCCGGCCGCCGAGGTGGATGTGGCGACCAGGCAGTAGGGCTCGTTGCTTGTGCTGTGGTCGAACCGCAGCTTGTATTCCGTGGGGGCCGTTCCAATCGACGTGAAGGCCTGGTTCCGGTACTCCCGGCAGCTGCTTGTCACGATCGGTGCGGCCGGATCCGGTGGGTCGCCGTTGCTCTTGGAACGGGACTCGACGCACATGTCGCCGCCGGCGCGGATGCTGCCGTGAAGGGGAACGATCGAGGGCTGCGCCGACCGGGGCGGGTCCGACTGCAACAGAGGAACGGTCACCGCGACCGCGCCGGCGATCAGCACACCGCCGGCGATCGCGACAAACGTGCGCCGACGATCCCGCGTAGCCGGCGCCGTGGGCGCGGGCACCTCCGGGCGGACCGTGGACGCCTGGTTGCGGACGATGGCGAGGCGGTCGGCGCCGTTGAAGGTGCCCTGGCACGGTGCCGGCACCCGTCTGTCCCCGAGCTCGGTGATGCGCCGCTGCACCTCGGAAAAGACCAGCGGCAGCGGGAGATGAGCGGGGCCGCCGGGCACGCCCTCACGCAAGGTCGTCAGCAGTGCTCCGGTGAAGGTCGTGAACTCGCCCGGCAAGGCCATCGCCTCGCGGGAGCCGGAGCACGCCGTCATGAGGTAACTACCCCGGGCGTCGAGCCGGTGTTTCATCACGTCGGCAATCGAACTGCCGGCCAGGGTGTGCAGGACCCGGCCGCTGTAGCAGGAGTCGAGGACGACCACTTTGAGGCGGGCGCGACTCCGTTCGAGCAGAGCCCGGATGTCATCGAAGTTGACCGCGCGGTGCGTGGCGTCGGGGTGGGCCGTAGGGAGGGCGAGGAACCACTTCCCGTCGCCTCCGGGGAGACCGTGCCCGGCCAAGTAGACGATGAGCGCCTCGGTCGCTCGCCGGCCCGCTTCGTAGAGCTCGTCCTTGACCGCGTCGCTGGTGGACGGGTCGATCATGACCCGGCACTGATCGGCGGGGATTCCCCAGAGCCGTTCGTCGGTGAGGACCGAGCGCAGCTCCCGGAGGTTGCTCCGGATCGCCGGCTGGGGCGTGAGGCGGGTGTAGCCGGCCACGCCGACCAGCACGGCCCACGAGCCGGCCGGGTCGGGCAGGTCCACGTCGTCGAGGACGGTCATGGCTCGTCGCCGGTGTTCGCCTCCAGGAAGGCGATCACGATCTGCGGGTCGTACGTCTCACCGCCCTTGATCGTCAAGGTCTTGCCGTTGGCCGCGGTGAACGTGGTCGCCGAGCGGCCTTTCTTGTTGCCCGCCACCGAGTAGACCAGCGTGGCGATCGCCACGGCGTGGGTGAGCGCGATGTCGATGACGTCGATCGCGCCGAGGGTGGTGGCGTCCTCGTCGACGGTCGCGGTCACCGTCGCATGTGGACGAAGCTCCGGGTCGCAGGCGAGGGCGTGGTGAAGGTCGGCCAGCTCGGCTTTGTCGGCGACCGCGACGCGGATCAGCATGCGGGGCTCCGGCGGGGGCGACGGGCACGGGTCACGAGGAACATAACGCGACATGCCGCGACCGGGATCCGGTCGCGGCATGTCTGAAAGGTGATTGCGTCAGACCTCGACCGGTGAGAGCTCCGGCAGGACCTCGGGCTCGTGCTTCTCCTCAGTGGTCGCGCGGCGGGCCGTGGGGACCAGCAGGGCGACCAGGAAGGCGGCGGCGCCGACGATGGCCAGGATCAGGAACGAGGTGGTGTAGCCGGACTCGGCGGGGAGGCCGGCCGGGCCGGGGTGGCTGGTGACGATGGAGCTGACGACCGCGGTGCCGATGGAGGCGCCGATGGTGCGGATGTTGGTGTTCATGCCACTGGCGGCGCCGGTCTGGTGGCGGGGGACGGCCTGGACGATCAGGTTGATCATCGAGGAGTAGACGAGGCCGAGGGCCACGCCGAAGACGGCGCCGGCGATCGAGAGGGACCAGCGGTCGCCGTGCTCGTAGGCGAAGGACAGCGAGGCCAGCGCGCCCAGGGCGGAGCCGATCAGGAGTTGGGCCTTGCTGCTGAGCCAGCGGGTCAGCGGGCCGCTGAGCGAGCCGAACACCGCCATCATGACCAGCATCGGCAGCATGATGAGCCCGGCCTCGGTGACCGACGCCCCGAACCCGTACCCCGAGGTCTTGGGCACTTGAACCAGCTGGGGGAGGAAGGCGAACACGCCGAACATGGCGGCCCCGAAGAGCAGCGCGACCAGGTTGGTGGTCCAGACCGCGGGCAGGCGCATCATCCGCATGTCGATCAGCGGGTTGGCCGAGCGGACCTCGGCGAACAGCCACGCCGCGAACAACACCAGAGCAAGAGCGAACAGTCCCAGCGTCTTACTGGAGGCCCAGCCCCACGCGGTGGCCTTGCTCAGCGGCAGCAGCAGCGCGACGAGCCAGCCCGGCAGCAGCAGCGCCGACAGCCAGTTGACCTTGCCGGGGGTACGGACCGGGGAGGCCGGCACGAAACGCCAGGCCGCGACGCCGACCACGGTCACCACGGCCATCGGGATCCAGAACAGCCAGCGCCAGTCGAGCGCGCCGACGATCGGGCCGGCCAGCACGATGCCGAGGCCGCTGCCGGTGGCGATGACGGCCGCGAGCACACCGACGGCCGAGGAGACGCGCTCGGCGGGGAACTCGTCGCGGATGATGCCGAACGAGACGGGGAAGACGGCCCCGCCGAGGCCCTGCAGGACGCGGGCCAGGATCAGGACGGTGACGTTGGGGGCGACCGCGGCGACGAGGCAGCCGACGGCGATCGCGGCCAGCGCGACCAGCAGCGTGCGGTCCTTGCCGAGCATGTCGGCGATCCGGCCCATGAGCGGGGTGGCCACCGACGCGGACAGCAACCAGGCGGTGAGCACCCAGGTGACTGTGCCGGTGGACGTGTGCAGGTCCTGCTGGATCGTCGGCAGAACCGGCGTCACCAGCGACTGCATGAGCGAGAAGGCCGCCGCGGCGGCGGCCAGCACCGCGAAGGTGGTTCGCGGTTTGCTCTGATAAAGTCGAGGCATGCCTCCAGATTAGTGGAGGGGTGCCTCCGGTTCGCAAGGGCCGAGGGTGTGAGGAGGGTCTCCATGACTGACGTGCCCGTCGCCGTCCGCCGTCCGCAGCGCGCGGACGCCCGGCGCAACTTCGACGCGCTGCTCGCCGCCGCCCGCGACGCCTTCGCCGAGAACGGCACCGACGCCTCGCTCGAGGACATCGCCCGCCGGGCCGGGGTCGGGATCGGGACGCTATACCGCAACTTCCCCACGCGACAGGACCTCTTCGAGGCCGTCTACGTCGAGGAGATCGACCAGCTGCGGCAGGTGGCCACGAAGGTCTCGGCGCTGCCGCCATGGCAGGCGCTGAGCGCCTGGCTGGAGCAATTCGTGCGGTACGCGGTGACGAAGCGCGCGGTCATCGAGGCGCTCAACCGCGAGTCGGACATGTTCCGCCAGTGCCGGATCACCATGTACGAGGCCGGCGAGCCGCTCTTCCAGCGCGCCCAGGAGGCCGGCGAGGTCCGCCCGGACGCCAGCTTCGACGACGTCCTACGGATGATCTCCGGCCTGACCGGCGGCGCGTTCGTCGACGACGCCCAGCGCGACCGGGTCTTCGGTTACGCCCTGAACGGCATCCGCCCCTAGAGGCGGACGGCTTCGCCGCTGCGGGCGCTGCGCCGGGCCGCGTCGAGGACGGTCATCGTCCGTACGGCGTCCTCGGGGTCGACCGGCACTTGACCTTCACCGCGCACCGCCGCCGCGAAGGCCGGGTAGTACGTGTCCCAGCGCCCGCGCTCGCTCGGCACGGCGGTGCCCTCGTCCCCGCGGAAGATCTTGCCCTGGGCCGTCTCGACACCCCACCGGTCGCCCAGCCCGGCCGGCGACTGCCCGCCCTTGAGCAGCTCCTCCTGGATGTCGATGCTGCCGTCGAACCCGGTGATGAACGCGCCGGTCGTGCCGACGACCCGGAACCGCGGGCCCGGGGCCGGCTGCCGCCAGCTGCCCCACAGATGCGACTCGACCCCGCCGACGTGGTGCAGAGCCATGAACATGTCGTCGTCGAGATCCCCGTTGCCGCGCATCTCGGCGTACACCCGGACGGCCGGACCATGCAGCAGCAGGGCCTGATCGACCAGATGCGACCCGAAGTCCATCAGGGTGCCGCCGCCGGCGGCTCCGACCTTGCGCTCCGGCTGCCAGCGCTCGAAGCGAGACTCGAACCGCCGGATCGACCCCAGCTGCCCGTCGTCGATGAGCCGGCGCAGCGTCAGCAGATCGGAATCCCACCGCCGGTTCTGATAGACGCTGAGCTGCACACCCTTCTCGGCGGCGGCCGCGACGACCTCCCGCGCGGCGTCCGCGTCGACGGCGAACGGCTTGTCGACGACCACGCTCAGCCCATGCGAGATCGCCTCCAGGGCAAGCTCCGCATGCGTGCCGACCGGCGTCGAGATGGTGACCCCCTCGGCCCCGGCCGCCGCGAGATCGGCGATCGAGTCGAACGCCACCGCCGCCGGATGCTGCTGAGCCAGCTCGGCCCGCCGCTCGGCGTTCGTGGTCACCACACCGAGAAACTCGATGTTCCCCGCGGACGCGATCAGCGGGGCGTGGAAGATCCGCCCACCCGAGCCGTAGCCGACAAGCCCGAACCGCACCGCGTCACTCATGCCAAAAGCCTGCCACAGCCGGGCGGCATGGCCACCGAGTGGGTCGCGGCGCCGGTCCGGGTCGGGCCGGCGCCGCGCTCGTCTTCGGCGGGGCGGGTGAGCGCCTAAACGGTGCGGCGGTAGACCACGGCCTGCCACGGGGCCAGGGTGAGGCCGTCCGGGGCCGGCAGGTTGGTCAGCACCAGCTCGGCGTCGGACCAGCCGTCGATGTCGGCGGTCACCTGTTCGCCGGAGAAGTTGCCGATGACCAGGAGTTCGGTCGTGTCGAGGCGGCGGGTGTAGGCGTACAGCTGCTCGTCGTTCGGCAGGAGCATGGTGAAGTCGCCGTCGACCACGGCCGGTTCGGTGTGGCGGAGCTCGATCAGCCGGCGGTAGTAGTGGTAGACCGAGTCCGGGTCTTCGTGCTGGGCGGCGGCGTTGATCTCCGGGTAGTTTGGGTTGACCGCGAGCCACGGGGTGCCGGTGGAGAAGCCGGCGTTGGCTGAGTCGTCCCACTGCACGGGCGTACGGGCGTTGTCGCGGCCCCGGGCCCGCAGGACGGTCAGCACCTCTTCGGGGGAGCGGCCCTGCTTGTCGACCGCGTCCGCGTACTGGCCGAGGGCCTCGATGTCGCGGAAGTCGGCGATGGTCCGGAACGGGTAGTTGGTCATGCCGAGTTCTTCGCCCTGGTAGATGTAGGGCGTTCCGCGGTGCAGGTGCAGCACCGTGCCGAGCATCTTGGCCGAGGCCACCCGGTGCGCGGGGCTGTCGTCGCCGTAGCGAGAGACCGCGCGGGGCTGGTCGTGGTTGTTCCAGTAAAGGCTGTTCCAGCCGAGGTCGGCCAGGCCCGCCTGCCAGCGGTTGAAGATGGCCTTGAGCTTGGTGAGCTGGAGCGGGACGAGCAGCCAGGGGTCGTCGCCGCGGTCGGCCCAGACGTGGTCGAACTGGAAGACCATGTCGACCTCGTGCCGGTCGGGGTCGGTGAAGAGTTTCGCCTCGTCGACGGTGACGCCGGGCATCTCGCCGACGGTCAGCATGGCGTCGCGGCCGGCGAAGACCTTGGCGTGCATCTCCTGGAGGAACTCGTGGAGGCGGGGGCCGTTGATGTAGCCCGCCGAGCCGTCGCCGTACAGCGAACCGGCCGTGAGGCGCCCGTCGGGGAGGGGCAGGACCTTGGAGATCATGTTGATGACGTCCATCCGGAAGCCGTCGACGCCCCGGTCGAGCCACCAGTTCATCATGTCGTAGACGGCCGTGCGGACCTCGTCGTTCTCCCAGTTGAGGTCGGGCTGCTTCTTCGAGAACAGGTGCAGGTAGTACTCGCCGGTCTTCTCGTCGTACTCCCAGGCCGGGCCGCCGAAGGCCGAGCCCCAGTTGGTCGGCTCGGCGCCGGGGGTGCCCGGCTCCATGCCGTCGCGGGCCGGCCGCCACCAGTACCAGTCACGCTTGTCGTTGGAGACGGAGGAGCGGGACTCGACGAACCACGGGTGCTCGTCGGAGCTGTGGTTCACCACCAGGTCCATGATCAGCTTCATGCCGCGGGCGTGGGCGCCGGCCAGCAGCTCGTCGAAGATCTCCAGGTTGCCGAAGATCGGTTCGATGTCCTGGTAGTCGCTGATGTCGTAGCCGTTGTCGTCCTGCGGGGACGGATAGATGGGTGACAGCCAGAGCACGTCGACACCGAGCCCGGCCAGGTGGTCCAGGTGCTCGATGATGCCGCGCAGGTCGCCCATGCCGTCGCCGTCGGCGTCGGCGAAGCTGCGCGGGTAGATCTGGTAAACGACCGCGCTCTTCCACCACAGATCCGTCATGGGTGTTGTCTAACACGAGAACGGCGGCGCCAACCGCTGGGCATACTAAGCACGTGTTAACTAGCAAAAAGTGGCTTTTGTCGTGAAGGTCGCCATGCTGGGGCCGATCGCCTGGCGTACGCCGCCTCGCCACTACGGGCCCTGGGAGCTGGTGACCAGCCTGATCACCGAGGGGCTGGTGGCCCGCGGGGTCGACGTCACGCTCTTCGCCACCCTCGACTCGATCACCAAGGCCACCCTCGACGGCGTGGCCCGGGCCGGGTACGAGGAGGACGACGAGATCGACGGCCGGGTCTGGGAGGCGCTGCACGTGGGGCACGCGCTGGCCCGCTCCGGCGAGTTCGACCTCGTGCACAACCACCTGGACTGGCTGCCGCTCGCCTTCTCCCAGCACTGCGCGGCCCCGATGCTGACCACGATCCACGGCTTCTCGGGGGCGAACATCCTGCCGGCCTACCGGCGGGCCCGGTCGCACTTCGTCTCGATCTCGGACAGCGACCGCTCGCCCGACCTCGATTATCTGGCGACGGTCCACCACGGCATCGACCTGGACGGGCTCCCGGTCCAGCCCCTGGCGGGAGACGACCTGATCCTCTTCGGGCGCATCCACCCGGACAAGGGCACCGATCTGGCCATCGAGATCGCCGAACGGGCCGGCCGCCGGCTGATCATGTGCGGGATCGTGCAGGACCGGGCGTTCTTCGAACAGCGGATCGAGCCGCGGATCGACGGGGACCGGGTGGTCTATCGGGGGTCGGTCGGCCCGGACGAGCGGGGCGCGATCCTCGGGTCGGGGCGGGCCCTTCTGCATCCGATCCGGTTCGCCGAGCCGTTCGGCCTGTCGGTCGTCGAGTCGATGGCCTGCGGTACGCCCGTCGTCGCGTACCGCAAAGGCTCCATGCCGGAAGTCGTCGACGAGGGCGTGACCGGCCGCCTGGTCTCGGAGGTCGCGGAGGCGGTGGCGGCGGTCGAGACGATCGACCGGATCGACCGCGTGGCGTGCGCCCGGCGGGCCCGGGAACGGTTCTCGGTGAACCGGATGGTTGACGACTACCTGGCCATTTACCGCAAAATCATCAGCTGAATAGGCCTTTCGGGTTAACGTCGGAATGTGATTTACGCCCTTAACGCGCGTATTTCCTGACCGTGCTGCGGGAAGGCAGCCACGGACCGAGAAAGGCCTGTCATGCCCGCGAAGTACGGATTTCTGAGCACCTACCCGCCCACCCAATGCGGTTTGGCGACCTTCAATGCCGCCCTGGCCTCGCATCTGAACACCGGCGGCGCCTCCGGCGTCGTCCGGTTGCTGGCCGGTGACAGCGTCAGCGGCGGCATCGAACTCGACCGCGCGGCGCCGCGGGTCGTGCACACGTGGCACACCGACAGCGCCGGCGGCTGGCAGGCCGCGGCCAACGCGCTCAACCGCTTCGACGTGGCGATCATCCAGCACGAGTACGGGATCTATCCCGGCGACGCCGGCGAGGAGGTGCTCCCGCTGCTGCGCGCCCTGCGGATCCCGTCCATCGTCGTGCTGCACACCGTGCTGAGCACCCCCGACCCGCTGCAGCGCCGCGTGCTGGAGCGGATCGGGGCCTTGGCCGACGGCCTGGTGACCATGACCGACACCGCCCGGCAGCGGCTCACCACCGGCTACGACGTGGACCCGCGCAAGATCTCGGTGATCCCGCACGGCGCCGGCAGCCGGGCCGGGACCCCGCGCGAGGACCACGACCGGCCACACCTGCTGACCTGGGGGCTGCTCGGGCCGGGCAAGGGCATCGAGTGGGCGATCCGGGCGCTGGCCCGGCTGGGCGACCTCGACCCGAAGCCGGTGTACACGGTGGCCGGGCGGACCCACCCCAAGGTGCTGGAGCAGTTCGGCGACGCCTACCGGGACTCGCTCAAGCGGCTCGCGGAGGATCTCGGGGTGACCGAGCAGGTGCGCTGGGCCGACGCCTACCTGGAGGAGGCCGAGCTGACCCGGCTGATCCGCTCGGCCGACGTGGTGGTGCTGCCCTACGACTCGACCGAGCAGGTCACCTCGGGCGTGCTGATCGAGGCGGTCGGGGCCGAGGTCCCGGTCGTGGCCACCGAGTTCCCGCACGCCGTGGAGCTGCTGGCCGACGGGCCGGGCCTGCTCGTGCCGCATCAGGACCCGGAGGCGATGGCGGTGGCGATCCGCCGCGCGCTGGCCGAGCCGGGCATGCCCGGGCGGCTCACCGGCCTGACCGGCGGGCCCACCCTGCGGTGGCCCGCGGTCGCGGCCCGCTACCAGGCCCTGGCCGGCCGGCTGCTTCCCGCGATGGCCGCTTCGGTCCCCGCCTGAAAACCGGAAAACAGGAGTACGCATGACGATCGGGCTCCGGCTGGTGCCGCCGCCGATTCAGCTCGCCGACGCGCCACCGCCCGACTGGAGTCACGTCGCCCGCCTCTCCGACGACACCGGCCTGCTCGAGCACGCCCGGCACGCGATCGCCCGCCGCGAGCACGGGTACTGCGTGGACGACGTCGCCCGCGGGCTCCTGGTGATCAGCCGGGAGCCGCGGCCGAGCCCGCAGCTCGTCGGCCTGGCCGAGCGCTACCTGACGTTCCTCACCCACGCGCAGGACCCGGGCGGCGCGTTCCGCAATCGCCTGTCGTACGACCGGCGGTGGATCGACGAGCCGTCGACCGGCGACTGGTGGGGCCGCGCCATGTGGGGCCTGGGCACGGCGGCCGCCCGCTCGGCCGTGCCGTGGATCCGCCGGGAGGCGATGACCGCCTTCCGGATCGGGGTCGGGCAGCGCTCCCCGTGGCCCCGGGCCATGGCGTACGCGGCGCTGGGCGCGGCCGAGGTGCTGCGGGGCGACCCGCGCGCCGCGGACGCGGCCGACCTGCTGGCCGACGCGGCCACGGTGATCGGCCTGCCCTCGGCCACCACGCCGGACTGGTTCTGGCCCGAGCCGGAGCTGACCTACGCCAACCCGGCCCTGGCCGAGGTGCTGATCGCGGCCGGCGACCTGCTCGGCGACGAGCCGCTGCTGCGGACCGGGCTCAAGATGCTGGCCTGGCTCTGCCGGGAGCAGGACCACGAGGGGCGCCTGTCCACGGTGCCGGTCGGCGGGTGGCGGCCGGGCGTGCCCAAGCACCGCTTCGACCAGCAGCCGATCGAGGCCGCGGCCACGGCCGACGCCTGCGCCACGGCGGCCGCGGTGACCGGGGACGAGCGCTGGGACGAGCAGCTGTTCCGGGCGGTGGCCTGGTTCCTCGGGGACAACGACTCCCAAACCGTCATGTACGACCCCCTAACCGGCGGATGTTATGACGGATTGACGGTAGAAGGTCCTAATGTGAACCAAGGAGCCGAATCAACCCTCGCGCTTATCTCAACGCTGCAGCACGCCCGCACGCTGGTGAGCCGAAGCGCGACCCGACCGTCAGGCGGCCTGGCATGACCGACTGCACCGAGTGGCACTCAGCCGGAGGTGCGGACGGCCTCGCAGACGAGGGCCAGAAGGGCATGCCGAAGGAGAGCACGGTATGACCGCAGTCATGAATGCCCAGTCCCTCATCACGCGCCACGACATCGTCATGGAGCCGGACGGCCGGCGTGTCGTGATCAAGCTGTTCGTGCCCGGCGAGGACGCCCAGGGCGTCAAGAACCGCACCCAGATGCTCATCGAGCGCATCCTGCAGCTCGACGAGACCGAGATCGCCCGCCTGCTCGACGACGTGCTGACCCGCTTCGCCGGCCGGCACCACGACCTGCTGGGCGTCTTCGGTCACCACTACGAGCTCGTGCAGCACCGCGTACCCAGCGAGATCGAGCTTTCCCCCACGGCCCGTACGCTGATCGGCGCCTACTTCAGCCACGAGTTCGCGGTCGAGGCGGCGGCGCTGTGCAACCCGTCGATGGTCGAGCACCCCGACCAGACCGGGCTCGAGCCGGGCCAGCTGCGGGTCGCGATCAGCCTGCGCCAGATCGGCGAGGGGCACATCTCCTCCATCGGCTTCTGCTCGGCCGTGCTCGGCCCGGGCGACACCATCCGGATGGAGGACCGCGACGGTCCCCTCATGATCGGCCAGCGGGTCGGCGCCCAGCACTGGCGCAACCAGCTCGAGGCCGCGCTCCTCGACGCCGGCATCGACCACGAGGCCGCCGCGTACGTGGTCTGCGCCCTGCCCGAGCGCTACACCGACCAGGATTTCGAGGACGTCATCGGGCACGTGCCGGGCGAGCTGCTGGCCCGGCCCACCTCGCAGGAGACGATCGACCGGATCCGGCACATCGTGGCCGACGAGTACGCGGTGCAGTTCCCGCCGGCCGTGCCGCTGCACCAGCGGGTGCTGTGGCCGGCCACCCCGGCCGAGAGCAACGGCATGGAGGACGCCCGCTTCGTGCGCGTGCTCGACCCGGACGGCCGGCACGTCTACCAGGGCACCTACACCGCGTACGACGGCCGGCACATCTCGGGCCGGGTGATCTTCTCGCGGGATCTGCGGCACTTCGAGGTGACCCGGCTGCACGGCCCGGCCGCCCGCAACAAGGGCATGGCGCTGTTCCCGCGCTACATCGGCGGCCGCAAGATGGCGCTGTGCCGCTCCGACGGCGAGACGCTGGGCCTGGCCGTCCGCGACGACCAGCACCGCTGGCAGCCGGCCGAGCCGCTGCTGGTGCCGCACCGCGGGTGGGATCTGATCCAGGTCGGCAACTGCGGCTCGCCGATCGAGACCAGCGAGGGCTGGCTGGTGCTGACCCACGGCGTCGGCCCGATGCGCCGCTACGCCATCGGCGCCATGCTGCTCGACCTGGAGAACCCGGCCCGGGTCATCGCCGACCTGCCCGAGGGCCTGATCGACCCGGACGAGATCGAGCGCGAGGGCTACGTGCCCAACGTCGTCTACTCCTGCGGCGGGCTCGTGCACGACGGCAACTTCTGGCTGCCGTACGGCGCCAGCGACGTCCGCATCGGCTTCGCCAGCGTCCCGGTCGAGCAGCTGCTCAGCCGCATGGTGCCGACCGGTTACTGATCGCGGGCATCGTGCACCAGCAGGGCGATCTGCACACGGTTGGTGACGGTCAACTTCGAGAAGATCCTTGAGACGTACGCCTTGACGGTGGCCGTGCTCATCAGGAGCTCGGTGGCGATCTCCTGGTTGGTGCGGCCCTCGGCGACCAGGCGGGCGACGTCGGTCTCGCCCGGGCTCAGCTGCTCCAGGGCGGCGCGGGCCCGGGCCCGCCGCGGGTCGGCCGGCGCCCCGGCGACCAGGCCGATCATCGTGCGCAGCACCTCGGGCGACATCATCGGCTCGCCCGCGGCCACCCGCCGTACGGCCTCGGCGATCTGCTGGGGTGGCGTGTGCTTGAGCAGGAAGCCGCCGGCCCCGGCCCGCAGCGCCCGCAGCACGTGGTCGTCGGTGTCGAACGTGGTCAGCACGATCACCTCGGGCGCGTCCCGCCGCCGGCGCAGCGACTCGGTCGCGGTCAGCCCGTCCATGCCCGGCATCCGGATGTCCATCAGCACGACGTCGGGCTTGTGGGTGTTGACCGCGGCGGCCACCTCGGTGCCGTCGACGGCCACCCCCACCACCTCGAGGTCGTCGAAGGCGGCCAGCATCATCGTCAGCCCGGCCCGCACGAGCGCGTCGTCGTCGACCAGCAGAACCCGGATCACGCCGTCCACGGCAGCCACGCCTTGAGCTGGAACTCGCCGGCCGGGGTGGGGCCGTGCTCCAGGCGGCCGCCGACCAGCTGGACCCGCTCGCGCAGGCCCGCGAGCCCGGCCCCGGCGCCCGGCAGCTGACCGCCGCCGGCGGCGAGGGCGTTGCCGACCTCGACGGTCAGGCCCGGCTCGGCCCGGTCGCGGTGGATCGCCACCTGAATGGGGGCGCCCGGCGCGTGCTTGCGGGCGTTGGTCAGCGCCTCCTGCACGATCCGGTACGCGTTGCGGCCGACCTGCTCGGGCACGCCGTCGGCGCCGTCGAAGGCCAGGCCCACCTCGGCCCCGGCCTCGCGGGACTGCTCGACCAGGGCCGGCACGTCACCCAGGGTCGGTTGCGGGCGGTCCTCGCCGGGAGTGCGGAGCATGCCGATCACCGTACGGAGGTCCTCGAGCGCGTCGTACGCCGACTGCCGGATGGTCCCGGCCGCCCGCTGCTCCTCGGGCGACGCGTCCCGGCGTACCTCCAGAGCCCCGGCATGGACCGCGAGAAGCGAGATGCGATGGGCCAGGACGTCGTGCATCTCGCGGGCGATGCGCTCGCGCTCGGCCAGGCGGGCCTGGTCGACCCGTAGCCGCTGCCCCTCCTCGGCCTGCCGGGCCCGCTCGGCCCACGACGCGACGAGCTGCCGGTGCGAGCGGATCAGCATGCCGACCGCCACCACGCTGACCTGCAGCAGCGCCAGGAAGGCGATGCCCTCCCAGAAGGCGTGGGCGAAGCCCATGACCAGGGCGTAGACCACCGTGGCGAGGGTGAGGTGCAGGGCGGCCACGGCGATCGCGACCCGGCCCGGGCGATGCACCGCGACCGCGAACAGGGCGACCGGCAGGGCGCCCATCGGCATCGCGAACACGATGCCGAACGGCATCAGCACCAGGGTCAGCGCGACCGGGTAACGGCGCCGGAAGAAGATCAGCCCGACCACCGCGAGCGCGCCGGTCGCCGCTTCCACTTCGATCGGGGCGCCGTCGCCCTCGCCGATCGAGTTGGCCATGAGGAACAGGCCGAGTGCGACCGCCACGGCGGCTGGGGCCAGATCCGAGAGCCAGCGGCGCATCACCCCACCGACGCTACCGGCGGCCGCCGCGGGGAGACAGTCGACTTTGGTCTAGGCCGCATCGCCTTCCGTCGGTATCGGCGGCGCCGCGGTCCGGGCAGAGTCGGTGGCGTGCTGCAGGGAAGAACGACCGTGCCCACCCCGTGGTGGATCCGGGTGATGGTGTGGATCGGCGCGCCGGCGCTCGGCTTCGGGGTGGCCGAGCTGATCATCCTGCTCGGCCGGGTGGAGTGGCTGCCCGGCCCGTTCGGGCTGATCGAGGAACTGCCCGACGTCGTGACCACGTACGTCACTCCGGCCCTGGGGGTGGTGTTGGGCCTGGTGCTGGCGGCGATGGTCGACGCCGAGTCGCTCAAGGTGGAGGTCTCCGTGGCCGAGGTGGTGCTCACCCGGCCCGGCCACCGGCAGGTCGTGCCGCGCGGCGACGTGGCGGTGGCCTTCCCCGACCGCGACAAGCTGGTGCTGCTCGGGCGCACCGGGCGCGAGCTGGCCCGCGAGCCGTGCCACCTGCCGAGGAAGCGGCTGCGGGCGGCCTTCGCGGACAACGGCGTGCCCTGGGCCGACGAGGATCCCTACCTCGGCGCGTACCGCCGCTGGGTGCCGGGCCTGCCCGGCCTGCCCGGCGCGGCCGACGCGATCCTGGCCGAACGGCAGAAGGCCCTGAAGTCGGGCGACGAGGACGAGCTGCGGGACCTGCGCGAGGAGCTGGGCCGGCTGGGCATCGTGGTCCGCGACGTCAAGAAGAAGCAGTACTGGCGCAACGCCTCCTAGACCGTGCCGGCGACGACCCAGATGGTCAGGACGGCGAGGAAGTCGCCCCGGGCCCCGGCCTGCTCCACCTGCGAGAACCACTTCTGCCGTACGCCCGGAGGGGTGAGCCAGGAATCCTCCGGCACCCCGGGATTGAGCATGGGCAGCACCACCGCGGCGCTCGCCGGATCGGGAAAGAGACACGTCACGGGGGTGGCCGCCACCTCGTGCAGGCCCTGGCCGACCAGGCGGCGGCGCAGCGTGCGGCCCATGTCGGCCCGGCGCGGGGTGAGCCGGCCGCGCATGTCGTCGACGACCGTGCGGGCCAGCGCCGGCGGCACGCCGTCGAAGGCCAGCGAGGTCCAGTCGGTGTCGATCAGGCAGATCCGGCCGCCGGGGCGGGTCACCCGGATCAGCTCGGCGATCGCCGCGTCGGCGTCGTCGACGTGCTGCAGCACCCGCTCGCACCAGACGCCGTCGACGCTGCCGGCCGGCAGGGCGATGCTGGTGATGTCGCCGGCCAGGTAGCGCACGTTGCTGCCGTCGTGGCGCTCGACGGCGGCGGCGATGGTCGCGGCCGACGAGTCGAGGGCCACCACCTCGCCCCCGGTGTCGTGGGCCAGCCGCCGGGAGACGTCACCGGCGCCGCACCCGGCGTCCAGGATCCGCCAGCCGGTCCCGGGGTGGAGCGCCTCCCGGGCCGTACGACGGACCCGCCGGATCTCCGGGTGGCGGCCCATCGCCTCGAGCGCGGTGAGCAGCATCGCGGTCAGCTCACGAGGCTGGCCGTCGAGGTCGGCCCACGGCGTGCGCTCGGGGGAGCGCTCCATCTGCTTCATGCGGCAAATGTTGACGCAAAAAATGTCTCAGCGAGAGCCGCCGTCACTCATCCGACAGGAAGGATCACGCAACGTGCTCATGTCGTAGCGCTGCCGGTCGAAGCTTCTACGGTGAGGATCCCCGGGGACAACCTGAAGCGCACGCGGCTCGCGGCCCTCGTGGTCGGCTCGGCCGGGTTGCTCTCCCAGGCCACCCAGATCGGCAACAGCGGGCACTCGGCCGGCTACCTCGGCCTGACGGCCGCCGCGATTCTCGCGCTCCTCGGCCTGCTGAACCTGACGTACGTTCGTGACCGCTCCAGCTGGTGGACGGTGCCGGTCGTCCCGGTGCTGATCGCCGTCGGCGGATCCGGGCTGCAGGACCCGATCGGCGGGCTGGCTTTGGCCCTGGCCTCGTCGGTCGTGTTCTCCCTTTACGGCTCCCGGACCCTGTGGGGCACCCGGCTCGCCCTCGCGGCGATCGCCTACCCGGCGTCGGTCGCGATCTCGCCGCAGTCGCTGGGCCGGGAATTGTCCTGGCACTCGGGCAACGTGCTCGCCCTGATCCCCCAGCTGCTGCTGATGGCCACCCTGACCCGCGGCATCTACCGCGCCCTGCGCCGCCAGGAACGGACCGCGGCCCGCGAGGCGCTGCTGGCCCGCGCCGGCTCGTCCATGCTGGGCGTCACCGACATCGACCGGATCCGCGAGATCGGCCGCAGCACGGCGGAAGAACTCGTGGCCCTGAACCCGGGCGTGGCCCTGCTGATCGTCCGGCGCGACCCCGGCGGCCTGCGGGTGGCCAACCTGGCCGGGGTACGCCCGTCCCTGCGCGGCCGGCGCCTCGCGAACCTCGACGAGCTCAAGACCCTGCTGCCCGAGTTGCACAGCTGGACCGTCAACACCATCGACGCCGAGCTCGACGTGGTGGTGGCCGGCCGCCGCACCGTGCCGGCCGAGGTCCAGGACGCCTTCCGCACCCTCTCCCACCAGGTCGTCCTGGCCGAGGGCGGCTGCCTGGCCCACGCCGAACTCGAACACAGCGCCCACCACGACCACCTCACCCAGCTCCCCAACCGGGCCAAGTTCCTCCGCGCGGTCGCCGCCGCCCCCGGCCCCGTCGCCCTGCTCAACGTCGACCTCGACGACTTCAAACAGGTCAACGACACCCACGGCCACGCCGCCGGCGACGAACTCCTCCAGGAGATCGCCCACCGCCTGACCACCATCGCCCACGGCCGCGGCGTAGCCGGCCGCTTCGGCGGCGACGAGTTCGCCCTGCTCCTGACCGACCCGGCCGCCGCCCCAGCAATCGCCGCCCAGCTCGGCGCCCTGCTCGCCACCCCGGTCACCCTCACCGCCGCCACCGTGACAGTCGGCGCCAGCATCGGCATCGCCCTCAGCGAACCCGGCATCACCGTCAAGGAACTGACCCGCCGCGCCGACATGGCCATGTACGCCGCCAAGACCATGGGCAAGAACCGCATCGAAACCTACTCACCCCAGACCCACCCGGTCGCCGCATAACTCCCGAAGGCCCCACCGGCTCCTCAACTACCGTCGAACCATGCGGACCATGACCGCCACCGAAGCATCCCGAAACTTCCCGGCCCTGCTCGACGCGGCCGAGCGGGGCGAAACCGTCACCATCACCGCGGCGGTCGCCCCGTAGCCGAGATCGCCCCCGCCCGTCGGCGCACCGGCGCCGATCTCGAGGCCGCCCTCACGGGAATCCCGTCCCCCGACGACCGTTTCGCTGACGACATCGCCGCCGCGGCCGCCCCGCCGGCAGCCGATCGGCATGACCCGCGGGCCGACGCCTGATCCTGGACACCGAGGCGACCGCGGCCCACCGTGCTCGCCTGATCGCTCACGTCCGCAACATCAAAACGCCACGTGGCGCCCACGATCTGATCATCGCGAGCCAAACGACGGAGCCAAACGACGGAGCCAAACGACGGAGCCAAACGACCGAGCCACACGGCCGAAGCCGCCGCCGGCCCACGGCCGCCGGCCCACGGCCGCCGGCCCACGGCCGCCGGCCCACGGCCGCCGGCCCACCCTCCCTGGGGGACCAGCCCGATGCCATTCTCCCGCGTTTGACCAAGATCGTGTTCAGGGGGGCCTGTGGACAACCAGGCATTGTGGAAAACGTCGATCGTTGTCGGTGCGCGTGCTACCGGGTTGGTGCGTTTGCGAAGCGGCGCAAGGGCGGTGGGCTGTTCCGTGCCGGTTCCGCGGGTGGGCTGGCCGGGGGCGCGGGCCGGTTGCGCGGGTGGGTTGGCTGGGGGCGCGGGTTGGTTGGCGGGGGAGCGCGGGCCGGTTGCGCGGGTGGGTTGGCCGGGGGCGCGGCCGGTTGCGCGGGTGGGTTGGCGGGGGAGCGCGGGCCGGTTGCGCGGGTGGGTTGGCGGGGGGAGCGCGGGCCGGTTGCGCGGGTGGGTTGGCGGGGGAGCGCGGGCCGGTTGCGCGGGTGGGTTGGCGGGGGAGCGCGGGCCGGTTGCGCGGGTGGGTTGGCCGGGAAGCCTGTGCCGGTTGCGCGGGGTAAGGGAAGCCGTGCCGGTTGCGGGGATCGGGTGATCGGGGAGTCCGTGCCGGTTGCGCGATCGTCGCGGTCGGCTCGGCTCTTCCCCGGGTGCTCGATCAGGGGCGGCGGCCGCTCAAGCGGGCCGGGTGAACACGTCGTAGGGCCGGCCGTCCGTGGACGCTGCGAAGTGGTCGACCGCTCGGAAACCGAGGAGCTGGACCACCTTCTGGGCACGGACGTTGAACGTGGCGATCGTCATCCGGAACGCGGGTGGCGCGAACTGCCGTACGCCGAATGTCAGGCCGGTGCTGATGGCCTCGCGGCCCAGGCCCTGCCCGGTGAGCTCGGGCCGTAGACCGCCGCCGGTGTCGAGGGCCGACGAGTCGTAGTCGCCGCCCGGCACCCGGCCGTCCGGGCCGAACGACCGGAAGCCGATCAGGCCCCGGTCGTCCACCAGGGCGTAGAAGCCGTCGGTGAGGTCGGCGCCGGTCATGTCGTAGCAGTCGTACGGCGCCGGGTATCGCCAGGTGGCGATGTCGGCCGCGTACTCCGCCGTCATGGGCACGATGCGCATCGCTCGGACGGTCTCAAGAGCCGGTGATGGTGTCCCAGGAGTAGCCGAGCAGGGCGAAGGCGGCGCCCAGCAGGGCCAGGCTGACGCCCCGGGAGCTGATGGGGAGGGCGGCCAGCACGAGCAGGATGACGGCAATCAGGTAGAAGACGCCCTGGATGGACATGAATGCTCCTCGATCGGTGGGATGGCGGCGCGGAGATACCCCACCGGTGTCGAGGGCTAAACCAAGGTCAAAGTCAGGGCGACGGTACGGATCGTCGTGGTGGTCGCCACCATGCGGGTGGCCGGGCCGGGTGGCTCGCCGGTGCCGTAGTTCCGCAGGTAGCGGGGGTGAGCGCCGCCGGCGGCGACCACCCGCAGGCGGTGCCCGGGCCGGAAGGCGTGCCCGGCCGGCCCCAGGTCGACGAAGGTGAAGCCGCGGGGGGTGATGCGGGCCAGGCCGTCGCAGACGTTGATCGAGCGGCCGGCCGGGTCGACGTCGCACAGCCGGACGAACAGGTCGCCGCTCGCCGCGGTGGTGGTGGCGTCCACCTCGGCGTGGACCGGGCCCAGCACGGTGAGTTCCTCGGTCAGCGGCTCGCCGGTGAAGAGCACGACGTCGTGCCGTTTCTCCAGCGGCGCGTCGTCGATCTGGCCCTGTGGCCTCGATTGGAGCGGGCCGCCGATCGAGGGCGTCGGGTCGGCCGGGTCGTAGCGGAAGGTCTTCGGGCCGGGCAGCTCCACGGTCACGCCGTGGGCGCCCGGCGGCGGCCAGTCGGGCAGGTCGCGCCATTCGTCGCGGCCGCCCACGTGGACCCGTACGGCATAGGCCGGAGGCTCGCCGCGAAGCCGGCGAAGCACCTGGGGGAAGACCTCGGACCAGCCCTTCTCGAGGGCCGAGGTGTGGGTCCAGGGGCCTATCAGCAGGTCGACGTCGCGGCCGGCCGCGCGCAGCCGGGTGTACTGCTCGACGACCTGGTCGGCCGAGAGGTCCCACCAGCCCGTGCACAGGCTGACCGGCACCTCGATGGCGCCCGCGACCTCGGTCAGGTCGATCTCGCGCCAGAACTCGGGCTCGGGGTGGGCGAGCCACTCCTCGAACGCCGGCCGCCGTCCCCCGAAGACCCGCGGATAGGCGTCGAGGAGTGGCAGTCCCCGGGTGGCCCGGCGGAGCCCGAACTGCAGGCGCAGCGCGCCCCGCAGCAGCGCGGCGCCGCCGAGGGCCGACGACTGGAACAGGGCCAGGCCACCGACCAGGGCCCGCTCCAGGCCGAAGGCGCCGCCCTTCCAGAAGAAGCTGTACGGATCGTTGTGGCCGACCTGCTGGACGGCGGCGCGCCACTCGGGTGGCGGGTCGATGGCCAGCGCCGACTGCGTGAACGCCATATAGCTGGCGCCGAGCGTGTAGAGGTCGCCGGTGAACCAGCTCTGCTTGCGGAGCCACTCGACGGTGGCGTTGCCGTCGGGGCCCTCGTTGTGCCAGCCGTGGAACTCGCCGCCCGAGCCACCGGCGCCGCGGCTGCTCTGCAGCAGCACGTGGAAGCCCTGCTCGGCGACGAGGACACCGTAGAAGTAGTCCCACGGGAAGCCACTGCGCACATACGGCGCGCGGACCATGACGGTCGGGCAGGGCTCGTCGGTGACCGGCGCGTAGTGGTCGGTGAGCAGCGGGCTGTCGTCGGCGCCGGGGACAGCCACGGCGACTTCCCGCCGTACGTCGAAGCGCGCCGGCGGCCCGTTACGGGTGCGCCGTCGCAGCAGGCGGAGGAACAGTGGCAGTCTTTCCATGGCTCGCCCCCATTTTCCGTACGTCGTACCAGAAATAATAGGAGGCTTCGATGGCTCGCGGAAGACCCCCGGCCCACACGCGGGACGAGGTCGTGGCGGCGGCGATCCGGATCGCGGACGCGGAAGGGCTCGACGCGGTGACCATGCGACGGGTCGCGACCGAGATCGGGGCCGGGGCGATGTCGCTCTACACGTACGTCCCGACCAGGGATTCCCTGATCGATCTCATGGTCGACCGGGTGGGCGGGACGGTCGCCTGGGGCGAGCTCACGGGACAGTGGCGGGCCGACCTGCTGGCCATCGCGAGGGGCCAGCGGGCGCTGATGTTGGCACATCCATGGCTGCCGTCGGCCCTGCCGAACCGCGCTCTGACCGGGCGCAACACGCTCGCCTACCTGGAGCGGGGCTTGGCCGCGCTGGCGCCCACCGGCCTCGACGGCCCGACCCGGATGGAACTGATCGCCCTGGTCACGGGCTTCGTGGCGTCGTTCGTGACGGCCGAGCTGGCCGGCCGGACGCCCTCGGAGGAGCAGATCGCGCAGCTCGGCCAGGCGGTCGCCAGTGGTGACTTCCCCCAGCTGGCGACGGTGCTGGCGGCGCCGGCCGGCTCGCCCGAGCCCGACTTCGAGCGCATCGCGGGCTGGATGATCACGGGCCTGGTCACCCAGGCCCGTGATCACTCGGTCAGCTCGTGACGCGGCCTCCGCCGGTGGTCACTTCAGGTACACCAGGCCGTCGACCGCCACGCCCGGGCGTCCCTCGGTGCCTTCGACCTCGACCCGTACGGTGTGCTCGCCGCTCTCGGCCCACCAGCGCGACCAGACGGTCTGCCGGTTGAGCGGCCCGGTCGCCTTGAGGTCGACCGTGCCCTGGGCCTGGCCGTCCACGAAGATCCGGACCTTGCCCGCCTTCGGGCCCCGGCTGAACGCGACCGCGGCCGAGCTGCCACTGAAGGTCCAGCTCGCGCTGCTGCCGGCCGTCGCCGCGCCGAGCGCGGTTCCGCCCAGATAGGCCGGGTTGCTGAGGAGACGCCACGTCCCGGTCCGTTGTGACGCGGCCTCCGAGAGGACCACGGGGGTACGCGTCACCGAGGCGTTCACGACATTCCGCGCCCGGTCGCCCGCGACGATCGCGTACGTGGCCGGCTGCCCGGGCTTGATCGCGAAGTCCCGGCTCGTCGTGGTGGTCAGCAGGTTCATGACGGCCGGCCGGGTCAACCCGACGTAGATCAGGCCACCCGGGTCGGTGGCCTTCCAGTCGAGCCGGACCGGCACGGTGGCGCCGACCGTGCCCGGGCGCAGCACCAGATCCGGCTCCTTGTCGAAGACCGGCGCCAGCGCGTCGGCCATCACCGTGGTGGCGATCCCGGCGACCCGGCCCGACAGGTGCAGGGCCCGGATCGAGACCGTGTGCTTACCCGGCGCGACAGTCACCGAGGTCGTCCGGTGCGTGCCCGGCACGGCCGCGGCCAGCACCCCGTCGACGTAGACCTCGAACCGGTTGATGAGCGCGCTCGCCGTCCGGGTGTCCCATCTCGGGGTGATGGTGCCCTTGGTGAACCACATGCCCGCGTACGGCCAAGTGCCCCCCATGCTGAGCAGCCGGAACCCGGCCGGGGCGCCCCCCGCGACGGCCCGGATCGCCGGCAACTGGCGATAGAGCCCGTCACCCGGGCAGTCCGTACGCCCGGCGTCCCGATGCCCGGAGATCCGCCACATCTCCACCTTGGCCCCCTTCGGGTAGCGGTTGCTGCCCCCCGAGGTGAGCACGACCCGCCCGGCCGGCGGATTGCCGGCCGCGCCAAGCTTGTACGAGGCCACAGTCCCGATCGCCCGCCGCACAGCGGCCGAGACACCCGCCCCGCCGTACGTCCCGATCGCCGCGATAGCGCTCGCGTCGGTGTTGAAGCCCATGGTGTGCGCACCCAGCACCGGCATCTGAACGCCCCCGCCACGCCCCTCGTAGAGCGTCCCGCACTTGTCGACCAGGAAGTTGTAGCCGATGTCGTCCCACCCCCGGCTGCGCACGTGATACGCCTGGATCCCGCGAATGATGGACGCCGACTGCGAGCAGCTGTAGCTGTTCCCGGTAGCCGTGTGGTGCACAAAGAATTCCTGGATGGCCCCGGTGTACTCAGGCGCGCCCCGCACAATCGCCTCGTTGGCCCCCCACTGAGCCCGCGTCACCATCCGCGGCACCGGCCGCACCGGCAGTGTCACCGCAGCCCGCCCGGCGAGAACGCGGCCGCTCTCAACCCACCGCGCTTGCGCGCCTCGCGCATCCGCGCCGCTCGCGCCCGCGCTCTGCGCGGCAGCCCCCGGACCCGATTTATCGGACTTGTTCGGCGTGGGCCGTTGAGTGTCCGGGTTGATCAGGTCCACTCGGAGGTCGGCCGGGAGGTGGTCGCCGAGCGCTCGGGCCTCCAGGCCGTTCGAGGGGCCCACCCAGAGCGGGTCGGTGGCGCCGCGGTGGTCGGCCGGGGAGCCGCCGTCGGACTCCAAGGTCTGCCAAGGTGACCAGCGGCCGGTGGCGGTGGCGCGGGTCCGCACGCGGATCGCGCCGTCGAGGCGGGCCGACGGGTCGGCCCAGGTGACACCGATCATGCTGAACGGTGAGGTCCGCGGGCGCTCGACGCTCGGCCCACCCAGCTGGACCGTCTGAAACGCCGGTGCCGCCGCGCCTGGCGCGATCCGTCCCTCGATATCGCCCGGGATGAGCACGGTCTTCGATTTGGCGCCGGCTGCGCTGGGCGCGGTCTTCCGTTCGGTGCCTGCCGCGCTCGGCGTGAGAGGTGGTTCGGCGTCTGCCTGCCTGGGCAAGGTCAGCGCGCCTGCGACTAGCGTGAGCAGGGCTGTTGCTGCTCGGGTCTTCGTCCGATTCCGGTGCACTTGTCCCCCTGTGGTGCTGGTTCATCGGCCATGAGACACCCTGCCGTTCCTTGGTCGGCTCGTCCGGAAAAGCCGGTCTTATCCCCCGTCTACCGGGCCGAATTGTCCGAACAGGCCGTGGGTCACACCTGCTTTACAACCGAGGTGCTCTGGCCGATAGGGGTGGGCATGACCAATGCCCGCAGCCTCGGCCCCGCCGCCGCCCGCGTGCACCTCGCGGTCGGCGTACTGCTGCTGGTGGTCCTGGCCGTCGGGCCGGTCTGGGTCCAGGCCCCGGTGACCGCGCTGATCATGGTGCAGGGTCTGGTCGCGCTGCACCTCGGGCCCGGCCGCTACCTTCCGGCCGAGCAGCGCACGCCGTGGTGCCACATCCGCTACGCCGGCTACCTGTTCGTGATCGCCAGCGTGATCCGCGCGGCCGTGCCGAGCACGATGGCCACCCCGCCGACCACGATGGCGCTGATCCCCAACGCGTTCGTGGTGCCGGCCTACCTGTTCCTGGGCGCCGCCTTCGCCGGCATGCTGCGGCGACGGCGGGCGGCCGAGGACGACCCGGCCCGGATCGACGCCCTGCTCGTCGGGCTGGCCGGCGCGTTCCTGACCTGGACCTTCGTGATCGCGCCGGCGGTCGACGGGTCGGGCATGACGGTCGTGCGGGTGGTCGACGCGTTCTTCCCGATCGTCGACGTGGTCCTGCTGGTGCTGGTGGCCCAGCTCATGCTGGCCGGCGGGGCCCGCCAGCCGGCGCTGTGGCTGCTCGTGGTCGCCGCGACCGCGATGTTCGGGGCCGATCTGCTCTTCACGCTGCGCGACGCCGAGATGGTCACCGTGTCCCAGCACGTGATCGACCTGCTCTTCGCGGTCATGTTCGTGGCGCTGCCGGCGGCCGCGGTGCATCCGTCGATGCGTACGCTCACGCAGCCGCAGGCGATCGTCATCCGCGACCTCAGCCGGACCCGGCTCGTCGTGATCGCGTTCGTGATGGTCGTGCCGACCGTGGTGGCCACGATGATGCCGCTCGGCAGTGTCACCAACAACGTGGTCCGGGCGCTGTTGTGCGCGCTCGTCGTGCTGGCCGTGCTCGTGCGAGTGGTCCGCTCCAACAACTCCCGCGTACGGGCCGAGCTGGCCAACCGCCGCCGGGCCACCCACGATGCCCTGACCGACCTGCCCAACCGCGAGCTGCTGGCCGAGACCGTGGCGAGCTGGGCCGACCGGGCCGAGCAGGAGGGGCTGGAGATCAGCCTGCTCTTCCTCGACCTCGACCGGTTCAAGATGATCAACGACCACTGGGGGCACGAGGTCGGCGACGAGCTGCTGCTCGAGGTGGCCGGCCGGCTCAGCGCTCAGGTCCGTACGCAGGACATCGTGGCCCGCAACGGCGGCGACGAGTTCGTCATCGCCCTGGCCAGCCCGTCCCACCTGCGCCTGGCCGACTCGCTGGCCGAGCGCCTGCTGGTCGAGCTGGCCCGGCCGTTCAAGCTGTCGGTGGGCGAGGTGGTCATCTCGGCCTCGATCGGCGTGGCCAAGTCGCACGGCGGCGCCCACGCCCTGGAGCTGATCCGGGACGCCGACACCGCCATGTACAAGGCCAAGGGCTCGGGCCGCAACGCGGTGGCGTTGTTCGACACGTCGCTGCGCGAGCAGGTCCGCGACCGGGTCAAGCTCGAGCAGTCGCTGCGCGGTGCGGCCGAGCGGGGCGAGCTCGCCGTGCACTTCCAGCCCATCGTCGACGTGGCGACCGGCGAGCTGGACGGTTTCGAGGCGCTGATGCGCTGGCACTCGGCCGAGCACGGCCACGTCCGCCCGGACGAGTTCATCCCGATCGCCGAGGAGACCGGCATGATCGTGGAGATGGGCGCGTGGCTGCTCGGCGAGTCGGTCCGCCAGCTCCAGGCGTGGCAGGCCATGCGCCGCCCGGGTGACCGCCCGCTGCACGTCTCGGTCAACGTGGCGGTCCGCCAGCTCCGCGACGGCTCGCTGGTCAACATCGTCGACGACCTGCTGCGCGAGACCGGCATCGAGCCCTCCTGCCTCTGGCTCGAGATCACCGAGTCCGGCGTCATGGAGGACATCGAGACTGCCCTGCTCACGCTGAACGCGTTGCGCTCGCTGGGCGCGGTGCTGTGCATCGACGACTTCGGCACCGGCTACTCGTCACTGAGCTACCTGCACCGCCTCCCGGTCGGCATCGTGAAGATCGACCGAGCCTTCGTGAATCGCATCGGCGAGGACGGCGGCGACGAGCCGATCGTCCGGGCCGTGCTCGCCATGACCCACGCCATGGGCCACCGGGTCGTCGCCGAGGGCGTCGAGACCGAGGCTCAGCGCGACTGGCTGCACCGGCAGGGCTGCGATCTGATTCAGGGCTGGTACTACGGCAAGGCCGACCGCCCCGAGAACCTCACCCATTGGATCCGCCCGCAAGAGGTCACAGCACGACGTTGAGCAGGACCGTCAGCAGGATCGAGGCGAGGACCGAGAAGAGGATCATGCCGAGGCAGCCGAGCGGGCCGCCCAGAAACCTGACCTGCGTGTTTCCGATGCGCATGCGGGTGGACTACCCGCCTGCGTCTCAGCGATGCACGTCGTCGCCGGTCAAGGCCGCCAGCTCGGCCCGGGTCGGCGCGCCCTCGCAGTCGCCGGGGACGGAGACGGCGAAGGCGCCGGCGGCGATGGCGGTGGTCAGGCGGGTGGCGGCCGGGGCGCCGGCCAGCCGGTCGGCCAGGTAGCCGGCGACGAAGGCGTCGCCCGCGCCGACCGGGTCGACCACGGTCACCGGCAGGACCGGCAGCTCGTGGCGCTCGCCGTCGATCAGGGCCCGGCAGCCGCGGGCGCCGTCCTTGACGATCACCTCGGCCGGGCCCAGCTTGGCCAGGGCACCCAGCACGTCGTCGGGGCCGACGAACAGCTCGGCCTCCTCGGGCGAGGCGAAGACCACGTCGGCCCGGGAGACCAGGTCACGCAGCACCGGGGCGGCGTCGAAGCGGCTCCACAGCTTGGAGCGGTAGTTGACGTCGACCGACACCGGGACACCGGCCGCGCGGGCCGTCTCGACCGACTGGAAGACCGCGGCCCGGGCCGTCTCGCTCAGCGCGGGCGTGATGCCGGTGACGTGGAGGACGCCGGCCGCGGTGAGCTCGGCCGTGGGCACGTCGGCCGGGGACAGGCGGGAGCCGGCGCTGCCGGCCCGGTGATAGTCGACCTGGGCGAACTGGGCCGACCGCTTGTGCCGGACCATGAGGCCGGTGAACGACTCGTCGGTGACGGCCAGGGTCCGTACGCCCGCGGCCGTCAGACGCTCGGTGATCAGCGCGCCCGTCGCGTCCGGCCCGACCCGGCCCAGCCAGGTGGCCTCGCCGCCGAGCCGGGCCACGCCGACCGCCACATTGCTCTCGGCCCCGCCGATGCCGAAGGAGAAACTCTTGGCGTACGTCAACGGGCCGATGCCGTCGGCCGCGACCAGCCCCATGGTCTCGCCGAAGGTGAAGAGCCCGCTCATGAGCGGGCGAACGCGACCGCGCTCACCGCATGCCGGGCACGGGAGGCCAGCGCCCGCAGGTTGCCGCCGGTCGCGGCGTCGCCGACCAGCGGGGAGCCCACGCCGACCGCTTTGGCCCCGGCGAACAGCCAGTCCGCGATGTCCTCGATCTTGATGCCGCCGGTCGGCATGACCGGGATCTGCGGCAGCGGGCCGCGGACGTCGCGCAGGTAGGACGGTCCGAGGCCGGCCGCGGGGAACAGTTTCACCAGTTCGGCGCCGGCGCGGTAGGCCGCGTACATCTCCGTGGGGGTGCTGGTGCCCGGGTAGAACGGGACCTCGGAGCCGGCCACGAGCTCGGCGTCGATCACGGGGGAGACGAGGAACTCGGCGCCGGCCCCGACCGCCGCCTTCGCGTCGTCGGCGGTCAGCACGGTGCCGGCGCCGATCGCGACCGACGAGGGCAGCTGGCGCCGCAGGCCGGCGATGGCCTCGACGGCCCCGCGCGAGGTCAGCGTGACCTCCATGGCGGTGATGCCGGAATCGACCAGCACCTCGGCCACGGCGGAGAAGTAGTCGGCGGTGGGCGCGCGCAGGATCGCCACGATCCCGCTGCGGATGACGGCGGCGGTGGTCTCGCTCCTATCGGTCACGCCTGTAGATCCTGCCGGACATCGGCGGAACCCTCTAGGGGTGGCGTTTGTGGTTGGCGTCGCAGCAGTGATCGCGCGCGGCCGTTGAGCGACTCGTTCTCCGCCGGCGGGGTGGCCTCGATCCGCAGCTCCTCCCGGATCGCGGCCTCGAACTGCTGCATGACCAGCGGCACCTGGGTGAGCAGCTCCCGGAAGTGGGTCTGCGGCTGGACCCCGGAGACGGCGGCCGGGTTCATCTCGCCGTGCAATTGCTGCAAAAGGACGTGCACGGCCAGGGCGGCGCTGCGCACCGGCCCCGAGGCGAGCAGCCGCACCTGCATGAGGGCCGGGCCGACCTCGTCGACGTAGACCAGCGGCGACGCCGGCTTGGTGCCGGCGTCGTAGGCGGTGCGCAGCGCGTACGTGTCCCGCTCGAAGACGGCGAGCAGGGCGACGTAGGCCGCCTTGCGCTCCTCGTACCACCGGCGGGTACGCCGGCGGCGACTGCGCAGGTAGCTGCTGCGGGCGGTCACGAGCTGGACGGTGGCGGCTCCGGCCAGGGCGAACACGGCGGCGATGAGGGGCAGCCCCCACCACGGGATCTCAGACACGCGCTAACGGTATCGACGCCGCGCCCGGGCGGCGCGGCGCGCCCGGGGATCGTGACCGGGCGGCGACCAATGACCACCTATCCGGCCATCCGGGACAGCGCTGCGTCGATGGCCCGTGACGCTTCGTCGCGCTCTTGACTTCAACCTGCGTTGAGCTTGCAGAGTCGGTGCATGAGAGCCGTCGTCTTCGATCAGTTCGGTCCGCCGTCCGTGCTCCGGCTGGCCGAGCTCCCCGATCCGGTCGCGGGGCCGGGGCAGGTGCGGGTACGGGTCCGTGCGGCCGGGGTCCAGCCGTTCGACGTGGCGGTCCGGCTCGGGCGGATGCCCTGGGCCAAGGTCACGTTCCCGCAGACCATCGGGCAGGAGTACGCGGGTGTGGTCGACCAGGTCGGTGAGGGCGTCGAGGGCATCGCGGTGGGGGACGCCGTCCTCGGCTCCACGATGCTCAACGCCGTCGCGGATCACGTGGTCGTCCCCGCCGCCGACGTGGTGCCCAACCCGCTGGACTTCCCGACGGCGGCCGCGCTGGTGGCCGCCGCGCAGACCGCGAGCGGGTCGTTGCTGGAGCTGGGGGTCGCCGCCGGGGACGTCCTGCTGGTGCACGGCGCCTCGGGCAGCGTGGGCACCGTCGCCACCCAGCTCGCCCGCCTCGCCGGCGCCACCGTGATCGGCACCGCGAGCCCGGGCAACCATGCGTGGTTGCGCGAGATCGGCGCCGTACCCGTGGCGTACGGCCCCGGGCTGGTCGCGATTGTCCGAGCGCTCGGCCTGGAGCCGACCGTAGCGCTGGACACCGCCGGCGGCGAGACCCTGGCCCAGTCGGCGTCGCTCGGCATCCCGGTCGACCGGATCGGCACCATCGCCGACGACAAGGCCGCGGCTGACATCGGCGCTCGGGTGGTGCGGGCCGGGCGTGACCCTCGGCGCCTGGCCGCCGTCGTCGGCCTGGCCGCCGAGGGCAAGCTGACGATGCAGGTCCGCCCGTTCCCGCTCGCGGAGATCGCCGCCGCCCACGCCGCCGTCGAGTCGCGCCACAGCAACGGCAAGGTCGTGCTGATCCTCTAGAGGGCGTGGCGGTCGAGGAAGCGGCCGGAGGGGTGGCCGGGGCCCTCGGTGGCCAGGGCGACGACGGCGTCCGTGCCCTCGGTGACGGTCTGCGGGCCGGAGTGGCCGTTGAAGTCGGTGGCCGTGTAACCGGGGTCGGCGGCGTTGACGCGTACGTCCGGCAGGGCCTTGGCGTACTGGTTGGTCAGCATGGTCAGGGCGGCCTTCGAAGCGGTGTAGGCGGGCGCGATGACGTGCGACTCGGGGCGCGCCGGGTCGTTGGTGAGCTCCAGGGAGCCCATGCCACTGCTGACGTTGATGATGACCGGGTCGGCGGAGCGGCGCAGCAGGGGCAGGAAGGCCGTGGTCGTGCGGACGGCCCCGACCACGTTGACGTCGAGGACGTCGAGCGTGTCGGCCGCGGAGGGCACCCCCATCGGACCGTGGATGCCGGCGTTGTTGATCAGCACGTCGATGTGGCCCTCGTGCTGCTCGATGTCGGCGGCAGCGGCGGCGACCGAGGCGTCGTCGGTGACGTCGATCGGGACGAAGCGGGCGCCGAGGGCTTGGGCGGCCGCGGTGCCGAGGGCCGGGTTGCGGGCGCCGAGGATCACGGTGTGGCCGAGGGCGAGCAGGCGGCGGGCGGTTTCGTGGCCGAGGCCCTTGTTGGCGCCGGTGATGAAGGTGATCGTCATGCCGTTCATCGTTGGCCGCGGGCGGGGGAGCTGCCAGAGAAAGCCAGTACCACCCTCGGGGCGGCCGAGCGCGGAACAATCGGGGGCATGACGAGTCTCGGCACCACGATCCGGGCCTGGCGCGATCGGCTGTCACCGGCCGCGACCGGGCTGCCGGCCCGGCACGGGCGGCGGACGGCCGGGCTGCGGCGCGAGGAGCTGGCCGAGCTGGCCGGCGTGTCGGTCGACTACGTCGTGCGGCTCGAGCAGGGCCGCGCCAGCACGCCGTCCGCGCAGGTCACGGCCGCGCTGGCCCGGGCCCTGCAGCTCACGCCGGCCGAGCGCGACCACCTGTTCCGGCTGGCCGGTCTCACCCCGCCGGCCGACGACCGGATCGCCGATCACATTCCGCCCGGCGTGCAGCGGGTGGTGACCCGGCTCGGTGACGCGGCGGCCGCCGTCTTCGCCGCCGACTGGCAGCTGCTGTGGTGGAACAGGAGCTGGGCCGGGCTGCTCGGCGACCCGTCGGCCGCGCCGCCGGCCCGGCGCAACTTCGCCCGCGACAACTTCCCGGTCGACGGCGACGGCCCCGCCCTGTCCCGCTGGCCGGTCGCCACTCAGGATCCCCACGGCACCAGCGCCGCCATCGTCTCCGACCTGCGGCGGGCCACCGGCCGCTTCCCGGGCGACCGGCGCCTGGCCGCGCTCGTCCGCGAGCTGCGTGAGGGCAACGGGCGCTTCGCCGAGCTGTGGGCGGCCGGGGCGGTCGGCGCGCACCGGGAGGACCGCAAGGTGGTCGAGCATCCGTCGGTCGGGCCGATCACCGTCGACTGCGACACCCTGACCGACGGAGATGCCGAGCTGAAGATCGTCATCCTGACGGCCGAGCCCGGCAGCGAGGACGAGACGAAGCTGCGGCTGGCCGCGATCAGCCTCGAGCCCCTCAGCCTCGCGCCCCTCCGCCCCGAGCCTCGACCAGCAGGCTGAGGCCGTCGAGCAGCCGCGCCAGACCGAACTCGAAGACCAGGTCGAGCCCGAAGTCTAAGCCGTCCTCGGTGAGCTGCTGGAAGTGGCTCATGCCGTTGGTGTCCATGAGCTCGGACAGCGTCGTCTCCTGGGTCTCCATCCACTGCTCGTTGGTCAGGCCGGTCTCGCGGATCGCCTCCGCCTCGGGCTCCAGCGCGCTGGCCACCCCGCGCACGAAGGTGAACAGCACGATCTGCGCGTACATCCGCTCTTCGAGATTGAGCCCGGTGTCGTCGAAAGAGGCCAGGACCCATTCACTGAGCCGTACGCCGTTGGGCGCGAGCTGCGGCCGCGTGATCGACATCGAGGACCCGAGCCACGGATGGCGCTGGAAGACGAGCCACTCCTGTCGGGCGGCCAGCTCGAGGGCCGGCCGCCAGCCGCCGGGGTGGCGCCGCGGCAGCCGGATCTCGCCCAGCGCCTTGTCGATCATCGCGACCACCAGCTCGTCCCGGCTCGGCACGTAGCGGTAGAGCGACATGGTGGCCGCGCCGAGCTCGGTGGCGAGCCGGCGCATGGTCAACTCGGCCATGCCGTGCCGGTCGGCCACCTCGATGGCCGTGGCGACGATCCGGTCCCGGGTCAGCTCGTGCTCGTGGCGCGGCGCCGGCCCGGCGACGACGGTGCCCACACCGGGGCGGGCGACGGTCAGGCCCTCCTCGCGCAGCGCCGCGTGGGCTCGGGTCGCGGTGGCGATCGCGACGCCCCACTCCTGGGTGATGGCCCGGGCCGAGGGCACGCGGTCGCCCGGCCGCAGCTCTCCGGAGGTGATCCGGCGGCGCACTTCTTCCACGATCCGGCGGTACGGATGCACTAGTACACCTCCGGGTAATGCGGCCCGCCGTACTAGTACACGTTGCCGCCTCAGCGATCCGCTTCCTACGCTCTGGCTAGTACACAAACGTACACCGTACGCAGAGGGAGCGGGGACATGCGCGTACTCATCTCGGGCGCCGGCATCGCCGGGCCGGCCCTGGCGTTCTGGCTGCATCGAGCCGGGGCCGACGTCACCATCGTCGAGAAAGCGCCGGGGATGCGGCCGGGTGGCCACGCGGTCGACATCCGCGGCGTGGCCAAGGGCGTGGTCGACCGGATGGGCCTGACCGCGGCGATCCGGGCCGAACAGGTCGACGAACGCGGCATCGCGCTCGTCGACAAGCGCGGCCGGCGGCTGGCCGAGATGCCGGCCGACCTGTTCGGCGGCGAAGGCATCGTGGCCGAGATCGAGATCGCCCGCGGTGACCTCAGCCGCGTGCTCATCGAGGCGACGGCCACGATGGCCGACTACCGCTTCGGCGACCGGATCACCGCGCTGACCCCGGACGGGCGGGTGACGTTCCAGAGCGGCGGCACTTCGCAGTACGACGTGGTCGTGGGCGCGGACGGTGTCCACTCCGGGGTGCGGGCCCTGTCCTTCGGCCCGCAGGACCGGTTCGTACGGCCGCTCGGCTGCTACGGCGCGCTGTTCACCGTGCCGGACATGGGCGACCTCGACCACTGGGCGCACATGTACAACGCCCCCGGCGGCCGGGTCGTCCTGGTCCGGCCGACCCGCGACGGCCGGGCCATGGCCGGGCTGAATTTCGTGACCTCGAAGCGGTACGGGCGGCTGAGCCGGCCCGAACAGCTGGGCCTGATCGCCCGGAACCTGGCCGGTGCGGGCTGGAAGGTGCCGTCGCTGCTGGCCGCGATGCCGGACGCCGAGGACTTCTACTTCGACTCGGTCGACCAGGTGCACGTCGACCGGTGGTCCCGCGGCCGGACCGTCCTGCTCGGCGACGCCGGCTACTGCGGCTCGCCCCTGGCCGGGCTCGGCACCAGCATGAGCATCGTCGGCGCCTACGTGCTGGCCGGCGAGCTGGCCACCCGTCCGGACCCGGCGGCGGCGTTCGAGGCCTATCAGAGCGGAATGGCGTCGTATGTGAAGGAAGGCATGCAGTTGCCGCCGGGCGGGATCCACGCCTACGCGCCGAAAAGCCGCCTGATGATCCGCGCCCGCGCGGCGTCGATGCGCTCGATGTCCCGCTGGCCGATGAAACAGATGCTGGCCAAACAGTTCGGCAAGGCGGACGCGATCACGCTGAAGGATTACGACTTGGCAGCCCGGTGAACCCCGGGAGATTGCGCGGGGTGGAGCCGTCCGGGAGGAGTGCGCGGGTGCGGCCCCGGGCAGGCGTGCGGCCGGGGGACAGCGGCCGGGAGGCGCGCGGCAGCGACGGCTCCCCGCGAGGCGTGCGGCGGGGCCGCTCTGGAAGGTGTGCGGCGGGGCGGCGGGTCAGGCTCTGAAGGCGGCGTCGGTGATGAGGACGGCGGCGGCGAAGGCGGAACCGATGGCGGCCAGGGTGGGCAGCAGGCGGATCAGGGCGGCGCGGCGTTCGGTGGAAGTGCGGGCGAGGCCGATGACCAGCAGGAGGCCGATGATGACGGCGACGGCGCTCTCGGTCCAGTAGTGCAGGATGATCGCGTTGTAGAGGCCCTCGGCGATGAAGAGGGCGCTGGGGGTGGCCAGGGCCCATGGGCGCAGCCGGGTCGGGCCATGACGCCAGATCGCGGCGGCCAGGCCGAAGAGGGGGCCGGCGACCACGGCGATGGCGGCCCAGATGAGCGGGCCGCGCAGGGCGGTCGAGCTCAGGTCGTCGTGGAGAAAGATGGTGGCGGCCGCGTAGTAGCCGACGGTGGCGCCGGCCAGGGTCAGGAAACCGCCTAGCGCGGCCGCCCACCGGGTCAGGCTCAGGGCGGCCACGATCAGGAAGGCGATCGCCGACCAGGTGGCGCCGGAGTTGCTCAGCTGGGCGACGACGTCGGTGACGGCCTTGACCGCGGAGGACTCGGTGATGTGCCGGAAGACATAGCCGGGCAGGGCCTGGCCGCCCAGCGTCAGGACGCCGACCACGAGACCGGCGGCCGATGCTATGGCCAGACTCTTACCGAGAGATCGTGCGGGGACCGGCATTTGATCATCTTGGCCGACCACCGTGGGACGGTCAGGAGCGGGTGGCCTCGCGCTCCAGGCGCTTGCGTTCGCGCTGCTCGCGGGTGTAGCGCTTGCGGTTCTCGAGGTCGCGCTTCCACTGCTCACGGGCGCCCTCGTCGCAGCCTTGAACGGCGTTGCGGGTCTGAGCGGGGCCGATCATGGAGCGGAAGAACCAGTCGTCGAAGGTGTCGTGGAACCACTGCTTGACGCGGCCGCGGCCGTCAGCGTTCTTCGCCATGTCCTTCACGCCCTCCCAATCGTTGCCACGCCAACTATTTGTACACCAACTATCGGACCGGTGGCCAGCGGGCTGAGAGGGTCGAGTTGTGGTCACCGCCACACGTTCGGTGGTCGGCGGGTGAGGGGGTGAGCGGCGTGGCGCCGGGCGAAGGGAGAGGTGAGGGCGAGCGGCGGGGCGGAGGGTGAGGGGTGAGCTGGGCCACCGCCCCATGCGAAAGGCGCCGGGCGGCCGTGACCGCGACGGAGGACGCGCCGCAGGGGCGGGGCTGTGCTTCGCCGGGTGCCGCCTCATGCGGGCGGTGGAGCGTGGAGGCGTACCTACGGCAGTTGCCTCTTGAGAAACGCACGCTCGGTCTCGTTGTCGGTCAGGGTGAGGGCCTCCTCGTAGGCGGCGGTCGCCTCGGTGTGGCGGCCCAGGCGGCGGAGGAAATCCGCGCGGGCCGCCGACAAATACGGATATGTCGCTAATGAAGGATCGGCGAGTAGCGGGGTGAGGGCGGCCAAGCCGGCCGCGGGGCCGTCGCGGAAGCTGAGGGCGACGGCGCGGTTGAGGGCGACCACCGGGGAGCCGGGGCAGAGGCGCAGCAACACGTCGTAGAGGCCGGTGATCTCGGTCCAGTCGGTGGCGGCCCAGGTCGGGGCCTCGGCGTGGACGGCGGCGATGGCGGCCTCGACGGCGTAGCGGGTCGGCGGGTGCCGGCGCAGGGCGGCGGTGAGCAGGGCGGTGCCCTCGGCGATCTGCTGGCGGTCCCAGAGCGAGCGGTCCTGCTCGGGCAGGAGGAGCAGGCGGCCTTCGGCCGAGACCCGGCTGGCGGTACGCGCGTCCGTGATCAGCAGCAGGGCCAGCAGGGCGGCCACCGGGGCGGTGCGCGGCATCAGCAGATGCAGCGTGCGGGCGAGGTCGATGGCCGCGGTGACCAGGTCGTGGCGGATCAGCGACGGGCCGGCGGGCGCGGTGTGCCCGGTCGTGAAGAGCAGGTGGATCACATCGAGGACCGGGCCGAGCCGTTCGGCCAGCTGATCGTCGGCGGGCACCCGGTACGGGATGCGGGCGGTGGCGATCTTCTTCTTGGCCCGGGTGAGGCGGGCGGCCATGGTCGGCTCGGGCACGAGGAAGGCGCGGGCGATCTCGGCCGTGGACAGGCCGCAGACCAGGCGGGCGGTCAGCGCGACCTGCGCCTCCCGGGCGAGCGCCGGGTGGCAGCACGTGAAGATCAGCTGGAGGAGGTCGCTTTCTTGAGAAGAGTCGATGACCAGGAGCGGGAGGCGGCGGCGGAAGGCGGCCTCGCGGCGCAGCACGTCCAGGGCGCGGTGACGGGCGGCCTGGGTCAGCCACGCGCCGGGCCGTTCGGGGATGCCGCTGCGCGGCCAACTGCGCAGGGCCTGGGCGTACGCGTCCTGGGTGCACTCCTCGGCCAGGTCCAGATCCCGGGTCACCTGGGCGGTGGTGGCCAGGACCTGGGCCCAGTCGCGGCGGTGCGCCTCGTCGAGGGCGGCACCGATGTCGGTCACGGGTGCTCGATCACCGGCCGGATCTCGACGCCACCGTGCTCGGCGTGCACCTCGGGCAGCAGCGCCGTCAGGGCCAGCACCTCGTCCAGGTCGTTCGCCTCGACGAGATAAAAGCCGCCCAGGACCTCCTTGGTCTCCGGGTACGGCCCGTCGGTGGTGACGCCCGGGCCGCGCAGGGTGGTGGCCGAGGCCGGGAACTCCAGCTGCTCGCCGCCGACGACGCGGGGGCCGGCGGTGGTCCGAAACTCCTCGTGGGCCCGGTCGTGGTCCTTCCACTGCTCGGGAGTCATCGCCTCCCACTGGGCCGGGTCGCCGTAGATGAGCAAGGTGTACTTCGCCATGTCGGTTCCTCTCTTTGCCACCCCGACGAACCGCACCACCGCGAAATCGACAGTCTCACGAAACAGCCGCGTCCACGGTCAGGGTTCCGGCGTCCGCGTCCAGCTCGGCCATGGTGCCGATCGGCAGGTCGTCAAGGGCCAGACCCCCGAGCAGCGGTACGCCCAGAGCGCCGAGCCGGTCGTGCAGGACCTCCAGCATCCGGGGGCCGCCGTCGGTGAACCGGCCGACCGCCACGCCGCGCAGGCCGTCGAGCCGTCCCGCGTGGCGCAGCATGGTGAGCTGACGGTCGACGTGCGTGTGGTGCGGGCCGTGGCCCTCGAGCAGCAGGATCGCCCCGCTCAGGCTGGGCAGCATCCAGCCCGCGGCCGCGGCCACCTGGTCCTGGTCGCCGCCGAGGAGCACACCCTGGCAGCGGCCGGTGGTGGTCAGCTCGCCGGTCGGCGCCTTGGGATCGGCGGCGACGACCACAGGGTCGGTGCTGAACGCGCCGGCCGGATCGCCGCGCAGGCCGGCCAGGCCGGAACGCTCCCACAGGGCCAGGTGCACGATCGTGTGGCCGGCGCCGGCGATGAGCAGCTTCGGGTAGGCCGAGGCGGTGCCGAAGTCGAGCCGGTCGACGACGCGGTGGGCCCACTCGCCGCCGGGGGCGGCGACGATCGCCCGGACGCCGGGGTCGCGCAGCGCCCGGTTGACCGCCTCGATCTCGTCGGTCGTGTAGGCGCCGACGCTGACGCGCAGGCCGAGGCTCTCCAGCCGCGCCCTGATTCCTTCGTCCGGTTCGCCGCCGCCGAGCGCCACCACGCGCACCTCGTCGCCCGGCCGCAGCCTCGGCGGGCGGACGACATCGACCTCGTTGTATGCAAGCGCCACCTGGGCATTATCGCGCCTGCCGGGCCGTCCTCAGGGGCTCCGTTTGGCCGTATCGTTCCGCCTCGGGACGGGAACGTGCCTTACCGGCGGGCGGCCGGGCGCGAAAAATCAAGGCATGACGAACGCGCTTCTGGTGATCGACGTACAGGAATCGTTCCGGCAGCGGCCGCTGTGGGCGACGCTGAACAACCCTGCTCTGATCGACAACGTGCGGCGGCTGGTCGAGGCGGCGCGGGCGGCCGGCGACAAGGTCGTCTGGGTGCTGCACGCCGAGCCGGGCACGGGCGGGCTCTTCGACCCGGAGAACGGGCACGTCCGGGTGGTCGCCGAGCTGGTGCCGGCCAAGGACGAGGCGGTCGTGACCAAGACCTCGCACAACGCCTTCACCACGACCAACCTGCAGCAGCGGCTGACCGCGGCCGGGGTGACCTCGGTGGCGGTGACCGGGCTGCGTACCGAGCAGTGCGTGGAGACCACGGCCCGGGTCGCCTCCGACTTCGGCTACGAGGTCACCTACCTGACCGACGCCACGGGCACGTTCCCGATCCCGCACTGGACGGCGCCGGCCGACCAGACCGTCGAGGAGCTGCTGGCCGATCCGCGTACGCTGGCGGCGGCGGACGTGGTCGCCCGCACCGAGTACGCCCTGGCCGGCCGGTTCGCCACCGTGCGGACGGTCGACGACTACCTGGGGGAGTGACCAGATCGTGCAGCGCGTCGTCTTCGTCCTGACGCCGCGGCTGCACCTGCTCGATCTCGCCGGCCCGGCCCAGGTCTTCACCACCGCGCCCGGCTACTCGCTGTTCTACGTGGCCTCGGCGCCGTCGGTGCCGAGCTGGCAGGGCGTGCGGCTGTCGGCCGACGTCACATGGCCCGCCCTGACCCCGGACGACCTGGTGCTGGTGCCGGGCTGGCGGGACGGCTTCGACCCGCCCGGGCCCGACCTGCTGGCCCGGGTCGCCGCCCACCACCGGGCCGGCGGCACCGTGGCGAGCGTCTGCTCGGGCGCGTCGGCCCTCGGCCTGGCCGGGCTGCTCGACGGCCGGCGCTGCACCACCCACCACGACCTGCAGGAGACCCTGGCCCGGCGGCATCCGAAGGCCACGGTGGTGCGCGACGTCCTCTACGTCAGCGACGACCGCGTGGTGACCTCGGCCGGCATCGCCAGCGGGATCGACCTGGCCCTGCACCTGGTCGCCCAACGGCACGGGCCGGCGGTGGCGGCCCAGGTGGCCCGCGAGATGGTCGTCTACGCGCGCCGCAACGGCGACGAGCAGCAGGCCTCGGCCATGCTGCGGCACCGGGCCCACCTCAGCGACGTGGTGCACCGGGTCCAGGACCGGATCGACGGGTCGTTCACGTCCGCCCTGCCGCTCGCCTCGCTGGCCGCCGGGGCCGGGGTGAGCGAACGGACGCTGACCCGGCTGTTCGAGGCCGCGACCGGGCAGACGCCGCTGCGCTACCAGCAGCAGCTCCGGGTCGAGCGGGCCGAGTACCTGATCGGGCACGGCACGACGGTGGAGGCGGCGGCCCGGGCGGTGGGTTTCGGGGACGCCCGCATGTTGCGGCGCCTTCGTTCCCGTACGGCCTAGCCCTGTTCGGCCTTTGCTTTTCTCAGCGCGCCCTCGATGACGATGTCGATCGCGTAGTGGAAGCGCTGGTCGAAGTCACCGGAGACGATCGTGGCCGCGTGGGCGGTGATCAGCGGGAACTCGTCGGCCGGTAGCTGGGCGAAGTTGGCCGAGACCTGCCGCGCCAGCTCGGCCGGGTCGGCGGTACGCGTCTCGGCCTCGACCGCGGCGTGGGTGACCTGGGCGAACAGCGTGTCGGCGGTCCAGGCGGCGTCGCGCGGGCCGAGACCGCCGGCGAACAGGAGACCGAGCAGGTTCTCCTGCAGGCGCATGGACGCGTACGTGCGGGGTGGGTCGACCATCACCGCCGCGGTGATCCCGGGGTGGGCGACCAGCGCGTCACGGGTCCGCGTCAGCACCGCTTGCAACTGCTCGCGCCAGCGATCGGCCCTCGGCGGCTCCAGCTCGACGGTGGCGGCGACCCGGTCGAAGACGGCCTCGATCAGGGCCTCGCGGTTGGCGAAGTAGACGTAGAGCGAGCCGGCCCCGGTGTCGAGGGCGGCCGCGACCCGGCGCATCGACATCGCCTCCAGGCCCTCCGACCGCAGGATCCCGATCGCTGCGCCGACGATCGCCTCCTCGCTCAACGGCGCCTTCGCCGGGCGGTCCCGGGTCGATCGCGGGCTCATGCCTTGTCCCTCCGGCCGGTGACGGCAACCACCTTGACGCGGCCCAGCCTACACGTACAGTGTACGTAACGAACGGTGTTTGTTACGAACGGCGTTCGACCTGATGGGAGACGCGTATGACCCTCACCGACTACCGCAGCGTCCGCTGGACCGTGGCGATCGTCGTGCTCGCGGCCAACACCATGGACCTGCTCGACGCCACGATCGTCAACGTGGCCGGGCCGTCCATCCAGCGCGAGCTCGGCGGCAGCGCCAGCAGCATCCAGTGGCTCGGCGCGGCCTACACGCTGACCTTCGCGGTCCTGCTCATCGCGGGCGCCCGGCTCGGCGACATCTTCGGCCGCCGCCGGATGTTCCTGCTCGGCCTGGCCGGCTTCACCCTCTTCTCGGCCGCCTGCGCCCTGGGTCAGGACATGGGCATGCTCATCCTGTTCCGGGCGCTGCAGGGCGGCTTCGGCGCGCTGATGATCCCGCAGGGCTTCGGCATGCTGAAGGAGGTCTTCGACGACGAGGAGCTCGGCCAGGCCACCCGCCTGTTCGGCCCGGCCACCGGCCTGGCCATGCTCGGCGCGCCCATCCTGGCCGGCGTGCTCATCGACGCCGACTTCTGGGGCACCGGCTGGCGGATGGTCTTCCTGATCAACGTGCCCCTCGGGCTGATCGCGCTGCCGTTCGCGCTGCGCTCGCTGCCCCGCGGGATCAGCCACCCCGGTCTCAAACTCGACGTCGGCGGTATCTGGCTGATCGGCGCGGCCCTGGTCGCCGTGGTCTTCCCGCTCATCCAGGGCGAGGGCGCGGGCTGGCCGGCCTGGACGTTCGCCCTGCTCGCGGTGGGCGCCGTCCTGCTGTACGTGTTCGTCCGCTACGAGCGCCGCCGCCACACCAACGCGCTCATCGAGCCGTCCCTGTTCGCCAACCGCATGTACCTCAGCGGCGTCGCGGTCATGCTGGCCCTGTTCAGCGCCTTCGGCGGCCTGCTGCTCTGCGTCTCCCTCTACGGCCAGCTCGGCCAGGGCTGGTCACCCGTGCGGGCCGGGCTCTCCCTGACCCCCATGGTCATCGGCATGATCGGCGGCATGGTCGTCTCGGGCGCGCTGGTCAAGAAGCTCGGCCGCCACCTGCTGCACGTGGGCATCGCCGCCGTCGGGGCCGGGGCCGTCACCCTGGCCCTGCTCACCGGCGGCTCCATCTGGACCCTGGTCCCCGGCCTGCTGCTGATCGGCGTCGGTGTCGGCACGGTCCTCGGCCAGATCATCCAGTTCATCCTGGCCGCGGTCAGCATGAACGAGGTCGGCTCCGCCTCGGGCGTCATGGAGGCGGCCCAGCAGCTGGCCACCGCCCTCGGCATCGCCGTCCTCGGCACGGTCTTCCTGGCGGTGCTCAAGCACCACCCGGCCGCCGACGCCCTCCGGGTGACGTCCTGGGCGTGCCTGCTGCCGATCACGGTCGCCTTCCTGCTCGTGTTCCTGCTGCCCAAGCACGCCCGCGCCGAGAACGCCCACTAGGGGCGTTCGGTGCGGACGGGGTTGCCGCGGATCAGGTCGTCGTGGATCTGCCAGCGAGTGGTCTCGGCCGCGCGGGCGGTGGCCTGGTCGGTGCGCTGCAGGCGGTCGCGGAGCTGGCGCAGGGCGAGGCTGCGGTTGAGGGTGAACTGGCGCTCGGTGTCGACGACCACCACCAGGCCGGAGGGGCGATGGGTGGCGCGGACGGCGGTGCTCGCCTTGTTCCGGTGCTGGCCGCCGGGCCCGCCGGTGCGGACGCCCACGATGTCGACGTCCGACTCGGAGAACGGGGTCCGCTGGGTGTCGAGCTCGCACGGCTGCGCGATGACATACCAGTTCTTGCGGCTGGTGGAACGGAACGGACTGGGCGCCTGCCAGCACAGCGTCCCGGTCCAGCCGGCGGCGAACGTACCGGCGTCGTCACCCGACAGCCGGATCACCGCCGAGCGCAGGGTGCCCGCACGGTCGCCGGCCACGGACGAGACGTGCTCGCTGCGCACGCCGTGCCGTTTGGCGTCCGCCTCCAGCCGGGGCAGCAGACGCGCGACGGCCCAGGAGCACTCGATCGGTCCCCGCCCCGCGGAGAGCATCAGATGAACGGTCATGAGCGGCGCCGGGCGGCGGACTTGTAAGTGACGAGGGGAACCGTGACGGCGACCGGGGTGGCCAGGTGGTGCCCGGTCAGGTCGGCGATCACCTGCTCGATGCGCTTGTAGGCGGTGGGGGCCTCCTCGAACAGCAGCTGGCGGTCGCCGCAGACGACGACGGAGCCGAGCGGGGTGCGGCGGAGCTCCTCGACGGTGTGCTTGGCCTTGCCGCGGCGCAGGGCATCCGAGCGGGACATCTTGCGGCCCGCGCCGTGCGCCACCGAGAAGTTGGCCTCGGCCCCGGCGTGGGCGGCCACCAGATAGGACGGGGTGCCGCGGGTGCCGGCGATCAGCACCTCCCGGTCGTCACCGGCGGCGGCCCCCTTGCGGTGCAGGTAGGCGCCGTCGCGAACCTCGACCGAGTTGTGGCACTCGTCGACGATCGGCTCCTGCGGGGTCGCGCCCAGGGCGAGAGCAACCCGGGCCGCCATCAGCCGGCGGTTGAGCGAACCCCAGCGGACGGCGTCGTCGTGGTCGGCGAGATAGGCGGCCGGATCCTCGGCCGGGCCGGCGCCGTGGACCTCGGTGTGCGCGCGCAGGATGCGCTCACCGAGACCGCGCGACCCACTGTGGACGATGAGGACCAGGTCGCCGCGGTCAAGACCGGGGCGAGGCGACGGTACGGAATCCACGCGCGCCAGCTCGACGAAATGGTTCCCCCGGCCGACGGTGCCCAGGTGCTCGTCGTGGCCGGCCGGGATCTCCGACTCGACGTACGACCAGGCGGGGTCGTCGGGCCCGGGGGAGTAGTCGAGATCGGGAAACTTCAGGGCGAGTTTCTCGGGAACGGCCCGCTTGAGCCGGATCGGGAAGACGGCAATACCGCAGCCGATGTCCGAGCCGACCAGGAACGGGTAGAGAACGCTCGACAGCATGGCCGCGCCGATCGGCGCGCCCTTACCGGGATGCAGATCAGGCATGCCGGCCACGTGACGCATGCCTGGGAGGGCGGCCACCTGGTGACACTGGTCGAGCGCATCAGACTCGACCCAGCTCGACGGAGAAGCGAAAACAGCAACAGTTGCGGCCAAAACAAACGCTCTTTCGAAGACGACGACGAAGGGGACCGGAATGGACGGCCGCCTGCGGAATGCGCGGCCGGAGCGTCGGTGCTTCGTCAGTACGTCATGGGCTAACTGTTTCGTAGCGGGGCTGCGCTGACAAACGATTTTCCTCAGGAGCAGTCGAACCGGTAGCCGAACGGCCGCTCCGGGCACGCCCGGCACTCGAACAGGGAGATGCCGCCCGCGTCGCCCAGCATCAGCCCGGCCGGATTCTGCACGGCCCGCCACGGATGATCGTCCGGCGCGTCGAAGCCCCAGCCCGCCATCGCGGGACGGTCCTCCAGCGGAATCCACCGCCGGTCGTCGCCGCGGCTGAACTCCCAGCTGGCAACGGTGAGTAGATGGTCCCTCGTCCGGCCGCACCGGCACTCCGGCCACTCAGGCCCCTGCGTCCAGCCCGGATATCCGCCGACCTTGGTCCCCGGGACGACGCCCAGCTCGTCCTCGTACGGCCAGCCGGTCGCCTCCGGGAACGGCAGCTCGGGAACGTCCTCGGCCAGCAGCTGCAGCACCGGCACGAGCGGAACCCCGTCCTCACCCGGCGACCCGTCGAAGTGGTCGTACGCCCCCGGTCCGTCGCAGGCGGGCCACGCTTCGTCCACGGGCCACAGCAGCGGCCCACCCATCGAGCTCTGGCCGGCCGCCGGTTCCCCACGCCGCGGATGCAACCGAACCGCCGTCCGCGCGTACGGCGCCAGCTCGGGCATTTCGCCGGCAACGTCGAACGGGGCCGGCCCAGTAGTACGCACGGCGCACGATCCTACGGCGCGGTTCCTCTACGAACCGGCAGTGAGATGCCGTTCCGGGCCACCCTCGACGCACAGGACCGGATCGCCTTACTGTCCTTGGCCAGCCCGGGCTCCGGTGACTCCTGGGTGATCGGCCTGAGCGGATACGGAACGACGCCACCGCTGCTCGCACCGCCGGCCGACATCGTCAAGAAGCCCTCGGCGGGGGTGCTGACGATTCTCCGCGGCGTTACGGCGTCAGCGGGAATCAGTCAGTAGACGGAACGTCGGCGACGACGAAGCCGGTGGTCATCGAGGGGACCTGAGCGACCAGGTCGCCGGCCGGATCCAGGATGCTGGTCGGGCCCCAGCCGACGCGGTCGGGGTCGCGCTCGCCGGTGACGTCGGCGGAGATGATCCACAGGCCGGTTTCGCGGGCTCGCTGGGCGCGGATGGCGTTGTGGCGGTCCTTCCAGTGTTCGGCGGCGGGGCGGCGCATCATGTTCTGCGAGCAGACGAGCAGGACCTGCGCGCCCTGGGCGGCGACGGCCGCGGCGGCGGCCGGGAAGCGGGTGTCGTAGCAGATGTTGATGCCGAAGCGGACGCCGTCGAGGTCGAAGACCGGGTAGTCGCGGCCGGCGGTGAAGATCGCCTCGCCCGGGACCAGGTGGGTCTTGCGGTACGCGCCGAGCAGCCGGCCGTCGCGGACCACCACGGCCGTGTTGTGGAAGGACCGTTCGAGGACGCCGAAGACCAGCGTCGGCCGCAGCGGGGCCAGCCGGGCCAGCACGGCGGTGAACGACGGCGAGTCCAGGGCCAGCGCGTGCCGGCGTACATGCTCGTCGGTGACCAGATAGCCCTGCAGGAACCCCTCCGGGAAGAGCAGCAGGTCGGCGTCCGTGGCCGCGGCGAACTGCTTGATGCAGTCGAGTGCCGCCGGCACGTCGCCGAGGATCTCCGGGGTCTGGCAGGCCGCGATCCGCATCCGGCAAGTTTGTCCGGGCCGCCCTGGGAAAGGAAGCGGCCATGACCGCACGACGCGCAGTGATCTCCGGGGCCAGCATCGCCGGGTTGTCGGCCGCCTTCTGGCTCCGGCGGACCGGCTGGGAGGTGACCGTCCTGGAGCGGACGCCGGAGTTCCGCGACGGTGGTCAGAACGTCGACGTGCGCGGGGTGGCCCGTGAGGTGCTCGACCGGATGGGCCTGTTCGACGCGGTCAAGGCGCAGAACACGACTGAGACCGGTACGGTCCTGGTCGACGCGAACGGCAAGGTGCGGGCCGAGCTGCCCTCCGACGGGCCGGACGGGGCCACGGCCGAGCTGGAGGTGCTGCGCGGCGATTTGGCCCGCACGATCCTCGACCACCTGCCCGAGGGCGTCGAGATCATCTACGGCGACACGATCGAGGACGAGTTCGTCACCACGGCCAACGGCCGGCGGATCGAGGCCGACCTGGTGGTCATCGCCGAGGGCGTACGCTCCGCCACCCGCGACCGCCTGTTCGGCGACGCCGTCGACCGCAAGGAGCTGGGCATCACGATGGTCTTCGGCACCATCCCGCGCACGCCGGCCGACGACGACCGCTGGCGCTGGTACAACGCCGTCGGCGGGCGCCAGGTCCACCTGCGGCCGGACAACCACGGCACGACCCGGGCGATCCTGTCCTACGCCCGCGGCGACGACCTGACCGGGCTCGACCGGCGTGAGGCCCTGGCCCGGCTGCGGGAGCGGTACCGCGACGCCGGCTGGGAGGCGCCCCGGATCCTGGACGGCTTCGACGCGTCGGACGACGTCTACATCGACCACCTCACCCAGATCCGGATGAGCACCTGGCACCGCGGCCGGGTCGTGCTGGCCGGCGACGCCGCCTGGTGCGTCACCCCGATGGGTGGCGGCGGCGCGTCTCTCGCCCTCACCAGCGGCTACGTTCTGGCCGCTTTCGCCGACAACCTCGACCGGTACGAGAAATGGATGCGCCCGCTCGTCGACGACGTGCAGAAGCTGCCGCCGGGCCTTGAGCACTTCGCCTATCCACAGAGCCGCTTCGGCCTGGCCGTGCGGGGCCTGCTGGACAAGGCGATCACCTCGTCGCTGCTGGCCCCGCTGACCGCCAAGCTCACACAGGTTGCGGAGACCGACCGGACGCTGCCAGAGATCTAGAGACGGAAAGGCTCCGGGCCTGGGCGCGGATCTCCGGCACGGCCGTGGTCTCCCACCGGGCGCCGCGGCGCAGCGGCCCGATCAGCCACAGGTTGTCCCGGGTCTGCCCGTCGGCGCCGATCAGGTGGCCGGCGTCGTCGATGTCGAGGCCCAATCCGTGCGGGCCGACCCGGGCCTGCCCGGCGTCGAGCAGCCCGCCCACGAAGGAGCCGGCCGCGGCCGGGAGACGACCGGGCCCGGCGCAGTTGATGACGGCGCCGAACCACTGGACGCCGGCCTCCAGCTCGACCAGCAGGCCACCGGCGGGCGGGGCCGTCATCGAGCGGATGCCACCGGCGCGGACCTCCAGGCGCCCCTCGGCCCGCAGCTCGGCCACGCGGGCCCCGACCGACGGGGCCATCCGGTGGCGGTGACACTCCCACGGGCGGGCCAGGTGGCGCAGGAACGCGTCCTGCTCGTCGGGGGTCAGGGCGGTCCAGAGCTGGTCGAGGTACGGGCGAAGGCCGTCGACCACGGCGCGCCAGTCACCGGCCCGGGCCGCCTCGGCCCGCACGGCGCGGACGACGTCGCGCAGGGTGGTGCAGTCGTCGAGGGCGAGCCCGACCGGCGGCGCGGCGACCGCGGTGTGGGTCAGCGGGAGCTGCCCGCGCCGGCTGACCGCGGTGATCGGGGCGTCGCGGTCACGGTCGGCGGTCAGCGTCAGCGCCACGTCGATCGCGGTGAGCCCGGCCCCGACCAGCATGACGGGTACGTCGGTGGGGATGGCGTCGAGCACGCCGGGCGCCCACGGGTCGGCGATGTAGTCGGGGTGGTCGGGGCGGGCCGCCGGCTGGGCCGGGGCCGGGTTGCCGGTGGCCACCACGATGTCGTCGGCGCGGACGGTCGAGCCGTCGTCGAGCTCCAGCCCGCCGGAGACGAGCCGGCGGGCCCGGGCCTGCAGGTGAGAGAACCGGTCGTTATGAGCAGCGGCAGTGGAGTCGAAGACCGACCGCAGGTAGCGGCCGTACTCCGTACGGGGACGGAAGTCGTCCGCGGCGCCGCCGGACCAGCGGGTGAAATGCCCGAGATCGTCGGGGTCGGCGCTCATGGCGCCGGCCCGCGAGTTGAGCAGATGCCACGGCCGGGCCGAGCCGTAGGCCAGGCCGCCGCCCGGCTCGTCCGGCTCGATCAGCACCACCCGGTCGTCGCCGCCGCGCAGCAGCTCCCGGGTGGCCAGCACGCCGGCGCAGCCGCCGCCGACGACCGCAACGGTCCGGTTAACCATGTAGGGAACCCCGATCAGGAGGACACGACGACAGCGGCGTCGTCGGCCAGACGGTATCCGAGGCCGTAGACCGTGGTGACGACCTCCGGGTCGGACAGTTTGGTGCGCAACCGGCTGACGTGGACGTCGACCGTGCGGTTGGTGGTGTGGGTGTGGCCCCAGACCTGGGCCAGCAGCTGGCTGCGGCTGAAGACCTGGCGCGGGTGCTGGGCCAGGAACAGCAGCAGGTCGTACTCGAGGCGGCTCAGGTCGAGCGGCTGGCCGTCGCGGGTCGCCGTGCGTGCCTGGGGGTCGAGGCGCAGCGCGTCCCCACCGGCGACGGGCTCGACGGCCACCTCGACGACCGAGCCGGCCGCGTCGACCAGGTCGCGTAGGGCGGCCAGGACCCGGTCGCGGCCGGCCCCGGCGCCCCCGGCGATGCTGATGGTCACCGTGACCGGTGGCTCGGCGATGTCGGGCACCGGCCGCAGGCGGGTGATGCGGGAGCGCGGCACGGACGGGTGGGCTACGGCGAGCGCGGACATGTGGGTCCTCCTCGGGGGTGTGTAGCGGCCGGTGGGCCGCTGGAATAATACATTTCCTATCTGTTCGATAGGCTAAAACACGCGCAGAGAGGGCAGGTTCACAACGATCGCCTCCTGCGTGGTGCGGGCGATCACCACCACCGCCTCGTTCGCCGGGTCCGGGTTCTCCTCGCGGTGCGGTACCCAGGGCGGGACGAAGACGTAGTCACCCGGCTTCGTCTCCAGCCTTTTCTCCGCGCCCGTCTGCTCGTCGAAGAAGACGAAGACCGGGTTGCCCTTCACCACGTAAATCGCGGTCTCCGACTCACCGTGGTGATGGTTGTCACTCGCGGTGGCGGCCGAGACGTGGGTCTCGCCCATCCACAGCGCCGAGCTGCCCACGGTCTTGCCGCTGATCGCCTCGACCCGGCGCATGCCGGTGGTCTGCGCGGTGTCGCCGGACAGCCCGGACGGCACGACATGGTGCAGCTTCCGGTGGAACTGGTCGGTCACGAGGCCTCCAGCGGCGGGTCGTAGGCACGGACCGGCGGCACCGGCCCGTCGTACCGGCTGATCTGCACCGAGGTCACCTGGCCGGTGCAGCCCTGGGCCAGCCGGGAGGTCCCGGCGTCCTCGGTCAGCGCGTTCGGGTTGCCGTGCACGCAGGTCGCGACCTCCGGCGCCGACGGGTCGAACCAGGCGCCGGTCGACAGCTGGGCCACCCCCGGACGGCACTCGTCGCTGAGCACGGCCCCGGCCAGCACGCTGCCGTGATCGTTGTGCAGGCGCACGATGTCGCCGTCGGCGATCCCCCGGGCGGCCGCGTCGGCCGGGTGCAGCCGCACCGGCTCGCGGCCGGACCGCTTCGCGGCCTGCGAGAAACCGCCCATGTCGAGCTGGGAGTGCAGGCGCGTGCGGGGCTGATTGCAGATCAACACCAGGTCGTACGCTCCGCCGCCCGCCCCGCTTTCGAAGATCGGGTAGCCCGGGCACTCGGGGTAGCCGAACCCGGCCACGGTCGCCGAATAGAGCTCGATGCGCCCGCTCGGCGTGTCCAGCGGCCGGCCGGCCCGGAAGTCGGCGAACAGCACGGTGTCATCGCGCCGCCCCGGCAACTCCATCTCGCCGTCGGCCCAGAACTCGTCGAACGGCTTCTTCGGCTCGGCGCGCCACCGCTCGTACATCTGGCGCAGCCACTCCCGGCTGGACCGGCCCTGGGTGAAGGCCTCGGCGTAGCCGAGCCGAGCGGCGAGATCGGCGAAGATGTCGTACTCGTCGCGGGCCTCGGCGAACGGCGCGGCGGCGGCCTGCATGGCGATCAGATGGGTGTCGCCGTGACTGGCCCCGACGTCGTCGCGCTCGAGCGTGGTGGTCACCGGCAGCACGATGTCGGCGTGGCGGGCGGTGGCCGTCCAGAACGGCTCCTGCACGATCACCGTCTCGGGCCGCTGGAACGCCCGGCGCAGCCGCGTGAGGTCCTGATGGTGGTGGAACGGGTTGCCGCCGGCCCAGTAGACGAGCTTGATGTCCGGGAACGTGTACGTGCCGCCGTCGTACTCGAACTGCTCGCCCGGCCCCAGCAGCAAGTCGGAGATCTTGGCGACCGGGATGAAGTCGGGCACCGGGTTCATCACCTGGGGAAAGGCCGGCAGGCCGTACGGCAGCTGGCCGCCCCCGGTGTTGCCGGACGACCCGTAACCGTGGCCGAAGCCGCCGCCCGGCAGGCCGATCTGCCCGAGCACCGCGGCCAGCGCGAGACCGGCCCAGAGCGGCTGCTCGCCGTACCGCGCCCGCTGCAGCGACCAGCTGACGGTGATGAAGGTGCGGCCCGCGGTCATCCGCCGGGCCAGGTCGACGACGGCCGCCTCGGGCACGCCGCAGATCTCCGCGGCCCGGGCCGGTGGCCAGTCGCGTACCGCCGCCAGGAACTTGTCGCCGCCGACCGTGAAGCGATCCAGGAAGTCGAGGTCGGCCCGCCCGTCCGCGGCGATCTGGTGGGCCAGGGCGAACATCAGCGCCACGTCGGTGCCGGGCCGGATCGCCAGCCACTCGCCGTTGTCACTGGTCAGGTCGTCGCGCAGGGGCGAGACCGAGACGATGTGGGCCTTGGCCGCGGCCAGGTGGCCGGCGAAATCATGGGTGGCGCGACCGCCCGGAGTCACCTCCGTGGTCGCGGCCCGCAGCCCGCCGAAGGCCACGATCAGGTCGGTGTGCTCGGCGATCACCGGCCAGTCGGTGCCCTGCGAGATCACCCGGGCTGCGCCGCGCTGGCCGACGATGTGCGGCAGAACGACCTCGGAGGCGCCGAAGCTGTAGGTGTTGCGCGATCTCGTGTAGCCGCCGCCGAGCGCGAGGAACCGGTGCAGCTGCGACTGCGCGTGATGGAAACGGCCGGCGCTGCCCCATCCGTACGACCCGGCGAAGATCGCGTTGTCGCCGTGCCGCTCGCGGGTGTCGCGCAGCGCCTCGGCCACCAGGTCAAGGGCCACGTCCCAGGCCACTTCGTCGTACGCGTCGTAGCCGCGGCCCTGCGAGCGGCGGCGGACCGACGGGCGGGCGACCCGGGCCCGGTGCCGCTGGGCGTCCTGGATGTTGCCGAGCAGGGGCGAGGGACGGGGGTCACCGGATCGCGGCGTGACGGTGCCGTCGGCCTCCACTCGGAAGGCCCCCCAATGCGAACTGTTCGACTTGGCTGCCACGCGACCACGATGCCACTGCCGTACGACAGAAATCGGGGGAGCGGACATGGGACCACCTTGCGGGCCGCAACACCTTCATGTCAACCATCCCCCCTAGGTTTACTAGGATATGGGAAGAGCATTGACATCTACGGGAGCCGGGACGCACGGTGGGGTCATGCGCCTCCCCTATCTCAAATGGTGGGCGCGACGTTCTTAGGAGACAACCGTGACCGTCAGTTCCCTCGTGGACGCCGATCTCTTCCGGGCCCTCCTGCGCCGCCACGCCGCTGCCGTCGTGGTCATCACCGCGCCCGGCGCGCCCGGCCAGGCCCCCGCCGGATTCACCGCCACCTCGTTCACCTCAGTCTCCCTCGACCCGCCGCTGGTGTCGTTCTGCCTGGCCCACACCGCCTCGGCCTGGCCCGCGGTCGCCGCCTCGGACGTGGTCGCCGTGCACGTGCTGACCCAGGAGCAGGAGCAGGTGGCCCGCACCTTCTCCACCAAGAACATCGACCGCTTCGCCACCCACGGCGCCTGGGAGCCCGGCCCCGGCGGCGTCCCCCTGCTCGACGGCGTCCTGGCCCGCATCGTCTGCCGCGTCGAACAACGCGTCGAGGCCGGCGACCACACCATCGTCCTGGCCACCCCCGAACACGGCTGGCACCACGAGGACCACACCGCCACCCCCCTCGTCTACCACGACGGCCGCTACACCCAGCTCGGCCGCGCCGCCTAGCCTCGCCCGGCGATCACCAAGCTCGACCGTCGGGCTGCCTGCACGCCGCGCCCTCGCCTGTCGCGCAGCTCGACCCTTCCGCCCCTCGCCCGTCGCGGGCTCCGGCTGGCGCTTCGCCTGAGTACCGTTGCGCCGGCACCATGCCGCCGCTCGCTTTCCGCCCCAACCAACCGCTCACATCGGGAGAGTCATGAGTCGAATCGTCGTCGTGTCCGGCAACCCCCGCCCCGGCTCGCGCACCTCGGTGCTCGCGAGCGCCGTCGGCGCCGCCCTGGCCGGCGCCGAGCAGCCGGCGGTCATCGAGGTCGGCGCGCTCGGGGCTGGGCTGCTGACACCCGGGGACGAGGCGACCGCCGCCGCCCTCGAGGCCATCAAGGGGGCCGAGGTGCTGGTGATCGCCACCCCGACCTACAAGGGCAGCTATACCGGCGTGCTCAAGGTTCTGCTCGACAACCTGCCGGCCCAGGCCCTGGCCGGCAAGCGCGCCGTGCCGGTGGTCACCGCCGGCATCGCCCCCCAGGCGGCCGCCGCCGAGGCCCTGCTGCGCCAACTGCTCACCGAACTCGGCGCAGACGTCGCGGCCGGCCTCCCGGTGGTCGAGTCCGACCTCCCGGAGACCCCCGCCATCGCCGAGAAATACGCCGCCGGCTTCGCCGCCTGAGAAGCCCACGATCCCGCGCCGCGAAGAAGCCACAGACACCGCGGCGCGGGAGGCCGCGGTGTCGCGACGCGCGAAGCAGGACCAACCCGGCGGCTCGGCGTGCTACTCGTGCGTCGGCACCAACCCCGCGGCTCGGCGTGCTACTCGTGCGTCGGCACCAACCCCGCGGCTCGAAGTGCCACCCGCGCGTCGGCACCGACGCCGCGCGAGGAGGTGCGACCCATGCAGCGCCTCGAAGCGCGACCACCACGGCGCTACCAACGCGGCGTGAGCAAGCGGGACCGCGGTGCAAAAACGGCGAGGCGGCGCGGCGAGACGCCCACACGCGGGATCGGTCGCTGTGAAAGATTTTCAGCTTTTACCCAGCTGGATTCTAGGTCGCTGAAAGGTGCCGGTCGTAATGTCGAAGACGGCTCGGACAGGGCATCCGCCCCGCCCGGCCGAGCCGGGCAACACACCGCACCCGGCCCCCGTCCCGTTCGTCGATGCCGTGCCCCCGGTCGTCGAACGGGACGGGTCGGCCAGCGCCCTCGAGTCCCTGCCCTCACCGACTCGCGTCGCCGGCCGGGCAACTCACCGGTCGCCATCGACCAGGCCCGCGCCAAGACCCGCGCCAAGGCCCGCCCGCCCGACATCGCACGTCCGAAACCGCCCGCCGCCGGTCCTGCGATACAGCGCCGGGGCAACTCTCGGCGGCTTGGATAGTTGACTACTGAGCGCCGAGCCCTAGGTCGGCCCGCGCGGTCAGCTTCGCCTGACGCGCTGGTCGCGGCAGATCCGTGCACTTGAGCGTTGACGCGATAATCCTTCATCGCGAATGGCGATATGCTGAAAGGGCGCGAGCCGGAAACGGGAAATTTTTCGAGACTGGCATGATCCTATAATGGCGCCGGCCGATCGGATGCGGGACAATTCTTGCATGCGAGGGCAGATCAGTTTAATCAGCCGGGCCGAGACGGCAGCGATGCGTGATCGTACCAAGGCGAAGAATTATTCTCCCTCGCGTGATGAATTCCGGCGTGCTCAGAAGAAACGCCGTGATTGGGGGCTTGCTCAGCGGCACAACGAGAAGCTGCGCCGCGAGTTCGGATCCGTGGAGGCGGCCCGGGCCGAGTTCGAGCGGTGCGCTCGTGAACGGCGGATGCCACAGCCGACGCACGGCGCGGCGAGCGCCGCCGCGCCGGTTGCGGTGACCATGACCGCCAGGCGGGCGCCGTTTGCCCCGGATCACGCCGCGTCCCGGCCGGCGGCATCCCCACCAGCATCATCCGAGCCGGCCTCATCCGCATTGGCATCGACCGCGCCGGTAGTGATCGAAACGGCGATACCCGAGCCTGCGCCCCACGGACCGGCCGCGATCGGGCGGGCCGTGGTTGAGCCGGCGGCTCACCGGACGATGACGGTGCATCCGGCCAGATCCAAGAGCGCGCACCGCCCGCTGGACAGCGTGGGAACGGCAGTATCCGAGACTGCACACGATGTGCTGGCCGCAGTGGAACCGGCGGTGGCTGACCGGGTGCCCCGCGCGCTGGCCGTGGTGGGGCCGGCGGTGGCTGGCCGGGTGCCCCGCGCGCTGGCCGTGGTGGGGCCGGCGGTGGCTGGCCGGGTGCCCCGCGCGCTGGCCGTGGTGGAGCCGGCGGTGGCTGGCCGGGTGCCCCGCGCGCTGGCCGTGGTGGAGCCGGCGGTGCCCGACCGGGTGCCCCGCGCGCCAGCCGTGGTGGGGCCGGCGAGGGCCCGACCGTGCACCCCACCCGCCGGGCGCGATGGAACCAGCGGCGCCCGACCCTGTACCCACCCGCCGGGCGCGATGCACTCAGCAGCGCCCGATCCCTCACCCGGCGCGACGGCATCGATCAAAGCGGAGCCGGCCCCGGCCGCGTGCGCCGAGTCTGTCGCCGGTGCGGGTGCCCCGGCGGCTACGTCCAGCTACGCCCAGCCGCTCGTTCGCGAGCATCAGGCCTGGGCAGCGACCCGATCCGCCGCCGTAGCGAGGGCGCGCGGCGAGACCGCTCATTCCTCCAAGCGGGCCCGACCCGGCCGACGGAAATTCGCAATGAACAGCCGGCCGGACGGCCGCCGGTGCGCCGAAACGGGGCACCTTCTTGGCACCCGAAGAAGCGCGCCGCGACCGGACCGGAATTTCTTTCCCGAGCGGGCGAGCGCGTACTCCCGAATGGATCGGCACAAGCATTTCCGAGAAAGGAGTCCGGCCGCGAACTGAGCGCGCTCAATGCGGCGGATTCGCGCGCCAGCAGGCTCAGCGTCGCTTCATGAGCGCGCATACGCGGGGTGGGGCGGATGCGGGGGCGGGTCGTTGGCAAACGGCGGCGGGGCGCCGGTCGATTGACTGGCGCCCCGCTGAGCGGTTGGGCTACTGGTCGGCGACCTCGATGGTGTAGGTGCGGATCACCTTGTTGCCCCAGCCGTCGGTGAAGGCGGCCGTGAAGGTGCCGGGGCCGGCGGTGGCCGGGACGCCCTGGATGACGCCGGTCGGCAGCAGGGACAGGCCGGCCGGGAGAGATCCGGCGGAGACCGACCAGGCGCCGGCGCGGCCGTCGGCGATGGTCAGGGCGGCGCTGTAGTCGGCGCCTACGGCGGCCGGGGGCATCACGATCGGGTTGATGACCGGGACGGTGTTGCGGATGGTCACCGACAGGGTGCGCGTCACTGCGTACGGCACGAAGTCGGTGAATTTGACGGTGACCTTGGCCGTGCCGCGGCCGGTGGGGGTGCCGGTGATGGCGCCGGCGGCGGAGAGCTTGAGGCCGGTGGGCAGGCGGCCCGCGGTGATCGACCAGGTGCCCTTGCGGGTGGCGGTCAGCGTGATCTTGGCAGGGCGGTTGGCCGCGACGACGACGCTGCTCGACTTGATCGACGGCTTGGCCGGGGGCTTGGGGACGAAGAGCAGGCGGTTGGGGGAGCCGTGGGCGTCGGTCACCTTGTTCTTGGTCGAGTAGGTGACCAGGTAGTTGCGGACCTGGGCCGGGCTCATCCCGGGGTTGGCGTCCAGGGCCAGCGCGGCCGCGCCGGCCGCGTGCGGGGAGGCCATCGACGTGCCGTCGAGGACGGCGCTGGCGGAGTTGCTCGAGGCGTACGAGGAGCGGATGCCGACCCCGGGCGCGAACAGGTCGAGCGACGGGCCGAAGTTGGAGAAGCCGGCCCGGCGGTCCCTGCTGTCGGTGGCGCCCACGGTGATGGCGGCGGGCAGACCGGCCGGGCTGGTGTTGGTGGCGTTGGCGTCCTCGTTGCCGGCCGCCACCACGTACGTCACGCCGGAGTTGATCGACGCCTGGATGCTGGCCTCGAGGGCCGGGCTGTAGGCGCCGCCCATGCTCATGTTGGCCACGGCCGGCTTGACCGCGTTGGCCGTGACCCAGTCGACGCCCTCGATGACCTGGGAGAGCGAGCCCTCGCCGGCGCAGTCGAGGACCCGGACGGCGACGATGCGCACCTTCTTGGCCACGCCGAAACGCGTACCGCCGATCGTGCCGGCCACGTGCGTGCCGTGACCGTTGCAGTCGGCGGCGAAGGTGTCGCCGTCGACGGCGTCGTAGCCGTAGGTGGCCCGGCCGCCGGCGAACTCGGAGTGGGTGATCCGGATGCCGGTGTCGATGACGTACGCGTGGACCGCGCTCCCGTCGTCGGTCGGCGTGAAGCTCTTGGACGGCTTGGTCACCCGCTGGTCGATGCGGTCGAGACCCCAGCCGGGGTTGCGCTGCGTGCCCTCGAGGTGCAGCATCCGGTCCTGCTCGACGGTGCGGACCTCGGGGTCGGCGGCGAGCCGGCGGGCCTGCCGGGCGCTCATCTCGGCCACGAAGACGCCGCCGCGGCCGGCCGCCATCGCCGCGACGTCGCCCTTGGGGGCGTTCCGGTCGAGCGTGACGATGTAGCGGCCGGGGATCGCGTTCGGGGCGCCGGCCCCGATGACCGATCCTTCGGGAGTGGTGGCCAGGGCGGGGACGGCCGGGCCGGAGACGGCGACGACGGCGGCGGTGACCAGGGTCCCGAGGGTTCGCTTGCGCATGCCGGTCCATCGGCCGCCGGACGGCCCGGTTGACGGCCGCCGGAGGATCACTCCGAGACGGCAACCAGATCAGCGGACCGGTCGGTCCGTAAATGGAAATAGGGCGGCCGGGTCCGGCGTTACTCCCATCGCGCCCGGCGAACCGCAAGGCCGGCGCGGAAAGAGGGAGCTCCCATGAAGGTCCGCAACTCGCTGCGCTCGCTCAAGAGCAAGCCCGGCAGCGTCGTCACCCGTCGCCGCGGCCGCCAGGTTGTGATCAACAAGAAGAACCCCCGCTGGAACGGCCGCCAGGGCTGAGCCCGCGGGTTGCGATGATCGTATAGCTTGGCCGTAGCCGTGAGGCCGAGCAGAGCAGGGCCGGAGATCCGCCGCCACGGATCTTCGGCCTTTCTGTTGGTCACTGCTTCAGAGCAGCCAGGGCCAGCCGTACGCGATTGGGGCTGCCCGTCTTGGCCATCAGCGCCGTGATGTGCGTCTTCACGGTCGTCACCCCGATGTGCAGGCGCTCGCCGATCTCGGCGTTGGACAGCCCCTCACCGACCAGGCGCAGGACGTCCTGCTCGCGCGCGGTGAGCCCCTCGACCGGCCTGGGCCGCTCGGTGCTCGCGGTGACCGCCCGGCGCACGAGGCGCTGCAAGATGTCCTGGCTGAACGGGCTGTCCCCGGCCGCGACCCGTCTGATCCCGTCCAGCAGCTCGGCCGGGGGCGCGTCCTTGAGCAGGAACCCGGCCGCGCCCGCGGTCAGCGCCGGGTACAGATGGTCGTCGTCGCCGAAGGTGGTCAGCACCAGGATCCGGGTGGCCGGCCGCCCGGCCAGGATGCGGCTGGTGGCGCTGATCCCGTCCACCCCGGGCATGCGCAGATCCATCACCACGACGTCCGGCGTCAGCCGCTCGGCCAGCGTGATCGCCTCCCGGCCGTCCCCAGCCTCGCCGACCACCTCCAGGTCGTTCTCGGCGTCGCAGAGCATCCGCAGTCCGGCCCGGATGAGTTGCTGATCGTCGACCAGCAGCACCCGGATCACGCCGGCGCTCCCTCGTGCTCGTGGGCCGGCAGCACGGCCCGTACCCGCCAGCCCGCGCCCACCGGGCCCGCGTGCAACTCGCCGCCGAGCACCGCGACGCGCTCGCGCATGCCGGTCAGGCCGTGGCCGCCGCCGGGTGGGGCCGGGGCCGGCGGGGTGCCGCCCTCGTCGGTCACTTCCCAGGTCACGTTCTCCTCCTCGACGCTCACGCGCAGCCGGGCCACGGCTCCGGTGCCGGCGTGTTTGGCCACGTTGGTCAGCGCCTCCTGGGTCAGCCGGAGCACGGCCATCGCGCGGACGGCATCGAGGCCGCCCACCGCCGGGTCGATGTCGGCTTCCACGGTGAGGCCGGTCCGGCGGGCCCGATCCACGGCCGCTCCCAGCGCGGCGGGCAGCGACCCGGGGTCGATGGCCGTGAACGCCGCGTCACCGCGTACCGCCGAAGGGTCTCGCAGGACCGCGACCAGGCGACGCAGATCAGCCAGGGCGGTCGTGCCCGTGCCGTGGACGTCGTTGAGGACCGCGGCGATCCGCGGGTCGAGGTCGGGCACGACGTGGCGGGCCACGCCGACCCGCAGCACCATCGAGGCGACGTGATGGGCCACGACGTCGTGCAGCTCGCGGGCGATGGCGCTGCGCTCGTCGGCCCGGTCGGCCCGCGCCTCCGACTCGCGCCGGAGCTGCTCCTCGGCCATCCGGCGGCGGCCCTGCTCGCCCAGCTCGTGGCTCGCGCGCACGACCAGCCCGAGCAGCAGCGGCACCCCGGTCGCGACGAGCAGGGTCACCCAGCCCTCGTCGCCGGCCGCCAGGTGGACGGCGAGCACGAGTCCGGCGCCGAGCCAGTACGTCCGGGGCCGGGCGCTCCAGGCGACCAGCTCGGCCAGGGCCCAGCCGGCGCCGACCACGTTGATCGTCGGATCGTCGGTGACCAGGAAGGCGGCGACGAGCAGGCCGGTCTGCGTCAGCAGGCTGATCAGCGGCCATCGGAGCAACGCCAGGATCGCGGCGAAAGCAGCGAAGGCCAGCACCAGTTGCGCCACGGTCGGCTTGCCGGTCGTGTTGAAGAACAGGTAACCGATCCCGCTCAGGTCGAGCAGGACCAGCCGGAGCCACATGTCCCGCCGGTCGAAGAGACGCTCCACCCAGCCCATGCCGGTCAGCCTAAGCGCCCTTCCGGACGACCGCGGTGACCGCGAGGGCCGTCCCGCCGATCAAGATCCCCACGGCGGCCAGGGTCAGCGCGTCCGGGGACAGCAGCGGCTGGCCGCGCAGGGCCTGCCAGGTCAAGGTCAAGGTCATCAGGCCGTACGCGGTGGCCGCGATCAGCAGCAGGCGGAGGCGCTGCCGGGTCGCGAGCCGGGAGTGGCCCAGCAGGAAGGCGAGCAGCGGCAGGGCCTGCAGGCCGTGCATCCCGACGAAGTGGCCGATGCGCAGGTCACCGCCGGTGGTGCTCCACCCGGTCAGCGGCAGGCCCGGCCCGCCGTCGGGCACGCCGACCGCGTGGGCGCCGCTGACTCCGGCGATCCCGGTGTCCATCGGCATGACCATCGGCACCGCGGCCAGGAAGCCCAGCACGGCCAGGCCCAGGCCCAGGCCGATGCCGTAGGCCGCGACCTTGTCCGGGATGCGCTGCCGCAGGGCGACCACGGCGAACACCAGATGCGCGACGAACAACACCATGATGGACGCGCTCATCATCGACCAGAGCGTGCTGTCGAACGGGGTCGTGTCGTTGTAGTGGCTCCGGTGCCCGCGGGCGGCCTGGAACGTGATGACCGCGATCTCGACGACCAGGGCGGCCACGATGACGGTGGCCGACCACTCGGCGAGGCGGCTGCGGCGGGGGAGGACCGAGAGGATCCAGGCCAGGGTGAAGCCGTAGACGGCGATGCTGACCGAGAACTTGAACGGCTTCGACCAGACGTTGGCGCCGAGCAGGGCGCGGTCGTCGAGGACGAGCCCCACCAGCGTGACGAGCACCAGCACGGTCATCGCGGCGGTGAGCGCCAGCAGCGGGCGGTGCCAGTGCCGGACGTCGGGGCGGAGCGCGGTGATAGTCATGCTTCGCAGCCTTGCGGGCTTCGACCGGCGTCTCTTCCGTCCGCGGGCCGAGTGGTGGCCCCGGGTCGGAGGCGGCCTCCTACCGGGGTAGGAGAGGATGACGCCCGTGATCACGTTTCCCGCCGACGCGTCCGGTCGTCCCAGCAGCTCGGCCTTCGGGCGGTCGGTGGTCGCGGACGCGCTCCGGGCCGTCTCCCCGGCGGCCGCCGACGCCGCCGCCCGAGAGTCCGATTGGCGACGCGGCTACCTGCGGCACTTCCGGGAGCTCGTCGCGGCCGGGGCCACGGACGGCTACGAGATCGCCGCGGCCGGGCTGGCCTCGGTCCAGGAGCGGATGCCGGTCCCGGTCGAGCCGGCCGCCGGGCCGCTGGAGGTGATCACCGTCGAGGGTGGCGAGAAGCCCACCCGCGAGGTCGCCATCCCGTACCGGGGCGAGCTTCTGCGCGGCGCGGCCCTGGATCGTCAGCTGGACAGATGGGTCACGGCCGGCGTCATTGAGGACTCGGCGGCCGAGGCGGTACGGGCCGTGGCCGCCCACCCGGACTGGCTCGACCTGACCGACCAGCAGCTGGTCGTCCTGGGCGCCGGGGCCGAGATGGGCCCGCTGCCGGCCGTGCTCGAGTGGGGCGCCACGGTCATCGGCGTCGACCTGCCGCGGGTCGAGGAGCGGATCTCCGCCCTGGCCGCGAAATCCGCGGGCCGCCTCATCATCCCGCGCGGCGTCGACCTGCTGGCGGACATCGGGCCCCTCGCGCACTGGCTCGCCGAGCGGCCCGCCGGCCGGCTCACCGTCGGGAACTACGTCTACGCCCCGGGCGCGGCCTACCCCCGGCTGTCGATCGCCGTGGACGCGCTGGTGGCCTACCTCCAGGGTGTGCGCAACGATGTCGCCCTGGCCTTCCTCGCCACCCCGACCGATGTCTTCGCCGTGCCGCCGTCGGCGGTCGCGCAGTCGGCCGAGCGCTTCGAGCGGCGGTCCCGCGCGGCCCGGGTGACCGCCGCGCTTTCCGGCGGGCGGCTGCTGCAGCCCAACTACGCCGGCGACAACATCAACGACAGCCTCGTCCCGCAGCAGGGGCCCAACTACGCGATCGCCAAGCGGATCCAGCGGTGGCGGGCCACCCTGGCCCGGCGCGACGGCGTGGTCAGTTTCTCGGTCGCGCCGCCGGCGCGGACGAAGTCGGTCGTCGCCAACCGCATCCTGGCCGCCGCCTACGCCGGGGCGCACCTGTTCGACGTCGAGGTCTTCGAGCCCGACACCGCCAACCGCCTGATGGCCGTCCTGATGGTCCACCAGCTGCGGAACCCGCGGCCGGCCGCCGCCGAGGCCTGGCAGGACGAGGCGATCGGGGCCGCGCACGGCGGCCTGTGGCGGACCGCCTACCACCCGCGTACGGCCCTGGGCCTGGCCGCGGTCCGCGGCTTCATGCCTCCCCGTGGATCCGCCCCTCGACAGCCGTGAGGCGGGCGCCTGACCCGCCCCAGCGCAACGCGACGATCTCGGCCGCGATGCTGACCGCGGTCTCCTCCGGCGTGCGCGCGCCCAGGTCGAGCCCGACCGGCGACGCCAGGCGGGCCAGCTCGTCCTCGGTCAGCCCGGTCTCCTCGAGCCGCTTGAGCCGGTCGTCGTGCGTACGGCGGGAGCCCATCGCCCCCACGTAGGCCACCGGCAGCCGCAGCGCGACCTCCAGCACCGGCACGTCGAACTTCGGGTCGTGGGTCAGGACACACAGGACGGTCCGCCCGTCGATGCGCCCGGCCTCGGCCTCGGCCGCCAGGTAGCGGTGCGGCCAGTCGACCACCACCTCGTCGGCCGACGGGAAACGCCGGGCCGTGGCGAACACGGGCCGGGCGTCGCACACCGTCACGTGATAGCCGAGGAACGACCCGATCCGCGCCGTCGCCGCCGCGTGGTCGGTCGCGCCGAACACGAACATCCGGGCCGGCGGCGCGAACGACCCCACCAGCACCGACAGCCCCTCGCCGCGGCGCTCACCGTTCGGCCCGTACTGCAGCAGCCCGGTCCGCCCCGCGGCCAGCAGCCCGCGCCCGTCGTCGGTGGCCGCGTCGTCGATCCGGTTGCCGCCGAGCGTTCCCGTCCGCCCCTCCGGCGTGATCAGCAGATGCCGGGCGGTCGTCTCCTCCAGCCGGGTCAGCAGCGCCACCGGCTCGTTCGCCTGGATCGCCGCGGCCAGCTGCGGCAGCTGCGGGAACGACTCCCAGTCGACCCGCTCGATCAGCAGCTCGATGGTGCCGCCACAGGTCAGGCCCACTTCGAACGCGTCGTCGTCGCTCACCCCGAAGCGGACCGTGCGTGCCTCACCGGTCTCGGCCGCCTCCCGGCAGAGCTCGTAGACCGCGCCCTCCACACACCCGCCCGACACGCTGCCGGCCACCGTGCCGTCCGGCCCCACGGCCATCGCCGCCCCCGGCTGGCGGGGCGCGCTCGACCAGGTCGCGGTCACCGTGGCCAGCCCGGCCGGCTCGCCCTCCTGCCACCAGCGGAGCAGGCTGTCCAGCACGTCACGCATGAGGATTCAACTCCGGAACGTCGAGGTCGAGGTCGTCGGCTACGTCACCCACAGCGACCACCCGCACCTGGTCTTTGTGGGCCCGCAGGTAGTCCCTGGCTCCGGAATCCCCCGTGGCGGTGGCCGCCACACCTGCCCAGTGGTTCCGCCCGAGCAGCACCGGATGCCCCCGCCGCCCGTCGTACCCGCCCATGACCAGCGCGTCTTCGCTCGCGTAAGCAGTGACCCGGCGTACCGCCTCGGCCGAGACACCCGGCATATCGACCAAAAGCATCACTGCGGCGTGGGCGTCGGCCGCCCGCAGGCCGGTCTTCAGCGAGGAGGCCAGGCCACTGTCCCAGTCGGGGTTGATCACGACCCCCGGCAGATCCGGCGCTTCGCGTTGCACGCGTTCCGCCTCTGCCCCTAGAACCACGACGATCTGCGACACCCCGGCTGCTTTCAAGGTGCTCACCGCTCGCTCGACGAGCATCTGATCGTTGAATCGCACGAGCGCCTTGGGCATGCCGTACCGGCGCCCCGCGCCCGCCGCCAGCACCACCCCGGCCACCGTCACACCTCAAGCTTAAGGCGGCGACCGTCACAGTACGCGTCCACAACCAACCCCATTGTGCGGGCGATCCCCGCCATTGGCACAAAACCGGCGCGCCTGTCGCCTGTGGACAGGGAAAGCGGGGTCGGCGCGCGGGAAAAGGGCTTCACTACGGACGGGATGCTTGCTATCCCGGTAGGCATGACGACGTCGATGCGGGAGCGTTTGGACGGGCTGCTGAAGGCCGGTGAGCTGAACGGCCTGCACGGGATGGTGGTCGTCCGGGGTGGCGAGACCGTGCTGGAGCATTACGGCACGGGGCCGGATGTCAGCTGGGCGACGCGATTGGGGGGTCGTCGAGTTCGGGCCGGGCGTGCTGCACGATCTGCGGTCGGTGACCAAGAGTGTGACCGCGCTGCTCTACGGCATCGCGCTCGGTGAAGGGCTGGTGCCGGGGCCGGAGGAGCCGCTGCTGCGGTACTTCCCGGACTATCCCGATCTGGCGGCCGATCCGGCGCGGGCGCGGCTGACCGTCGAACACGCGCTGACGATGACGCTCGGGCTGGAGTGGCGGGAGGATCCGCCCTACGACAGCCTGGCCAATGCCGAGATCGCGATGGAGTTCGCCCCGGACCGGTACCGGTTCGTGCTGGAGCGGCCGATCGCCGGGCCGCCGGGGGAGCGCTGGTCCTACTGCGGCGGGGCGTCGGCGCTGCTGGGCAAGCTGATCGCCGACGGCTCGGGACGGACGTTGCCCGAGTTCGGCATCGAGAAGCTGTTCGCGCCGCTCGGCATCCGTGATTTCGGATGGCTCACCGGGCGGGACGGCGTGCCGTCGGCCGCGTCGGGGCTGCGGCTCGCGCCGCGCGACCTGGCCCGGATCGGCGAGCTGGTCCTGGCCGAGGGGGTGTGGGAGGGGCGCCGGCTGGTGCCGGCCGAGTGGATCCGGGCGATGCTCGAGCCGCGCTTCACCACGGACTGGGGTTTCGAGTACGGCTACCAGTGGTACGTCGCGCCGCGGCTGGTGACGGCCATGGGCAACGGCGGGCAACGCCTGATCGTGGCGCCCGGGCTCGACCTCGTCGCCGCCATCACCACGGGCAACTACGACCAGCCCGATCAGGGCCGCGTGCCCGATCTCCTGCTCAACGAGGTCATCCTTGGTGGAACGGATAAATCCTGAATCCGGGCTTCACGAAATGCGGGAACGACCGGTAGAAGCCGGCCGCGTCGTCCTCGCTCAGGGTGTCGATGCGCTCGCCACCGGCCTCGCGCAAGGCCTCGGTGACGAGCCGGCGGCCGATGCCGGCACCCCGATGCGCAGCGTCGACTGCCAACAACGCCAGGTAGGCCTGGAGTTCGCCGTCGCTGAACATCTCGGCGAAGCCGGCGACCGAGCCGTCGTCGTCCACCGCGACCATCGTCGTCACGCCCGGGGCGGTCAGGATCCGCAACGTCCGGGCCGCGTCCGCGGTGAAGGACGGCCAGCCCTCGGCCTCGCACAGACGCATCACCCCGGGAACGTCGGCAGGGGAGAGGCGACGGATCTCCATCACAAGTCGAGGGTGACCGTGACCGGGTAGTGGTCGGAGGCGTACTCGGTCTCGTCGCCCCGGACCACGGTCATGTCGTGGGCGAAGCCGGCCAGCGACGGGCTGGCCAGCACGTAGTCGAGGCGCATGCGGGAGAACTCGCGGCCGCCGCCGGCCGTGGTGGGCACGGTCAGCGGGTTGCCCGAGCCGGCCACGTCCCACAGGTCGACGAACCCCGAGTCGAGGAAGGCGCCGACCGCCCGGGTGTCGGCCGTGCCGTCGGCCGCCAGGTGCCGGCGGCGCAGGAAGCCCGGCTGCGGGGCCAGCGTCGCCGTGTGGTCGGTGCCCGGGTTGAGGCCGTTCAGATCGCCGGCGATCAGGGTCGGGCCGGGGTGGGCCCGGTAGCGGTGGGCGAGCCAGATCGCCTCGCGCATCCGGCGGTAGGGCGCGAACGGGTTGAGATGGGCGCTGACCACGGTCAGCAGCCCGGCCGAGCTCGGCACCCGGACGATCGCCGCCGCGTGGTGCAGCTGCCACCGCACCTCGGCGCTCTCGGCGATGGTCAGCGGGGGCCGGACCAGGACGGCGACCGGCTGGCCGAAGACCGAGCGGGACAGGTGCGCCAGCATGCCGACCGACTCGGCGAAGGTCTGTGCCTTGGCGGCCGAGAAATCACGCAACTCCTGCAGGGCCAGCAGGTCCGGCCGCTCCCGGTTGATCACCGTGGCGATGGCCGGGAGCCGCTTGCCGCCGCCGGTCTTGATGTTCCAGGTCATGAACTTCATGCGGCCACCGGTTCCTCGCGCGGCTGGGTGACTTCCGATGCTGCCTCGGTGGCCGAGATCGCGTGGGCGTTCGGCCGGATCACCCAGTAGAGGAGACCGACCCAGCACGCCGTCAGCAGCGCCGCGCCGAGCATGTCGGACGGGTGGTGCATGCCGCGGTACATGCGGGAGACGGCGACGATCGCCGGCATCAGGATCGCCAGGCCGACGAAGACGTAGCGCCACCACTGGTGGATGCGGGGCACGCAGATCACCGCGATGGCCACCCACACGCACATGGTGGCGGCGATGTGGCCGGACGGGAACGACGACGTGGGCATCTGGCCGTCGAGCTGCTCGACCGGGGGACGCGGGCGCCCGACCGCGGCGGCCGTGCACAGGAAGAGCGTGAGCTCGCCGACCATCGTCAGCACCAGGAAGAGCACCGGCCGCCACTGCCGCCACAGGGCCAGCGCGATCGGGCAGAAGACCAGCGCGATGAACAGGATCGCGTGGGTGTCCCCGGCCTTGCTGGCGGCCCAGCTCAGGTCGTCGAGCCGCTCGGTGCGGAAGGTCTGCAGCCAGCGGGGCACGCCCTCGTCGAACGACGACAGCGGCGACCAGCGGGTCAGCGAATAGCCGACGACGTAGAGCAGGCCGAACGTGAAGACCCAGCCGACCAGGATCTCGGCCCCCTTGGCCCACGGGTGCGGCAGCAGCGCGCCCTCGGCCGGGGCCGGGGCCAGGTCGGTCTTGGCCTCCGGCTCGAGGCCCTCCGCGAGCGGGTGGTCGGCATGGCCCGCTTCGCGGCGCCAGACCCGGAAGGCGTACGCGGTGACGCTGATCCAGGCCAGTCCGAGGAACCACCCGGCCAGCACGTCGGAGAGGAAGTGCACGCCGAGCGCGATGCGGGTCAGGCCGACGGCCACGATCAGCACGGCCGCCAGCGTGATCACCAGGGCCCGGAAGCGACGGGTGGCGGAGAGGATGACCAGCGCCAGCATCCCGTACACGATGGTCGCCCCCAGGGTGTGCCCGCTCGGGAAGCTGTTGCCCTGCCCGTAGGCGATCGGGTCGGCCACCACCGGCCGCACCCGGCCGACCAGGGCCTTGAGCGACGGGTCGAGCAGCAGCGCGCCGAGCCCGGTGACCGCCAGGTAGATCGCCAGCCGGGGGAGCCGCCGGATCAGCAGCAGCAGGATCATCATGATCGTCAACGCGAAGAGGGTCGTCCGCCCACCGGCCTGGGTGACCGTGGTCAGCACCTTGACCAGAGCCGGGTGCGGCGCGACGAGGTCGTTGAGACCGGAGGCGATCGACTGGTCGAGCTCGCGCAACGGGGTCCAGTGGAAGCGGACGAGCAGCAGCAGCGTGCCGAACGCGAGACCGGCCAGGACCACCGCGGCCAGCCCGGCCACGCTGCGTTCGGCGAAGTGCCGCACGGGGGCCCAGCCGGCCCGCTCGACCACGCGGTGTTCGTCGGACACTTCGGCTCCTCCAGGGGATCGATCGGGGGTGGCCCCGATTTACCCGGCGGGCTCTTTTCGTACACCGAGGTTCCCGTGGTGCTGATGCGGTATTTCCGGCTTGGGCTCGGGCTCCCATTTGTCGGTCAGGTCCGGTCTCGGGACGCCGACCCGGGCCGCCTCGAGCTGGGCCGCGAAGGCGATGCCGAGGAACAGCGCGATCCCGGTCAGGTTGGCCCAGAGCAGCAACGCCATGATCGCGGCCAGTTGCCCGTACGTGGCCCCGAAGCCGCCGCCGAAGCGCACGTAGCCCGCCAGCATCAAGCTGGCCATCCACCAGAGCACGGTCGACACCACCGCGCCGAAGATCAGCCAGGTCAGGCCGGGCTGGTTGCGGCGCGGACTGTACTTGAACAGCAGCCCCACCGCGACCACGATCAGGGCCAGGCTGAGCGGCCAGCGGATCACATCCCAGGCCACGCGCAAGGTGCCCGGCCAGTGCCAGTGCTCCTCGGCCGCCTCGCCGAACGGCCGGCCCGCGACCAGCAGCAGGAAGCCGATCAGGGCGGGCACACCGGCGAAGGCCATCAGCAGCGTCGCCCGCAGGTACTTGAACACCGCCGGTCGGTCCCGCTCGACGCCGTAGATCCGGTTCGCCCCGCGCTCGATCTGGGCCATCGCGGTGGTCAGCGCGACCAGCCCGGTGATCAGACCCAGGGTCAGCGCCACCTCGCCGGCGTCGCGGGTGCGCTCGCCGCCCTCCAGCAGGTCCCGGACCAGGGGGTCGCTCGCGCCCGGGGTCAGCGCGAGCACCGTGTCGGCCACCACCTGGCCGCCGGACTCGACGCCCAGGTCGGCCGCGAGACCGGCCAGGGCGATGAGGAACGGCACGATGGCCAGGCAGAGCTGGAACGCGAAGGCGCGGGCATGGCTGAACCCGTCCCCGTACCGGAACCGGACGAACGCGTCGCGGACCAGCGGCCACCGCCCGTACTTCTTGAGCGCCAGCATCGCATCGTCGGCCGACAGCTCGTCCCCGCTCATGTCGCGCGTCTCGGGGACCGGGGAGGTACTACTCACGCGCGGCCTCGCGGATGTCCTCGGCTGCTTCCTCGGCGGTGCTGACGTCGTACGCCAGGTCGGGATCGCCGGCCGGAACCGGAACGCAGAGCAGGAGCGCCGCGGGCTTGACGTGGATCTTGAGGTGGCGGCCGGGATCGATCAGGTCGCCGTCGAGCTGCCGCTGCTGGGTCGAGCGGGTGTGGATCTCGACGCGCTCGGCCGAGTAGGTCTCCATCAGCGGCACGCGCTTGCGGCGGCGCACCACGGCCCAGCCCAGCCGCGCCCAGTGACCCAGGTTGTTCGGGCTCAGGATGGCCACATCAAGCTTGCCGTCGGCCGGGTCGGCCTCCTGCAGCAGCCGTACGCCACCCTGCAGCCGGCCGACGTTGCCGACGATGACGGTCCGCGCGTGCCGGGGCATCGGCGCGCCGCCGTCGAGCACGATCCGGGCCCGCATCGGGCGGTCCCGCAGATGCCGCAGGGCCCCACCGACGTACGCCAGCCAGCCGATGTGCTTCTTCGCCGTCTCCGAGGTGCCGGCCAGCATCTGCGCGTCGAAGCCCATGCCGGCCATCACCGCGAAGCAGCCGCCGCCCTCCACGACGCCGACGTCGATCCGGCGCCGGCCGCCCTCGAGCACGACCTCGATGCCGGTGGCGGCGTCGGTGCCGAGGCCCAGGTTGGCCGCCAGCAGGTTGCCGGTGCCAGCCGGCAGCACCGCCATGGTGACGTCCGAGCCGGCCAGCGCGGTCACCACGGCCATAACCGTGCCGTCGCCGCCGCACGCGAAGACCAGCTCGGCGCCCTCCTTGACGGCCTGTTCGGCCTGGCCCCGGCCGGGATCCTCCGGCGTGGTCTCGTACCAGGCCGGCTCGGGCCAGCCCACCCGCGACAGGCCTTCGCCGACGAGCCGGCGCAGGTGGTCGAGGTCGGGCACCTTGGCGGGGTTGTAGACGACAGCGCTACGGGGTCCGGTCACGCCGGACAGTTTGCCCGAGACACTCGAGAATCATTCGTCACCGGGATGGGAAACACTTGAGGAGTGAGTGACTTGACCTATTCGCCCGTCGGCGCCACCCGCGCCGGCGAGCGGCCGCCCGGCTTCCGGCACCTCTATTACCGCACGCCGCTGGGCATCGGGGCGGATCTGCACCGCCGGGCCGGCGAGGCGGTGGTGACCTTCCGCATGCACCGCGCCACCGGCGCTCGTGTGGTTCCTGAGAGCGGGCGGGCCGCCCCCGGGGTGCGGCTCACCGTGGGCGCCGGCCCCCTGACCGTGCCATGCGAGGTCGTCTGGTCCGCGTCGGATCCCGCCATGATCGGCTTCGGTTACGGAACTCTCCCGGGCCACCAGGCCTCCGGCGAGGAAGCCTTCATCGTCGAGCGGGACGAACGCGACCGCGTGTGGTTCGTCGTCCGCGCGTACAGCCGCCCGGCCCGCACCCTGATGCGGCTCGGCGGGCCGGCCGCGGTGGTTCTTCAGCACGCGTACGCCCGTGTGTGCGGCCGCGCGCTGAAACGGCTCTGTACCGTGAACGCGTGAGTACGACCTCGGTCACCTGGTGGGGCCACAGCACGATGTGGCTGTCCGACTCGGGCACGACCCTGCTGACCGACCCCGTGCTGAGCGACCGCTTCGCCCACCTCAAGCGGATGGCCGGCCCCACCCCCGACCTGCCCGGCGCGCCCGACGGCGTGCTCCTGTCCCACCTGCACGTCGACCACTTCCACCTGGCCTCGCTGCGGGCCGTCGCCGGCTCACCCGTCCTGGTCGTCCCGCGCGGCGCCCGGGCGTTCATCGCCAAAACCCTGGGGCGGCCGTACGAGGACCGTACGGTCGAACTAGCCCCCGGCGACGAGACCACGGTCGGCAACCTGAAGGTGCGCGCCGTCCCCGCCACCCACGACGGCGGCCGCGGCCCATGGTCGCGCGACAAGGCGATGGCCATCGGCTACATCATCGAGGGCGCCGCCCGCACCTGGCACGCGGGCGACACCGGCCTGTTCGACCAGATGAGCGAGCTCGCCCCGCTCGACCTGGCCCTGATCCCGGTCGGCGGCTGGGGCCCGTCGCTCAGCGCCGACCACCACCTCGACCCGGCCGCCGCCGCCGAGGCGGTGCACCGGGCCAAGGCCAGCTGGGCGGTGCCCGTCCACTACGGCACGTTCTGGCCGATCGGCCTGAGCCGCATCCGCTCCCACATGTTCCACGACCCGGGCGTCCAGTTCGTCCGGCACGCCGAACTGGTCGCCCCCGACACGCGGGTCCGGGTGCTGGCCCACGGCGAGACCCTGACGATCGGCCGTACGGCGTGATGGCCCTCCTAGGTGCCCTGGCTTGGCTCTTCCTGGTGGTGGCGTTCGGCGCGATCGTCCCGGTCGTCCCCACCGGCGCCGCCGTCAGCGGCGCCGCCGCCCTGGCCTTCCACGAACACCGCCCCCTCACCATCGTCCTGGTCATCGCCGCCGGCGCGGCCGCCGCCTACGTGGGCGACCTGGTCATGTACGCGGTCTGCCGCGTCGGCGGCGAAAAACTGGCCCGCCGCGTCCGCTGGCTCCGCGACGAGGAACACCTGGTCAGCGTCAAGGAACGCCTGGCCCGCAGCCAGATCCCGGTCCTGCTGGTCTCCCGCCTGATCCCCGGCGGCCGCGTGCCGGTCCTGCTGGCCGCCGCCTTCCTGGGCATGCCCTGGCACACCTTCGTCGTGGCCAACGCCCCCGCCTGCGCCCTCTGGGCCAGCGTCTACGCCGGCATCGGCGTAGCCGGCGGCTCCATCTTCCCCAAGCCCTGGCAGGGCGTCATCGCCGCCGTGGTCCTCATCCTCATCATCAATCAGACCGTCTCCTGGATCAGCAAGAAACGCGAGGCCCGCCAGTCCGTCGCCCCGGAGTCCCCCTCCGAGGCCTGATCCCTGAGCTCACCCGGCGCAGGCCCGCCGCTGCCCTGGCAGGCGCCCCACCTTCCCGGGCCCACCTGAGGCCGGTCACCTGAGGCCGGTCACCTGAGGCCGGTCACCTGAGGCCGGTCACCTGAGGCCGGTCACCTGAGGCCGGTCACCTGAGGCCGATTGCCGTGGCCCGACCGCCCTGCGGGGCCCACTCCTGCGGGCCGACCCCGACCCGCGGCCCACCCAGGGAGGCACACCCAGGCGGCCGACCTCGCGGGCCGATCCCCGCGGGCCTACCCTCGCGCCCGACCCAGGCGGGCCAACTCTCGCAGGCCTTCCCAGAGGCCGACCCTTGCGGGCCGATCCCCGCGGGTCCACCCTCGCACCCCACCCAGCAGGCCGATCGTTGCGGGCCAACCCCCGCTGGCCTATGCCGCGAGCCGCCCCCGCCGGCCTATGCCGCGAGCCGACCCGCGCAAGCCCACTGCAGCCCACCGCGTGGGCCCATCGCGCAGGCCCACCCCGCGGGCTCTCTGCTCGGTGGGCGTGACGGGCGGTCTCGGCAAGGCGGCGCGCCGTGCTCGTGGGCAAGATCGTCCGTTGGTTGGCGGCAAAGGGACGAAGCGCTGCGAAGATCGCCCTGCGTCATGATCAACTAACTGATTCGGTGAGTGATCTTGGCGGTGGTGGCCGGTTGGGTGTGGAGGCGGCCTGGTTCTTTGGACTGGGGCCCGGCCGCTCACCAGTCCTGACCGGTCCTTGGAGCTCCTCACTGTGACCCATCCTCCTCAGGAATCGAATACGCCCTACGGCCACGCCAACGGTGTCCCTTATGACTCTCACGGACAGCCCGCCGCCACGCCATACGGTCAGCCGTACGGTTCGCCCGGTCAGCCGCAGCCCGGCTACTCCGGTCAGCCACAGCCTGACAATTCCGGTTGGCCGCAGTCGGGCGCGTCTTACGGTCAGCCGCAATCTGGCGCGACCTATGGTCAGCCGCAGTCGGGCGCGACCTATGGTCAGCCGCAGTCGGGCGCGGCCTACGGTCAGCCGCAGTCGGGCGCGGCCTATGGTCAGCCGCAGTCGGGCGCGGCCTACGGTCGGCCGCAGTCGGGCGCGTCTTACGGTCAGCCGCAGTCCGGTGCGCCGTATGGGCAGCCGCAGCCGGACCAGGCCCACGGTCAGCCGGGGCCGGCTTTCGGGCAGCCGGGACAGAACTACGGCCAGCCTCAGACGGGCCATAATTACGGGGCACCGCAGCCCGGGTTCGCCGCTGGATCCGTACCGTCAAAGCCCACGAAGAAGCGCAAGTGGCCCTGGATCGTCGCCGTCGTCGCGCTGGTTTTGATCGTCGGATGCATCGGCATCATCACCGCGGTCGTGGGTGGGGCCAAGGATGCCGTGGAGACCCTTGACGACAACGTCAACGGTAAGAACGCCGTCGCCGGGGAGATGAACAAGGCCGCCCGGGACGGGAAGTTCGAGTTCGTGGTGTCGCAGATGGACTGCTCGAAGGCCACGCTGGGCGACTCGATCATCAACGAGACCGCGCAGGGCACCTTCTGCGTGGTGACCGTCAAGGTGACCAATATCGGGCAGGAGGCTCAGCTGTTCGACGGTTCGTCGCAGAAGGCGTACGACGCCAAGGGCACGCAATTTTCCAACAGCACCGCGGCCGAGGTCACCATCAACAAGAACTCGGCCACGTTCCTCAACGAGATCAACCCGGGCAACTCGGTGACCGGCAAGCTCGTCTTCGACGTGCCGAAGGGCACCAAGCTCACCTCGATCGAGCTGCACGGCTCGATGTTCTCCGGCGGCGTGAAGATCCCGCTGAAGTAGCCGAAGGGACGGCCCGTCAGTACTTGAGGTATTGGCGGGTCATCCTGGCGACCTTCTCCACGACCGTGATGCCGCTGCTCATGGTGGCGTTGTCGTGGGAGAGCACGGCGATCGAGACGTCCGTGTCGCCGCCGGTGACCCGGCCGACGGTGTTGATGATCCAGCGGTAGCCCTCGGTCGAGCGGGCCAGCCAGCCGTTCTTGACCGTGAACTTCTCGCCGGTTCTGGCCGCGGCCGGCACGCCCCAGTCCTGGCTGGTGTCGACGGTGCTCATCAGGGTGTAGGCCAGTTTGCGGGAGTCGGCGTCGAGCGGGCCCTTGGTGTCGACCAGCTCGCTGAGCAGCCGCACCTGGTCGTCGACGGTCGTCCGGGTCAGGCCCCAGGAGCTGCTCACCTTGGTCTGGGTCAGGCCGAGCCGCTTGTTGCAGGCGCCGACCGCGGACGCCCGGCCCAGCTTGCTGAACAGCGAGGTGGTGGCGTCGTTGTCGCTCAGCCGGATCATGCGCTTGGCCAGGGCCAGCTCGGTCGAGGTGAGATCGCGGCCGTTGTCCTGGGCGGTGAGCAGCAGGCAGGCCAGCACCTGGACCTTGACCACGCTGGCCGTCTCGTACTTCTCGGTGCCGCGGAACGAGTATTTCTGGCCGGTCTTGCGGTCGAGCACCGCCACCGAGAACTCGGGGGCCGACGCCGCGTACTTCTTCAGCGCCGCGTCCAGGGCCTTGACCTGCTTGGTCCGCTGGGCGGCGGCCAGCTCGGCCGCGCTGGGGCCGGTGGGCGTGGGCGCCGCGGTCGTCGTGGCCGGGGCGGGCGTCACCGGTCGGGCGGCCGGGGTCGCCGCGTCCTCGAAGGTGCCGGCCACCGCCTGGGTCTTGCCGCCGTCGTCGTCCATCATCCCCGCGCCGACCAATCCCGCACCTCCCAGGACCCCCACTGCCGCCACGGCCAAGATCCAGTTTCGCGTACGTCGCACGCCTGCCATAGTGCCGTGTCCGCTCGCATCATGGGCGATCTGACCCCCGGCACATAAGAAGTTGACAGGGAGTTTCCACCTATGGCGCGCCGTCGGTCACAAAGCGTGACGTGTGCGGTTGACGCATGATGGATGAATGCGCCTCCCGTTCCTGTCGCCCGCCGCCCTCGCCGACCTCACCCGCGCCGCCGTCGGCCAGGTGGTGGAGACCGCGGCGGCTGCCGCGACCGTGCCGGTACGGGTGGTGGGGTTGCTCGGTCAAGCGGAGCTCCTGGTCAGCCGTGTGACCGTGATCGCCGACCAGGCCGAGGGCCTCATCCAGCGGGTCACCACGATCGTCGACTCGGCCGAGGAGACGGTGGCCGAAGCCCAGGTCATCGCCGCCGCCGCGGGCCGCACGATCGAGGGCGCCGAGCTCATCGCGTCCGCCGCGGGCGTCCTGGTCGAGGGCGCCGCGGTCACCGCGGGGGAGGCCGGCACCCTGGTCAAGCGGGCCGCCGTCACCGCCGGCGAGGCCGACGCCCTGGTCAACCGGGCCGCCCTGACCGCCGACGCGGCCGGCCTGCTCGTCGAACGCGCCGCCATCACCGCCGACGCCGCCGGCGCCCTCATCGACAAGGCGGGCGGCACCGCCGACGAGGCCGGCTCCCTGGTCCGAAAGGCCTCGGGGACGGCCGACGACGCGGGCGCCCTGGTGCGACGCGCCTCCGAGACGGCCGACGCCGCCGGCTCGCTGGTCGGCAAGGCGAACGGCATCAGCGACCGTGCCTCGGCCGTCGTCGACCAGGCCCAGACGGCCGCCGGTGAGGCCACCCAGCTGCTCGACGAGTTCTCGCCCGCCCTGCGCAAGGGCGCCCCGCTGCTGCGCCGCTTCGTCGACGAGTTCTCGCAGGAGGAGGTCACCGCGGCCATCCGCATGATCGACACCCTGCCCGCCCTGCGCGCCCACCTCGTCGACGACGTCATGCCCCTGCTCAACAAGCTCGACCAGGTCGGCCCCGACCTGCACAAGCTCCTCGAGGTCACCGAGGACCTGCACCTCGCCATCGCCGGCCTTCCCGGCCTCAAGCTGCTCCGCCGCCGCGGCGAGGAACGCGTCGAGGACGGCCGGGCCTGACCGCCGAGACCCGGAAGCCCCTCGGGGCGTTTGGTTCTTGGCGGTCCAACCGGGCCGCAACGCGTCTTCCTCCCAAGGAGCAGACAATGCGGTCCTACTTCCTCCGGGCGCTCGGCGCTCTCACCGCCGCCGGTGTCGCCCTGGTCGCCGTCCCGACTCCCGCCGCAGCCGCCGATCCCACGACGTTCCGGCTGGGCGCCGGCGGCTTCGTCAGCCACGGCACCTACGCGCACATGATGAGCATCCCGGAACAGCCGGTGCCGCCCATCCGCATCACCGGCACCCTGTCCGGGCGGCACTGGCTCCGCTGCGCCGTGCTCCAGGTCGCCCGCAGCGGCCCCGCCGACGGCCTCGAATGGCAGACGTACGCCCACCAGTGCGGCCGCGGCCGCACCGACTTCCGCATCCAGGCGTCCTACCTGTTCCGCGGCGTCAACCCACCCGTCCGCCTCTGCACCGGGTGGACCCTCACCCAGGCCCAGCGCGGCCGGTCCTGCGACCTGTACCGCCCGCCGGCAGACCGCTGACCCCCTGCCCGCCCTCGGCGGCCTACTCCGGGTAGGAATCGTCGATCGTCATCTCGCGGATCTCGATGATGCCCGGCCAGTACCGGGACACCGGGTCGGCACCGCGGCGCATCCACAGGGTCGTGCCGTCGGTAGCGGTAGCGGTCGCGGTCTCGATGACGTGGTCGGCGTCTGCCTCGATGCGGCCGGTCGCAACGGGGCCGAGCCCGAGTTTCTCGGCTTCGGTCGGCAGGTCGGCGCGGGCGAGGTACGACAGGGCGGCGCGGCCCGGGTCCAGGCCGACCGCGGCGGACTGGACCCGGGCCAGCCATGGCTCCAGCGCCTGCACGGTCTCGACGAACGTCGCCCCCGGGACGGCGACGAAGAGCCGGGCGACGACATCCGCCTCGGCCGGTTCGATCTCCAGGGCGCGGTCGGGGGTGAGGCCGGTGCCGTGGGTCGCGCCCTCCCAGCCCAATTCCTGGTCGCCTCGCTGGATCCGCAGGTGGACGGCCGGCGGTCCGGGCGGGGGTGTGAGGGTTTCGGCGTAGCGGACGTTCCGCAGGTATTTGAAGTCCTGCTCGCGCCAGCCGAAGCGCTGCAACAGCCGGTAGGCCATGGCATGCATGGCGCGTTCCTCGTTCACGTTGACGAGGGAGCCGGACAGCAGCAGGTCCGCGCGTTCCACGTCGACGTCGATCCCGTCGGCGCCCATCTCATCGGCGAGCGGAGCGTATCGGCGCACAGTGTCGGCGGCGTTCGCCGTACCGCGCTCCAGCCGGAGCATCGCCTTCATCTCGAACGGCGCCTTGTAGCTCTTCGACACAGGTGCTCCCTAGGCGATGAACGCGGCGATGCGCCGGCGGCTTCGTCGCGCACATGATGAGCATCCCGGAGCAGCCGGTGCCACCGATTTGCATCGCCGTCTTCCCTGGCTGCGCTGGCCGTGGTTCAGGTCGCCCGCGCCGAGCGGCCTCCGCCAGCGCTCAAGGCCTCACTCGCCTCGGCGCCGGTCAGCAGTTCCGCGTAATGCGCTCGGGCCCGCGTCCGCTTCTGCCCTTCGACGGCGAACCCGGCCCGGTCTTCAGGTTCCCCCGTTCGCGGCGATTGCTCGTAGACGACACCCGCCCGACCGCGGCATTGCTCAGTCCCCAGCCAGCGCACCCACCGCGCTCACAGCACCCACCGCACCGCGGGGCTTCAGGGGGCTCGGCCCCCTGAGCAGACATGACGAGAGGCCGCAGTCCGCGCTTTCCGCGGACACACGGCCCCTGCATCTCGTGGGCGATACTGGGATCGAACCAGTGACCTCTCCGGTGTGAACGGAGCGCTCTCCCGCTGAGCTAATCGCCCTCAACGGAGACTGACTGTACTAGACGCCGGCCCCGCGTTGCGAATCAGGGGTCAGTCCAGGATCTTCCGGCCCTCTTCGATCAGGTCGATGCCGAGGCTGAGCTTGACCGAGAAGTACACGATCGCGCAGACGAAGGCGAAGCTGACCAGGCCGACGACGATTTTCACGGGCCAGGACTGGCGGGCTATCCAGTGGGTCCAGCTCTGGACGTGCCGTCTGGTGAACTCGAGCAGTTTTCTGGCCCACGCGAACTCGATGGCCCAGATGGCCAGGCCGAGGATCACGATCGCCCAGCCGGGGCCGGGGAACGGGATCAGCACGATGCCGACGGCGACGACGATGGCGCCGAGGGTCGCTACCGAGATCTTGAGGGCCAGCCGGCCGGTCGGGTTTGCGCGGATCTTGTCCAGCACACCGAGCGGGGACTGATCTTCGTCGGGTTTCGTAGTCATTTCATCCCCCAGTGTTCCGGGTCCCCGTCACTACCCGGGAGGAATGGACGTTACCGGAGTAAGTCAACTGCTGGACCACCCGACGCCGGGCGGAACCGAGTACTTGGGCAGAACAGGACAAGATATCGCTTTTCGTCTTGTACCAAAGGGTTTTCGGAACCGTCTTCCCACTACTGGGTGAGATCAGCGTATGGCGGAGCGTAACGACAGGGATCACCTGAGTATGGGAAACGCGGGGTTCACCAGCCTCGCAGCGGTGCCGGGGGGAGTTCGTCCATGAGTACCATTCGTCCAACGACCGTCGAGGTCGAGACCTCGCTGCGGCTCGTAGCGCCTGACGCCACGGCACTGCCCGTGCGCGCCAGTCTGCGGTACGACCCAGCCGACCCGTATGCGGTCCACGTGTTGTTCCACGCAGAATCAGCCGGTGGGGAAGCCGTGAGCTGGTCCTTTGCGCGGGAACTGCTCGTGACCGGGCTCGATGAGCCCGCGGGTATCGGCGACGTCCGGGTGTGGCCGTGGGCCACCCCCCGGGGGGATTTCGTCGCCCTGGCGCTGTCGTCGCCCGACGGCAATGCCCTGTTCGAAGTGCCTCGTAGTGTCCTTGTCCGTTTCCTCCGCCGCACCTATGTCGTGGTGCCGCGGGGCCGGGAATCGGAGCACCTGGACGTCGACGCGGCGGTCAACCGGCTGCTGGCCGGTCGATAGCGAACAAAGCCGGTCGATAGTGAACAAGGCCGGTAGATAGCGGAGAAAGCAAGAAGCGACCCGCGCGGACACTGCCGGTCCGCGCGGGTCGCTCTTTTACGGCGCAAAATCAACAACCGGACAAATAGCGGAATCCGGGTCAAGAAACGGACATTTCCGTGCCCGCGGGCGAATAACTCCCCGACCTTGGAAAACACTGGCCCGAGCAGGGATGCGTTGCTGGTCATCGCCGGTTACCGTCGGCGCGATGTCCCTTGCAGCCACGCGGGATACCGCGACCAGTTTCCGACCGCCCGGCTGGGCGGGCGTCGGCACCTGCGCGCTCGACGCCACCGGCTCGCGGGCCCCCGATCGGCTTCCGTTCCACGTGCTGTTGCTGGTCACGGCCGGCCACGGCGCGGTCGAGGTCGACTTCTTCGCGCACAACTGCCGGCCGGGCACGCTGCTCTGGGTCCGGCCCGGCCAGGCGCTGCGGGTGGGCCGCAACGGCCTGACCGCCTCGGCCGTCACCTTCACGCCCGATCTGGCCGGCGATCAGGAGCCGCCGCCGGCCGGCCGCTGGCAGCTGCGCGGCGAGGACGAGGACGCGGTGATCAACGAGTTCGCGCAACTCGCGGTCGATTGCGACCGGCACCGGCAGGGCCCGCTCGCGGGTGAGCTGCTGCGCCATCAGCTGCGGGTGCTGCTGCTGCGCATCGCGCTGCTCGGCGGGGCCGACACGGCCGGGCCGGAGAGCCGTACGTACACCCGGTTCCGCTCGATGCTCGAGGCGGGCCATCCGCACAGCCGGCGGGTCGAGGACTACGCCGAGGAGCTGGGCTGCTCGGTCCGTACGCTGACTCGGGCCTGCCTGGCCGTCACGGGGCGTACCGCCAAGCAGGTCGTGGACGACCGGGTGTCGCTGGAGGCGCGGCGGCTGCTCGCCTGCACCTCGCTCTCCGTGGCCGAAGTGGGCCGTCACCTGGGTTTCGCCGAGCCGACGAACTTCGGCCGGTTCTTCCATCGCGAGGTCGGCCTGAGCCCCGGCCAGTTCCGTTCGGACGCCGCTAACGGACCCCGGCAGGCCATTCCCGCTCAGCGATTGCCCCCTGACGGAGGGTAATTCCCACATATCCGTGGGGTATGTGCGAGTCGCTGGCGCCGACGAGGCATTATGGGTGGGTGCAGATCTCCGCGCGCGGCGACTACGCGGTCCGGGCGGCCCTCAGTTTGGCGCGGGCCTACCCGGCACTGATGTCGGCCCAAGCCATCGCTCAAGACCAGGAAATGCCCCGGAAGTTCCTCGAGGCGGTGCTGGCCGACCTGCGTCGCGCGGGTGTCGTCCGCGCCCAGCGAGGCGCCGAGGGCGGCTACACACTGTCACAGCCTCCACGCGATGTGATGATCGGCCAGATTTTGCGAGCCGTCGATGGACCGCTCGCCGGTGTCCGCGGTCTCCGTCCTGAGGAGACCCAATACACGGGCGCCGCCGAAAATCTGCCCAACCTCTGGGTGGCTGTCCGGGCCGCCGTGCGCGAGGTGGTCGACGAGGTCAGCCTGGCCGAGCTGATCAGCGGCCGGATGCCGGCCCACGTCCGCAAGCTCACGACACGCCCGGACGCGTGGCAACCGAGATGATCAAGGCACCGTAAAGGCGGCGTGAAAGACAGCCAAGTTTGCCGATTTGACCAACCGGGAAGAAGTTCGCCCATCCCCGACATCCCACGAAAGGGACACAGAGCGATGGGCATCGTCTTCCGGAGCCGCAAGAAGTTCGGCCCGCTGATCCTGAACTTCACCGAGAACGGCTTCTCCTCGTGGAGCTTCAAGATCGGCCGCTGGTCGTGGAACTCGCGCACCCGCGCGCACCGCGTCGACCTGCCCGGCCCGCTGTCGTGGAAGCAGGACAAGAGCCGCAGCCGGTCCTAAAGCGAGATCACGACGTCGCCGCCGAGCCGCCCGTGCTCAGGTGACCGGGACACCGCTCCCGAGTCGATCAGGGTGTGCAGCACGCGAGTCGCGTCGGCGGCCCGGTAGACGGTGGACGTCAGCGTGAAAGTGCGCAGCTCGGTCACCGTCGCCGACGTCGAACGCGACAGGAAAGCGAGCAGCTCCCGGCGCAACGGCCCCGGGTGCGGCGACAGCGAGATGTCGATCAGATGCCGGTCCGGATCGCCGGGGTCGCGGTAACGCACCCCGGCGAACTCGTCGACCGCCCACAGCGCCTCCTTGAACCCTTCGAGGCTCTTGCCGGTCGTCGTCGCGAAGATCAGCAGCTCGCCCGGCTCGTCCGACACCGCGAGCTCGACCTGGGTGAACAGCGGCCACCCGACCCGATAGGGATCCGCGTCGGTCCCGGGTGGCAGCACCAGCAGGGCCTCCGCCGGCTTTCCGGCGGTCAGCGCGGCCACCGTGGCCGGCGCCGGCGCGACACCTGCCGCAGCACCATCCAAATACCCCAGCAGCGGTACGCGGGTGGCCCCGATCGCCTTGAGCGCGACCGGCAGCATCCCATCCGTGTCACCGGCCACCGCATGCACCGGGAACGCCAGCCCGGACAGATCCGCCGCCCCCGTGGCCACCATGGACAGCTCGCGACCGCGTACGTAGCCGGTCTGGTCGGCCAGGACCCGAGCCGCCGCCGCGACCGCGAGACCGCCGTCGGCGTCGGCGTAGCCGTGCGCGTAGACCACCCGCCGGGCCCGGTGCAGCGCCGCGGGCGCCCAGGCCTCCAGGTGGCGGACCAGGAGCTCACGCTTGACGGTGGCGATCTCTGCGTTGGACATATCCGATTTCTATCCTGCCTGGTCGGCGTGGATCGGACTGAGTGTTCGCGCTTGCTGACTTGTACCTACGGTGTTCACGCGAGCACTATGAGATATATGGCCCGTCCTCCGCTAGCCGAGCTCACCCATCGCGCCCAGACCCTGACGTCGGCGGGCGATCTCGTGGGCGCCCAGCGGGTGCTGGCCAATGTGCTCGATCCGGCCGCCGCGGCCGACCCGCGCCAGGCCAGCCCCGATCTCGCTCTCGCGGCCGCCCTGCACGCGCGCATCCTGATCGCGCTCGGCGACGTGCGGAGCGCCCGGGTCTGGGCCGAGTTCGCCCACGCGGCCGAGGAGCGGCTGCACGGGCCACATCACGAGCGTACGGTCGCCGCCGCCGCCACCCACGCCGCCGTCCTGCAGCGCACCGGGGAGTTCGGCCCGGCGGCCCAGGTCTACCGCCGGCTGGTCGGCGATCTCACCGAGATCGACGGGCCCGACACGCAGCGGGTGCTGGCGGCCGAGGCCGATCTCGCCACGGCCGAGCACGCCGCCGGCCACTGCGGCGCCGCCCGGGGCCGGCTCTCCGCGGCCTGGCGCCGGCACAGCCGCCTGTACGGCGACGCGGCCCCGGCCGGCATCAAGATGCTGGCCCGGCTCGGCGCGATGGAACGTGACTGCGGCCGCGACGCCGAGTCGCGCGACCACCTGGCCAAGGCGCAGGAGCTGTGCGCCCGCTACCTGCCGGCCGACCATCCGCTGGTCCGCCAGGTGGCGGCGCTGGCCGCGGCGCCGCCGTCGCCGAAACACCGGTGCCGCCCGGCCGAGACGGAGGCGCCCGGCGTCACCACGGTCGACACCCCGGGCGTACGGACCCTGCCGTTCCCGCGCCGTCCCACCGTCTCCGAGACACCGGAGGATCCGCCCGACAACCGGCCCACCGACCCCAACGGCACGGTCTACCAGCAGCCGCTTTACCTGTCCGATGTGCATCAGGCGCCGGGCGACCTGACCGGCCGGCACGCCCGGGCCGACACGCCGCCGCCGCTGCCCGGCCAGCGCGCCCCCGAGTACGGCCCGGACGGTCGCCCGCAGCCGGTCGGCTCGGCCCCGGCCAGCACCTACGAGACGCCGCCGAACACCGAGCGCCGCCTGCCGGTCCGTACCGAACAGCCCCCGGCCCCGCGCCGCCGCCAGCCCTTCATCCTGGCCGCGGTCCTGGTCGCGGGCATCGCCGCCGCCGTTGCCGTGGTCGCCCTGACCCTGCCCGACGCGGACGGCGCGACCGGGCCCCCGGCCACGACACCAGCCACGGCTCAGGCCACTGCGAAAGCGCCTACGGAAGCGCCGACAAAAGCCCCGGCCACCACGCCGCCGGCCGCGGTCGACCCCACGGCGCCGCAGAACGTCAAGCTGGTCGACCACCGGGACAGCGTGGCCATCGAGTGGACCTACCCCAAGGACGCCGAGGGCCCGATCCTCGTCTCGGGCGGCCGGGCCGGGCAGCCCCAGAAGCCGTTCCAGCAGCTCCCGGCGGGCAGCGGCGACTACGTCGTCTACGGCCTCAACGAGAACCTGAACTACTGCTTCACCGTCGCCGTCGCCTATTCGAGCAGCCACATCGCCAAGTCGGCCCCGGCTTGCACCAAACGATAGGAGTCAACCACTAGCGCCAAATGGTTTGCTGTGGAAACCTGTTGGCATGACAGCCAACTCGGTGCCCGCGGCTGACGATCCTCGGCGGCTTTTGTCGGAGATGCGGGCTCTGTCCCACCGCGTACGTCTCGATCAAAGAATGACCTGGGCCGCCCTGCTGGTGCTGGCCGCGCTGACGCTGGCCGCGATCCCGGTCGACTGGTTCGGCATGAAGGTCGACTGCCACCCCGACGGCAGCTGCGAGTTCGCGCGCCGCGGCATGCTCTACTACTGGCCCGCCGCGTCGCTCCTGGCCTATGCGGCCATCGCCTTCATCTACTTGCGGTCGGCGCGGGCACGCGGGCTGGGTGCGCGGGTCTGGCCGTACGCCATCACGGGCGCCGCCACGACCGTCGTGTTCCCCGCCGCATGGGTGGCCGTGGCCACGTACTTCTCGAACCACCCCGTGCCCGAGGGCCCGCTGCCGTACTGGTGGTTCGTGCTCGACCGGCTGGTCATGCCCTGGGGCATGATCGGCGTCTCGCTGCTGGTCCTGGCCTGGCTCGAGCGCAACGGCGCGCTGCTGCTGTTCACCCTCGCCTATCTGGCCCTGGTGCTGCTCGTGCTGCCGATGTCCGACGGCTTCGGATCACCGCACTTCGGGATCCGGGTCGGGATGGCGCTGCCGCAGCTCATCGTCGGCGCCGTCCTGCTGCTGGCCGCGCTGGGCTTCCGGCGGGCCGCTCAGCGGCGACCGCGGTGACCGCCGTGACCGGCACTGAGGAGCCGGACGCCGCGCATCCGGCCAACGGCCTGGACGAGGTGGTCCACCAGCGGGTACGCCTCGGCATCCTCACCGTCACGCATGAGGCGCGCCGGGTCGAGTTCGGCTACCTGCGCACCCAGCTGGAACTGACCGCCGGCAACCTTTCCAAGCACCTGAGCGTGTTGGAAGAAGCGGGCCTGATCGAGGTCGAGAAGGGCTACGAGGGCCGGCGCGGCCGCACGTGGATCACTCTCACCGACCGCGGAACCAAGGCCCTGACCGACGAGATCGGGCGGCTCAAGCAGCTCATCGCCCGGGTCGAGACCACGAACAACGGGGAGGACCAATGACCACGCGCCGCACCCTGCTCACCGCCGCCCTGACCGTGCCAATGGCGGGCGCCTGGGCCGCACCGGCCCTGGCCGCACCGGCCCGGCTCACTCTGCCGAGGCCGACCGGGCCGCACCGGATCGGCACCATGTCGCTGCTCCTGGACCGCAAGTTCATGGTCAGCGTCTGGTACCCGGCCCGGGACATCCGCCGGCACCCGCCGGCGCCGTGGATGCCCGCCGCGTCGATGCGGGCCTTGCTCGCGGACAACGGGTTCGACGCCGATGTCGCGGCGCCGCTCAGTGTCGGCCACGAGGGCGCTCCGGCGACCGGGCGGTGGCCCGTGATCCTGTACTCGCACGGCGCGGGCAGCCACCGCTCCGACACCACCGTCATCGTGCAGGAACTGGCCAGCCACGGCTACGTGGTGGTCACCGTGGATCATTCGCACGACTCGTACAGCCAGCTCCCCGACGGCCGGGTCCTCGTGCCCGACGACATCTCGGCCACGCCCTGGGACCACGCCCACGATCTCCGCCTCGTCGTCGACTGGATCGAGGACCTCGCCGCCGGTCGCCGCCGCCTGCCGGTCGCCCTGGGCCCGGCCCTCGACACGAGCCGCATCGGCGTGTACGGCTGGTCGAAGGGCGGCACCGCGGCCGCCCTGCTCATGAACAGCGACCGGCGCGTCCGGGCCGGGCTCAGCCTCGACGCCCCCATGCTGTCCCAGCCGCCGGTCACGGACCTCTACCGGCCCTTCATGCTGATGACCGCGGAGAACGTCCCCGGCGGCGAGGAGTCCGGCGTGGCCGAGATGTGGCCGCTACTGCACGGCTGGCGGCGCCAGCTGCACGTCAAGGACGCGAGCCACGACTCGTTCAACGACCACCACTGGCTGATCCCCCAGCTGACGGGCGACGCCGGCGGCTTCGACCCGGCTCAGGCGGTACGCATCCAACAGGCGTATCCTCTGGCCTTTTTTGAACTGCACCTGCGCAACCGGCGGCAGCGCCTGCTGGAGGCACCCAGCCCGGCCTTCACCGAGGTCGAGTTCATCGGCTGACCAGGGCGGCCAGCGTGGCCAGGGCATCCGCCGACGGGGTGCCCGGCTCCGCGTGCAGCAGCAGCGCCTCCAGCCCGTCGGCGCCGATCACCGCGAACTTGTCGATCAGCAGCGTCACGTCGCCGACCCGCGGATGCCGGATCACGAACTCGCCGCCAGTGGCCATCCGCACGTCGTGACGCGCCCAGAGCTGCCGGAACCGCTCGCTCTCGCGCGACAGCTCATCGATCAGGTCGTGCAACCGCTCGTCCTGGGTGCCGGCCCCGGCCTGGGCGCGCAGGTGGGCCACCGCGGCCGCCGTGTACCGCTCCCAGTCCGGGTGGTAGTCGCGGGCCACGGAGTCGGTGAAGAGCATGCGCAGCCGGTTGACACCGGGGAGCATGTCAGGTGACAGCTCGCGGGCCAGCGGGTTGGCCGCCAGGACGTCGCTGTAGCGGTTGAAGACCAGGGCAGGCACGTTGATCGTGGCCAGCAGCAGCTCGATGCTGCGCGGCACCTGCTCGGGCTGCCCCTCCGGCCGCCGCCGCAGCCGCGGCTGGGCGAGCGCCATCAGGTAGTCGGCGCCCTCCCCGTCGAGCTGGAGCACCCGGGCCAGCGCCTCGATCACCTGCCCGGATGGGCTGCGGTCGCGACCCCGCTCGAGCCGCAGATAGTACTCGGCGCTGATGCCCGCGAGCATCGCCACTTCCTCGCGGCGCAGCCCCGGCACCCGGCGCGGGCCGACGCCGGGCGGCAGACTCACCTCGGCCGGCGTGACCAGCTCCCGCCGCGCGCGCAGGAAGTCCCCGAGGGCGTTGTCCATGACTCCCACGGTAGAGGGGGTCCTGGCGCTACCCCTAACAGCGGGGAACTCCCGCGCCGCCGGTGGTAGGCCGACGCTGGGCGCCATGACGAATTGGCTCATCACCGGCATCAGCAGCGGCTTCGGCCGTGAAATGGCCACTCAAGCGCTCGAACGCGGCGACCGGGTGGCCGGCACGGTCCGCCGCGAGACCGATCTCGCCGCCAAGTACGGCGATCGGCTCTGGGTGGGGCATCTCGACGTGAGTGACCCGGCGGCGGTACGCCCGGTCGTGGACGCGGCGTTCGCCGCGCTGGGCCGGATCGACGTCGTGGTCAACAACGCCGGGTACGGGTTGTTCGGCGCGGCCGAGGAGCTCACCGACGAACAGGTCCAGCATCAGATCGCCACCAACCTGCTCGGCTCGATTCAGGTCGTCCGGGCCGCGCTGCCCCACCTGCGGGCGCAGCACGGCGGGCGGATCATCCAGCTCTCCTCCGTGGCCGGGCTCGCCGCGCACCCCGGCGCGTCGCTGTACCACGCCAGCAAGTGGGGCATCGAGGGTTTCATGGAGGCCCTGGCCGGCGAGGTGGCCCCGTTCGGTATCGGGGTGACCCTGGTCGAGCCCGGCGGCGCCCGTACAGAGTTCGCCGGCGACAGCCTGCGGCGGGGAACGCCGCTGAGCGCCTACGACGGCACACCGGCCGCTTTCGTGCGCACTCTGGCCGGTGATGGCGCTCTCCTGCCGGGCGATCCGGCGAAGATCGCGGAGCGGGTCATCGCCAGCGTGGAGCAGGAGCCGGCCCCGTTGCGGCTGATTCTGGGCAGCGACTCGTACCAGGCGTCGGTCGCGGCCGTACGGGCCCGGCTGGCCCAGATCGAAGCCCAGCGTGCGGCCGCGGCCCAGACCAACGCCCAAGATTGATCGATAAACCTGAATCAAGTCATCCCGGTTCAGTAATACGATCGGCGGTATGTGACCGCATATTCGCAGGTCACACTGGTTCTGCCGGGGGATGGGGAGAAATGACCGCATCTTGAAGGATGCATCGAGGTCTGCCAATACTGTGCGCGGTACGCCGCATCAGGCGTATTCCCCATCCCCCGGGAGGAACCGTGCTCAACCGGAAGCTGCGCCGACCGATCGTCGGCCTGGCGGCATCTGTGCTCGTCGGCTCCACGCTCATGGCCTTCTCGCCCGCGTCATCCGCGGCGGCCGCCCCCGGCGCCGACCCCTCGTTCGCCCCGTCGGCGCTCGCCGGCAAGCTCGACGCGCAGTTCGGCGCCACCGCGGCCGGGTCGTACATCGACTCCGCCGGCAAGGTGGTCGTGAACGTCACCGACGCGGCCACCGCCCGCTCGGTCACCGCGGCCGGGGCCACGCCCCGCTTCGTCGCCCGCAGCGGCGCCGAACTGGCCGCCGCCGACAACGCCCTGAAGGCGTCGCTCAAGACGCCGGGCACCGCGTTCGCCATCGACCCGGTCAGCAACCAGGTCGTCGTCTCCGTCGACAGCACGGTCACCGGGGCCAAGCTCGCCGCCGTCGAGGCCACCGTGGCCAAGCTCGGCGACAAGGCCCGCATCGAGTCCACCCCGGGCGAGATCTCCATCAAGATCTCCGGCGGCGACGCGATCTACGCCGGCGGCGGCCGCTGCTCGCTCGGCTTCAACGTCCGCAACAGCGCCGGCACCAACTACTTCCTGACCGCCGGCCACTGCACCAACATCGGCGCGACCTGGACCAACGGCTCGACCACCCTGGGCACCCGGGCGGGCACGAGCTTCCCGGGCAACGACTACGGCATCGTCCGCTACACCAACACGACCATCACCAAGACCGGTGGCGTCGGCTCGCAGGACATCACCTCCGCCGGCACCCCCGCCGTCGGCGCGACCGTCTACCGTCGCGGCTCCACCACGGGCCTGCGCTCGGGCCGGGTCACCGCCCTGAACAGCACGGTCAACTACGCCGAAGGCTCCGTCTCCGGCCTGATCCGCACCACCGTCTGCGCCGAGCCGGGCGACTCGGGCGGCTCGCTCTACTCGGGCACCACCGCGCTCGGCCTGACCTCGGGCGGCAGCGGCAACTGCTCCTCCGGCGGCACCACGTACTTCCAGCCGGTCACCGAGGCCCTCAGCGTCTACGGCGTCTCGGTCTTCTAAGTCGCACCGCCGAACAGCCCCGCCCTACCGGCGGGGCTGTTTCGCGTCCACAATCGGACCATGCGCAAAATCGATCGCGGTGAATTGGACCCGCGCTGCCCGGTCCGTCGGGACGCCGACGGCGTCTGGCGGATCCAGGACCATGCCACCGCGCGGGAATTCCTGCGCCACAACGACACGCGCCAGGCCGGCTTCGGGATCGAGGGCGCCAAGCGGTTCAACCAGGGGATGCGCCTGGCCGTGCTCTACCGCGACGGGCCGGAGCACCGCGAACACCGCCGGCAGACCGCGAAGTACTTCACCCCCAAGCGCGTCGACGCGGCGTACCGGGACCTGATGCACCGCCTGGCCGACGAACAATGCGCGAGGCTCCGGCGCGAGAAGCGGGTCGATCTGTCCGAGCTGTCGTTCCAGCTGGCGGTGGCGGTGGCCGGCGAGGTGGTCGGTCTCACCGAGAGCCGCGGCAGCATGGCCGAGCGACTCGACCGGTTCTTCGGCACGATGCCCGACCCCGACGCGCGCGGACTGCGAGCGGCCCGGGCCGGCGTGCGGAGCCTGTTCACCATCGGCGCGTTCTTTCTGCGCGACGTCCGGCCCGCCATCGCCGTACGCCGCAAGCAGCGCCGCGACGACCTGATCTCCCACCTGATCGACGACGGGTGCAACGACCGCGAGATCCTCGGCGAGTGCGTCACGTTCGCCGCGGCCGGCATGGTCACCACCCGCGAGTTCATCACCGTCGCGGCCTGGCACCTGTTCACCGACGAGGCGCTGCGGGAGCGCTATGTCGCGGCCGAGGAGAAGGAGCGGTTCACGATCCTGCACGAGATCCTTCGCCTCGAGCCCGTGGTGGCCGATCTGCTGCGGTGGACCACTGAGGACGTACGCCTCGGCGGCGTGACCATCCCCGAGGGTGACCTGGTCGACGTGAGCGTGGCCGCGGCCAACACCGACGAGACCGTCGTCGGCGCCGAGCCGGAGAGGGTCTGCCCCGACCGCCCGGCCGGCGACGCGGTCCTGTCCTTCGGCGACGGCCCCCACCGCTGCCCCGGCGCGTACATCGCCATCCAGGAGACCGACATCTTCCTCAGCAGGCTCTTCGCGATGCCCGGCCTGCGCATGGTCAGGACCCCGGCCGTACGCATCCGCCCCGAGATCGCCGCCTACGAACTCACCGGCTTGATGCTCGAAGTCTGAGGAATACCGCAGCTCACCCACCGGTTCCGTCGGCGGGGGTGTTCACTGCGGCTCTCATCGACGACTTCTCCGTGGAAATCACCGGCCGGGACGCGACCGAGCTCGAGGCCGTTGCTCTTCCGGCCGGCACACGCGTCAACGTGACCTTCCTCGGGCACGAGGACGCCGCGACGCGCCTGGCCACGGCCCGGGCGATCGCCACCCGGGGGCTCATTGCGGTGCCTCACCTTTCGGCCCGCCGGCTTTCGTCCCGTACGGAACTGGCGTCGTTCCTCGCCGCCCTGCCGTCCCCGGCCGACGTCTTCGTCGTGGGCGGCGACCCGGCGACGCCGCACGGCCCCTTCGGCGACGCGCTGTCGGTGATCGAGTCGGGTCTGCTGGAGGAGTACGGCGTCGAGCGGGTGAGCATCGCCGGCTACCCGGAGGGCCACCCCGGCCTCCCCGAGCCTGTGCTGTGGTCGTCGCTGGAGGCCAAGCTGGCCGCCCTGCGCGCCCGCGGCCTCGAGGGCGAGATCATCACGCAGTTCGGCTTCGACGCCGACCCGGTCCTCGACTGGATCGCCGCCCTCCGGTCCCACGGCATCGAGGTCCCCGTCCGCGTCGGCGTTCCCGGGCCGGCCGGCGCCGGGCGGCTGCTGCGTTACGCCACCCGCTTCGGCGTACGCACCCTGGCCGCCAACGGCCTCCCACCTGCCACCCCCGACGGTTTCCTGGACGCGCTCGCCACCGACTACCACCCGGCCGATCATGGCCTGGTGAAGCTGCACTTCTACCCGTTCGGCGGCCTGCGGGCCACCGTGGACTGGATCGGCGCTACGTTGCTGCGGTGAGCGACTTTCCGCAGTTGCACTCCAGTGAGCGCGACACCCTCGCCTACTTTCTCGACCAGCACCGGGAACGGACGCCGGCCGCGCTGGACGGCTTGGCGGACGCCGATGCCGCGGCCCGGCTGCTGCCGGCGACCGACATGACCATCGGCGGCATCGTGAAGCACCTGGCCCACATGGAGGACCTCTGGTTCACCCACACCCTGCTGGGCGAGCCCTACCCCGAGCCGTGGGCCTCCGCGCCGCCCGGCGAGGAGTGGGCCTGGCGTTCGGCCGCCGGCGACTCGGTGGCTGAGCTGCGGGAGTTGTACGAGGCCGCGTGCGCCCGTAGCCGTGATGCCGTCAGCCGCTTCGACGACCTGGACGCCCGGGCCGCCCGTCCCTCCTTCGGTAAGGCTCCGGTCAGCCTGCGCTGGCTCTGGGCGCAGATGATCCGCGAGACCGCCCAGCACAACGGCCACCTCGACCTGATGCTGGACGTGATCCGGGCCCGCTGATCACCATTGCCGGCGTACCGTCGCCTTGCCGATCGTGACCAGGCTGGCCGGTGGCACGTCCTCGGCCACCACCGCCCCGGCGGCGACCACCGCATCGCGGCCGATGGTGACGCCGGGCAGGATCGTCGCCCCGGCCCCGATCCAGGCGTTCTCCTCGACGGTGATCGGGCCGCCGGTGAGCCATTCGCGCCGCTCGCCCGGGTCGACCGGATGCCCCATCGTGATGAACGTGGCCTTCGGGCCGACCAGCACCCGCTCGGCCAGCCGGATCCCCGCGTAGTCGAGAAACGTGCAGTTCTGGTTGATGAAGACCCGCTCGGCCAGCTCGAGGTTGAAGCCGTGATCGGTGAAGAACGGCGGATAGATCGTGGTCCCCGCCGGCACCGGCCGGCCGAGGATCCGCTCGAACAGCGCCGCCTTGCCCTCCTCGTCCTCGAACGGCAGCACGTTCAACCGCGAGGTGAGCTCGGTCGCCCGCAACACCCTCTCCGTCATGGCCTTGAACTCGGGACTGTGAATCCGCATTAAGCGGTCGTTCGACATGTGGGGCGCCTTTCAGTCGTCCCGGCCCCAGGACGGACGCCACGCCGGCTCGGCGGCCCTGGGCAGGCTCTCGAGGTGGGCGACGACCGCGCGGAGGCCGGGATGGGGATTGGTCCGCGGCAGAAGAAGTGACAGCGGGTAGACGAGCGCCGGCCCCACGATCGGGATGCGGCGAAGATCGTGGGCGGCGGGCCAGACGTACCGATCGCGGGACCCGACCAGCGTGGCCACCTCGCCCGAGCCGGCCAGCGTGTCCAGCAGCACCTCGTCCCCGAAATGCGGTCCCGCCGCATCGACCCGCAGGTCGAAGGTGGTCACGAGCTGGTCGTAGAAGTCCGCCCACTCGCTCCCGGCCGCGATGCCCGGCACCCAGATCCGGTGCCCGCGCAGCTGCGACGGCGTCACCGCCGCCGCGCCGGCCAGCGGGTGGTGCGGCCCCACAAGCAGCTCCGACGGCGAGTCGAAGGCGGAAATCATCCGTACAGCCCCCGGCAGCGCCCCCGGGTCGATGACGCTGCGAAACGAGGCATCCACCTCGCCCGCCTCGACGGCCTTGACCGCCACCCACGGATCGGCGGCCCGCAAGGTGACCACATCAAGCTTGAGCCCGGGATGCCCCCGCCAGTAGTCGTGCAACACCACAGCCTGGGCGCTCCGCAGCCCGAGAACATCGATCCGCAGCGCCCGCAAGCCCGGCCGGACCGCCGCCACAGCCCGATCGGCGCCGACCACGAGACCACGCGCGTGCGGAAGAAAGGCCTGGCCGTCCGGGGTCAGTTCAACCCCTCGGGCGGTACGGACGAAAAGCCGTACCCCCAGCTCCCGTTCCAGCGTCGCGATCCGCTTCGAAACCGCCTGCTGCGTCACGCCAAGCTCCGCCGCCACCCGCCGCAGCTGCCCGAGCTCAGCCGCCCGCACAAACGACCGCAGCCCCTCCGTGTCCACCGAAAGATCGTACGGACGTACAACCGATGATTGTCGCTCTTCGCGAAGCCGGTTGTCCTACGCGTCCCCATCCCGCTCGCCGGTGAGGTGGGAGCCGACGGGATCCACGTCGACGGGGAACACGGACCTGCGTCTGCCGTGGTACGGCCCGGGCTGCGCCGCGGTGCCGCGCGGGGTGGTCCGCTGGCGGTGAGTGACCAGCAGGTCGTGACCGGCGAAGCCGCTGCTGAGGCCGCGGGGCGGGATTTGGATGGCGGGAGCCGTCAGTTCTTCAAGTGGCGGTCCAGCCAGGCGTACGCGGCGTCCTGCATCTCGGCGGCGAAGACGTGGCCCAGGCCGGGCCAGGTTCGGGTGGCCAGGCGGTCGGTGGCCCCCTGGGAACGCCAGACGGCGCGCATCTTGTCGTAGGCGACGGCGACTCCGGCCGGGGTGAAGAGCGGGTCGTCGGCGCCGTCCGTCAGGAACATGGGCCGGGGTGCGGCGATCGAGGCGACGTCGGGGATGTCCAGGTGGCGCCAGAGGCCCGGGTGCAGCATGTAGAAGGCGGACTGGCCGCGCAGCGTGTTGTTGCCTGGGACCATCATCTCGCGGAGCCCGGTCATCCAGCAGGCCGAGACGGTGGCGGCGACATGGTCGGACAGGGCGGCCACCTGCCACGCCCGGAAGCCGCCCATCGAGAAGCCGACCGCGGCGACACGGCGGTGGTCCACCTCGGGGCGGGAGGAGAGAAAGGCCGCGGCCCGTACGTCCTCGCGCGCCACCAGGCCGGCCAGGGAGGAGCCGAGGTTGTAGAAGTTGCCGGCCAGGGCCTGCTGGTTCTCGTAGACGAGCCCGCCGCGGTCGCCCCAGCCGAGCGCGTCGACGGCCAGGACGGCGTAGCCGCGGGCGACCAGCTCGGCCCCGATGAACCGGCGGCTGAAGTACTTGTCGGCCCAGGCCTGCGCCGACACGCGCCGGGTCTCGTCGTACCAGGGCTCGATCAGCTTCTCCTTGCCGATGTCGAACCGGGCGCCGTGATCGTGCAGCAGCAGCGCCGCCGGGAAGGGTCCGCGGCCGTCCGGCACCAGCATCGACGCGCGCACCCGGCTGTGCCGCGTGACGTTGAACAGCAGCAGCCGCCGGCGATACCCGTCGGCCCGTTGCTCGTCGACGACTTCCGCCTCGAAGGGCGTGTCGTCCCGCGGCTGCCAGAGCAACTCCTCGACCTTCGCCCGCGCGGCCCGCCGCCACGCCCGGAAGTCCCCGCGGCCGCGCCAGGCCAGGGGAAAGGTCAGCTCACTCCGGAGCTGGTCGGCGAAGACCGGCAGGTTCCCGGCCTCCACTCCCGGACTCTCGAACCCGGCCGCCGCCCGCGCCTCGGGCAGCCCCACCAGGCGCGCCCCGAGCGCCGCCGCCGGTAACCCCATCACCGCCCGGCGCTTCATACATTCTCCTTCGTCGATGTCCCTGACGGTAGGAGCGCTCCCATCGGCTGTCAACGCGGGCGTCGACGTTAGGTTCGGTGCGAACGTTTCCGGGCGGTCGCGCGTCTGGGAGGCATGACAAGTGAAAGGGCCCTTCATGGGGCGCGGTGATGCGGAGTTCGCGGAGTTCGCGGCCGGGTGTTTTCACCGGCTCCGGCGGGCGGCGGTGCTGCTGACCGGGGATGCCGGGCAGGCGGAGGACGCCGCGCAGGCGGCGCTGGTGAAGACGTACGCCGCCTGGCGGAGGGTGCGCAGGCAGGACCCGTACGCGTACACGCGGCGGGTCATGATCAATCACCTCAAGGATCAGTGGCGGCGGCCGCTGAAGGAGGATCCGTACGAGCAGGAGCGGATCCCGGAGCGGCCGGCCGCGGCGGACGTGGCCGACGACGTCACGCGGCAGCAGTGGCTGATGGCGGCGCTGGGGAAGCTGGCGGCCCGGGAGCGGGCCGTGGTCGTGCTGCGGCACTACTTCGACCTCAGCGAGCAGCAGGTGGCCGCCGAGCTGGGCGTCGCGGTCGGCACCGTGAAGAGCCTCAACTCGCGCGCGCTGGGCAAGTTGCGCATCACCCTGGACCCGGCCGAGCCGGTGACGAACGGAGTTTCGCTGTGACCGACCTCGACACCTTCCGCGACGAGTTGCGCGGGCCCGCCGACGGCCGTCCGCCGGCGCTGGACGACATCATCGGCGCCGGTCGCCGGCTGCGGGCGCGGCGGCGGTTCGCGGGCGCGACGGTCGCCGCCGTGGTCGTGGCCGCGGTGGTCTCGACGGTGACCTGGTGGCCGGCCCAGACGCCGGCGCCGGGCGGGGCCTGGCCGGCGGCCGCGGTCGACGCCGAGGGATCGTGGGGCCAGGCGGTGAGCACCGGCATCCGCCAGGACGACCGGGAGATCGTGGTCACCGCCTTCCACAACGAGAACCCGGCCTACCCCGACATCAAGTTCGGCGTACGGGCGTGCGCGGCGGCGATCGACGGCAAGCTGGGCACCTGCGTCAACACCTTCGACGACGTGCCGCCGGACAACAGTCCCGGCTTCCACAGCATCGAGCTCCCGGCCAACGTCGAATACATCGACTTCCCGGCGTACGGCTATTACGTCGGGCCGGCCGAGACCATCACCGCCACCTCGCGCGGCCGGAAAGTCACGGCGAAGCTGGTCCCGTGGAGCGAGGACCCGAATGTGGTGCTGTTCTGGTTCCCGTTGGAGCAGGTCTACCAGAAGGCCGACAAGAACGACCCGGCCTACCAGGAGGGCAAGGTCACCAAGGGCCAACTGCCGGACCTGACCGGCCTGACCGCGCAGGACGCGGCCGGCCGGACCCTCCCGGTGGGCAAGCCCTTCATCATCGGCTGAGGACGGGCGGGCGGCTCGCCGGTCATGGGGCCACTCTCATGGTGCCGGCTAGCAGCGCTTCAACCCGGGTGAGCAGGTCGGCGGGCTGGAAAGGCTTGCCGAGGTAATCGTCGGCGCCGGCCTGGCCCGCGGCGTCGCGTTCGGCGGGGTACTGGTGCATACGTCGTGGTCCGCGCGGCGCAGGATGCGCACCAGCGCGTCTCGGATGTCGGTCACTTGCTCGGCGACGAGGATGTCGGCCATGGCGTTGTCTCCGTAGCGGTTATGGCGTCGCGGGCCGGCGTAGTGGGAAGCGGACGACAACCGCGGTACCGCGAGGCTGATGGTCGGTGACGGTGATGGAGCCGGCGTGCAGGTCCACGATGGCGCGGGCCAGGCTGAGACCCAGCCCGCTGCCGGGTGTGCCCTGGTGACGGACGTTGCTGGCCCGGTAGAAACGGTCGAACAGGTGGCCGAGCTCCGCCGGGGGCACGCCGATGCCCTCGTCGGTGATCGTCAGTTCGGCGGTGTCGCCGTCCGGGCGCAGCCGCAGGTGCACGGCGCCGCCGTCCGGGCTGTACTTGATCGCGTTGGCGAGCAGGTCGTCGACGAGCTGGCGAAGCCGGGCCGGGTCGCCCACGATGACCAGCCGATCGGGCCGGTCGGTGCTGAGCCGGACCCGGTTGGCGGCGGCGGCGGGCCCGGCGGCGGTCATGGCCTCGGCCACCAGATCGACCAGGTCGGTGTCGCCGAGAGTGAGGCCGAGGTGGCCGGACTCCAGGCCGGCGAGCTCGAGCAACGTGTCGACGATGCTCTGCAGGACGGCGGTGTTGCGTTCGATCGAGCGCACCATCTCCCGATCGTCGTCGGGCAGAGCCGCCGCATCCTCGCCGAGCATCGTGGCGTTGGCCATGATCGAGGTGAGCGGCGTCCGCATCTCGTGCCCGACCAGCTCCAGGAAGTCGTCGTGGGACCGTTCGAGTTGATGGGTTAGGTGGGCCGCCTGGCGCAGGGCCACGAAGACAGCGAACTGGGCGGCGACGCCTTCGAGCAGCACAGTGAGCACGTCCTCGTGCGGTTCCGGGGCGCCGGCGTAGCCGCTGAGCACGCCCAGCAGGGTGTCGCCGTCCTTGATCGGCACGGACAGCACGGTGCCGACGCCGCGCTGCCGCAGCGCTTCGACCCGGGAGCGGACCTGGGGCGGATGCGAGCGGTCCACGTTGAGATCCGGTACCCACATCGACTCTCCGGTGGCCCAGACCTGGCCGGTGATGCCGGCGCCCTTGACGACGTGGTGGTCGACGAGGCTCTCGAAGCCGGGCTCGGTCCAATGCCCGACCGACTCGAGCCGGGTGCCGCTCGGGTCGAGCAGCCACAGCTCCGCGTACGGCCAGTCCAGGTTGGCGGCCATCGTCCGCAGGACCGCCGGCGCCGCCTCGCTCGGCGAGGCCGCCTCGGCCAGGATCCGGGCCACGGCGGCATGGCAGCCGCGGAACCGTTCGACCCGGCGTACGGCGGTGACCTCGTGCGCCGCCACCACCGCGCCCAGCCGGCGCCCGTCCTCGGCGGTGATCGGCCGGGCGGTGGCCGCGAACGTCCGCAGCCGGTGGCCGGGAACCCGGACGAGGATGTCGGTGTCTTGGACGTGCTCGCCCCGCAGCGCACGCATCAACGGCGCCTGATCCCACGGGATCGGCGTCAGGTCGGGGCGCATCAGCAGACCCGAGGTGGTCTCGGCGAAGTCGGCCGGCACCGGGCCGCCCGGCGGCAGGCCACGCATCTCGCGCAGCACGCGATTGATCAGCACCACCTGCCCGTGCTCGTCGCAGGCGATCACGCCGACCGCGCGGCTGTCCAGCAGCGCGGCCAGGAACTGGCCGTTACGCTCGGCGGCGTTCTCGGCGGCGACCTGAGCGGACAGGTCGGTCACGAACACGGCCGCCAGCGGACCGGTCGCCGCCCGCACCACCGACAACGACACCCGGGCGGTGATCCGATGACCGTCGCGATGCCGCACGCTGACGGTTCGTGCGACCGGACGGTGCGGGGCCGCCGTGAACAGCCGGGCCAGCGCCGCCCCGACCGGCTCCCCGCCGTAGTCGGGCAGCAGGCTCGCGTGCAGGTGCCGGCCGCACACCTGCGAGCTGGTGAATCCGAGCAGTTCCTGCGCGGCCCGGTTGAAGCTCACCACCACGCCGTCGCGGTCCACCGCGAGGAACGCCTCCTGAATGCTGTCCAGCAGCGACAGGTCATCGATCCCGGTGGGCGCCGGGGCCGGCGACCCGGCGGGCAGACTCGGGCCCAGTAGTCCGGCCGCCTCGGCCAGGAGGGCCGTCTGCGCCTCGGACCAGGCCCGGACCTCGGTGTCGAGCACCGTGAGCGCCCCGACCGGGCGGCCGTCACCGTCGCGCAGGGGCGCCGCGAGGAACGCGCGTATCCCGTGCCCGGTGACCAGCGGGTGCTCGCGGAGACGGCGGTCATGGTCGCCGGGCATGTCGCCGCATTCGACCGGTCCGCCCGCGCTGACCACGTACTGGCCCAGCGCGGAGGCAAGCGCCACCCGGCCGGATCCCGTCGAGCCCGGCGGCAGGCGATGCGTACCGAGGAACGTCTCCCACTCATCGCCGACCACCGACACGGCCGCCATCGACGCCCCCGACAACTGGCCGGCCAGCGCGGCGATCGCATTCATGGCCCCGGCCGGCCGGGACAGCACCTCGCGAGCCCGCTCGACTGCGGCCAGCCGCGCCGAATCACCCAGCGCCGCCTCATCAACCGTGACCATCGACCCACCCAGAGCAAGACGCGCGCTTGGTCTCCCCACCCGGGAAGGCTGACGGGGTACCCGATATTGCGAATTTAACCCCTTTTGGGGGTGCGGGGCGGCCGTCAGGTCTGGATCGAAGGGTGGTAATCGTCGGAGGTCAGTCCGAAGGTCCAGGCGACGCCCTCGCGGGCGGTGCGGGTCTGTGGGGGCACGCGGAGCCAGTAGATGCGGCTGGTGCCGTCGGGTTCGGGGGTGGAGTTGACCACCTCGACCATGACCAGGGGCTCGTCGCCGTCGAGGTCGAGGCGCCACAGGGTGCCGGTCTCGTCGGAGCCGATGTCGCGGGCGCCGGCCTCGCGCAGGTAGCGCTCGTAGCCGAAGTGCTCGAGCATGACCCGGCGGAGCTCGGCGTTCTGCTCGCTCTGGATGCGGGCGACGGTCAGAGTGGGCAGCTCGGCGACCAAGCCGGGCGGGATTGGCATGCCGCGCCAGGCCCACAGGCCGTAGCCGTCCGGGAAGTCCATGGCCGGGCCCTCGCCGCGGTGCAGACGCCCGACGTTGTCTCGGGTCAGCGTGGTGGGCCGCTCGGTCAGGACGGCGAAGCGCTCGGTCACCCACCACCAGCCGGTCTGCCGGGAGACCAGGGCCAGGCCGGTCAGACCCGCGAGCAAGCCGGCCGAGGGCGCCAAGCGATCGGCCGCCTCGAAGGTGGCCAGCCAGGTGCCGTCGTGCTGGCCATAGATGGCATCGAGCACGGCCCTCCGCAGCGGCCGGGCAGCGTCGCCGGGGAAATCGGTGGCCAGGTCTTCGCTCAGCCGCGACCGAACCCGGCCGGCCACCAGATCCATCACCAGCGGCCAGGAACGCCGCCCGGCGGCGGCGCTGAGCTGGGCCCAGCCGTCGTTGCCGAGCGCCTCGACCACGGCCTTACGGGCCGCCGCCCACGGTTCCGTGCGCACCCGCCGCCGCAGCGACGGACCAGAGAGCTCACCGGGAACCCACCCCTGCCGGCGCAGCTCCGCCTCCACCTCCGCCACCCAGCTTGGCCACTGAGCCCCGGAGGAGGCGGCGCCGGAGGTGGGCACGGCGGCGGAGGAGGGGGCGGAGGAACGGGCGGCGGACGAGGAGACGCCGGAGGAGGAAGTGGTCGGTGGGAGGGCGCCGGAGAGCAGGGCGATGGCGGCGGCGCCGGCGCGGGGGGAGCCGAGCCAGAAGATGCGCTCGGGCGGGGTGGCGCCGGCCGAGCGGTAGGCCTGGCGGACGCCGGCCTCGGCCGTGGAACGGTCGGCCGGGGTGGTTTCGAGGGCGGCGGCGAGCCACTGGTCCTCGATCGCGGCGGCCATGGCTTCCTGGGCGGGGGTCAGCTGCATCGATCCTCTGCCTCTCAGTCCGCGACCGGGCGGAAGGCGCCGGGGATGTACTCCCGTTGGCGGACCACGCGGTAGTGGCCGGGTGGCAGGGAGATGGGGCCGTGCTCCTCGTGGCTCACCCGGCCGTGGGTGGGGACCTCGATGAACATCCGCTCGAGGTCGTCGACGTCGGCCAGCAGCTGCAGGCCGGGGCCGCCGACGACATGCGCGTGACCGGTGGCCTCGCCCCGGGCCAGGACCATGCGGCCACGGCGGTCCCGGGGGACGGGAGCGCAGACGGGCACGTCGGTCTCGGCCACCGAAATGATCAGCACATCACCTTGCCTGTACATCAAGCCTCCCCGTTCATCGACTCGGTGCGGGAACGCTATCGCCCGGGTACGACACTTCTCCGCGAGCCGGCGGCCAACCTGCTGGAATCCGCTCGAGCAGCCCCGCCCCGTACGTCTCACGCAGTCGCAGGGGCTCGAGATGCACATAGCCGATGTGGCAGTCGCAGAGCGAGTTGCTGCAGGCGCGCGGCCGCAGGCCGTCGCGCCACGAGCCGTCGTAGAGGTTGCCGATCGGCGCCGGGATGAAGTGGCAGCGCCGCACGGTCCCGTCGCCGATGACCGAGATGGCGTCCTCCCCGGCCCGGCACGGGCGGCCGAGCGAGGCGTGCGGCCGGACGCTGTCGCCGAAGCGCGGATCGATCGCCGTCCACCGCTCTTCCTCGGCCGGCGTGTACACGTGTCCCTCCGCCGCGTTGACCCATAGATACACGGAAGGCGACAGCTCGGCCCGCAGCGCCACGGCTTCGTCGTAGTGCGCGGGCAGCCCGACCACCCCGACCGAGTAGCGCACCCCGAGCGCGTCGAGCTCCCGGCACTTGGCCAGGAAGCGGGACCGCGTCACCTGGCCCGGATGATAGGTCGCCCACAAGGCGGCCGCGGGGGAAGCCTCAGCCAGCCAGCCCGTTCGCGCCGCCAGATTTGTCTGGACAGCCACCCGAGCCACGTGCGGCAGGTGGGAAAGCCGCACGATCGCGTCCCGGTACCAGGACCGGGTCAGTCCTTCGCCCCACGGTGTGAACAGCACCGACAGCCGCCGGTCGGTCGTCGCCGCGACCCAATCGGTGAAGCGCGCCAGATCGGCTCGATCGGCCCGCAGGAGTGCGGGCGGGTCGACCCGCTTGGCGAACGGGCAGTACGGGCAGTCGTAGTTGCACGAAGCAAGCGGCCCGCGGTAGAGCACGTACAGGTCATTCATCGCGTGACGTACGCTCCCATCGCCTCGCGGACCGTCCCGGAGACCAGCCACGGCCCGATGGCGTCGGAGTGCGCGAGGCCTTCCGCGGTCAGCGCGTCGCCGACGAGCCAGCCCCGCTCCACGAGCACGCGCAGCTGCGGAAAGTCCTCCGTGTACTCCGAAAAGAAGCGTTTTCGGTAGGCCGCGGCATCGACGCCTTCCGTACGCAGCAACGACTTCAGCAGCCACCGCCGCCGCTGCTCGGCCGCGTCGAGCCGGAAGCCGATCTCCGCGTAATCGAAGTCGGACGCCGGCCGGGCCAGGTAGTCGTCGATCACCGCCCGCACCTCGGAGACCGAAACGGCGTAGTCGAACGAGTAGTGCAGATCCGAGGTGTACGACCGGGCGCCGCACCCCAGCCCGACCGTCCCATCGTCCTGGCAGCAGTAGTCCGGCCCCTCCGGCACAGGCGCGCCCGCGAGCCGGAACTGGCGCATCGAATGCTGCTCGTACCCGGCGCCGGTCAGCACCTCGACCGCCTGCCTGTACAGGGCCAGACGCTGCTTGTCCCAGTCGGCGCGGGCGTGGGCCCGCCGCCCGAGCCCGGTCAGCGGCCGCACGTAGAGCGGATAGAGATAGAGCTCCTCGGGCCGCCGGCGCACCGCCTCGTCCAGGGAGTGCTGCCACGTCTCCGCCGTCTGCCCGTCGATGCCGTAGATCAGGTCGACGTTGAGCACCGGGATGCCCGCCTCCCGGATCGCGTCGAGCGCCCGCTCCACCTCGATCAGCCGCTGCGGCCGCCCGGCGGCGCGCGCCTCGGCCTCCAGGAAGCTCTGCACGCCGATGCTCACCCGGGTGGCGCCGTGCGCGGCGAGCACCGCCAGCCGATCCGGGGTGGCCGTCGCCGGCGAGGTCTCGACCGACATCGGGACCGTGACCGGGCCGAACACGTCGCCGACGATCCCGAACAGCTCCTCCAGCTCGGCCGGCGTCAGATACGTCGGCGTTCCGCCGCCGATCGCTATCCGCGAGAACGAGGCCGCGGGGGACAGGCTCTGCTTGACCGCTGCGGCCTGGCGTCGCAATTGGGAGAGGTACGCGGTGACCTGCTCGGCCGGCGGATTGGCGCGCGTGAACAGATTGCAGAAGCCGCAGCGCATCTCGCAGAACGGCAGATGCACATACCCGAAAAGCGAATCCTGGGGCTCGGCCGACCACACCTCGGCCAGCGTCGGCCGCGGTTCCAGCTTCCGGTACGCCGTCTTGTGCGGATACGCATACAGATAGCCCTGGTACGGCGAGTCGTCGAGGTTCATGCGGCGTCCAGCACGAAATCCGCGTACGGCACGGTCCACACGTCCTCGTGGGGGACCCGATGACCGACGTGGCCGTCCTCGCCGTACAGCGTGCCGTGATCCGAGCAGATGATCACCTGGCACGCCCGGCCGCGGCTCGTGACCAGCGCGAACAGCCGCCCGATCTCGCCGTCCACATACTCCAGGGCGGCGGCGTGGGTCTCCCGGCTGTCCTCGGCGGCGCCGGGCACGTAATGCTTGTTCGGCTGATGCAGCGCGGCCACGTTGATGAAGCTGAACAGCGGCCGCTCGGCCGGCAGCCCGGCGACGATCTCGCCGAGCCGGTCGATCTGCGCGCCGAAGCAGTCAGGATCGGTCACCCCGAAACCCCTTTCCCAGTACGCCTCGGCGAAGAGCCCCGGCAGTACGCGCCCCAGCGGCGCCCCCGGATTGAAGAAGCCCACCCCGCCCAGGCACACCGTGTGGTAGCCGTCGGCGGCCAGCCCGGACGGCAGGTCGGCGGCGTCGAAGACGTACGTCGCCGGGCCGCTGGTCTCACTGCCGGCGAACCGGGCCGCGAACAGCCGCTCGTGCCGGCCCGGCGTCACCGGTGTCGGCAGGAAACCGGCGAAGAACGCGTGATGCGCCGCGTAGGTGAAGGTGGCCGGGCTGTGCCGCCGCTCCCACACGCCGCCGGGCAGCACCTTGGCCAGCTCGGGGGTGCGCCCCCGCGCCAGACACTCGGCCGCGACGTCGTAGCGCAGCGTGTCCAGCGTGACGAAAAGCAGGTCGTGGCTGCCGATCAGGTCGCGCACGGCACACCCGCCCAGCCGTCGACGATCGCGGCCACCTGCGCCCCGTACGTGTCCAGGCCGTCGACCAGCACGCGCGGCAGCAGATCGCCGAACGCGTTGACCTCGGCCACCGCGTGGTCGCGCCACCCCACCCGGAACATCAGGTCGACGCCGACCTGCAAGCTCCCGGGGAAGCACGCGGCCACCCGCTCGCACGTCCGCATCGCGGCGGCCCAGGACTGCTCGCCGGCGACCGCCCGCACCGCCCCCACGTCACCGCGGGCGTTGCCGAGATGCAGGTTGGTCATCGGTGACCGGCTCGTCCGGACCACGACGTGCCGCGGCCGCCCGGCGATCACCACCACGCGCAGGTCGAGGACCCGGTCGTGCAGGGCGGCCTTCGGGAACCACCGCTCGACGTGCAGCCCGTCCGGGGCCAGACGGTCCACGATGGACGCGATGGCGGGTTCGCTGTCGTATCTGCGCACCCACAGGTTGTTGAAGAGGGACCCGCCGCTCAGCTCGGCCGAGGTGACCGCCGTGACCCGCCGCCCGGCCGCCGCGAGGGCGAGCACGCCCGAGGCGGAGGAGCCGAAAGCGGGCTTGACGAAGACCCGGGACCAGCCGGCGCCGGCCATCGCCGCCCGCAGCGACGCGTAGTCGTGCACCGGATCGAGGGCGGGCGGCACCGGGATCTTTCTGCCGCCGAGCAACGCGTGGCAGCGCGGTTTGGCCGTCATCGTCAGGATGTCGGCGGGCTGGTTGAGCAGGACGCCACCGCCGTCGGCGACCCGGCCGAGCGCCCGTTCCAGGCCCGTGAACGCCGCCGAAGCGCCGACGATCTCGCCGTGCCGGGCGGTCACCGCCGGCCGTCCGCTGCCGAGCTCGCGCAGCAGCCGGTCCACCTCGGCGTTCTCCCCCGGCGAGTCGACGCGCACCACCGTGCCCGGGCCCGGAACGCGCCCGTCGCGCAGCACGTCGAGCCAGGGAAAGATCTCCGGCGCGGGCAGCCCGGCCTGCTCCACGGCGGCGGTGAAAAGGGCGACCCGGCGGTTCTCCGGGTTGCCGACGACGGCGAGCCGCATTACTCGGCGACCACGGTGTAACGGCCCCACCGCGACTCGTCCTGCCGCTCGGAGACGTCGACCGTGACGCCGGTCAGCTCGTCGACCAGGCGCTGAGCCATTTCCTCGGACATGAAGTGGTGGTGAAGGTCGAGCGTCTCCAGATGGGTCAGCGGCTGACCGGCCAGCAGCGACTCGGCCCCCGCGTCGCCCAGCACGCCCAGCGACAGGTCGAGCCGTTCGAGCCGGGCCACCACGGGCGCGGCGGCGACGGCCGCGGCCAGCTCCTCGGCGATCTCGGCGTTGCACAGGCTCAGATGGTTCAGCGCCGGGAACGCCCGCCCGCTCAGGATCGGCGCGAGGTCGTCGGCCCGGGCGTCACCGCCGTAGTTGTCGACGCCCAGCCACAGCTCCAAGTGGGTGAGGTTCGGGAAATCGCAGGCGCCGACCGCTCGGACGATCGCGGCCGGCAGCCCGCCGGACTGGATGACGAACTCGCGCAGGCCCTCGTGGCGCAGCGGGGTCAGCTCGAGCCCCTGCGCGCCGCGCACCCAGAAGGTCTCCAGCGCCGGGAACGCCCGCAACACCGGCGTGATGTCGGTCTGATTGATCCAGGAGATCTCGCACTGCTCCGAGCTCAGCTCGCCCACGAACAGCGCCCGAAGCCCACCCAGCCGCGCGGCGTTGCGGATGAGCAGCTCGAACGGGAACGGCGTGTCATAGGCCGACCCCCACTCGCCGACGATCAGCGCGGTCGGCCCGCCCGGCCCGCTGCGTTTCATCATCTGCTCGAACGCGGCCTCGAACTCCTCGACCGGCGCCTCGAAATCCTCCATGTCGATCCGCCAGGCCACCGCCGCCGGATCGGCCGGATCATGGTCGTCCTCGAGCTCCACGACGGGCAGCCCGGCGAACGTCGTCAGGTGGTGGTTGATGGTCACAGGACTCCCTCGGCCGGCTTGGCGGATCAGTGCCGAGAAGGTAGCAACCGGGTACGACACTTACGCGGCCGATCACGGAAGGACGGCGCATCGCGGCGATGGTGTCCGGGCGGTATGCGTCCGGATGCTGGTCAGCACGTCCAGGACGGGGCGGCCACGATCTCCTCGAGGCCGCCCCGCCGTCGGGTCACACGGTCGGGACCGTGCCGCCGTCGATGACGTACTCGGCGCCCACGATGGCCGAGGCGCGGTCCGACACCAGGAACCCGACCAGGTCGGCGATCTCCTCGGGCTGGGCGAACCGCCCCAGGGGAACCCCGCCGAGGGAGTCGTAGATCGTCTGCTTGGCGGCCTCGCGGGTGAGCCCGTTGCCCTCGGCGATCCGGTCCACGAACCGCTCGTAGGCCTCCGTCTCGATGCCGCCGGGGCTGATCGCGTTGACCCGCACGCCGCGGGGTGCGAGCTCGTTGGCAAGGCCCTTGCTGTACGTGCGCAGCGCCGCCTTGGCTGCCGCGTACGCCAGTGACGCGTCGTACTGCGGTAGTTCCCGCTGGATCGAGGTGAAGTGCAGCACCACACCCGACCCGGCCCCGGCCATCGGCGGCAGGAGGGCCCGGTCGAGCCGCACCGCACCCAAGAAGTTCAGGTTCAGTTCAGTCAGCCACTGCTCTTCGGTGATAACCGCGAACCCACCGGAGGGCGTCGAGGCGCCCCCGACGACGTGCACGAGGATGTCGAGCGCGCCGACGGACTCGGCGATGCGGTCCGCCACCAGCTGCGCGCCCTCGACGGTCGACGTGTCCGCCTCGATGAACCGGTCGGGGCGGTCGTAGCCGTCGGGCATCGTCCGGGCCGTGGTCCACACGTCGGCGCCCATCTCCCGCAGGCGGGTGACCACGGCCTGGCCCGAACCCTTCGACCCGCCCGTGACGAGCGCGTGGCGGCCGTCGAGGCGGTCACGTTCCTTGCTGGACATTCTTCTCTTCCTTCCGACGGATGGGTGGTGTGCGGTCGGGCTCAGGCCTCGTGGTTGGCGATGACGAGCTCGGCCACGAGGTCGCCGCGGAGGGTGAAGCGGTAGTCCAGGTCGGCGACGCCGCCGGGGAAGGTGCCCTCGAGCCGCAGGGTCACCACCCAGTGGTTGTCGTCGATGCGGCGGGCGCCGATCTGCTCGGTGGTGTACTCGAACTCGGCGCCGGCGTCGCGCAGGAACGCATGCACCTCATCGCGGCCCCGAAAGGTCTCGTTCTGGTCGACGACCACGACGTCGTCGACGAGGAACGACGAGGCCGTGTCGGCGTCGTGCACGGTGCTGGCGGCGAGGAAGTCGCGGACGGTGGCCGGCAGGATGTCGGAGCGAAGGTCGCTGTTCGTCATGTCACCACCGTGCGGCCTCGCGCGGCCGGAGGGTCAAGTGCTGGACCCTCCCCCTGGGGGAAGGTCCAGACTGAAGGGGTGCTGACGATCGGGGAGTTCTCGCGTTTGACCCACCTGAGCGTGCGGACCCTGCGCCGTTACCACGAGGGGGAGCTGCTCGAGCCGGCCGTCGTGGACGGGGCGACCGGCTACCGCTACTACTCCGCCGAGCAGATCCCGACCGCGCAGGTCATCAACCGGCTCCGCGAGCTCGACGTCCCCTTGCGCGACGTGCAGCGGATCCTGCGGACGCCCGACCCTGGCGTCCGGTCGGCCCTGGTCGCGGATCACCTGCGGCGCTTGGAGGCCGAGCTTTCCCGCACCCGGGCCGCAGTCACCTCGCTGCGCCGCCTCCTGCAGCCCGACCCCGCGCCGATCGAGGTCGAGCTGCGGGACGAACCCGCCCGCGAGGTCGCGGCCATCGAGGCCGTGGTCGGCCACGCTGACGTCGAGGCGTGGTTCGCCGGCGCGATGGCCGAGCTGGAAGCGGCCGTGGGCGCGAGGGTGACCGGGCCGCCGGGGGGTAACTACGACAACTCCCTGTTCGAGGAGGGCCGCGGTCGGGTGCTGGTCTACCTGCCGACCTCCACCCCGCCGCGCACCGGACGGGTGCGCCCCGTGACCCTGCCCGCCGCGGAACTGGCGGTGACCACCCACGTCGGCGAGCACGACGGCGTAGACGTCACGTACGGCGAGCTCGGCGCGTGGGTCGTGGAGAATGCGATGTCGGTGGCTGGGCCCGTGCGGGAGGTATACCGCGTGGGGCCCCGGGATGTGAGCGACCCGGCCGCGTGGCGTACGGAGATCGGGTGGCCGGTGTTCCGCGTGACCTGAGAACTCGTGGACCAAGCGACCGACCCCGCGGTGAGCCAGTGGTGTCGAATCTCGCCGACACGAAACCGCATCGACGGGCCGGCCAAGTGGCTCGTCGATCTCCAGTGCCCCGGGCCCGGCTGGCCGCGGGTGCGGCTACGGGAATTCGCGCCGGCCTTGGGGGAGCGCGGCTTGACTGAGATCGAGAAGCGGGTCCAGGTCGCGGATCCGGAATCGTGGGGCGTTCGCGATCTGCGGGAACAGCTGGCCGAGCTGTCCGGCGATCCCGATCGGTATGTGGCGGTTCTGGCGGAGGATCTGAAGAGCCTCAAGCGGTACGAACGGATCGTTGTCGTGCTCCGCGACCCGGGCCGCCTACTTCGCCCTGGCCGTGATGCGTGACCGCGTCGCCCGCGATCCGGTGTTCAGCTCCGAGTTCATCGACGCGCTGCTAGCCCTCGGCCACGACAACGAGGCGTGGCAGACCGGCCGCACCCACCGGGAGTGGGTCGGCCAGAATCAATTGCTGACCCTGCGGGAACGCCGCCGCGCCACGTACCCGGCCGAGGTCATCGAGCCGTACGAGGACCTGATCGAGCGGCACATCCTGAACTCGGCGGACAAACAACGCCATCGGCACGCCCTTACCAAGTCACCGCGATCAGCCGGTGGCGACGGGGCACCACCAACCGCCGCCCAGGCGTTTCCGGCAGCTCGTCACCCGAGCGGTGAACGGTGATGTGCGGGTCCTCGCGACCCCAGGCGGCGATCAAGTTGATCATTCTCGCGGTCAGCTCGGCGGCGGCCGGGCCGAAGCCGTGGGCGCCGAGCTGCCACCGGCCGGCGTCGGCCTTGCGCATGGTCAGGTAGGCGAAGCTGTCCTCGGTGAGCAGAGTGGGGCAGACGAAACGGTCCTGCGGGTCCAGCAGCCCGGCGGTGCGCTCACGGTCGACGGCGAGCGCGCCGTACGGACCCGGCTGGCTGGCCAGCCACAAGTGCAACGACTCGAAGGACGTGGCGACGGTGACCGGCGACCAGAGCTCGATCCGCCCCATGGTGAGAGCGGCGGCCAGCGCGCCGGGGTCGACCTCGATCGGATCGTCCAGGATCAGGACGACGTCCTGACCGCGCACCGGCAACCGCCGGGCGGTGTTGCGGCCGTCGCCCTGCATCGGGACGAAGCCGCACTGCACAGCGGCGGAGGCGACGAGGTGATCGCCGTGCGCGCGCAGGGTCAGGCAACGGACATTGGCGCGGATTCGCAGCGGCGCCACCAGCACGCCGCCCGGTCGGAGCTGCTCGGTCCAGGCGGGTGGGATGTCGCCCGCCTCGGCGGTCACGACAATGGCGTCGTACGGGGCGCCGGCCGCCCATCCGTACTCCGCGTCGGCCTGCGCGACCCGCACCCGCCCGTACCCGGCCCGGTCCAGCGCCGAACGGGCGCACGCGACGACCACCGGGTCGATGTCGATGCTGGTCACCTCGCCGGTGGGACCGACAGTCTCAGCCAGCAGCGCCGCGTTGTAGCCACCCGAGCCGATCTCCAGGACGCGCGCTCCGGGGCGCAGCCCGGCCGCCTCCAGCATGTGGGCCTGCAGCCAGGGTGCCGAGATCGAGCTCGTCGCCTTCCCGTCCGGCCCGCGCCGAGTGATCACCACGTCGTCCGCATAAGCGTCGGCGAGAGACGTGCCCTCCGGCGCGAACAAATGCCGCGGCACCCGGCGAAACGCCGCCTCCACCCCGGGCGTGGTGATCCGGCCGCGGCACACCAGGTGGTCGGCCAGGGCCTCGCGCTCTCTCATCGCTTCCGACCAGGAGTCCATGTCAATCACAACGACGGAGCCGCCGACGCGCCCCGACAGATACGGATCGCAACTGTGCAAGATACGGAATCTAGACCCCTCAGGATACGGAAAATTGAACCTGCAGATACGGAACAAGACATAGCTCCGCACCAGCTCACGGCCGTTTGGCCGAGGAACCGGCGCGTGTTCTGAGCGGTCCACGAACCGGCGGCAAAAGCACTTCTCCTTCGCCCAGGATGATGCTGCCGCGCTGGGCGGGCGCGAAGGTGGGGAGATGGTTGGAGCTTTGCTTCTCGGGTTCGTCGCCGGCGTTGTCGCCCGGGTGCTCATGCCGGGTGATGTCTTCCGCAAGATGAGCGGGTCGGCGTCCTGGCTGGTCTCGCTGGGGCTGGGGCTGCTGGGCGCGCTGGTCGGCTACCTCATCTTCACCGTCGGCCTGGGCATCGGCGACGACGACATCTTCGACTGGGGCGGCATCCTGAGCGCGATCATCGGCACCCTCATCGTGTTGCCGATCGCCGGCTGGCTGCTCCGGAGAAGCCAGCGCGGCAGCATCGAGGGCTGAGGCATCAGGTTGATCAATCGGTCGACCATATGGCGCTGAAGTGGGTCGCAGACCGGCTCGCGCTTCTGATAGTCGTAGGACTATAGTCGCGCGCATGTTGGCCGAGTGGTTTGGTCCGGATGGCATGGAGCAAGACGGCATGGCGCAAGGTCGTCAGCTCATCGCGGCCGCGCGATCACGTGGCTCGGAGCCCGATCGCGACATGATCTCCAGACAAAGCCGTGCCCCGGGCGGCATGCAAGCAGAGGCGGACCCGGGGCGTACGCGAACTACGTTAGCACGGGCTTTCGGTCGGTCAGCCGGAGAATCGTGATGAGCGCCCCGGCCGCCGCATGGATGCGAAAGGCGTTCTCGGTTCCCCGACTGGACGCCTACGCCCGCGCCGCCGATCATGACTTTGCAGTGGCGGAGCGGCTCTACTGGTGGAACGTCGAAATTTCGGGAGCGTTCTACGGACCGTTGCATTGCTTGGAGGTGACTTTCCGCAACGCGCTCCACAACGAGCTGTGTGTCGCTTTCACCCGGAATGACTGGTGGGCTACCGCACCGTTGCAGTCGCATGGCTTGCGCATGGTCGTAGAGGCGCGCGACAAGTGCGCCAGGCGCGGCCGACGTCTTGTTTCGGAGGACGACATCGTCGCCGAACTGCCCTTCGGTTTTTGGACCTCGCTGTTGAGCAACAACCGCCATTCGCAGTACGACCGACGCCTTTGGGTGCCTTGTCTGCATCGCGCGTTTCCGCACTACAGAGGGCAGCGTCGTGACCTCCACGATCAGCTGGAGGCGATGCGGCTGCTTCGGAACCGGATCATGCATCACGAGCCAATCCACTACCGGGATCTGGCGGCGGACCATCGGAAGATCTACCGGTTGATCGGATTCATTGATACGACGGCGGCGAGAGAGGCGTTGGGTATGGATCGCGTGGCCGCCATACTGCGCAGGCGCGAAGCCGTTTGTGCGGGATCCCGGCGGCCGAGCTTCTGAGACAGCGCGAAGCTATCGGGTCTGGCTCACGGCTTGCCAAGCGGCGGTGATGGGGCCGAAGGCGAGCATCGGGTCGGTGGCCATCGTGTTCATCGCGTAGGCGTAGGTGGCGTGGGCGTCCATGTCGATGACGGCGAAGGAGCCGCCGGCGCCGCCCCAATAGAGGGTGTTGTCGCTGGGCATGAAGGGGCCGCCCACGGCGAAGCCCAAACCGAAGCGGACCGGTGTGCCGAGGATCAGGTCGGTGCCTTCGATCTGCACCTGCGCGGCGAGGCGGCAGGTGGTCTCGGAGAGCAAGCCCAGGCCGCCGTTGGCCAGGATGGTGTGGATCCGGGCGACCGAGCGCGCGTTCCCGGTGCCGCCGCCGGCGGGGATCTCGGCGGCGCGCCAGGCGCGGGAGTTGGCCACGGTGGTGTCGAGGCGCGGGTTGTGGGCGGCGTTGTCCTGCAGGGCGGTCAGGTTGTCGGAGAAAGGCTCCTGGCTGTACGGAATCAGCTCGGCGACCCGGGGCTCCTCCGACTCGGGCAGTCCGATATGGAAGTCCGCCCCGAGCGGCGTGGCGATCTCCTCGTGGAAGACGGTGCCCAGCGAGCGCCCGGTGATCCGGCGGATGATCTCGCCGATCAGGAAGCCCTGCGTGACCACGTGATAGCCGGAAGCCGTGCCCGGTTTCCAGAACGGCTCCTGGACAGCCAGCAGCGCCGTGACCTTCTCCCAGTCGTAGAGGTCCTCGGGGTGCAGCGACGCCCGCCACCCCGACAGGCCGGCCGAGTGGCCCATCACCTGGGCCACCGTGACCTCGCCCTTGCCGCCGGCCGCGAACTCGGGCCAGTAGCGGGCCACCGGCGCGCCGAAGTCGAGCTCGCCCCGGTCGGCGACCAGCAGTGCGGTCAGCGCCGCCATCGTCTTGGTGGTCGAGTAGACGTTGACGATCGTGTCGCGCTCCCACGGCCGCGTGCGTGCCGCGTCGGCGTACCCGCCGTAGAGGTCGACGATCGCCTCGCCGTCGACCGTGGCGCAGAAGCAGGCGCCCACTTCACCGTCGATGAGGTTGCGCTCGAACGCGTCTCGCACGCCGGTCATGTCCACCACGGGCCGCATTCTTCGCCGGAACCGCAAATCTCGGCCAGGCATTTATGGTGGGACCTTGTGACCGAGAACGACTGGCATGACCCGCAGTGGCGGCAGGCCGCGCACGCCTGGATCACCGCGCACCTGGACGCGCCCGCCACCGGCCCGATCGAGGAGGTCCGGGTCCGGCCGTGGTCGGTCACCCACCGGGTGATGACGGCGGCGGGTCCCCGGTGGTTCAAGGCCAACATCACCGGGTGTCGCTACGAGGCCGCGCTGGCCGAGGCCCTCGCCGGGTGGGTGCCCGGCCGGACCTTGGCGCCCCTCGCGGTGGAGAGGGCCAACGGCTGGCTCCTCACCGCGGACGCCGGTCCCACGCTGCGTGATTCCGGTGACGGCAGCGACTGGGTCGGGCTGCTTCAGGCGTACGCCCGGTTGCAGCGCGACGTCACTCCCCAGGCCGACCGGATGATCGAGCTGGGCGTGCCCGACCTGCGCCTGTCCCGGCTCCCGTCCCTCGCCGACGGCGTCCGGCAGTGGTGCGACGAGCTGGCGGGCGACGGCATCCCGGCCACGCTGCAGCACGACGACCTGCACGACAACAACGTGTTCACCGGCTTCCGCTTCTTCGACTGGGGCGACGCCAGCGTCGGCCACCCCTTCGGGTCCCTGCTGGTCGCGCTGGGCGTGGCCGGCACGCACGATGCGGTACGCCTCCGCGACGCGTACCTCGAAGTGTGGTCGGACCTGGCCCCGCCCAAGACCTTGCGCCGCTCCGCCTCGCTGGCCTTCCGCCTGGCCCGCGTGTCCCGCGCGCTGGCCTGGCGCCGCGCGATCGCCGACGCGGCCCTGCCCGTCGACGAGGACTTCCGCACCGCGGCCGATTGGTGGCTCGCCGAGCTCCCGAAGCCGACGCTGATCTAGGGTCGGCCGAAGGCGTAGACGACCTGCGCGGTGAGGAGACGGTCCGGGTCGGTGCGGAGCAGGCCGGCCAGCGTGCCGGTGTACTCGGCGCGGAAGGCCTCCGTCTGCTCGGCGGTGAGCGCGGCGACGGCCTCGTGGTGCGGGCCCTGGGTGTGGGCCGTCCAGGCATGCTCGAGATCGGCGCGGGCGAAGCGGATCGGCTCGGTGATGATGTCGGTGGGGGTGAAGCCGGCTTGGCGGAGCTCGTGCCGGCACCGGTCCGGGGATCCGAGCGGCGTGGCGGGGTCGGCGAGGGTCAGGCCGTAGCGGCGGGCCTGGTCGCGGAAGATCCGGGCGGCGACCGGGGAACCCTCGCACATCGTGGAGAAGCCGACCAGACCGCCGGGCTTCAGCAGCCGCCGCCATTCTCGCAACGCGGTCTGGACGGGCAGGTAAAGCAGACCGGCGGAGCAGAGGACGAGGTCGAACGTGCCGTCCGGGAAGTTCGGCAAGGCGGTGGCGTCGGCCTTGATCAGCTCGATGGAGGACAGGCCCAGCGCAGCCACCGATTGCCGGGCCCGCGCGAGCATGTTCTCGGAGACGTCCACGCCGATCACGTGCCCGGCGGCCCGGGCGGCGGCGATCGCCGCGAAGCCGGTTCCGGTGGCGGCGTCCAGCACACGCTGACCGGCGGTGGGCCGGGCCAGCTGGACGAGCCGTTCGGCGTAGCGGCGGTGCCAGTCGTTGTCATCGTAGGTGGCGGCCCGCTGGTCGAAGGCCGACTCGGTGGTTCTGTCGCGCTTCACAGTTCACCCGCGTATCTGGGACGGATTCCGCGGCTCCGACTTTACGAAGGAGGCGCCATGTCTACTCACGACGGTCGCTGATGTGGGCCGTGACCCGCATCGGCACGTCGTTCGACATCCGCCCCACCGTCGTCACGGCCGCAAGCTCGGCTTCACGTAGCCCTGTCCGGCCGCTCAGCGAAGCCAGATCAGGGCGGCGATGAGCAGCAGTGCACAGCGACGTCGGTGAGCGGTGAGACACGGCGATAGGCACCGCGCGCGGCACTCTCCAGCCATAACTGTCCCCGGCTGCGCCGGTAGCAGCGGCTCGATCACTGCCCACGCCGGCGGTGCTGCTGCTGATGACGGCGGCCTCATTCCTCAGCTCACCACGCCCCACCTCTGATCAAGCGATCGGCAGGACACGGCCTGAGCCCTGCGCACGTTCGCGTTGGGCGCGGCCCATGAAAAGCGCGAGCCGCGACGGCCCGGCGGCGGGCCGCAAAGGGCGGCCACCGCACCGTGGGGTCTGGGGGTCGCCCCCAGGTCAGATCAAGCGCAGCTCGGTCAGGGCGTCCGTCAAGCGGGTGACGTCTTCGGGGGTGGAGCCGAGGCCGAAGCTGGCGCGGAGCAGGCCGGGGGCCGTTTCGCAGGATTCGGTGGTGGTGTTGGCGGTCAGGCGGCGGACCAGGGGGTGGGCGCAGAACTGGCCGGCGCGCACGCCGATGCCGTAGTCGCTGGCCAGGAGGGCCGCCACGCCGGAGGGGTCCTGGAGGGCGAAGGAGACGATGCCGACTCGGGGGGCGGCGCCGCCGAAGAGGGAGACGCCGTTGAGGCCGGCGAGGAGGCTCTGCTCGTGTTCGAGGAGGGCGGCCCGGTCGGCGCGGAGCAGGGCGTCGCAGACGGCGCCGAGGGCTACGGCGCCGATGAGGTTGGGGGTGCCGCCCTCGTGGCGGGCGGGGCCGGTGGCCCAGGTGACGTCGCCGGTGAAGTCGCCGACGGCCGCGCTTGCGCCGCCGCCGTACAGGTAGGGGTCGGCCTGGTCGAGCCAGTCCTGGCGGCCGGCGAGGACGCCGGCGCCGAACGGGGCGTACAGCTTGTGGCCCGAGAGGGCGAGGTAGTCGGCGCCGAGGTCGTCCAGGGAGACCGGCACGTGCGGGGCGAGCTGGGCGGCGTCGACGACGACGCGGGCGCCGTGGGCGTGGGCGATGTCGGCCAGCTGGCGTACGGGCCAGATCTCGCCGGTGACGTTGCTGGCGCCGGTCACGGCGAGGAGTGCGGGGCCTTGTACGGCGGCGAGGGCCGAGGACACGGCCGCGACAGCCTCGGAAGGGGAGGCGGGGGCGGGCAGGCGCACGGGGGAGGGCCAGGGGAGCAGGTTGGCGTGGTGCTCGCCGTCGAAGACGATCGTGGTGGTGCCGGCCGGCAGGGAGCGGGCGAGCAGGTTGAGCGAGTCGGTGGTGTTGCGGGTGAAGATGACCTCGTCGCCGGGGCGACAGCCGACGAATTCGGCCACGATGTCGCGGGCCCGCTCGTACTCGAGGGTCGACTTCTGGGAGCGGCGGCCGGTGCCGCGGTGCACGCTGCCGTAAAGCGGGAGCAGGTCGCGGACGGCGTCGGCGGCCACCTTCACCGCGGGGGCGGAGGCGGCGTAGTCGAGGTGGGCGAAGCGGACCGTACGGCCGCCGGGCAGGTCGACGGTGAGGTCGGCGCCGATGATGTCGAGCTCGTCGGACATGGAGATGCCTCCGTGGGTCGGGGACCCACTGCGGGCCCGCGCTTGCCCGCGTCGTCCTCGACGCGAGCCTGGTCCTCACCCGGGGCACCCCATCGCGAACGCAAGGGTTGCCGGCCAGCGAGCCGGGGCTTGACGCTGGCGCTCATGACCTGTGACCGAGACTAACATCCCCTATCTCCTATCGCACAAGTAGGCTTATGGTCGTTGCATGACGAAGCAGAATTGGGACGCCTGGCACGCCGAGCACGAGCGCAACCGGGCCGACCGCCACGGCTTCCTGGCCGTGACCAGCCTGAACTTCCTCAACGAGATTCCGCAGCGCTTCCCCGACGCCCCGGGCGAGTGGAGCACCGGGCCGGACGGCGTGGTGGTCGCGCTCGCCGACGGTGAGTCGCTGACGGTCGACGGCACCGAGGTGACCGGGCGTCACCAGTTCGACGTGCTGCCCGAGCGCGGGGGCATCACCGTCGGCTACGGGGACGCGGTGATCGAGGTGGCCAAGCGCGGCGGCTTCGACATCGTCCGGCCCCGGCACCCCGACAACCCGCTGCTGGTCGGCTATCAGGGCACGCCCGCCTACGAGCCGACCGAGAAGTGGGAGCTGACCGGCCGCTACGTGCCGTTCGAGGCGCCGCGGCAGGTCACGGTGGGTGCGGCCGTGGAGGGTCTGGAGCACGTGTACGAGTCGCCGGGCCGGGTCGAGTTCGAGGCGCTGGGCAGCCCGCTCGCGCTGACCGTGTTCAACGGGCACACGCCGGGCACCTTCTTCGCGCTGTTCACCGACGAGACCTCGGGCGTGACCACGTACGCGGCCAATCGCAGCCTCGCCATCGGGGCGCCCGCGGCCGACGGGACGGTGGTGCTCGATTTCAACAAGGCGACCAACCTGCCCTGCGCCTACACGGAGTTCGCGACCTGCCCGCTGCCGCCGGCCGAGAACAAGCTGCCGGTCGCCGTGGAGGCCGGCGAGAAAACTCCGGTCTAGCGTCTAACCCTTCTTCGCCTATAGGATTTAGGGGTGAGCATTCATCTGGCGTTGGAGATCGGCGGGGGCGCACTGCCCGACACCGAGGCCGTCGCGGTGGCCGAGGCCGCCGGGTGCGCCCTGGTCACCATCAACGACTCACCCCTTTCTCCCTCCCCGGAGGCGGGCGTCCGGGCGGGCTTCCTCGCCCGGCGCACCCGCCGGGTCGGCCTCGCGCCGACCCTGCATCCGGCTTTGACCGAGCCGTTCCACCTGGCCACGCAACTGGCCGCGCTGGATCACGCCTCGCAGGGGCGAGGCGCGTGGGTGGTCGGCACGGAGAACAGCGCGGCGGCCCAGGCCACCATTGGCGGTACGCCCGTGAGCGACCTCGAGCAGGAGATCGCGGACGTCATCGACGTGGCGCGGCTGCTCTGGGACTCGTGGGAGGACGACGCCGTCGTCCGCGACGTCGCGAGCGGGCGGTTCCTCGACCCGGACCGCGTCCATCACGTCAACTTTACCGGCGAACGCTTCTCGGTGGTCGGCCCGCTGATCACCCCGCGCCCGCCGCAGGGCCAGCTGGTCGTCCTGGCCCCCGACACCCTGACCGACAAATCCGACATCGCCCTGGTTGCGGCGCCGACATTGGATGAGGTGGCGGCCCGAGCTGAGGCGGCCAGAGCCGCGAACATCCCGCTGGCCTTCGCCGAGCTCGATGTGGCGCTCGGCCCGGCCGACCGTGGTGGAAGCGGCCGTGCCGAGAGCTTCTTCGGGGGTGGCCGGGCCGGCGTCGGCGGCGCTGAGGGTGACCGCATTGACGGCGGCGGCGCTGAGGCCGACCGCGCCGATCGCGACGCGAGGTTGCGCTTCGCGGGCGGCGAGGACGAGTTCCGTGCCCTGCTGAACAGGCTCGAGGGCATCGTCGACGGCGTCCGGATCCACCCGGTCGACCTCGCGATCGACCTGCCCCGCCTCGCCGTGGCCACACGCCGTGGTCCGGTCAGCGGGCCCACCCTGCGCGACACCCTCGGCCTGCCCCGTCCCGCCAACGTCTTCGCTGGGGAGCCCCGATGACGACGCACCGCCTGCATCTCGGCCTGTTCTTCACCGGGGTCGGCCCGCAGCTGCTCTGGTCGCAGCCCGACTTCGCCAACCACACCCACATCGACACCTTCATCCAGACCGTGCGGACCCTGGAGCGCGGCCTCTTCGACGCGTTCTTCCTCGGTGAGGGCCTGCGTGTGCGGGAGAACCGCGGCCGCGTCTACGACCTCGATGTGGCCGGCCGCCCCGACGCGATCACCCAGCTGGCCGCGCTGGCCGCCGAGACCGAGCGGATCGGCCTGGTCGCCACGCAGAACACGACCTACAACTTCCCGTTCGACCTGGCCCGGCGGCTGGCCTCGCTCGACCACGTCTCCGGGGGGCGGGCCGGCTGGAACATCGTCACCACCGACAACGCCTGGACCGGCGAGAATTTCCGGTACGGGGGCTGGCTGCCGCACGAGCGCCGCTACGAGCGCGCCGCCGAGTTCGTGGCGACCGCCCGCAGCCTGTGGGGTGGCGACAGTGTCGACACGCACAGCGATCTGGTCAACGTCACGGGGTCGCTCGGAGTGACCGGAAACCCCGTGTTGTTCCAGGCCGGCGACTCACCCGGCGGCCGCGACCTGGCCGCCCGGTTGGCCGACGCGGTCTTCTCGGCCAACACCGACTACGACAAGGCCCAGGCCTACGCGGCCGATTTGACCGCGCGCCTGAAGGCGTACGGCCGCAGCCGTGACCAGATCCGGATCCTGCCCGGCGCCCAGGTGGTCCTGGGTGACACCGAGAAGGAGGCGGCCGAGAAGGCCGACTGGATCCAGCGCGAGCAGACCACCGGGCCGCGCGCGATCGCCTTCCTCGAGCAGTACTGGAACAAGGATCTCTCCGGCTACGACCCGGACGGCCCGCTGCCCGACATCGAGCCGGCCGAGGGCGAGCTCGACCCGTCCCGCGGCACCATCTCGATCGAGCACCGCACCGGCAAGCTCGAGCGCATCGCGGAGTGGCGCTCCCTCGGCCTCTCCATCCGCGAGCTGGTCCTGCACGTCACCCCCAGGCACAACACCTTTGTCGGTACGCCCGGCGGGGTGGCCGACGAGTGGGCGCGTTACGTGCGCACCCGGGCCGTCGACGGCTTCAACCTCGTGCCGCAGCTGCTGCCGGGCAGCATCGAGGACATCGTCGACAGGCTCGTGCCGGAGCTGCAGGAGCGGGGCGTCTACCGTACGGAGTACGAGGGCCGTACGCTCCGTGAGCACCTGGATCTCGCGTGACGCGGCGTACGCTCGCCACCGTCACCGCGGCGGGTGGGCACCCGGGCCCGTACGAGTTGTCCTTGAACAAAAGGTCCACTCTGGAGACGGCCAGGCTGGTGGCCCGGCGCGCGGAGGACGCCCGGATCGACGCCCTGTTCGTGCCGGATCTGCTGGTCTTCGGCGCGCAGGGGACGATCGGGGCCCAGGAGCCGCTGGTCTTCGTCTCGGCCCTGAGCCAGGTCACCTCGCAGACCGGGCTGATCGCCACGGTCTCGACGACGTTCCACCACCCGTTCAACCTGGCCCGGCTGTTCGGCACGCTCGACCACGTCAGCAACGGCCGGGCGGCCTGGAACCTGGTGACCTCCTCGATCGGCGAGGAGAACTACGGGCCGGGCGAGCTGCCTTCGCCCGAGGAGAGGTACGCGCGGGCAGCAGAGACGCTCGATGTGGTGAACGCGCTGTGGGACAGCTGGAAACCCGGATCGCTGCGGGCCGGCCCGGACGGGAAGGCGGTGCTGGACCCGTCGCTGATCGCGCCGATCGATCACCGCGGCTCGTATTTCAGCGTGCGGGGGCCGCTCAACATCCCGCCGCTGCCGCAGGGCCGGCCGGTGCTGATCCAGGCCGGGCAGTCGGCGGCGGGGATCGCGCTGGGCGCGAAGTACGCCGAGATCGTCTTCACCGCGTTGCCGACGCTGGCGGACGCGCAGGCGTTCACCCGGACGATTCGGGCGCAGTCGACGCGGCCGGGTCTCCCGTTGATCTTCAGCTCCTTCCACGCGACCTATGGAGCCACCGAAGCGGAAGCGCAGCGGTTGGTGCGCGAGCGGCTGGAGGCCATCGATTACGAGGCGGGACGATCGCTGGTCGCGGACATGCTGGGCGGCGGCGTCGATTTGTCCGAAGCGAAGCTCGATGAACCGCTGCCCGCGTCGCTCCTGCCGGAGATTTCCGACATCCGGCGCCGGCGCGGCCGGGCGGAGATCTTCAGCAAGCTGATCCGCGAGGGCCGTACGCTGCGCGAGCTCATCCAGGCCGCCCAGGACACCGGGCACTGGTCGGTCGCGGGCACACCGGAGCAGCTGGCCGACGCCGTGCAGGAGCGGTTCGAGGCCGGCGTGCTCGACGTATTGTCGATCAACGGCCTGGCCGACGACCGCACGCACGACTTCGTGGTCAACGGCCTGCTGACCGAGTTGCGCCGGCGCGGGATCGTCAAGGAGGACTACCGCGGCCACACTCTCCGCGACAATCTGGGGCTCACGCTATGACACTGGACGCGATCGTCGTCGGCGGCGGCGCGATGGGTTCGGCCGCCGCCTGGCAGCTCGCCCGCCGCGGCGCCGACGTCGTGCTGCTGGAGCGCTTCGAGCCCGGCCACACGCACGGGGCCTCGCACGGAGCATCGCGGATCTTCCGCTTCGCCTACGCCGAGCCCGACTACATCGCGCTGGCCCGCGAGGCCCTCTCCCTGTGGCAGGAACTCGACCCGTCGCTGCTCGAGCTGACCGGTGGCGTCGACCACGGCGACCGCGCGTCGATCGAGCCGATCGCGAACGCCCTGGCCGCGGCCGGGGTGCCCGGTCAGTGGCGGCCGCGCGAGGAGGCGGCCGAGCGCTGGCCCGGGCTGCGCTTCACCGGGCCCGTCTTCTTCCATCCCTCCAGCGGCCGCGTCCACGCCGACCACGCGGTCGCCGCCCTGCAGGCCGCCGCCTCCGCTCTAGGCGCCAAGATCCAGCACAGGACCCAGGTCACAGCCATTGCCGTACGCGGTGACGACAGCGCCGAAGTCGTCACGGCGAGCGAGACCCTGCGGGCGCGGAGGGTGATCGTGGCCGCCGGGGCGTGGACCTCGAAGCTGCTGCCCGGGCTGCTCCCGCTGCGGGTGACCCAGGAGCAACCGGCACATTTCACGCCGCTCGACCCGGCCGTGCCATGGCCCAGCTTCATCCACCACGACGGCCAGCACGGGGTGTACGGCCTGCTCACGCCGGGCGAGGGAGTGAAGGTCGGCTTCCACGGGAACGGACCGGTGGTGGATCCCGACCGCCGCGACTACGCCGCCGAGCCCCGACGGGCGGAACGCCTTCGTGACTACGTACGGCAATGGGTCCCCGGGGTTGATCCGGAGAGTGACGCGCCGATCAGCTGCACCTACACGACCACCCCGACGTCGGACTTCGTCGTCGACCGACGGGGACCGCTCGTGATTGCCGCCGGCTTTTCCGGGCATGGATTCAAGTTCACGCCGGCCATCGGCCGGTTGGCCGCCGACCTCGCCCTGACCGACCTCGCTCCGATCCCACGATTCGCCATCCCGCGGATGTGACCCTTTTCCCTCGACTTGGCGGGGGGCTCCACCCCTACCTAGATTCAAGAATGAACCTGCGAACAGGAGAGCCCATGACCATGCAGTCGGCGCTGGAACCGCTGCGCCTGCGGCGCGTCTTCGGTTCGTTCCCCACCGGCGTGACCGTGGTGGCCGCGCTCGTCGACGGCCGCCCCACCGGACTGGCCGCCAACTCGTTCGTCTCGGTCTCGCTCGACCCGCCCATGGTGTCACTCTGCGTGGCCCACACCTCGACCACGTGGCCTACGCTGCGCCGGGCCGGCCGTCTCGGCGTCAGCGTGCTCGGCGCCCACCAGGAGCAGGCCGGCCGCCAGCTCAGCGCCCGCGACGCCGACCGGTTCGCCGCCCTCGAGTGGCGCCCCACCTCCGACGGCGCCGTCTTCCTCGACGGTTCCAGCGCCTGGCTCGACTGCAGCATCGAACGCGAGATCCCGGCCGGCGACCACGACATCATCCTGCTCCGCGTCCACGACCTGGACGACGACCCGTCCGTACAGCCGCTGGTCTTCCACGGCAGCACGTACAAGTCCCTAGCCTTCTGACAACATCCAGTCCAGCGCCGCCTCCACGTGCAGCAACGTCGTGTCGTACACCCTGAGCGGACTCTGACTCTGGTCGAGCAGCAGCCCGATCTCGGTACACCCGAAGATCACCGCCTCCGCCGGGAGCCCGTCCAGAATCTCGACGTACGCCGCCCGTGACGCCTCCTCGACCCGCCCCAGACAGAGCTCGTCGAAGATGATCCGGTGCACCGTCGCCCGCTCGGCTTCGCCGGGGACGACGACGTTCAGCCCGCTCTCCTCGAGCCGCTTCCGATAGAAGTCCTGCTCCATCGTGTACCGCGTCCCCAGCAGCGCCACATCTTTGACCCCATCGTCCACCAGCGCCTTCGCCGTCCCATCGGCGATATGCAGCACCGGAATGTCAATGGCCGCCTGAACGTCATCGACCACCCGGTGCATCGTGTTCGTGCAGAGGACCAGCCCTTGCGCCCCGGCCCTTTCCAGCTTCCGCGCGCACTCCCCGAGATACGCACCGGCCTCGTCCCAGGCCCCCGCCACCTGCATCCGCTCGATCTCGGCAAAGTCCACCGTGTAGGTGACACTGTGCGCCGAATGCAGCCCCCCGAGCCGCTCCCGCACCCCCTCGTTGAGCCGCCGGTAGTAGTAGTCAGTCGATTCCCAGCTCATCCCGCCGAGCAGCCCTAGAACGCGCATGACCCCATCGTGCCCGTCGTCGCCGACCCCACCCACAGCCAATCCCCGAACCGTGGCCGCCAGCGATACCCGACCGGGCTTCGTTTTCGAAGGCCGTCGCCGAACTCGCGCCTAGCGGCCGCTCACGAACCCGTTCACGCTCCGCGCAAGCGACCATGAAGCCTTGCGGGAAGCGAGCGCACATTTTCGCGAATCGAGCCCGCCGACTCCATAACTGAAGTCTTTTCTTCGGAAGTGCTCGTGCCGGTTTCTTCGAGGGGCGCGTGCCAACTCGTTCTGGACAGAAATCCGATTCAGTGTTCCTTGATGGTGTGATCGGGGTGCAGTCCCTTCTGCCGCCGAGTCCCTTTTGGTTGCGGGGTGGCGTCGGCGGGGGTGGGGAAGGCTCGCGTGAATAGGCGATAGCGTTGCGCTTTTCCCGCGACCGCGGGCCGTGCCTTTGAAAAGGCCCGTTCCGCTTGGTCCGGCGGTTGGCGGGCCGGGTGTGATCACCGTGCCGGCGGCCGGCTCCGGAATGGCGGCCCCACCGACCGCGGACGCGGTCACGGCCGGCGCCGATTCGATCGCCTGGGGTGTGAGCTCGGGTGCTGCTGGCTGCCGGCGGTTGCGGTGCGGGCTCGGGGGCTGCCGGTTCGATCGCTGCTGGTGCGGGGGATGTCGGTGTGGGTGCTGCCGGGTGTGATGTGCCCGGGTTCGAGGCGAGTGCCGCTCGCGTCGTGGTGGTGTTTGCTGCGGCAGGCTCGGTGGCGGTGGCGGTGGTCAAGCCGTCCGGGAGTTGCGGCATGCGCCGCTCGCGGGCGCACCGGGCGAACTCAGCCCGGGCCGCCTCCACGGATCCATACATGCGGCGCTGCTTCTCGGCGTACCGTTGCGCTAATCCCCAATCGCGGCGCTTCTTCTGGGCACGCCGGAATTCCTCGCGCTCGGCAGAATAGTTTTTCGCCCTGGTCCGATCGCGCATCGCTGCCGTCTCGGCCCGGCCGAACAATGACATCTGCCCTCGCATCTAAGAATTGTCCCGCATCCGAGTAGGTAACGTCAGTAGAGGATCATGCCAACCTCAAGGAACTTAGGTTCCCGGCGCCCGCGCCGGGCCATTTCGCCATTCGTGAATAAGCCTTATCGCACCATGGTAGCGGCCGCGGTAAAGTGCTGTAGGCAACGGAATTCCGCCCACGTAGAGCGCGTCCTGGGTGACGGCACGGCGGATTGCAAGGCGCAGTGTTCGGCCCACTGCGTGTCCGGGGGCGGCCCCCGGACGTGCGGTGTCGTGGTCGCCCTATCGGGCTTGAGGTCGGCGTGCTCGGCGGCGGCTGGTGGCGGTCTGGTTCCTGCAGGGGTGGGAGCGTCGCCTGGCGTCGCTGCGGGCGCTGCGGGGGTGGGAGCGTCCGTTGGTGGCGGTCTGGGTCCTGCGGGGGTGGGAGCGTCCGTTGGTGGCGGTCTGGGTCCTGCGGGGGTGGCAGCGTCTGCCGGTGGGGGTCTGGGTCCTGTGGCGGCGGGAGCGGCGGCTGGTGGCGGTCCGGGCTCCGGGGCGGCCGGGCTTGGCCTGCGGGCACCCGGTTGGCGGGCCGTGCCGGCGCGGAGAGGCCGGCCCCAGGTCGGCTTGACGCGGTCCGGCGCGGGGACAGCCGGCAAACCGGGAAGCCTCCCAAGCGCTGCGTGATCTGCCGGAGGTGTCCTCTGACCTGCAAGAGCGGTGGGGGCTGTGGCCATCATGCGGTCGGGTCCGTCGGAGCTTCGACCGGGGACGGAGCCGAGCCACCCCCGTATTTCATGGCCCGGCCCCCGTCCGCGGTTCCGGCTCGGAGCGATCGTCTTGCGGTCCAGGGTGGACCCGTACTGTTAATGAAGTGTTGTCGCCGGGGGCGGTGACGGTTGAGGGACGGGAGACCGGAGTGGAGGTCCGCCTGCTGGGGCCGGTGGAGATCTGGGCGGACGGGCGACCGGTCGAGATCGGTCCGCCGCAGCGGCGGCACACGCTCGCGGCTCTGGCGGTCGACGCGGGGCGGCCGGTCACCATCGAGGCTCTGGCCGCGCGGGTGTGGGATGAGCCGCCGCCGACGGCGGGGCGGGTTCTGCAGGTGCACATCACTCACCTTCGGCGGCTGGTGGCGCCGGTCCGGCTGCTGCGCCGGTCCAGTGGCTATGTCCTCGATGTGGCGCCTGAGCGGGTGGACGCGCACCGGTTCGCCGACCTGATCCGGCAGGCCCGCGACGCCGATCCGGACACCGCGCTGACGCTGCTGCGTACGGCCCGCGGGTTGTGGCGGGCCGAGCCGCTCGACGGGCTGAAGGGGAGCTGGGTGGAGCGCTCCCGGCACGCGTACCGGGAGCAGTATCTCGCCGCCACGGTGGCGTGGGGGCTGGCCGAGTTGCGGGCCGGTCACCCGCTTGCGGTGCTGGGGCCGCTGACCGAGCTGGCCGCTGAGCATCCGCTGACGGAGCCGCTGGCCGATGTGGTGATCCGTGCTTACGCCGCGGCCGGGCGGCCCGCCGACGCGCTGGCCTACTACGCCGAGTTCCGCCGGCGGCTCGCGGAGGAGCTGGGTGTCGATCCGAGCGCGCCGCTGCAGGCGCTGCACCAGGCCGTTCTGCGCGGTGAGACGACGGCCCCGGCGCAGGTCACCGCTGTCGTGCCGGCCCAGCTGCCGGCGGACGTGCCCGGTTTCGCCGGCCGGGGACCGGCGCTGCGGGCCCTGGACGATCTGCTCACCGAGACGGCGATGGCCGTCGCTGTGGTGTCCGGCACCGCGGGGGTGGGCAAGACCGCTCTCGCCGTGCACTGGTCCCATACGGTGCGGTCCCGCTTCCCGGACGGCCAGATCTTCCTGAGCCTGCGCGGCTTCGACCCGACCGGGCAGGTCGTCTCCCCGCAGGAGGCGCTGCGCAGCCTGCTCGACGCGCTGGGCGTCGCCCCCGAGCGGGTGCCGCCCACCCTCGACGCGCAGGTCGCCCTCTACCGCAGCGTGGTGGCCGGCCGCCGGCTGCTCCTGGTGCTGGACAACGCCCGTGACGTCGAGCAGGTCCGGCCGCTGCTGCCGGGCACCGCGACCGTGGTCGTCGTGGTGACCAGCCGGGCGCATCTCACCGGTCTGCTGGCCGGCGGCGCGAACTCCGTACCGCTGGGTCTGCTGTCCAAGCTGGAGGCCGAGGAGCTCATGGTCAACCGGCTCGGACCGGAGGTTGTCGCGCACCGCGACGCGCTCGATCAGGTCATCGCGGCCTGCGCCCGGCTGCCGCTGGCGTTGGCGATCGCCGTGGCCCGGACCCGGCAGACGAACTTTCCGCTGGCCGCGCTCGCGGCCGAGCTCGGCGAGGCCAGCGACCGGCTGACCGCGCTGGAGGTCGGCGACCCGGCCAGTGACGTCCGGGCGGTGCTCTCGTGGTCGTACGCCGCGCTGAGCGAACCCGCCGCCCGGCTGTTCCGGCTGCTCGGGCTCGCGGTCGGACCCGACGTCGACGTCCCCGCGTTGTGCAGCCTGGCCGGCCGGCCGAAGCTGGACCTGCGCGAGCTGACCCGGGCGAGCCTGGTGACCGAGTACCTCCCCGGCCGCTACAGCCAGCATGACCTGCTGCGCGAGTACGCCGCCGAGCTCTCCCGGCGCGATGATCCGGAGGAGGACCGCCGGGCGGCCACCGTCCGTCTGCTCGATCACTACCTGCACACCGCGTACGCGGCGGATCAGCTGCTCAACCCGACCCGCGAACCGATCGTGCTGCCCCTCGGCGAGCCGGCCGCCGGCGCGTCTCCGGAGCGCCCCGAGGATCTCGATGCCGCCATGGCCTGGTACGGCGAGCACCGGGCCGTCCTGATGGCCGCGCTGCGGGAGGCCGCCGCGATCGGGCTCGACCGGATCGCCTGGCAGCTGGCCTGGGCGCTGGACACCTACTCCGCCCGGAAGGGTCATCTGCACGATCAGGTCGAGGCCTGGCAGATCGCCATCGAGGCCGCGGGCCGCCTGGGCGAGCTGCCGGCGCGCGCCTACGGGCACCGCAACCTGTCCCAGGCCGACACCCGGCTCGGCCGCTTCGGCGAGGCGAACGACAACCTGACGCGCGCGCTGGAGCTCTTCACGACGGTCGGCGACCGCATCGGCCAGGCCCGCACCCAGCACCACCTCGCGTACCTCTCCGGCCAGCAGAAGCAGCACGCGACCGCTCTCGAGCATGCCCGGCTGGCCTTGGCGCTCTACGCCGGCACCGACGACCGGACCGGGCAGGCCGAGGCGCTGAACGCGATCGGGTGGTACCACGCGCTGAACGGCGAGTTCGAGCAGACTCTGTCGCCCTGCCGGCAGGCGCTGGAGCTCTTCGAGGCGGACGACGACCTGCACGGCGCCGCCGGCGCCTGGGACAGTCTGGGATACGCCCACCACCACCTCGGTCAGCTGGCCGAGGCCATCGACTGCTACGAGCACGGCCTCGCCCTGGCCCGGACCCTGCATCACGACGGGTTCATCGCCGATCTGCTGGTGCACCTCGGCGAGTCCCACCACGCGGCCGGGCAGCCCGCCGCCGCCCGCACCGCCTGGACGGAGGCGGAACAACTGCTGAAGGCGCTCGACCACCCGGGCCTGGCCGGTGTCCAGGAGTCGCTCCGCCGCCTCGAATAACGGATTTCCCGGGAAGGAATCCCGAAGAGGCAGGGTCGGCGGCCCTTTGTTACCGGGATATTGACGGGCCGCAACATGGGGGAAACACTCCGGAAAGCGCTCTCTTTCCCCCAAGAAGGCAGGCACATGACATCCCCCATGCCTCAGACCCGTAGACGCCGCCGTGGGCTGGTCGCGCTGAGCGCGGTCCTCGCCGCGGGCCTCGGCGTCACCTTCGTCACCGTGGCCGGCAACGCCAGCGCCGCCGAGATCCCGTTGTCGCAGGGCAAGGCGGCCACCGCCTCGTCCGTCGAGAGTGGCGCCTTCCCCGCGTCCGCGGCGGTCGACGGCAACGCCGGCACCCGCTGGTCGAGCACGTTCGCCGACCCGCAGTGGCTGCAGGTCGACCTCGGCAGCACCCAGAGCATCAGCCGCGTCGTGCTGAACTGGGAGGCGGCCTACGCCTCGGCGTTCACCATCCAGACCTCGGCCAACGGCACCACCTGGACCACCATCTCCCCGACGACGACGGGCAAGGCCGGTGAGCAGACCCTGACCGTCTCCGGCAGCGGCCGGTACGTGCGGATGAACGGCACGACCCGGGCCACCCCGTACGGCTACTCGCTCTGGGAGTTCCAGGTCTTCGGCAGCGGCACCACCCCGACGACGCCCCCGCCGACCACCAGCGGTCCCGGGCTGCCGACCTCCGACACCCCGGACCTGGGCCCGAACGTACGGATCTTCGACCCGTCCACGCCCGCGGCGACCATCCAGTCGGCCGTGGACCAGGCGTTCAACGCCCAGCTGCGCAGCCCGACCGCGCAGTTCGGCACCCAGCGCAACGTGTTCCTGTTCAAGCCCGGCACGTACGGGCGGGTGTGGGCCAACGTCGGTTTCTACACGACGGTCGCCGGTCTGGGCCTCAACCCGGACGACGTGACGATCAACGGCGCGGTCAACGTCGACTCCGGGTGGAACTACGGCGACGAGAAGAACGCGACCCAGAACTTCTGGCGCAGCATGGAGAACCTGTCGATCGTGCCCGAGGGCGGCACCAACCGGTGGGCCGTCTCCCAGGCCGCCCCGATGCGCCGCGTGCACATCAAGGGCAACCTGACCCTCGCCCCCTCCAACCAGGACAACGGGCAGGGCTACTCCAGCGGTGGCTACCTGGCCGACTCCGTGGTCGACGGCGTCGTGTCCTCCGGCTCGCAGCAGCAGTGGTACACCCGGGACAGCAAGATCGCGCGCTGGGACGGCGGCGTCTGGAACATGGTGTTCTCCGGCGTGCAGGGCGGCCCGGCCAACGCGTTCCCGAACCCGCCCCACACCACCCTGGCGACCACCCCGGTCAGCCGCGAGAAGCCGTTCCTGTACGTCGACAGCGCCGGCAAGTACAGCGTCTTCGTGCCGAACCTGCGGCGTAACTCGGCCGGCGCCAACTGGCCCAACACGGCCGGCACGTCGATCCCGATGCGGCAGTTCTACGTGGCCAAGCCCGGTGACAGCGCCGCCCGGATCAACTCGGCTCTGGCCCAGGGCCTGAACCTGTTCTTCACCCCGGGCACGTACTCACTGAGCGAGACCATCCGGGTCACCCGCCCCAACACCGTGGTGACCGGCATCGGCTTCCCGACCCTGATCCCGACCGGCGGGGTCGAGGCCCTCAACGTCGCCGACGTGGACGGGGTCAAGGTCAGCGGCCTGACCTTCGACGCCGGGACGACCAACAGCCCGACGCTGATGAGCGTCGGACAGGCCGGCGTGCACACCGATCACTCGGCCAACCCGATCAGCCTGCAGGACGTCTTCTTCCGCATCGGCAGCAGCGTCCAGGGCAAGGCCACCACCACCCTCGCCGTGCACAGCGACGACACGATCATCGACCACATCTGGGCCTGGCGGGCCGACCACGGTGGCGCGCCGACCGGCTGGACGGTCAACACCGGTGACACCGGTCTGCTGGTGAACGGCGACGACGTCCTCGCCACAGGGCTGTTCGTCGAGCACTACCAGAAGTACGAGGTCATCTGGAACGGCAACCGCGGCAAGACGATCTTCTTCCAGAACGAGAAGCCGTACGACGTGCCCAACCAGGCGGCCTGGATCGGGCCCCGCGGCAACGGGTACGCCGCCTACAAGGTCGCGGACACCGTCACCGATCACGAGCTCTGGGGTGGCGGCTCGTACGCCTACTTCAACGTGAACCCGAGCGTCCGGGTGGATCGCGCCTTCGAGGTGCCGAACCGGTCCGGCGTCCGGCTCCGCAGCGTGCTCACCGTGTCGCTGGGTGACGTCGGCACCATCGCCAACGTCGTCAACGACACCGGTGGCGCCGTCCCCAACCCGGCCGGCAACACCACCCCGCGCCAGGTCGTGGCCTACCCCTGAGGCAGGAGCAAGAGCCCCTGAGGCAGTAGCACGAGGCGGCCACCGGTGCGAGAAGCACCGGTGGCCGCCGCCGTCAGCCGATAGTGACGACCTGGTTGGTCAGCGTGCCGAGGCCGGGCGACGTGATCTCGATGGTGTCGCCGGCGTGGATGGTGAAGTCGGCGTCCGGCACGACACCGGTGCCGGTCAGCAGGATCACCCCGGCCGGGAAGCTCAGCGCGCGGAACAGCCAGCCGGCCAGATCCTTGAAGTCACGGGCCATGGCCGAGGTGGAGGTCGTCGCGGTGTACGCCTCGCGGCCGTCACGCACGACCCGCAGCCCGATCTCGAACGGGCCCGGGCCGGCCACCCAGGCCGGGATGATGGCCGGGCCCAGGGCGCAGGACCGGTCGTAGACCTTGGCTTGCGGCAGGTAGAGCGGATTGTCGCCCTCGATCGACCGGCTGCTCATGTCGTTGCCGAGGGTGTAGCCGAACAGTTCCCCGGCCGAGTTGAGCACCAGGCCCACCTCCGCCTCGGGCACGTCCCAGCCGGAGTCGGCGCGGATGCCGACCGCCTCGCCGTCGCCGACGACCCGCCAGGGACTGGCCTTGAAGAACAGCTCGGGGCGCTCGTTGTCGTAGACGTGGTCGTAGAGGGCGCCGTGCCCGGACTCCTCCTTGCGCCCGTCGCGGCTGCGCAGGTACGTCACACCGGCCGCCCACACCTCCTGCCGGTCGACCGGGGGAAGCGGCGTGCCGGCGGCCGAGCCGGCCGGGGCGGCCTCGATCGTGGCCCGGGCCTGATCCAGCGGTACGGCGAGCAGGTCGGCCAGCGTACCGTCGAGCTCACGCCATGTGCCGTTCTCGTGCACCGCCCAGCGCGATGTATTGCCAGTTCGCAGGTGGTGGAGCGATATTGCCATTTGATCATCCTAGGCCTGGGTGATGCGGGAAGGGACTCTTCGACAATGCCCCGTGTGGTTCCGGCGGTCGTGCGCGCGCTCGACATCCTCGAGCTGTTCCTGGAGCGTCCTCAGCTGTCGGCCCGGGAGGTGATGGAGCGGCTCGACCTGCCCCGCACCACCGTCCACGAGCTGCTCGTCACACTCGTGGAGCGCTCCTATCTGATCCCCGTGCCGGGCCAGCCGGTGCAGTACCGGCTGGGTATGCCGCTGTTCCAGCTCGGCGCGGCCTTCTCGGGGCGGCTCGACCTGGTCCGCGAGGCGCAGAGCGTCACGCGGGACGTGGCCGCCGCGTGCAACGAGGCGGTGCACGTGGCCGTGCTCGACGGCGCCGACGTCATCTACCTGGTCAAAGTGGACAGCACGCATCCCGTGCGGATGGTCTCGGCGGTCGGCCGGCGGCTGCCGGCGCACTGCACGGCGGTCGGCAAGATCCTGCTGGCCGGTCTGGACGCGGCGGCGCTGGACGCCGTGCTGGCCAAGGGCGACCTGGCCGGCATGACGCCCGAGAGCATCACGGACCCCGACCGGCTGCGGGCGCAGCTCGACGGCGTGCGGGCCGAGGGCATCGCGGCCGACGTCGGCGAGTCCGACAGCGCCATGCGCTGCGTCGCCGCCCCGGTCCGCGACCACACCGGCGCCGTCATCGCCGGGATGAGCGTCTCGGCGCCGATCATCCGCTGGACCGCGCCGGCGCCGGCGGAGTGGACCGAGCTGGTCCGCGAGGGGGCGGCCACGCTGTCGGCCCGCATGGGGTACTCGAGGTAGCCGGCTTACCGCTCCGGGCCAGAAACCGCATCGAAACATTGACACTCCTGAAGGACCTCCTCTAGCGTCGCGACCACTCGATACGAAATATCGAACACGGTTCGGCATATCGAACACTAGAGGAGGAAGGTCCATGGGGGAAACAAGGATCTGGTCCCGGCGGGACGTTCTGGGGCTGGGGGCGGGGGTGCTGGGGGCGGCCGGTCTGGCCGCGTGCGGGGGTACGTCCTCGGCGCCGGCCACGGTGCAGCCGGAGGTGCCCAAGGAGCTGCTCGACGCCGCGGCGTCGCTGAAGGGCACGTCGATGGGCCTGCTGTCGCAGAAGCTCTACTCGACGGCGGCCAACGACGCCCTCGACAGCTCGGTCAAGAAGTTCGCCGACGCCACCGGCTCGAAGATCGAGAACAGCCTGGTCCAGGCCGACGCGGGCGACGTCGTGGCCAAGATCGACGCCGAGGTCAAGGGCGGCGTGGCCCGCGACCTGGCGTTCATGACCGACTCGCGGTTCATCGCGCAGTTCCACGCGCTCGGCGACCTCGAGGACGTGACCGACGTCGTCAAGACGCTCACCGCCACCTACGGCGAGCCCTGCGCCGAAGCCAAGAACTTCTGCGTCTTCGACGGCAAGTGGTACGCGATCCCCTACCACTTCATCGGGATCGGGTCGTTCCTGCGCAAGGACTGGATGCAGGAGAAGGGCATCGCTCCCAAGCCGGGCTACACCTGGGAGGAGCTGCGCGATGTCTGTCTGGAGATCTCCGATCCGGGTAAGCGGCGGTTCGGCTGGGGCATGACGGTGAACCGCTCCGGTGACGGCAACGGCATGATCGAGGCCCTGATCAACGCGTACGGCGGGGCGATCGCCGACAACGACGGCCGCAAGGTCACCTTCGACTCGCCCGAGACGGTGCAGGCGGTGACCTTCCTGGGCGACATCTACACCAACCCCAAGTACAAGCCGATGCTGCCGCCGGGCGTGGCCAGCTGGACCGACACCAGCAACAACGAGAACTGGCTGGCCGGGATCCTGGGCTACACCCGCAACAGCTTCAGCGTCTACGCGGACTCCAAGACCAAGAAGAACCCCGTCTTCGACAACACCCATGTCTTCTCCGACTGCACCGGGCCGGCCACCGACAAGTCCCTTCTGCTCGGTCAGTCCCAAGGCTTCGTCGTCTTCAAGGGCGCCAAGAACGCGGCGCTGGCCAAGCTCCTGGCCCAGTACCTGATCACCGCGCCGGCCCTCGTCGGCGTGGCCAAGCAGGCGCCCGGCCTGGTGATGCCGGCCTGGGACAAGGTCTGGGACGCCGACCCCTACTTCACCGGCGGCGACCCGGCGTTCCCCATGGTGCGGGAGATGTCGCAGCAGACGCTGCCGCTGACCACCAAGAACGGGCTCAAGTTCCCGCAGAAGGCCAGCGCCGGCCAGCAGGCGGTGGTCGCGGCCTACGTCCTGACCGACATGATGCAGCAGGTCGTGCAGGGCACGGCGCCCGCCCAGGCGGTGACGGCGGCCCACGCGAAGATGGTGCAGATCTTCAACCAGCAGGGTCTGCCGCAGTGAGCGCGGTTCGCGAGAAACCGGCCCCGGTGCGGCGGGCCACCGCTCCGCCGGGGCCCGGATCCCTCACGAGGGCCCAGCGGCGGCTGGGCCGCGACTGGCGGCTGGCGACGCTGTTCCTGGCCCCGACCGCGGTGCTGGTCGGTGTGCTCGTGCTCGTGCCCATCGTCCGGTCGATGATCACCAGCACCACGGAACGGCACGGGTCGGAGAGCGTCTTCGTCGGGCTGGGCAATTACCTCGCGCTGGCCGGGGACGACCAGTTCCGTACGGGCGTGGTCAACTCGTTCGTCTTCACCGCGTACGCCGAGATCTTCAAGGTCGTGCTGGGGCTGGCCGCGGCCCTGCTGCTGCACAACCTGCGCCGGGGGCGGGCCCTGCTGACCGGGCTCCTGCTGGTGCCGTGGGTGGTGCCGACGGTGGTGACGGCGTTCAGCTGGCGGGCGCTGCTCGACCCGATCTTCGGCAGCGTCAACAACCTGCTGACCTCCTCGGGGATCGGGCCGTTGCTGGCCGACGTCCATCTGGTCGACAGCTGGCCCGCGGGCTGGCTGTCCGACGCGTCGCTGGCCATGCCCTCCGTGATCCTGGTCAACGTGTGGAAGGGGGTGCCGTTCTTCACGGTCTGCTTCCTGGCCGGGCTCAAGGCCATTCCCACCGACCAGTACGAGGCGGCGACGATCGACGGCGCTTCCGCGTGGCAGCGGTTCGCCCACGTCACGCTGCCCGGCCTGCGCCACGTGATCACGGTGACGGTGACGCTGTCGTCGATCTGGACGTTCAACAACTTCGACCTCATCTGGCTGCTGACCCAGGGCGGGCCGGGCGACGTGACCGCGCCGTACGTGCTCGTCGCCTACTCCAAGGCGATCCTGCAGCTGCAGTACGGGGCCGGGGCGGCGGTCACGCTGGTCATGCTGCCGATCATCGGCGCCCTGGTGTTCTACCTGGTCCGGTTGTTGCGGCCGGATCTCGGGAACCGGGCCGGCCGGCCACCCCGGCTGTCACCGGCGGTGCGCAAGGCGCTGCCGTGGGCCGTCGCGGCCGTGGTCACCGGTCTGCTGGCGTGGGCGTCGCCGCAGATCTTCTGGCGGGCGGCGGTGGTTCTCGCCGTGATCGTGCTGATCGCGGTGGGGGTGGGCCGGGTGATGTCGGGTGGCCGGCGCCGGTCGCGCCCGGTGTCCTGGGTGGCGATGGCCGGGTTGCTGTTCTTCGTGCTGGGCCCGCTCTACTGGATCGCCGTCACGGCCTTCAAGACCGAGGGGCAGGTCGTCACCCGGACCAGCGATCTGTGGCCGACGCCGTGGACGCTCGAGCAGTTCGGCGCGCTGTTCACCAACCAGCCGTTCGGCCGGTGGTACCTCAACACCCTGCTGGTGTCGGCCGCGTCCACTGTGGTCGCTCTGATCTGCGCTGTCCTGGCCGGGTACGCGCTGGCCCGGCTGCGGTTCCGCGGCGCGCAGGGCTTCACCGTGACGGTGCTGCTCACCTATGTGATGCCCGGGGCGCTGCTGTTCATCCCGCTCTATCAACTGCTCATCGGCGTGCGGCTCACCGATTCGCTGTGGTCGCTCGTGGTGACGTACCCGACCTTCACCATCCCGTTCGCCACCTGGCTGCTGGCCGGGTACTTCTCGTCGATCCCGGCCGAACTGGAGGAGGCCGCGCTGGTCGACGGCTGCTCGCGGGTCCAGGCGTTCGGCCGGGTGGTGCTGCCGCTGGCCAAGCCGGGGCTGCTCGCGGTCGCGCTGTTCACCCTGACCAACGCCTGGAACGAGTTCCTCTTCGCGTTCGTCTTCATCACCAAGGACGAGTACAAGACCCTGCCGGTCGGGATGCAGTCGATGATCGCGGGGGATGTCGTGCCCCAGGGGCAGCTCGCGGCGGCGTCGCTGCTGGTCAGCATCCCGGTGGTCGTCATGTACGCCTTCGGGCAGCGCTTCCTGACCGAGGGCCTCACGGCTGGTGCGGTAAAGGGGTGAAGAGGGCAGACCCACCTCTTCCCACTTCTAAGCTATAGCGGAGATGGGGGCTTGCCACAAGACCCGGGTGGGCGCGCAGAATCGGCCGGTCGCGGCGAGTGGAGCCGTGGAAAGCGGCGGGTGCAGCCGTGGAAAGCGGCGGGTGCAGCCGTGGAAAGCGGAGTTGCCGCCGGAAACGGCGGTTGCCGCCGTGGGCCGAAGATGTCGAGCGCGAGGGGACTTGGGCCGTGAGTGGCTATGTCGTGGGGCTGGACGAGATCGACCGGACGTGGGTCGCGCTCGTCGGGGGCAAGGGCGCGCAACTGGGGGAGCTCGCGCGGATCGGCGGAGTGCGGGTGCCGTCCGGGTTCTGCGTGACGACCGAGGCCTTCGAGCGGGTGGTGACGGCGTCGCCGGTGATCTCGGAGCTGCTGGATCGGCTGGGGGAGGACGACGACAAGGTCGGCGCGGAGCTGCGCCGCGCGGTGGAGACCGTTGCCGTGCCGGACGATCTGGTGGCGGCGATCACCGCCCGGATCGACGAGCGCGGGGCGTACGCGGTGCGGTCGAGCGGGACCGCGGAGGACTCGGCCGGGGCGTCGTTCGCCGGGCAGCACGACACCTACCTGAACGTGGTGGGGACGCCGGCGGTCCTCGATCACGTGCGGCGGTGCTGGGCGTCGCTGTTCACCGAGCGGGCGGTGGCCTATCGGCGGCGGGGCGGGATCGGCCGGCACGAGGCGCGGATGGCCGTCGTGGTGCAGCGGATGGTCTTCCCGCGGGCGGCCGGGATCATGTTCACCGCCGACCCGGTGACCGGCAACCGGAAGGTGACCTCGATCGACGCCGGGTTCGGGCTGGGTGAGGCGCTGGTGTCGGGGCTGGTCAACGCCGACGTCTATCAGGTGCGCGACGGCGCGGTGGTCAGCGCCCGGATCGGCGACAAGCGGCTGGCGATCGAGGCCACGGCCGGTGGTGGAACCGTACGGCATGAGGTTGACCTGGAGCGGCGGAAGCGGCCGGCGCTGAGCGACGACGAGGCCGTGCGGCTGGCCGATCTGGGACGGAAGATCGAGGCGCACTTCCACCGGCCGCAGGACGTCGAGTGGTGTCTGGACGACGACGGGTTCGCCATCGTGCAGAGCCGGCCGATCACCACGCTGTTCCCGATCCCGGTGGCCCCGGACGACCAGAACCACGTCTACGTCTCCGTCGGGCACCAGCAGATGATGACCGAGGCGATGAAGCCGCTCGGCTTGTCGGTGTGGAAGCTGACCTCGCCGGGGCACATGGTCGACGCCGGTGGTCGGCTGTTCGTCGACGTCACCGCGCGGCTGGCCTCGGAGACGGCCGGGCCGGCGCTGATGAAGGCCCTGGGACAGTCGGATCCGCTGCTCGGGGACGCGCTGCGGACCGTGGCCGGCCGGGCCGGTTTCGTCACGGCGGCGCCGGACGAGAGCCCGCACGTGACCAACACCCGCCAGGAGCAGCTGGCGGCCGACCCGGGCATCGTGGCCGGCCTGATCGAGCGGCGGCAGGCGGCCCTGGAGGTCCTCAAGCGCGACATCGCGGGCAGGACCGGGCCGGAGCTGCTGGACTTCGTCATCACCGACATCCGGGAGATGCGGAACATCCTGTTCGAGCCGGCCAACCTGCCCGCCATCATGGCCGGGATGGAGGCCACCTGGTGGCTCAACGATCACGTGCGGGAGTGGCTGGGCGAGGTCAACGTGGCCGACACGCTGACGCTGGCCGCCCCGGGCAACGTCACCTCGGAGATGGGGTTGGCGCTGCTCGACGTGGCGGACGCGATCCGGCCGTACCGCCAAGTGGTTGATCTTCTCCAGGAGGACGACTTCCTCGAGCGGCTGCCGGAGGTGCCCGGTGGGACAGACGCCCGTGACGCTATAAACGCCTATCTGGAGACCTACGGCATGAGGTGTGTCGGTGAAATCGACATCACCCGGCCCCGGTGGAGCGAGCAGCCCGCCACGCTCGTGCCGATGATCCTGAGCAACGTCCGCAATGCCGAGCCCGGAGCGCACGCGCGCCGGGTCGACCAGGGGCGGCGGACGGCCGAGGCCAAGGAGCGGGAGGTGCTGGCCCGGCTGCGCGAGCTGCCCGACGGGGAGGCGAAGGCGGTCGAGGCCGAGCGGATGATCCGTCAGCTGCGGACCTTCATCGGCTACCGCGAGTACCCGAAATACCACCTGGTCAGCCGGTATTTCGTCTACAAGCAGGCGCTGATGGCCGAGGCGCGGCGGCAGGTCGAGGCCGGCGTTCTCACGGACGCCGAGGACGTCTTCTTCCTGACGCTGGAGGAGTTCCACGCCTTGACGCGGCAGGAGTTGCCGGCCGGTGAGGAGTTGATCGAGCGGCGCCGGGCGGAGTTCACGAGCTATGTGCCGCTGACCGCGCCGCGCGTGCTCACCTCCGAGGGGGAGGCGCTCACCGGGGCGTACCGCCGGGGTGATCTGCCGCCCGGCGCCCTGGCCGGGCTGGCGGTCTCGGCCGGGACCGTCGAGGGGCGGGCCCGGGTCGCGTTCGACATGGGGGAGGCCGAGCTGGCGCCGGGCGACATCCTGGTCACGCCGTTCACCGATCCGAGTTGGACGCCGGCCTTCGTCACCATCGCCGGGCTGGTCACCGAGGTCGGTGGGCAGATGACGCACGGCGCGGTGATCGCCCGGGAGTACGGCCTGCCGGCCGTCGTCGGTGTCGAGAACGCCACCTCGCTGATCAAGGACGGGCAGCGCATCCGCGTGCACGGCACCGACGGCTTCGTGGAACTCATCTGACGGCGCGCGGCCGGTCGCCGCGAGCCGTCATGAGAGCCAGACGACGATGCCGGTCAGGTCGGTCAGGACGGCGGCCGCGCCGGCTCGGATGGCATCCGCGCAGCGGGCCTCGGTGAACGAGTTCGCGTCGTAGGCGGAGGACATGCCGAGGCCCTCGCCGCGGAAGGACGCGCCCTTCCAGTCGACGGCCGTCACGTTGTGGGTGGGCTCGGCCAGCTCGGCCCCGACGACCAGGAACCGCTGGTCCAGGTGGCTGGCGCTCACCGTGGTCAGGGCGTCGATCAGCGGGTTGCCGGCGCTGACGATCAGCTCCGGCTTCAGGTCCATGGCCCGCACGATGCCGGGGATCGGGTTGCCGGTGTCGGCCGGGACCTCACGCAGGTCGACGTCCTCGTCCTCGGCCCAGTCACGCACGCCCTTCATCAGGGCCTTGGTGGGGGCGTCGTCGCCGGAGTGCAGCAGGACCACCCGGTAACCGCGGGCCGGGTGGACGTCGTCCCACGAGCCGGGGGCGGGGGTGACCGTGCCCTCGGGCGTGGGCGGCGACGCCGGGTCGGTGAAGCCGGCGCCCAGGCTGCCCACCGGGGTGGGGTGCGGGCGGGGCTGCGACCAGTCGCTGCCGTGGCCGCAGCCGGCGACGGACAGCAGGGCGGCGGTGGCCACGGCGCAGATCAGGCGGCGCAAGACGGACGTCCTCTCGGGGGGTGCCGGTCTTTTGTAGCCGAGATGCGGCGCGGAAAAAGGGTTGTCGCCATCGGTTCGCCAGCGTTTTTGATCTTGTTAACCCGGACGGTGCACGGTGCCACCATGAAACGCATCGCCCTGATGGCCGCCGCGATGGCGGCGGTTCTGCTGGGGGCCGCACCGGCGTACGCGCACGGGTTCAGCTCGAACGTGTACACCGACGTCAGCTCGGGTGGCGACGGCCACGTCCGGACCCGGCTGGAGCTCGAGTACGACCTGCTCGTCGTGTCCGCGGCCGACATGGAGAAGGACGATCCGCTGTTCCGGGCGGGCACGGCCGCCTTCGACGACGGCGACAGCGACGCCCAGGCCGCCGCGCTCAACAGCCACTCGGCCACGGTGATGCGCTACGTGACCCGGCGCTACACGATCACCGCCGGCGGGGACGACTGCCGGGCCGCTCAGCAGGGCGGGTTCACGATCGGCGAGCGCGAGGGCGTGCCGTACGCCGACGTCACGCTCGACTGGGCCTGCGGAGGCGGCGGGCCGGCGCTGCGCAGCACGCTCTTCCCGGATGACGAGGGCTACGTCAAGAGCACCAAGACCCTGGTGACGTACGACGTCGGCGGGCGCACCGGGAGCGCGACGCTCGACGCCGCGAATCCGTCGCTGTCGACCGGGCGCTCCTGGCCGGTGCTCCCGATCGTCGCCGGGGTGGTCGTGCTCGCGCTAGCCGTGGCAGTAGTCATCGTGCTGCGCCGGCGGCGTGGAAAAGCCTGACGTTTGCCACCGGGTTTCTTGATCTTGTTCACAGCCGGTTCACCGGCAACCACCAGCTTGAGCATGCATTTCGCACCCCCCTCTCATCTGGATTGAGGAAAAACGATGAGATCCAGCAGGCACCACCGCCTCGGCGCCACAGCCGGCGCGGCGGTACTAGGCCTTGCCATCGCCCTCGGCGGCGGCCTGGCCACCCCGGCCAGCGCGGCCGACACGGCCACGCTCAGCGCCGTCATCCTGGGCGTGGGCGCCGACGAGACCCAGCGCATCGTCACCTGGTACTCCTCGGCCGACACGGCCCAGCAGGTCCAGCTCGCGCCCACCGCCGCCATCGTCAACGGCGAGTTCCCGGCCGGCTCGGCGACGTTCGCCGCGGTCGGCGCGGCGAACATCGCGACCAGCGGTGGCTTCAACCGGCACGCGACGATCACCGGCCTGAAGGAGAACACCGGGTACTCGTACCGGGTGGGCTCCGAGGGCAACTGGTCGCCGGCGTACACCTTCAAGACGCAGGACTTCGAGGGCGACTACGACTTCCTGTTCTACGGCGACCCGCAGATCGGCTCCTCCGGCAACCTGGCCAAGGACGAGGCCGGCTGGGTGGACACCGTGAACGTGTCGCTCGCGGCCAACCCGAACGCCGAGCTCCTGGTCTCCGGTGGCGACCAGGTCGAGACGGCCAACACCGAGGCGCAGTGGAACTCGTTCCTCGCGCCTCAGCAGCTCAAGTCGTACCCGTGGGCGGCCACCATCGGTAACCACGACGTCGGCGGCAAGGCGTACGAGCAGCACCTGTTCACCCCGAACACGGACCGCTCGGGCGCCTACTACGCCAACGGCCAGCCGACCTCGAACACGTCGGGTGGCGACTACTGGTACATCTACAAGGACACGCTGTTCATCGACCTGAACAGCAACTCCTACGCCACCTCGCAGGGTGGCGGCGGCGACGCGGCCCACCTGTCGTACGTCCAGGACGTCATCAACAAGCACGGTGGCGACGCGAAGTGGAAGGTGCTGGTCTACCACCACGCCATCTACTCGCCGGCCTCGCACGCCAAGGACAGCGACAACAAGGTCCGCCGGACCGACTTCCCGACCGCGTTCTCCAAGCTGGGCGTGGACCTGGTCCTGCAGGGTCACGACCACAGCTACTCGCGCAGCTACGAGATCAAGAACGGCGCGAAGGCGAACCCGGACGAGAAGCCCGGTCAGGCCGACGTCTACCCGGGTCCGGGCGGCGTCATCTACGTGACCGCCAACTCGGCGTCCGGCTCGAAGTACTACGACATCACCAAGCCCGACAGCAGCGGCACCAGCGGCGCCGGCAACGGCGCCGACCCGCTGAACCCGGACAGCTACTGGTACAACTCGGCGCAGAACCAGGAGCACGTGCGCAGCTACGTCAAGGTGGCTGTGCGCAACGACAAGCTCCAGGTCGAGAACATTCGCAGCGGCACCTGCGCCGCTCCGAACGCCTCGGTCGAGGGTGGCCTGTCCTGCACCAACACCGAGAGCGGCCAGCCGGTCGGCTCGATCGTGGACAAGGTGACCATCCACCCGTACCACGGTGACGGTCAGAAGATCCAGGTCGCGGTCCCGACCGCCGCCCCCGGCGAGTTCGGCTGGACGATCGACGGCTACAACGGCCTGGTCGACCTCGGCACGGCCAAGGAGGCCGCGAACGGCGAGTACTTCGCCGCCACCGGTGAGATCAACCCGATCGTCGTGTCGGACACCCGTCGTACGCTCTCGCCCTGGTCCGTCGCGGCCAGCGTGGGCGACTTCAAGGACGCCGACAAGTCGTTCTCGGGGGCCAACCTCGGCTGGACCCCGGGCGTCATCGCCAACGGCGCCGGCGCCAAGCCCGGTGCGGCCGTGCCCTCGGGCTACGGCGACAACGGCGAGGGTCTGTCGGTCTCGCGCGGTCTCGCGTCGGCCGATCAGGGCCACGCCCGCGGCACCGCCAAGGTCGGCGCCGGCCTGGACCTGAAGGTCCCGGGCGACGCGGCCAAGGGCACCTACCGCACCACCCTGACGATCACCGCGCTCAGCAGCTGATCGAGTTCTACCGCGGGGCGGCATCTGCGGGTGCCGCCCCGTTTCCCACGAAGGAAGCACCGATGAAGACCAAACTTGCCCTGCTCGCCGCGGCGGCTCTGTGTGTGATCGGCGCGGCGCCGGCGCCCGCCCGGGCCGACGAGGGCGACGTCACCTGGACCGTGCGCACCGAGTCGAACAGCTTCGGGGCCACCCGCTCCAGCTACAGCTACGCGGTCAACCCGGGCGCGGAGACCAAGGACGGGCTGGTCGTCGCCAACCGTGGTAAGACCGCGCTCAAGCTCGGCGTCTACGCCGCGGACGGGTTCACCACCGACACCGGCACGCTCGACCTGCAGGGCGCGGACACCAAGGGCAAGGGCATCGGGGCCTGGGTGCAGGCGGCCCGGAAGGCGGTCACCGTTCCGGCCGGCAAGACGGTCACCGTGCCGTTCACCGTCAAGATCCCGTCGAACGCCACGCCCGGCGACTACGTCGGCGGCATCATCACCTCGCTCACCCAGGCCGACGCCACCGCGCAGGTCAACGTCGACCGCCGGCTCGGCATCAAGATCAAGCTGCGGGTCGGCGGCGACCTCACCCCGGCCCTGAGGATCGAGAACACCCACATCTCGTACGACGGCACCGCGAACCCGTTCGGCCGGGGCGCCGCGACGATCGACTACACGATCCACAATGTCGGCAACGCGGTCGAGACGGCCCAGCAGGGCGTGCAGATCACCGGCCCGTTCGGCCTGTTCAAGGCCGAGGCCGCGAAGATCGCCAACCCGCCCGAGCTGCTGCCCGGCGAGAGCTGGAAGGTCTCCGTCCCGGTCACCGGCGTCACTCCGGCCATCCTGCTCGACGCGACCGTCACGCTCGTCCCCCAGATGACCGACGCCTCGGGCTCCACCTCGTCCCTCGACAAGGTCAGCGCCACCGCGCACGGCTTCGCCTGGCCGTGGACCCTGCTGGCCCTGCTTCTGCTCGTCATCGCCCTCATCGCGGCGGCCGTCGTCATCTCCCGCCGCCGCCGCGCCGGCCGCAAGGCACGCGAGGACGCCCGGGTCCGCGAGGCCGTCGCCGACGCTCTGCGCGACAAGGCCGCCGCCAGCTGACCCAGAGACAACCGGGCCCGGCCGCGGCCACGCCCGGCCGTTCGCCGGCCCGGCCACGGCGGCTCAGCTCCCGGCGGAGATCACCGTCGGGGTGGTGAGCAGCCACGACGCGGTGGTGCGGGCCTCGGGGGGCATGCGGGCGTCCTCGCGGACGCGGTGGAGCAGGCCGCGGTGGCTGTCGGTGCCGATGCCGTAGGTGACGCCGTGCAGGATCTCGCGGCCGAGGCCGTCCGGGGTGCGCTGCCAGGCGGCCAGTTGCCGGGCCAGGATGCGGCTCCACGTCGGCTCGGGAAACGAACCGGCGCAGTGCGGGGTGGCCCAGGCGGCGGCGTAGCGGGCGCGCTCGCCGAACTCGCGCTCGGTCAGGATCTGGCCGATCAGCGGGCGGTGCACGGCCGAGCCGAGGTTGGTCAGGGTGCGCAGCGCCGCGTCGAGGTCGGTGTCGCGCCGGCCGCGCAGGTCGGTGACGACCCGGTCCAGGATGGCCGCGGCGACCGGCTCGCGCAGCGGGGTGGCGGCCACGAACATCGAGGAGAGCAGGCGTTCGTCCGGGTTGTCGCTCTCCAGGCACTCGCCGACCAGCTCGGCCAGGGTGAGCTCGGCCGGCCGGTCGACCGGGGCCTGGGAGAAGGCCCGGCTGGCGATCATTCGCGCGCCCGGGGTGACCGGCAGCCGGCGTACCTCCGTGGTCTGGCCGGCGAGGGCGCGGCCGATCTGGACCGCGAGGGGGCGCAGCGGGCCGGCCAGGCCGGGGTCGCCGAGCAGGCCGGTCACCGAGCGGCCGATGCCGCCCAGCTCGTCCGGGGTGAAGTGCCGGACCCGGATCTTGCGGACGGCGGCCAGCAGGGCCCCGTACGTCGCCCGGTCGTCACCGGCGGCGGCGATGGTCCGCAGGATGTGGCTGTTGGCGTCGGGGTGGGCCGTGGTGTCCAGCAGGGACAGCGGCTCGACGACGACCGGGTTGCCGGTGTCGGCGGCGAGCCGGATGCAGGCGTCGACCGCGTGCACCCCGGCGTCGGGGTGGCCCAGCAGCCTACTCATCGATTCCTGGCGCTGGAGCCAGGCGCTGTCCTCGGCGACGGCCAGCTCCGTCAGCAGGCGCTGGGACAGCTGCTGCCAGAGCCGGGGCGGGTGCAGGACCAGCCCGGGCCGGGCCCGGACCAGCTCGGTCAGCTCGTCCCACTCCGGGCCGGTGATCGGGCCGGCGCCGGTGGCCACCTCGAGCAGGCTGTGCAGCCGCCCCGGGTCGCCCTGGTCGGCGCTGACGACCGGGGCGCCGGTGGCCCGGTCGAGGGCGTCCTTCAGGGTGGTCAGCGAGTGCGGGGCGAGGCCGAGCAGATCCTCGTAGCGGCGGATCGCGGCCCGCGGGGCGCTGGTGCTGCCGTTCTCCCAGCGGGTGATCTGGGACTCGGCCAGCGGGCGGTCGCCCGACGGGCGGAAGGCGGCGGCGAAGACCTTGCCGGTGCGCCAGCGGGCGTCGCGGGCCAGCCGGCGGTTGACCCGGAGCAGCCAGCCGATCCGTTCGCGTGGGAGGGCTGCCGGCACTCGATCGAACTTACCGGCGGTAACTAGATCAACTCAATCGAGCGGGTTGCACAGCTGCGCGCCCGATGCAATTGATCTACGACCGGCGCCGCCACCTGGGTAGCCTCGCGCCCAGGCACCCTCGAAGAGCTCGCTGGCGGGCGAGCTTCGTGGCCGCGCGGTGGCGGCAAACACCGCGCCGGCCGGTGCGCCGGCGTCCCTCGGGGGGAGGGGCGCCGGCGCACCGCTTCATCGAGGGTTCGCCATCTCGACTCTTATTGATCAAGTCGGCTGGGACGCAAAGTTCTCAGGAGATCTCCAGGATCTTCGTCCGTGCACCACCTCGGACGCCGGCTCACGGCCCTGCTTCTGCTCCTCGTCGTGGGGGCGCTCCTGCCCGCGCGGCCGGCGGCGGCCCACCCCTTCGGCGATCCGCAGACCGTCACCGTCGCGCTCGACCCGGCCCGCCCCGACGTCGTCCGGATCCGCTGGAAGGTGGGCGGGCTCGACGATCTGACCCTGCTCGGGGTGGCGCTGGGCGTGCTGCCCGGGGACCGGGTCCTCCTCGACGGGGCGGTCTTCTACCGGCCGTCCGACGCGGCCGCGATCGGGCCGTCGGCGCAGCTGGCCGCGTACCTCCTCAAGCAGATCACCGTGACCGGCTGCACCGGCGCCGTGCGAACCCCGGGCGATCTCGCCCGCGAGGGCGTGACCGTCGACTATGCCTGCCCGGCGCCGGTCGGCCGGGCCGCCGTCACCGTGCGCACGCTGACCGACCTCAACCCGGCCTACCAGACCCTGGCCACCGGGCCGGGCGATCAGCACGCGGTCTACCGCGACGGCGAGGCGACCCACGACTGGGTCCTGGGCGACGTCGCGGCGGACGAATCGAAGCTCGGGCGCAGCGCCGCCGTACAGATCGGCGGGGTCGCCCTCGGGGTGCTCCTGGTCGTGATTGTGCTGGTCGTCGCCGTGCGCCGCCGAGGCACCACCCACCCCACCTAAGGAGACACCCTCCATGAACCGCAGGGCCCTGTGGCCTGTGCTCATGGTCGCCGTCACCGCCGCCGTGGTCGCGCCCGCGACCGCCGGGGCCGAGACGGTGGCCGCGGGCAGTCCGCCCACGCTCAACGTGAGCAGTGGCCGGACGCTCGACGGCACCACCCGGATCACGGCCGACCCGACCACCGAGGGCGACGCCGTCGCCACCCTCACGGTCGACGGCAAGGACTTCGGCGCCGCCCAGACGGCCGGGACCGCCCACCTCAGCTTCGACATGGGCGGCAACGGCACCGAGGCGCGCTACCACAACTACCTGGTCGTCAACGATCACACGGCCGAGGCCGACCGGCTCTACCTGCCGGACATCGCCGGCGGCGTGCGCGGCACGGTCGACATCCCCGGCGAGTGGCTGCACACCGGGGTCAACACGGTCACCGTCAACGCCGGCGCCAACTGGGTCGACACGACCAGCACCACCGCCACCGGGGTGGAGACCCTGCCGTACGGCGAAGGGCTGCGCTGCCCCAACTACGACGACTTCACCATCAGCAGCGTCGGCCTGGGCCTGCTCGGCGTGGTGGCCGACAGCGAGCAGAACGCGTTCAGCTACACCTTCGGCGACGGCACCTGTGGCACCTCCAAGCGCCTGCTCACCCAGCCGCTGACCTTCGTGACCTCCGGTGCGCCGGGCAGCACGGCCGGGCTCGGGGGCGATCTGGACACCACCGAGCTGAGCAACGGGACGCACACGATCGCGGCCACCACCGTGACCGGGGCGGCCGCGAGCGCGACGGTCGAGGTCAACAACGACCCGGCCGGCGCCGCGAAGATCACCCCGGCCGACGGCGTGCTCGTCCGCGGCGAGCAGCGGGTCATCGCGGCCCCGGCCACCGGCGGCACGGAGGCGGTCTCGCGGCTGGCCGTCGACGGCGACGCCGCCGAGGACGAGGAGACGCTGGCCGGCAGCTCGGCCACGTTCGGCCTGACCATCGAGGCCGGCAACTCGGCCGAGGCCAAGTACCACAACTACGTGCTGGTCAACGACAACCGGGTCGACCTCGGCGGCGACTGGGGCGTGGCCGGGGCGGAGACGGTCAGCCTGCCGTTCCCGGCCCGGTTCCTGCACCCCGGCGACAACGTGATCGAGCTGCGCACCGGCACCTACAACGGCACGTCGGGCGGCGTCACCTGCGCCAACCACGACGACTTCAAGGTCACTCGCAGCTCGGCCCGGCTCGGGCTGAGCACGGCGGGGACGGTCACTCCGGGGCCGGCGTACGTGGTCACGGGCGCGACCAGGACGGCCGTCACGACCGAGTCGATCGCGCTGGGCGACGGCACCTGCGCGGCCAACAAGGACCTCGAGCTGCACTTCGACGTCGCGGGCGCGCCCACGACGCGGACCACCGGGACCCTCGGCAGTGGGGGTGACGCGCACCTGAAGGTCTTCGTCGGCGGCAACGGCTCCGACGGCGGCTACGACAACAAGGTGCTGATCAACGGCATCCCGCGCGACCTCGGCCTGTGGGAGAAGGAGGTCGCCGATCTCGCGTTCCCGAACGAGTGGCTCGTGCCGGGGATGAACACGGTGCAGTTCCGGGCCGGCAGCGACCACGGCAGCGCCAAGCCCGGCGGCTGCGACAACTACGACGACTTCACGCTGCGGGACTTCGCGCTGACCCCGGCCGGTGGGAAGGCGACCCTGGTGACCCGCGAGATCGCGGGCACGGTCGTCACCATCGGATCGGCCAGCTACCCGGTGGGCGCGCCGGTCACCGTCTCGGTCGGCGACGGCACCTGCGGGAGCAGCCACAACGGCACGCTCGAGGCCACGATGACGTTCTACGTGACCGCGCCCGACGGCAGTCCGCTGCCGGTGCTGGGCCGGCGGGCCGATCTCGACACCACCAAGCTGGCCGACGGCCGGCACACCGTCACCGCCGTGGTCGGCGACAAGACCTCGACCCGCCGGATCACGGTCGACAACACGGCGCCCGTGGTCACCGGCAGCACGCCGGCCGAGGGGCAGCGGCTCACCTCGACCGTCGCGCTCACGGTGGACGTGAAGGACGACTCGGGCGTGGCCGGGACGCCGGTCATCACGCTGGACGGCGCGGCGGTCAAGGAGGGCGACGAGATCGGGCACGGGTTGCCGGCCGGGTCGCACACCCTCGCCGTGACCGCCACTGACGTGCTCGGTAACTCGGCTGTCCGGAAGATCAACTTCACCAGCGCCTTCATTCCGTCGGTGCCCGCTGATCTCGCGTCCGAATCGTCGGATACGACAGCCAAGCTCTCCGCCAAGATCGACGGGCCGGCCACGGCGACCTTCACCGCGGCCGACGTGGTGCTGCCGACCGGGGGCTACCAGGGAGTCGCGGGAGCCGTCCCGACCACGTTGGACGTGGCGCACGACGCGACCGTCGACGTGGCCTCGCTGCGGCCGCTCGACGGGAAGACAGTGGACACGCCGTCCGGGCGGGACGTGGTGTTCCAGCGCTACGACCTGGCCGTGGGCAACCCGGCCCAGACGCCGACGCTGCGCTGGGAGGGCGCCATCGACCCGGCCCGGGTCGTCGCCCTGCGGGTGTGGGACGCGGCCGCCTCGAAGTGGGTCGTGCTGACCAGCGCCCGCGGTCAGGCCGGGAAGAACACGGTGCTGACGGCTCCGCTGGCCAACTCCTACCGCCCCGGCGGCGCCGTGCACGTGCTGGTCACCGGCGAGGACCCGTTCGCCGACGACCTGTCGCCGCGCGACTCGACGGCGCAGAACGACAAGGACCGCTTCGAGGACCCGGCGTCGTACGACTTCTCGCTCGCCCACTTCACCGACACGCAGTACATCACCGAGGGCGCGGCCGGCGGCACGTACAACGACTGGGACGGCGTCGACGAGGCGTCCGACGTCGAGACGGCCGAGGAGCAGGCGATCTGGCAGAACGCGTACCGGGCCGAGACCCAGTGGATCGCCGACAACGCCGCCTCCCGCAAGATCGCGTACACCGCGCACACGGGTGACGTGATCGAGAACGACTACTACGACCCGCTGGCCCGCAAACCCGACGGGACTCTGCAGCGCCCGGGCCTCAACGAGCAGGTCGACAAGGAGCTCGCGGTCTCCTCGGGCAACCAGAAGGTGCTCGACGACCACGGCGTGGTCAACCAGGTCATCGCCGGCAACCACGACAACCAGCTCGGCGCCGAGACCGGGCCGGACTCGCGGTTCAGCAAGACGTTCAGCGCCGACCGCTACTACAAGGTCGCCCAGTCGTGGCCGGCCGGGGCCGAGTACCACGCCTGGGACGAGGCCGGCGCCACGCCGGGTCGCGACAACCAGAACAACTACGTGCTGTTCAGCGCGGGCGGTCTCGACTTCGTCGCGGTCGGCCTGTCGTACGGGGTCACCCGCGACGAGGCGCAATGGGCCGACACGATCTTCAAGAAGTACCAGGACCGCAACGGCATCCTGCTCTCGCACGACTACCTGAAGCCGTCGACCAGCGCCGACGGCCGCGGGGCGGCGTTCTCCGAGCCGGACGGGTCGGCCCTCTACAAGCAGGTCGTGGAGAACAACCCGAACGTCTTCCTCGTGCTGGCCGGGCACGAGCACGGCGTCGGCACCAACCTGAAGTCGAACATCGGCGTGACCAAGACCCACGACGTGGTCGAGCTGCTGGCCGACTACCAGTTCTACACGGTGGCCAGCTCCGAGCTGTGGCCCGACAAGGTCGACGCCGCCGGCAACATCGACGTCAACGGCGACGGCAAGATCGACCACAAGGCGACCGACCGGCTGCAGTTCGGCGCCAGCTTCCTGCGGCTGCTGCAGTTCGACGTCAAGCGGGCCGAGCTGCACATCGACACGTACTCGCCGTTCCTGAAGAACTTCGGGGCCACCGAGTACGACATCCGGCAGGACGGCAGCCAGACCAAGCCGCGCTACAACGGCGCCGAGGACAACCTCACCCTGCCGGTCGACCTGACCAGCCGGAAGACGTCGTTCAGCACGGACTCGCTGGCCGCCTACGTGCCCGGCGCGGTGATCGGCACGGACACGCTGACCGAGGCGGGCCCGGCGTCCGTCACGTGGGCCGGGTTGCAGCCCGTGACCTCGTACGCCTGGGTCGTCTCGGCCCGGAGCGCGGACGGCGGCGAGTCGACCGCCCAGCCCGCGGTGTTCCGTACCGCCAAAGCGAAACCGGCGATCAGCGTGACCACCACGCCGGTCGATTGGGGGACGGCGGCGTCGGTGCCAGTCAAGGTCGCCGGCGGTACGGGGACTGTGCAGGTGGCCGAGGGCACGAAGGTGCTCGGGTCGGCCGCCCTCTCCGCCGGCGCGGCGGTGATCGGGTTGCCGAAGGGGCTCGCCGGTGGCAACCACGAGCTGACGGTGACCTACTCGGGTGACGACACCCTGCTCGCCGGCTCCGCCAGCGCTGTTCAGGTGGTCAAGCTGCCGGCGTCCTGGAGCGCGACGGTGGCCTACCAGGCCGGCAACCGGGTCAGCTATCAGGGCAAGGTGTACGTCGCGTCCTACTACGCCCGCGGAGGCGCGCCGGGCGACCCGAACGGGGCGTGGCAGGAACTCGCCATGAACGAGGCCGGCGAGGCGCTGTGGACGGCGTCGCGGATCTTCCAGGCGGGGGACACGGCGCTGTACGAGGGCAAGACGTTCAAGGCGCGCTGGTACACCCGCAACCAGAAGCCGGGCGACGTGAACGGGCCGTGGGCCGAGGTGGCGCCGCCGAAGCCGGACAACAGCCCGGCCGACTGGACCCCGACCACGGTCTATGTGGCCGGGGACCGGGTGACGTTCGAACAGCACGTGTACGAGGCGAAGTGGTGGACCCGCAACCAGGAACCGGGCACGTCGTCCGGCCCCTGGAAGTCGATCAGCTAGGTCGCCTTACGTCCTGGCGCGCCCCACCCTCGCGGTGGGGCGCGTCTCGTCATGCGGTGAAGGCCGCGGCGTGCTCGCGGGCGAACGTGCCGATGTCACGGGCCGGGCGGCCGGTGATCGCCTCGACGTGATCGGTGGTGTGCTCGAAGCCGCCGGCCCGGATGAGGGCGAAGACGCCGGCCAGGTGCGCGGCGAGCCAGTCGGGCAGACCCGCCCCCTCGAAACGGGGGCGGGCCTGTTCCGCGGTCAGGTCGAGGGCGCGGACTTCCCGGCCGGTGGCCCTCGCGAGGGCCGCGGCAACCTCGGCGAAAGTGATCGCGGACGGGCCGGTGAGGTCGTACGACTGCCCATCGTGGCCGTCACCGAGGAGAACGGCGGCGGCGGTGGCGGCCACGTCGCGGATGTCGATCATCGCGACCCGGCGGCCCGCGGTGGGGGCGGGCAGCAGGCCGGTTTGCCGGACGCCGTCGGCCACCATGAACAGGTTGGTCATGAAGAAGGCCGGGCGAAGGACCACGGCCCTGTTGCCCACTCGCTTGAGGTGATCCTCGATCTCGCCGTGCCACCGGTAGGCGGGCAGCGGTGAGGTGGGGTCGGCGTGCAGGGCCGAGAGCTTCACGATGCGTTCCACGCCGGCCTCGGCGGCGGCGTCGATCAGCGCGGTCTCGTGGGCGATCTTGCGCGGGCCGTCGGGGGCACTGACGTAGACGCGGTCGATGTCCTTGAGGGCGTCCTTGATGGACGTCGCGTCGTCGAAGTCGCCGGGGATGTCGGCTCGGCGGGAGAAGCAGCGGACCTCGGCGCCGCGGGCTCGCAGCTCGCGGACCACGTGGGCGCCGACGGTTCCGGTGGCGGCGGTGACCAGAACGCGGGTCATGGGATTACCTCCGGTGGGATGTTGTGGCCTAGGTGGAAGACGTTGTCCGGGTCCCAGGCGCGCTTGATCTCGGTCAGGCGGGCGTAGTGGCCGGGGGTGAAGGCGGAGCGGGTTCGCGACGGGTCCATGAGCAGGGAGAGGAAGGAACCGCCGGTAGCGTGGGGGCGGATCCGGCCGGCCAGGCGGTCGAGGGCCGTGTCGGCCCTTTCCGCGCCGGCCCTTCCTGCGCTGGCCCTTTCCGCGCCGGCATTGGCTCTTTCTGCGGCGGCGGGATAGGGGGCGACTGCCATGACCGAGAACGGGACGTCGCGGTGTCCGGCCGGGCCGGCGTCGGGGGCGGGGCGGGCCATCGCGCCGCCCCAGTGGCGTAGCTCGACGAAGGCGAGCGGTGAGTCGGGGGCGCCGGCCTCGACGACGGCGTCCAGGACCTCGTCCGGCAGAGTGTGGAACAACTCGAGCTCCTGCCGATTGGCCATCGGTGGTGCGTCGGGGCCGTTAGTAGCGTCGCCGGCCGCCGGGAAGGGGCGCATCTCGAACGCGTCGAACAACGGTGGGCCGGCGGCGGCCAGCAGCGGGGCGAGGACGCGGCGGCCGTCGTCGCCGTGGTGGAACGCGCGGAGGGCCAGGACCCGCTGTCCCCGCAACGGCTCCCTGATCAGCAGCACGGCGCTGTTCATGGCCTCGGGCTCGGTGCGGGCCCACTCCCGATAGGCGGCCAGGGTTTCCCGCGCTCGCTCGATGCGATAGAAGGACATGCCGGAGAAGACCCGGTCCACCGGGTAGAGCCGGAACTCCAGCGAGGTGACGATGCCGAAGTTGCCGCCACCGCCGCGCAGGGCCCAGAAGAGGTCGGGGTGCTGGTCGGCCGAGGCGGTCCGCGCGACGCCGTCCGCGGTGACGAGGTCGGCCCGGACGACGCTGTCGGCGGCGAAGCCGTACGTCCGGGACAACCACGACTGGCCGCCGCCGAGCGTGTAGCCGGTGACCCCGACCGTGCGGCAACGGCCGGCCAGGCCGGCGAGACCGTAGCGGGCGGCGGCGCGATTGACGTCGGCCCAGACTGCGCCGGGGCCGACACGGGCGATCCGGTTTCGGGGGTCGATGTGGACGTCGGTGAGCGCGGTGGTCTTGAGCAGCAGAGCGCCGTCGGCCGGGACCAGGGTGCCGTGACCGGTGGCCTGCACCGCGAGCGGCAGGGCCTGCTCCCGGGCCGCGCGGACCGCGGCCTGGACGTCATCGGCGCCGGCGGCGGCCACGATGACGGCCGGCCGTGACTCGAAGTTGCGCTGCCAGCCGGCCCGATGCTCGTCGTAGCCGGCGTCGCCGGGCCGGAACACCGGTCCGTACCGGGTGAAGGTCGTCATGGGCCTGAAGCTATGCAGCTCCCGGCCGGGGACGGATGCTGTGAGGATGTGGTCCGGATGTGCCGTGCGCGTGCTCGGCACCGGCGCGCTCCCGGTGGAGCGCAAAGCGCGCGAGCTGCTGACGATCCTGACCGTCCACGCCCCGGCCGCGGTCGGGCTCGACGAGCTCGCACGCCTGCTGTGGGACGACCCGCCGCCGTCTGCGGTCAAGACCTTGCGGGCCCACCTGTCCCGCGTCCGCACCGCCCTGCGCGCCGCCGATAGGCCGGCCGATCCCGTCGCCCGGAATGCTGACGGGTCGGCGGATTCTGTTGCCGGGGGCGCCGGTGGGTTGGCCAATCCGGTCGCTGACATTGAGCGGGTCGGGCGGGACGGGTATCGGTTGGCGGTCGCGGCTGAGCGCACCGATGTCGGCCTGGTCGCCGCCGCGCGGGTGCGGGCCCGGCGGCTGCTGGCCGACGGGGAGCCGGACAGCGCCGCCGCCGTGCTGGCCGAGGCCCGTGAGCTGTGGCGCGGCGAACCGGAACTGCCGGATACGGTCGCGGCGGCGGCGCTGAGGCAGGGATGGCGACAGGAACGGCGGCTTCTCGTGCAGGAGCATCTCGGGTGTGTCGCGGCGGGCACCGATCCGGGCTCGGCCCTCGGCGAGCTGGAGCGGCTGACCGCGACCGATCCGCTGGACGAGCCGCTGTGGGTGCTCTACGTGCGGGCCCTGCACCGATCGGGGCGGCCGACCGAGGCTTTGCAAGCGGCGGCCACCGCCCGGGCGGCGCTCGTCGAGGTCGGCCTCGACCCGTCGGCCGCTCTGCGTGACGCCCAGGCCGAGGTGCTGCGGCCGGAAGCCCCGATGACGTCCACAGTGGATTATGCCGGGCCGACCGCGTACACCCGTCTCTCCCGCCGCGGCCATGACCTCGTCGTGCTCAACCCGGGCCTGCTCACCATCGACGGCTTGCTCGACGGCGGCTACGCCCGCACGGCGCTGGCGGCCCTCGCCGAACACGCGGCCGTCGTCTGCCTGGACCGCCGCGGCATCGGCCTTTCCGGCCCGCTCGACCCGCAGCAGGCCCCGCTGGACCAATGGGCGGACGACGTGCGCCAGGTGCTCGACACCCTCGGCGTCGCGCGGGCCGACCTGTTCGCCAACTTCGACACCGGACTGGTCGCCCTGGAGTTCGCGGCCCGCCACCCCGCCCGCGTACGCCGTCTGGTCCTGGCCCAGTGCTTCCCGCGCTACACCCGGAGCGGCGACTATCCGTACGGCCTGGACCCCCACACGACCGAGACCCTGATCAGGGACACGGTCGCCCCGGCAGGGCTGGACTCGGTCGCCCAGGCCGCCCCGAGCGTCGCCGCCGACGAGTCCTTCCGCCAATGGTGGAACCGGCTCGGCCGCCGCGCCGCCGCCCCCGCGGTCGCCACGGCGATCCGGTCGGTCGCCACCGGCACCGACCTACGCCACCGGCTGCCCGCCGTGACCGCGCCGACGCTGATCCTGCACCGCCGCACCTGCCTCAACGTCGACATCGGGCACGCCCGCTACCTGGCCGCCCACCTCCCGGACAGCGAGCTGCGAACCCTGCCCGGCACCGACGCCCTGTGGTTCACCGACTCGCCCGACCTGCGCCGCGCCGCCATCGACTTCCTCACCCGCCGCTGAACACCTCCGCCCGCCCATCGGCCCGCGGATCGCTGCCCGCGTCCAGGACGCCACCCCGCAGCCGAGCCACCTGCACGTGCCCAGCGTCGTCGTGAAGCCCCGGAGCCGTCTCCACGACGTATTCCCGGGCCGCCCCGCCCAGCCCCGGCGCCCCGTCGAGCCCCGGCGTCTCGCTCGGGCCTGGCGCCCCGTCCAGCCTCGGCGTCTCGCCCGCGCCTGGCGTCTCGCCCAGCCCCGGCTCGAGGAGCAGGGTGGGCACGGGCCGGCCGATCTCTTCCGTCCCGATCACCCAGCGGGGCCGTGCGACGAGGGCGGCCAGGTCGGCGGCGTCCACCACGTCCTCGGCCACCTGGGCCAGGATCCACGGCTGGGACCGGCCACCCTGGCACCCGAGCGCGATCACCCCGTCCTCGATGACCCCGAGCGTGGGACAGAGCGTGTGCGGCGGCCGCATCCCGGGCGCGATTCGAGCCGGATGCGCCGGATCAAGACTGAACGACGCCCCGCGGTTGTGCAGCACGACGCCGGTGGCCGGATCCAGCAGCCCCGAGCCGAAACTGAAGAACACACTCTGGATCAGCGTGACCGCATTCCCCTCACTGTCGACCGCCACCACAGCCACGGTGTCCCCAGTGGGCCGCAAACCGCTTCCCCCACCGCTGTGCCTTTCGGATATTTCCGATTTGCTGACGGGAGAAGCTGCCGCTGGGCCGGCCACTAAACCGGCCGCTGGGGCGGGTGGGTGGTTGGGCAGCAATCCGGCCAGGTTGATCGGGCCTGTGCGGGGGTCGCCGAGGAAGCGGTCGCGGGCGGCCCGGGCGCGCCAGGCGTCGGCCAGCAGGGTCTTCGAGCCGACGAGGTCCAGGAAAGTAGCGCCCTGGACGGGTGGAGGCGCGGCGGACCACACCACCCCGTCGACCGTTCTGGTCAGCGGGTCGGTCACCTCGGCTCGGTGGGCGGCGAAGTCGGCGACGGTCAGCGGGCTGCCCAGTTCGCGGAGCCCCTCGGCCAGGGGCGGGCGATCGTAGAACGAGCGCCAGTCCTCGCCGACAGCGGTCAACGTGCGGGCCAGGGCGGGCTGGACGAGGTGGTCCCGCAGGGCTTCACCGTCGAGGAGCAGGGCGGACAGGCCAGGATCGGCGCGTACGGCGTCGAGGCCGGCCACAGCCGCCCGGCGGAGGCCCGGGCTGACCGGTACGCCGTTCTCGGCCAGGGCGATCGCGGGGGCGAGCAGCTCGCGCAGGGGGCGGGTCGCGCCGAGGGCGGCGATCGCGGCCCAGCCGGCCACCACGCCGGGGACGGTGATGGTCTGCGGGCCGGCGGTGGGCATCCGGTCGCCGGCCGCCCGCAGACCCTCCACATCGGTCGCCGCGGCGGCCGCCCCGATCGAGAGAACCGCGCGGGGCGCTTGACCCGCGGGGCGGACGATGGCCACGAGGTCGCCGCCGAGGGAGCACTGGTGGGGGTAGACCACCGTCAGCGCGGCCGCCGCCGCGAGGGCCGCGTCGAAGGCGTTGCCGCCGACGGCCCGGCCGCTCTCGACGGCGGTGAAGTGGGGAGCGGCGACCGCTGTTCTCATGCCGCCAGAGTAGAGAAGAAAGCGCGGACGTCGTCGATGAAGAGTTTCGGCTCCTCGGCGGCGAGGAAGTTGCCGCCGGCCGGCAGCTCGGTCCAGTGGGTGACCGGGGCGTCGCGGTCGGCGAAGCGGCGGACGGTGATGTCGGTGACCCCGAGGGCGACACCCAGCGGGAAGGTCGAGCGGGGCTTCGGGACCCAGGCCGCCGGGTCGTGGGCGGCCTCCCAGTAGAGGTTGGCCGAGGAGCCGGCCGTGCCGGTGAACCAGTAGAGGCTGACGTTGGTGAGCAGCAGGTCCAGCCCGACGGCGTCCTCGGGCCGCTCGGCCGACGGGTCGGTCCACTCCTGGAACTTCTCGACGATCCAGGCGAGCTGGCCGACCGGGGAGTCGTGCAAGCCGTACGCCACGGTCTGGGGCCGGGTCGACTGGATGACGTTGAAGCCCATCTTGTCGTCGCGGAACTCCTGCAGGCGCTGCAACCGGGTCTGCTCGGCCTCGGTGAGCCCCTCGAAGTCGGCCGGGTCGCCCGACGGGAAGGTGATGTGGCCGTGGACGTGGACGCCGATCACGCGCTCGGGCGCCTGCCGGCCCATCTCGACCGCGATGGCGCCGCCGCCTCCGCTGCCCTGCACGCCGTACCGCTCGTAACCCAGCCGGGACATGATCTCGCCGAAGGCGGCGGCGATCCTCGGGGTGTTCCAGCCGGGCGCGGTGAGCGGGCCGGAGAAGCCGACGCCGGGGGTGCTCGCCAGCACGAGGTGGAAGTCGGCCCGGAACGCCTCGACCACCGGCTGGTAGAGGGCGAACGAGCCGGGCCAGTCGTGCGTGATCAGCAGCGGGGTGGCGGCCGGGTTGTCCGAGCGGACGTGGGCGAAGTGGAGGGTCTGGCCGTCCACCTCGGTCAGGAACTGGGGGAGTTCGTTGAGGCGCGCCTCGGCGGCCCGCCAGTCGAAGTTATCGGCCCAGTACGCGGCGAGGCCGCGCAGGTAGTCGACCGGGACGCCGCGGCTCCAGCCCTGGCCGGGGATCTCGGGGGACCAGCGGGTGCGGGCGAGGCGGTCGCGCAGGTCGGCGATGTCGGCGTCGGAGATGTCGATGCGGAAGGGGCGGATCTCGGTCATGCCACTCTTCTCCTCCGTGAGCGGAACGGAATGTTCCGTTCCGCTTTCGACTCTACGCCGGCCCGGAGGGGAAAGCTATAGGGGAACGGAACATTCCGTTCCGGTATGCTGAGGGGTATGGCGATCTCCGAACGAGCCCGCAAGGCGGCCCTGAACGACACGGCGATCCTGGCCGCGGCCCGGGACGTCTTCATCGCCGACCAGCGGGCCCCGATCTCCGAGGTGGCGGAGCGGGCCGGCGTCGGCATCAGCGCCCTCTACCGCCGGTACCGGAACAAGGAGGAACTGCTCCGGGTCCTGTGCCACACCGGGCTGAAGACGTTCATCGCCGCCGCCGAGGACGCCGCGGCCGAGCCCGACGGGTGGACGGCGTTCGAGACCTTCCTGCGCACGGTCGTCGACGCGGACGTCCACTCGCTGACCGTGCACCTGGCCGGCACGTTCACCCCGACGGCCGAGATGGACGACGACGCCGTCCGGGCCGGCGAGCTGGCCGCCGCCCTGCTCGACCGGGCCCGCGCCTCGGTGCGCTCCGGCTTCGTCCTGGCCGACGTCACCATGCTGCTGGAGATGTGCGCCGCCGTCCGCCTGCCCGACCCCGACCGCACCCGGCAGCTGCGCGAGCGCTACCTGACCGTCCTCCTCGACGGCATCCGCACCGGCGCCGGCCTCCCCGGCCCCGACCCCACCGACGAGGAACTCGGCTGGCGCTGGCGCCACTGAGGGTCGGGGCCCCCGCAGGCGTCAGGGGGTTGGGGGCCCGCGCAGCGTCAGGGGGTCGGGGGCACGCGCAGGCGTCAGGGGGTTGGAGGCCCGCGCAGCGTCAGGGGGTCGGGGCCCGAGCAGCGTCAGGCGGCCGCCGTCGCCAGGGCGGGCGTCACCTCGATGACGGCTCCGGTGGTCAGGCTGTAGAGGGCGGGCACCGCCTGGACCGTGCCCCGGCGCAGGGCGTCGTCGATGCTGGACGATCGCTGCCGCAGGCGGTCGAGGGTGTGCAGGGCGTGCTGGCCGCAGATCTCGGCCGGGGTCACCGCGCCGTCCTTGCGGGCGCGCAGCACGTGCGGGGCGATGCGCTCGGCGATGTCGCGGATGTAGCCGGGCGGGACGGTCGCGTTGTCCAGGACGTTGGTCGCGGCCGCGACCGCGCCGCAGCACTCGTGACCCAGCACGACGATCAGGGAGACACCGAGGACGTCGACCGCGTACTCGGCCGAGCCCAGCACGGCCGTGTCGAGCACGTGCCCGGCCGTGCGGACCACGAACAGGTCGCCCAGACCCTGGTCGAACAGGATCTCGGCCGGGACCCGCGAGTCCGAGCAGCCGAGGATCAGCGCGAACGGCGACTGGGACTCGGTGATCTGGGCGCGGCGGCTCGCGCCGCGGTCACCGGAAGCGGTGCTGTGGTCCTCTCGCCAGCGCAGATTGCCTTCCTGCAGGCGGGCCCAGGGGGACTGGTGAGGAGAAGTCATGGGGGAACTCCGGGTCTGGTGGGGGATTCAGTTGAGGATGGCGCCGGTGGTGGCGACCTGTTCGGTGAGCACGCCGCTGATCAGCTTCTGCGTCTGGTTGATCTCACCGACGGCCGTGTGGATCTCGGCCAGCGATGCCGTGACCGCGTCCACCCGGGCCTGGATGGCGCCGACCTTCGCGCTGACCTCGGTGGTGGCCCGCTCGGTCTCGCTCGACAGCTCCTTCACCTCGCCGGCCACGACGGCGAAGCCCTTGCCGAGCTCACCCGCCCGGGCCGCTTCGATCGTGGCGTTGAGCGCGAGCAGCTTGGTCTGGGCGGCGATCGACTGGATCGTCTTCACCACCTGGTTGATCTCGGCGCTGGCCTGCCCGAGCGTGGCCACCTGCTGGTTGGCCTCGACGGTGAGCCGTTCACCCTGCTCGGCCACGGTGGCCGCCGAGGTGACGTTGCGCTCCACCTCGGCGATGGAGTCGAGCAGCTCGCGGCCGGCGTTGTGCAGCTGATCGGCCGCCGTGAACCGCTCCAGCGCCTGCCCGACCAGGAACGCGGTGTTGCGCAGGGCGCTCTCCCGTCCCGGGTACATGATCAGCGTGCGGGTGGCGAAGAAGTCCATGGTGCCGACGATCCGGCCGCCCACCCTGATCGGCAGGCACACGCCCGACTTGACCCCGGCCGCCTGGGCGGCGGGACGCCGTACGCAGTCGGTCAGCTCGCCGAGGTCCTCGACGAACACGAGGTCGCCGCGGGCCCAGGCGCGGCCGGACAGGCCGACACCCTTGGCGAACGAGGCCGACATGGTGACCCGGCGGAACTCCTCGCCGGCGTCGCCCGACTCGAGCGCGAAGCGGAGGACGTCGTCGTTCTCGTCCAGTTGCCAGAACGAGCCGTACTGCCAGTCGAAGTCCTTGCGGATGGTCTCCAGCGCCGACCGCAGGGCCTGGTCGCGGCCGGTGGCCTCGGTCAGCTCGCGGATGACGGTGGAGACGGCCTCGACGTCCTGGGCCGCCTTCTCCTGCCGGACGGCCTCGTGCAGGCGGGCCAGCGCCCCCGAGACGAGCTGGCCGACCGCCCGCAGGACCGACAGCCGGCCCTCGGACGGGTCCAGCTCCTCGGTGGCGAAGAAGTCCATCGTGCCGACGACGTGGCCGTCCTCGATGAGCGGGAAACAGATGCCGCTGCGCACGCCGGCCCGGGCCGCGACGGGGGCGCGGACGCAGTCGGTCATGTCGGCGATGTTGCGGACGAAGTACAGGTCACGCTGACGCCACGTACGCCCCGACAGGCCGACCCCCTCGGCGAACGCCGCTTCCAGGGTCACCCGGCGGAAGTCGTCGTTGACGCTGCCGCTCTCCTGCGAGAACCGGAGGACCTTGCCGGCCGGATCGAGCTGCCAGTACGAGCCGTAGGCCCAGCCGAACAGGCTGCGAACCAGATCAAGGGCGGTGCCGATCGCCTTCTCGGGGGAGGGGGCGCTCTCCATGGCCCGCATGATCGCGGTGACCGCCTGCAGGTCGGCCTGGGCCTCCGCCAGGTCCTCGGTCAGCTGCTCGGTCGCCTTCTGTCTGCCGCTTCGGAACACGCCGCTCCCTCCGGGAGAGCGGCACCTTACCGCTCAGTAGCCTGTCCATCGGCCCGGCCCGGCCTTACTTGAAATTTTTACAAATGGTCTGCTGATTCAGCGGAGCGGTTAGCTTTCATGCGTGGCCGCCACCCGCCTGAACAGAGTCGCCGTCCTCGTGCTGGAGGGGGCGAAGCCCCTCGACGTCGGGATCCCGGCCCAGGTCTTCACGACGCGGGCCAGCATGCCGTACGAGGTGAAGGTCTGCGGTGCGCATCCCGGCCTGGTCACCGGTGGCGACGGGCTCTCGTACCACGTGGCCGACGGGCTGGACGCGCTCGAGTGGGCCGACATCGCCTTCATCCCCGGCTACCGCCACCCGGACCGGGAGGATCCGCCCGAGGCCGTCGTCGAGGCGCTGCGCGCGGCCCACGCGAACGGGACGCGGCTGGCGGCGATCTCCACGGGTGCGTTCGCGCTGGCGGCGACCGGGCTGCTCGACGGGAAGAGGGCGACCACGCACTGGCATTACACGCGGCAGCTGGCGGCCAAGCACCCGCAGGTCCGGGTCGACGAGAACGTGCTCTTCGTGGACGAGGGCAGCGTGCTCACCAGCGCCGGGGCGGCGTCCGGGATCGACCTCTGTCTGCACATCCTGCGGGGCGATCTGGGGGTGGCGCGCTCCAACCACGCGGCTCGGCGGCTGGTCGCCGCTCCGTACCGCAGTGGTGGTCAGGCGCAGTACGTGCCACGCAGCGTGCCCGAGCCGCTGGGCGCGCGGTTCGCGGCGACGCGGGAGTGGGCGCTGCACCGGCTGGACAAGCCGCTGACGCTGGAGACTCTCGCGCGGCATGCGAGAGTCTCCGCCCGTACGTTCTCCCGCCGATTCGCCGAGGACACGGGGTACACGCCGATGCAGTGGGTGATGCGGGCCCGCATCGACATGGCGCGGGAACTGCTCGAAAGCTCGGAGCGCAGCGTGGAGCAGATCGCCGGTGACGTGGGGCTCGGGACCGGGGCGAATCTGCGGCTGCACTTCCGGCGGATCCTGGGAACGACCCCGAGCGAGTACCGGCATACGTTCGTGGCGTGATCCTTGCGGACCATGGCGCTTACGCCGCTGTCACGTTCTTCCGGGGAGCGGAAGTCTCTAAGGCATGACACGCATTGCGATCAACGGATTCGGCCGTATCGGGCGCAACGTGCTGCGCGCCCTGCTCGAACGGGACAGCAAGCTCGAGATCGTCGCCGTCAACGATCTCGCCGAGCCGGCGGCGCTGGCCCGGCTGCTCGCCTTCGACAGCACGGCGGGCCGGCTCGGCCGCCCGGTGACCGTCGACGGGGACACGCTGGTCGTGGACGGCCGGCGCATCAAGGTGCTGGCCGAGCGCGAGCCGGCCAACCTGCCGTGGAAGGAGCTCGGCGTCGACGTCGTGCTGGAGGCCACCGGCCGCTTCACGTCGGCGGCCGCGGCCAAGGCCCACATCGACGCGGGGGCCAGGAAGGTGCTGGTCGGCGCGCCCTCGGACGGCGCCGACGTGACCATCGCGCCCGGGGTCAACACTTCGGCGTACGACCCGAGCGCGCACACGATCGTCTCGAACGCCTCCTGCACGACCAACGCGCTGGCCCCGCTCGCGCACGTGCTCGACGAACTGGCCGGCATCGAGCACGGCTTCATGACCACCGTGCACGCCTACACCCAGGAGCAGAACCTGCAGGACGGCCCGCACCGGGATCCCCGGCGGGCCCGCGCGGCCGGCGTCAACATCGTGCCCACCACCACCGGCGCCGCCAAGGCCATCGGCAAGGTCCTGCCCAAGCTGGACGGCAAGCTCTCCGGCGACTCGATCCGCGTCCCGATCCCGGTCGGCTCCATCGTCGAGCTGAACACGATGGTGGCCCGCGACGTCACCCGCGAGGAGATCCTGGAGGCCTACCGCGCGGCGGCGAACGGCCCGCTGGCCGGCATCCTCGAGTACTCCGAGGACGCCCTGGTCTCCTCCGATATCGTCGGCAACCCGGCCTCGTCCATCTTCGACTCGGCCCTGACCCGCGTCGACGGCCGCCACGTCAAGGTCGTCGCCTGGTACGACAACGAGTGGGGCTTCTCCAACCGCGTGATCGACACGCTGGAGCTGCTCGCGGTCTGAGCGCTCACTGCCCGGCCACCCAGGTGGCGATCTGGGCCCGCCGGGAGACGCCGAGCTTGGTGCGGATGTGCTCGACGTGGGCGGCGGCCGTCTTCGGGGCGATGGTCAGGGCCGCGGCGATCTCCGGATTCGTCCGGCCCTCGGCCACCAGCCGCGCCACCTCCATCTCGCGGGCCGACAGGGCGGAGACGGCCGCCGGCTGCGGCAAGGTCAGGACCGGGAGACCCGCTTGGCTGTACGCGGTGACGGCCGCGGCCCGGAACTCGGCGGCGGCCGCCGGCCGGCGTGAACGGGTCGCGCACCGGGCCTGATCGAGCCGGACGGCTGTGCCCTCCCAGAAGCGGTCGCGCGACGCCCAGAACGAGGCGGCCGCGGCCAGGTGGGTGCGGGCCTTCCCGGTCTGCCCCTCGTGCAGCAGGATCAGGCCGAGGGCGTGGTCGAGGGCGCCGAGCGTGCCCGGGATGGCCCGTTCGCCCAGCAGCGCGGAGGTGCGGGCGAGCCAGTCGCGGGCCGCGGTCGCTCCCGGGCCGGCCAGGTACGCGCGGGTGCCCGTGACCACGTACGGGAAGAGGTAGGCCGCGTCCCGCACCCGCGCGGAGGCCTCGAAGCCCACCTCGCAGCGGGCGACGGCCGTGGCGATCTCGCCGCGGGCGAGCGCCACCTCGGCCTGACCCCACCCGGCGGGAGAGAGCCGCTGCAGCTCGCGCATGGCCGAGCCCAGCTTCTCGGCCTCGGCCAGGTGCGCGGTCGCCTCGTCGTGGGCGCCGCGGGCCAGCGCGACATAACCGAGCACGTGCCGTGCGGTGATCTCGGTGGTGATGCCGCCGCCGTCGGCCAAGACTCTCGACGCCAGCTCGGCGGCCGAGGCGAACCGGCCGGTGGCCCACCGCACGTGCGCGAGATGCGCGGTCATGTAGTGCTCGTCGTTGATCCGCTCGGCCCGCGCGGCGTAGCCGATCCCCGCCTCGAGCACGGCGGCGGCCTCCCGATACTCCACCAGCACCGACAGGCTCGAACCGAGCATCCGGTACGCCCGCGCCGCCTGCGCTTCGAGCCGCAGCTCAACCGCCCGGGCGATCGCCGTCCGCAGCAGACCGGCACCTTCCGCCATCCGCCCGGCAAAGAGAAACACCGACCCCAGCGTCGCGTCCAGGTCGCACCGCACCTGATGCCGGCTCTCCGGTGGGGCCGGCTGGTCGTCGGTCAGCGCGAGGGCCAACTCGCCGTCCTCGATGGCCTCGGTCAGCTGCCGGTCCAGCATGTAGGCGGCGGACAGGGCCGCGTGGATGCGGGCACGGTCGGCCGGGCGGCCGGCGACCAGGGGAAGCGCGGAGCGCAAACTGGCCGTGCGCTCGGCCAGGTGGGCGCCGAGCAGGTGGCGGACGGCGACCCAGTCGGGCAGCAGGGCGGCCGCACCGGGCCCGTCGCCCAAGTCGAGACGCAGCCGGTGCGCCTGCTCGTAGGCGGCTGCGGCGGCGGTGTTGTCGTCCACGGCGGCCAGCTCGGCGGCCAGGGCGGCCAGCAGATCGGCCCGCTCGGCCGGGGGCAGCCCGGCCGGCCAGGTGCGCCGGGCGCGCTGGTAGAGCTCGACCGCCTCCCGGTGGGCGGACATGGCCGACGCCTCGGTGGCGGCGGCCAGCGCGTGCCGGAACGCCTCATCGGTGCGGCCGGCCCGCTCGTACTGGTCGCTGAGGAACGCGTCGGGGAACCCGGTGGCCGCCGCGGCGGCCCGGGCGTGCAGATCACGCCGCCGGTGCGGGGTGATGTCGGCGTAGAGGGCGTCCCGGATCAGCGCGTGCCGGAAGTCGTAGCCGTCCCGGTCGGCCCGCGGTTGCACTAAGAACAGCGAGGTGAGCTCACGCAGCCCGTCATCCACCGCTTCCGGCCCGTCGCCGGTGATCGCGGTCAGCAGATCCAGATCGAACGACCGCCCGAGCACGGAGGCCACCTCGGCCAGCGCCCGTGCCGACGGCGACAGCTGGGCGGCCCGCGCGAGCACAGCATCGGCCAGCGTCTCCGGGACCTCGTCCCCCACCACCCCGCCGGCGGCCAGGAACTCCTCGACGTGCAGCGGGATCCCGTCGCTGCGGGCGTACACCGAGGCGGTGACGGCGCGCGGCAGAGCGGCCCCCGTGATCGCCGCCGCCATCGCCGCGGTGTCTTCGACGCCGAGGCGGGGCAGCCGCACCTCCTCGGCCAGGCGCTGGGTGAGCAGCCGGGTCCGCCACTGCCGCATCGGCACCCGGGGATACAACTCGTCACTGCGATAGGTGCCGACCACGAGCAGCCGCATCTGCTTCGCCCGCGCCCCGAGCCGGCCGATGACATCAAGGGTGAGGTCATCCGCCCAATGCAGATCCTCACAAGCGACGAGCACGCCCGCCGGCGCGGGTCCGGCGATCAGGTCGGCCAGATCGGCGGCCAGCAGACGCCGCTGCCGGTGCTGGTCACCGTCGGACAGTTCGTGCAGGCGCTGCTGAAGGCGCTCCCCGGCGGCCCGCCGGCCCGGGTCGCGGCGCATCTCGGCTCCGAGGTCGGCCAGCAGCCCACCCGCGATCTCGGTGTCACCGGGCGAGGCCCCGGCGGCAAGCACGGCGTACCCCAGGGCCCGGGCCCGCCGGACGATCTCACCGAGCAGCCGGGTCTTCCCGATGCCCGCCTCGCCGGCCAGGAAGAGCAGCTCGCCCGCGGGCGCGGCCAGCCGCCGATCGGCCAGCGCGACAAGATCGTCGCGCCCGACGAGCATGGGGCTGCTGAGCGTCACCCCGCGACTTTAGGTCTACGACGTCGGCTTCTTAGGTGCTCTGACCGATGTCCGACCGGCGGCCCCCGCCAAGACTGAGGACATGGCGAAATTCATGGATGTACACAGCGGATTCCACGGCGTCACCCCCGAGCAGTTGAGCGAGGCCCACGACGCCGACCTGAAGATCGAGGGCGAGGAGGGCGTCCACTTCGAGCGGGCCTGGCTCGACCCGGAGTCGGGCAAGGTCTTCTGCCTGAGCACCGGGCCGAGCAAGGAGGCCGTCATGCGCGTCCACGAACGCGCCGGCCACCCGACCACCGAGGTCTACGAGCTGACCGCCGAGGTCTGATCGTCGGAGGAAGCAGCGGCGAACGACGGGCTGACGTTCGTCCGGGAGCGGACGATCTCGACCACGTGGGCGACGGCGTCGTCGAGGGCGACGCCGTTGCGCTGCGAGCCGTCGCGGTAGCGGAAGGAGACCGTGCCCCCGTTGACGTCGTCGTCGCCGGCGATCGCCATGAAGGGGATCTTCTGCTGCTGGGCGGTGCGGATCTTCTTCTGCATGCGGTCGGTGGAGTGGTCGACCTCGGCCCGGATGCCCTGCCGGCGCAGTTTGGCGACGAACTCTTCGAGGTACGGGGCGTGGTCGTCGCGGATCGGGATGCCGACCACCTGGACCGGGGCCAGCCAGGCCGGGAACGCGCCCGCGTAGTGCTCGACCAGCACGCCGAAGAACCGCTCGATCGAGCCGAACTTGGCCGAGTGGATCATGACCGGTTCCTGGCGGGTGCCGTCGGCGGCCTGGAACTCGAGGCCGAAGCGGGCCGGCTGGTTGAAGTCGTACTGGATGGTCGACATCTGCCACGTACGGCCGATCGCGTCCTTGGCCTGGACCGAGATCTTCGGGCCGTAGAAGGCGGCGCCGCCCGGGTCGAGCACGAGCTCCAGTCCGGACTCGGTGGCCACGTCCTCGAGGACCTTGGTCGCGACCGCCCACTGCTCGTCCGAGCCGATGAACTTGTCGCTCTTCGGGTCGCGGGTCGACAGCTCCAGGTAGTAGTCGTCCAGGCCGAAGTCGTCGAGCAGTGAGCGGACGAAGTTCAGCAGGTGCTTGATCTCGCCCGGCGCCTGCTCGGCGGTCACGTACGAGTGGGAGTCGTCCTGGGTCAGGCCGCGCACCCGGGTCAGGCCGTGCACCACGCCCGACTTCTCGTAGCGGTAGACCGTGCCGAACTCGAAGAAGCGCAGCGGCAGCTCACGGTAGGACCGCCCGCGTGACCTGAAGATCAGGTTGTGCATCGGGCAGTTCATCGCCTTGAGGTAGTAGTTCGCCCCCTCGAGCTCCATCGGGGGGAACATCGTGTCCTTGTAGTACGGCAGGTGCCCGGAGGTGTGGAACAGCCCCTCCTTGGTGATGTGCGGCGAGCTGACGTACTGGAAGCCCTCCTCGATGTGGCGGGCCCGGACGTAGTCCTCCATCTCGCGCTTGATGACGCCACCCTTGGGGTGGAACACCACCAGACCGCTGCCGATCTCGTCCGGGAAGGAGAACAGGTCGAGCTCGGTGCCGAGCTTGCGGTGGTCGCGGCGCTCGGCCTCGGCGAGGCGGGTGAGGTACGCCTTCAGCTCGTCCCGCGACGGCCAGGCGGTGCCGTAGATGCGCTGCAGCTGCGGGTTCTTCTCGCTGCCACGCCAGTACGCGGCGGCCGAGCGCATGAGCTTGAACGCCGGGATGAGCCGGGTCGTGGGCAGGTGCGGGCCGCGGCAGAGGTCGCCCCAGACACGCTGGCCGTCCTTGTCGAGGTTGTCGTAGTGGGTCAGCTCGCCGTGGCCGACCTCCATGACCTCGTTGGCGTCGACGTCACCCTTGAGGTCGACCAGCTCCAGCTTGTACGGCTCGCCGGCCAGCTCGACCTTCGCCTCTTCGAGCGACTTGTACTCGCGCCGGCGGAACGACTGCCCCGCCTTGACGATCTCCTGCATGCGCTTCTCGAGCTTCTGCAGGTCCTCCGGCTGGAACGGCTTGGGCACGTCGAAGTCGTAGTAGAAGCCGTCGGTGATCGGCGGCCCGATGCCGAGCTTGGCCTCGGGGAAGACGTCCTGCACGGCCTGGGCCAGCACGTGCGCGGCCGAGTGGCGCAGCACGTTGAGCCCGTCCGGCTCGTCGATCGCGACCGGGGTCACGTCGGTGTCGAGCTCGGGCTGCCAGTCGAGGTCGCGCAGGCGGCCGGAGGCGTCCCGGACGACGACGACCGCCTTGGGGCCCGTCGTCGGCAGGCCGGCTGCGGCCACCGCGTCGGCGGCCGTAGTCCCGGCCGGGACGACGAGAGGGTCGGCCACAGCGGGGGTACGGGGTGCGGACACGGTGTTCTCCTTCGCGAGAAAAAGCATGGGTAAGCCTTGACGATGCTATCCGCCCGGAAATTCCCGCGATGAGGCAGCAAGCTTTTAGCCGGCGCCGGCCAGCGGCGCGACGGCGATGATCACCAGAACGGCGGCGGCCGCGTAACCCAGCCAGTCGGCAGCCGCGAGGGCCGGGCGCGCGGCGAGCCGCCGCACGGTCGGACCGGACAGCCCGGCCAGCACTTCCACGGCCCGTACGCGGTCACCCCGGCCCATGGTCACCCGAACGATGTCGTTGTGCCGCAGCGCATCGGCCGGCCCACCGTCCCGCATCGTGCAGAAGATCGTCTGGCCGGCGGTGGTCCGCACGCTGAACTGCCGGACGTCCCTCCGGGTCAGGTGCAGGGCCAAGAACACAGCACCCAGCAGTACGGGTGGCAGCACGATCCCCAGCAGCAAGCCCGGCCGGCCCACGTCGCCGAGCACGGCGCGCACCCCTGTGACGGCCACAGCCAGCCCCGCCGCCGCAGCCACGGCGACCAGAACAGGCGACTTGCGCACGTCCCGGTCGTCCCGGCTGATCGCGACCGGCCCCGAGATCAACCCGACCAGCCCCGCCGCCGGCGCCGCCGGGTCAATGCTCGCCGCCTGCGTCACGTTCGTCTCGGCCGGCAGCGGCGGCGGCCGCCGCCCCAAGGGTGGCCCCGGAGTTGCCGGCGATGGTCCGGGAGCAGGTGGCGCGCCCGGACCAAGCATCGCCCCCACCGCCGGTGACGAGCCCGTCCGCGGCTCCGACCGTCGCCGCGGCACCGCTGAAGGCTTGGCGCCGGACTTCGGCATCGCTCCGAGATCGGCACGGGCGACCGGCACTGTCCAAGGCGCGGGGCCGGTACTGGACACCGCTGCCCCCGGTTCGACGCTCGAACCCGGCACCGCGTGGGGCACGTCGCCTGCGTCGGGCGCCAGGTGTGGCACGTTGCCTGCGCCGGGCGCCGGGTGCGGCACGTCGCCCGCAGTCGGGGTTGGGCGTGGGTCGTTGCCTGCACTCGGAGGCGGGCGCGGGTCATCCCCCGGGCGCGGGGTGGCCCACGGGGGCGGCGTGTCGCTCATTGGCCCGGGTTCAGCCGGCGGACCGCGCACTGGTTCTCGCGCTGGGCGGCGGACAGGCTGGCGAACTGCGCGTCGCACCACGAGTGCACGGCGGCGGCGTTCGGGAAGCTGCCGATGGCGAACGTCACCCACAAGAAGTGCCCGTCGACCGTCTGCCGCTTGCTGTAATCCGTGCTCTTGACCAGCACGATCGGGTGCTCGGCGCTGGTGTGGGCGTCGCGCAGGGTGCGGTGCTCGTCCAGGATGTCGGTCGCGTTGAAGGTGTGCGAGCCACCGGCCGTGGTCTGCAGCTTGTCGTAGATGCCGGGGTACTTGGAGGCGATCTGCGCGGCGTACTGGCCCTGGAAGGAGACCTGGCCGGAATCCTCGCTCCAGATCTGCTCGAGCTGGGCCGCCGCGGCCTGCTCGGGGTCGACCGTGGCGACCTCGGTCGTCGGCGGCGCCTCGGTCGTCTCGATCTGGGTCGGCGTCGGCTCCGGCTCGGCGAAGGTCGGCTCGGGCTGCTCGGTGATCGGCACGCCCTCGTCCGCGTTGGCCGCCTGCCCGGTGGACACCTGCTGCTGCGCGGCCGGAGGCTGGTCGTCGCCGGAGCGCAGGGCCGCGATCGTCCCGGCGGTGGCCAGGAGCAGCACCACCGCCACAACCGCGGTGACGATCATCCCGTTGCTCACCCGCCGCGGCGGCGGAGGCCCGGGGGGAGCGGCGGCCGGGCCGGGGGTGGTCCAGGGCGGCGCCGGGTTCGCCGACGGCTCGGGCCGGGGCGTCGGCTGCCACTCCGGCGGCTGCCACCCCGGCGGCGGCTGAGTCGGCGGCGAGGGCTGAACCGGCGGCGAGGGCTGAGTCGGCAGAGCCTCAGTCGGCGGGGTCTCAGCCGGCGGCGACTGAATCGGCGGAGGCTGAGCGGCGGCCGGCTCGCGCGTCGCCCACGGCGGCGCCGGAGTCGGCGCAGCCTCGGACCGGGGTGGCGCAGCCTCGGACCGGGGTGGCGCGGGCTCGGACCGGGGTGGCGCGGGCTCGGCCCGGGGTGGCGCGGGCTCGGCCCGGGGTGGCGGCGGCCGCCACCCCGGCGGCGGCTCGCTCGGCGGCGGGGGCGGCGGCGAGGCCGGCGAGCCCGGTGAGTGCGCGTCGTCGCCGTGGTTGACCAGGGAGTTCAGGTCCCACAGGCCGCCGGATCCGTTGTTGTCGGTCATGCTGATCAGTCCCCGAAGACCATGACTCGCCGGCCGCGGTGGCCGGTCGCGTTCGGCGCCGTGACCGCCGGCCGCCCGGCCGGGACGGCCCGGTCGCGGCCCCAGCCCCGGATCTCCTCGATCTGCTCCGGGTTGGTGCGGCTCAGTGGCATCGTGTTGGTGAAGGTGTCCATCACGAACTCGGCCCGCAGCGATTCGGCGCCGTTGAGGTAGACGTGCTCGCCCACTTCGTGCAGCGCCGCCTCGATGTCGGCCCCGGCGAACCCTTCCGAGAGCCCGACCAGCTTGTCCACGAGCTCCGGGGCCGGCGGCTGGGAGAGGTACCGCCGGTAGTACATGCCGATGATCTCCTGGCGGTCCTCGGGGTCCGGAAGGTCGACGAAGAACAGCTCGTCGAAGCGGCCCTTGCGCAGCAGCTCGGGCGGCAGCGACCGGACGTCGTTGCTGGTCGCCACCACGAAGACCCGGTGCCGGGACTCCTGCAGCCAGAACAGGAACTGCCCGACGAGGCGCCGGTTGACCCCGGTGCTGTCGTTCTGCCCGGCCAGACCCTTCTCGATCTCGTCGATCCAGAGCACGCACGGGGCGAGCCGGTCGGCCGTGTCCAGGGCCTCGCGCAGCCGTCCCTCGGACTGGCCCACGTACTGGCCGAGGATCGCGCCCAGGTCGAGCCGGTAGAGCGGCAGCCGCCACTCGGCCGCGATGGCCTTGGCCGACAGTGATTTCCCGCAGCCGGGCACACCGACCAGCAGCACACCGCGGGGCGGCCGCAACTCGGTGCCACGCAGGTCGGCCGAGATGATGCGCTGTTTACGGCGGAGCCACTCGCGCAGGCTGCTGAGCCCGCCGACCTCGGTCTCGGATTCACGCAGGCGTACCCGCTCCAGGCCCGCCAGGGCCCCGAAGTGCTTGTCCTTGAACTCGGCCAGCTTCTCGACGTCGTCGCGCTCGACCGAGCCCTTGGCCACCAGGGTCGCCATCACGTTGACGGCGGTGCCCTCGGGGACGCCGACCAGGAACTCGGCGGCCCGGCGGGCGTCCTGGTCGGTCCAGGCGATCGGCACCACGCCGTGGTGGTCGCGCAGGAACTCGACGATCACCTCGTACATCTCGGTGGCGTCGGGCAGGTCGAGGGTGACGCTCATGCCGAGGCGTTCGAGGCCGCCCCAGAGCGGGGTGTCGGTGACGATGATGACGCTGCCCGAGTTGGCGTCGGCCAGCCGGGCCAGCTCGGCCACGTGCCGGCTGGCGGTGTTGTCGTCGCTCAGGTTCTCGGGGTCCACGAAGATGACCGTGGCCTGGGCCCGGCTGGCGAACTGGGCCGCCGCGAAGTCCATGGCCCCGGTCAGCGACCGGTCCTCCTGGGCCGGGGTGTTGGTCCGCAGGTCGCGCAGGCCGGTGGCCCGGGTGTAGACCCAGAACGGCAGGCTGGCCCGCCGCGGACCGGCCGCCACCTGCTTGACCAGGCGTAAGGCCCGCACCTGCTCGATGCTGCGCACCCCGATGATGGGCACCCGGGCGGAGATGTAGCTGTCCAGGTCCCGGAGCGACTCGGCGTAGTTCGACATGGCTTCTTCCTCAGAGGATCACGCGGCGGCGCGGGGTGGCGGTCGGGTCGCCGCCCCAGCCGTCGCCCGTGACGTGCGGCCCGCGGGTGACCGCGGTCAAAGGGTTGTCGCGGACCGTGCGCAGCCGGGCCTCGATGGCCGAGCTGGGCGCGCCGGACGAGCGCAGGCCCTGGACCTGCTCGTCGATCTGCTGCTGGACCGCGGCGACCAGGTTGTCGACCATCTCGACGAGCTTGTGGCGCAGCTCCTCGGGAATGGCCGGGGCCGACGCCAGGGCGCGGATCGGCGGCAGCGACCAGCGGGCGTGGTTGAGGGCCCGGGCCGCGGCGAACTCGTCGCGGGCGGCCGGCAGCTCCCGGGCCAGCGTGTCCGACCAGGCGGTGAGCCGCTGGTCGAGGGCGCCGGTGATCCGGTCGGCCAGCCGCTGCCAGCTGTCGCCGGCGAAGTCGGCCGGGGTGAGCGGGGGCAGGGTGGCCGGGTCGAGGTTCTCGCCGGCCCCCCAGCGCTCGAGGAACGTGGCCCAGGCCTGGTAGTGCCCGCCGGTGACGAACATGGTCAGTCCCGCCGGTGCCGGTTGACCAGGATCTCGCCCGGCGGCAGCGGATCCCACGACGGCAGGGTGCGCACGTACTGCCGGGTGCGGGTGGTGGCCGGCTCCTGGTGGGTGGCCTGGCGGGCCCAGGGCACGTCCTCGGCGTCGTCGGTGCGCTTGGGGAAGGCGTCGCTCATGTCAGGCTCCAGCCGGGGCGCCGACGCGCCGCTCGTAGGGGGAGGGGGCGTTGCCGGCCGTGGCCAGGTCGGCGATCAGGGCCCGTACGGCCGGCTCTCGGCTGTCGGCCTGCCGGAAGGCGCCCGACCAGTCGACGACCTCGGCCGCGGCCCCGCGCAGTTGCTGCAGGGAGTCCAGCTTGGCCAGCTGGATGACGTCCTCCGCTTCCTTCTGGCGGGCGGCCGCGTTCTGCGACTGCCACCACAGGATCCCGCCCCAGATGGCCGCGACCAGCAGCGGCAGGACGAACAGGGCCGGTGTCCCGGAGACGCCGGCGCAGATGAACAGCACCACGGTGACGGCGATCGGCGCGATCAGGTTGACGCCCCACTTGTAGGCCAGGCTGTCGATGAACGGCCGCGTCGCCCGGTCCCAGTGGGCCGACAGTGAGCGCTCGAGCTCCTCGATCGGCTGGGTGAACGAGCCGACCCAGCGCGGCAGCCGGAAGACCTGACCGACCGCGTTGTGCGAGCTCTCGAAGACCGCTTCCACGTTGGCCGGCAGGGTGGCCCGGTAGTCGCGGCTGTAACCGGCGTGTGCCTGCTCGAACCACGAGTGGCAGGACGAGACGGCCATCCGCTGGGTGGCCCGGGTGACGCCGAGCTTCTCCGGGTTGAGGGCCGACTCCGACTGGATGGTCAGGTAGTCGAGCCGGCGGTCCAGGGCGAGCAGATCGGTGTCGAGGTCGTGCTGGGCCGCGTTCAGGTCGCCGTGGTGGCGGACGACCGCGTGGTGCTGGGCGAGCTCGCGGCGCAGCGGCAGCTCCTCCTCGTCGTAGCCGGTGACCAGCCGGTCGAGGATGTCGTCGACCTGGTCCTCGAGGCGTTCGCGGGCGGCCGGCTCCTCGGCCGACATGGCCGAGTACTTGGCGATCAGCGAGTCGTGCGCGGCCGCCTTGGCCAGCGCCTGGTCCATCTGCGGCCACTGCGGGCTGACCCCGGCCAGCCGCGGGAAACGCTGGGCCGAGGACGGGCCGACGTGCCGTTCCAGCTCGGCCCGCCACCGGGTGACCTGGGCCTGCTCGCGGCTCTCGTCGCTGAGCAGCTGGGCCCGCCACACGTTCAGCCGCTCCTGCACGATCTCCACACCGGCCGGGCCGAACGCGCCCTGCGACACCGACTCCAGGATCACCGCGAACTCGCGGCCGAGCTCGTTCGGGTCGAGCGCGGCCAGGTAGTGCTTGAGCCAGCGCAGCGAGCTCTCCACCCGGCCCTGCCGGCGCAACATCAAGGCCATGAACAGCGAGGTACGGCTGGGTGAGCGCCGGAACGCCTCCTGGACCGCCCGCTCGCACTGGACCTGGTCGTCGGCCAGCCACGACCGCAGCGCCACCAGCACCGGGGCCAGCCAGTAGCGCGGCGTCTCGATCATCAGCTGCTCGCCGACGTCGCGCAGCGTCTCGTCCGAGACCAGACCCAGGTCGAAGCCCTGCAGCATGCCGGTGGCGACCCGGCGGACCACCTTGTAGTGGCCGAACTGGTGCTCGATCTGGCCCTCGACCACGCCGATGCGGGTCTCGGAGCGCTGCACGTTCGCGGTGCGCTCGGCCTGCAGCACGTACGACTCGAAGGCCTGGGACAGCTTCTGCAGCCGGTCGTTGGTCTCCTCGGCCCGTTGGCCGACCTGGGCGACCTGCATGCCCACCTGGCCGACACCCTGCTCGAGCCGGAGGACGACCTCCTGAACCTCTTTGATCTTTTGGCGGACAAGGGGATCGTGGTCGCTCATGTGTTCTCGTAAACCTTTCAGGCGACGACGGAGCCGTCTTTGAGGACCGGCCGGAGTTCCCCGCTGGCGTAGATCTCGACGAAGTCGTACGCGCCCGTGCGCACGAGCATCCGGGCCTGGTTGAAGGGCTCCGGCACGAGGTCGGCCGGCGCGTAGTGCTCGACGATGGACTGCCACAGGTCGAGCCGGTGGTCGATGTAGGGCGGGCCGAGGTGGCAGAGGGCGAACATGCCCAGCGGCACGTCGCCGAACTCGCTCTCGTACTCGGCTCGGATCCACTCGGACAGCTGCGCGCGGGCCCCCTGGTCGAGGCCGGCGTCGAGCCGGTGGACCGCCTCGAAGAGACCGGCGTGGCGCGGCTTGCGGCTGATCTTCTGCCCGGGGCGGATCTGCTGGCTCTGCTGACCGGTGGTGGCCGACCGGAGATCGAGGCCCATGTCCACACGGCGCCGTCGCGCGAATTCCATTCTTCTCCCGGGGGATAGCCTTTAATGGGGCGGCTGTGCCGGGAGCCTAACGCCGCCGCCGGGAAAAGCAACAGATCCTTTCAGTCGACCATCGAAACCACTGCGGTACCGCATCCGGATGATGATCGACGAAGTGGACTGTCCGAACGGGCTAGTGCAGTCTGCCTGCACAGATGGGTCGCCGCGTAGTTGATCAAAGTGGACTTCGGGCTTCCTTGCCGTGCTCCTTGCCCGCGTGCAAGGATGCCGCCCATGCCCCGCCCGGAAAGCGCCGAACAATTGACGGCGACCGAATCCGCGTTTCATCAGGACGAATTACTACGAACGGATGAGGTGCTCACCGACACCCAGTTGACTGATTCTGGGTCACGCGGTGACGAGCGGCTGCGCGTCGGTGTCCGGTTCGGTCGCCCGCGGCTCTATCCGGTGGAGGCGGCCGACCTTCCGCCGGCCCTGTCGGCACCCGGCGCGCGCTACCTCGGGGCGCTGTTCGCCTTCGACCTCGACCCGGCGCCGGCCGGCCACCGGTACGCGACGGCCCGCTTCACGGTCGACCTGGAGAACGCCGGCGTCACCGCCGTAGCCGTGCATGCCGGGGCCGAGCAGTTGGGCCTGCTCGCCGACGGCATCGCCTCACCCCTGGGCGACCGGACCGCCCGCGCCGCCCCGGCCTCGCTGCTGGACCGCCTGCGGACGCGCGACGACCGGCCGCCCGCCTGGACGACCGGCGTCCACAGCCCCCGCTTCGGCTGGCGCTACCACGACCGCCGGGGCACGCCGCTGCTGCCCCGAACCTATGCCGTCCACGCCGTTCTCGAGGTCCCCGCCGCGCTGGCCGAGCTGTCCGGCGCCTTCGAGGCCGAGCTCGACCTGTCCGGCCGCGTGCGCCGCCGCCTCTCCGCCACCGACCGGATCCGTTTCACGGCCCCGGTTCCCGGCCCTTCGCTTCACAAGGCCGCGGCCGTACGCCTGTGCATGGCGGCCGACATCGTCGGCTACAGCGGTCACGGCCCCGACGCGTCCGCCCGCCTCCAGCACGACCTGGTCCGGATCCTGGCCGAGGGCCGCGCGGCGGCCGGGGTGACGCCGGGCGAGGTCGACCCGCAGCCGCAGGGCGACGGCCAGTTCACCGTGCTGCCGATCGGGCTGGACGAGGCCGCCGCCGTGCCCCGCCTGCTGCGCGGCATCGCGACCGCATTGACCGCCCGCAACGCCACCGCCGACGACCGGATGCGCCTGCGGCTGGCCCTGCACCGCGGCCTGGTGCGCGAGGCCGACAACGGCTGGGTCGGCCGGGCCGCGACCGCCGTGCACCGGCTGCTCGACTCGCCCCCGCTGCGGGCCGCGGTCGTCGAGCACCCGGCGGCCGACTACGTGCTCGGCGTGCCCGACGTGCTCTACGCCGACGTGCTGTCCACAGGAGACGATCCGCCGCCGGCGGCGTTCCGGCCGGTCACCGTCGACCTGCCGGCCAAGGGTTTCCAGGAGCGCAGCTGGATCTACGTGCCGGAGGGGGCCGCGTGAGCACGGTGTACGCCCTGATCGTGGGCATCGACGAGTACCGCGCGGCCACGGTCGGCTCGCTGACCGGCGCCCGCAACGACGCCGTGGCGGCGCTCGCCTACCTGCGCTCGCGGGTCGGTGACCTTCAAGTCCGGGAGCTGTACGACGAGCAGGCGACCCGCGCCGCGATCATCGACGCCATCCGGGCCCACCTCGGCCGGGCCGGCGCCGGCGACACCGCCGTCCTCTGGTACGCCGGGCACGGCTCCGAGGCGCCGGTGCCGCCCGAGCTGTGGGCCCGCGAGTCGGAGGGCCTGGTGCAGAGCCTGGTCTGCGCCGACTCGCGCGACGGCGACGTCCCCGATCTGTACGACAAGGAGCTGGCCGTGCTCCTCGACCAGGTCGCCGCGACCGGCGCCCACGTCGCGGCCGTCATGGACAGCTGCCACTCGGGCGGTGTCACCCGCGAGATTCCCGAGGCCACGGCCCGGGCCCGCCGCGTCTCGCCCGCCACCCGGGCGCCCCGGCCCGAGACCCTGATCCCCGAGCTGCACGGCGGCTGGGACGCGCTGCCCGACACCAGCCGGCACGTGCTGCTCGCCGCCTGCCGCGCCGACCAACTGGCCCAGGAGTTCCCGCTCGACGACGTCCCGCACGGCGTCTTCAGCTGGGCCCTGCTGCGCGCGCTCAACCAGCTCGGCCCGCACGCCACCTACCGCGAGCTGCTGGCCGCCGCCCGCTGCACGGTCGAGGACCGCACCCAGTTCCAGGCGCCCCAGCTCGCCGGCGACGTCCCGGCCGACCAGCCCTTCCTCGGCGGCGCACTACGCGCGGCGGCCTCCCGGATCACCATGCGCCACCTGGACCACCGGTGGGAGATCGACGCCGGCAGCTGCCACGGCATGCCGCCCGCCACGCCCGGCCCGCTGCGCGTCGCGGTCGCCGGTGACGGCCCGGTCCGCCCGGCCCGGGTGACGGCGGTGTCGCTCGACCGCTCGGTGGTCGAGCCGGACGGCTGGCAGCCCGACCCCGAGCGGCAGTACCCGGTCGTGGTCACGCAACTGCCGGAGGCGCACCTGGCGGTCGACGTGGCCGGCTCGGCCGAGCTGGCCGAACTGGTCGAACGCTCGCCGTTCCTGCGGATCGCCGACACCGCACGCGGCGAGGTCCCCGACCTGCGCTTTTCCCAAGACCAGACCGGAGCCGTACGCATCCTGGGCGCCGGCGAGCTTCCCGTGGCGCCCGACCTGCACGGCCCGGATCTCGCCCGGCGCGCGGTCCGCGCCGGCGAGCACATCGCCCGCTGGCGTCAGGTGCAGGCGCTCGAGAACCCCGGCTCGCCCCTGGCCGGCGCCGTCCGTCTGGAGATCGTCGCCGCCGGCCCCGGCGAGACCCAGGCGTCGTTGCACCGCCTGCCCGAACGACCCGACGCCGACGGCCTGATCCAGCTGGCGTACACCTGGCGCAACGGCACGCCGACGCCGCCCACCGCCTTCCTGCGCCTGCACAACACGACCGGCCGCTCGCTCTACTGCGTACTGCTGAACCTGACCGAGCGCTACCGCGTCCACGCCTCCCTGTTCCCCGGCGCGTTCGTGGGCCCGGGTCTCGTCGGGGCCGCCCTCAACGGCCGCCCGGTCCAGTTCAGCCTGCCCGGCGGCGTGCCGCCCACCCGCGGTGCGCAGGTCCGCGACCGGGTCAAACTGATCGTCGCCGAGCAGGAGTTCGCCGCCCGCCCATTCGAACAGGACGCCCTCGACGACGCGGTCCGCCGTGGTGTGCTCCCCCGGGTCGCCATGACCCGCGACGCCGGCGACGCCACCCCCACCGACGTCTACGACTGGGCCACCACCACCCTCACCGTGATCACCACCGTCCCGTGATGACCAACCACGCCTCTTTGCCGGACGACCCGGGCCCCCTCGGCTCTGCGGGCGGCCCCGGCACCCTCGGCGCCCCCGTGACCGACCACGGTGATCTCGGCGACCAGTGCCTCGACCGCTACGAAGCGGATCCGGACCTGGCCCACCTCGACCGCGCGTTAGCCCACTACGAGGCGGCGATCGCGGCCGGCGGCGACGGCCTGGCCTGGTGGCTGCACGCCATCGCGATGATCCACCGAGAGCGCGCCGACCGAACCGGCGACCCAGCGGCCTGGACCGACGCCATCACCGCGGGCCGGCTCGCCGCCGACGCCCTCATCCCCGGCGAGCTGCGCGACGAGGAGCTGGGCGACCTCGCCCACGCCCACCACGCCCGCCTGACCACCATCCTGCTCGCCAACCACCGACCCGCCCCATCGGACGTCCCCGCGCCACCCGGGCCCGCCGTGGCTTCCGCGCCGCCTGGACCCGCGATACCTTCCGCGCCGCCCGGGTCTGCCGCCCGTCCCGCGCCGCCCGGGTCTGCCGCCCGTCCCGCGCCGCCCGGGTCTGCCGCCCGTCCCGCGCCGCCCGATTCCGCAGAAGCGCTGGCGCGGGCGGTTGCCGCTGAGATCGCGCTGATCGCGGCCGAGGTGACGACCGGGTCGCCGGAGGCGCGGCTGGCCTATGGGATGACGCTCGGGCGGATCGCCACGCTGACCGACGATCCGGCCGATCTCGAGGCCGCCGTCGCCGTGCTTGGGCCAGCCGTCGAGGCCGCCGACCCGGACGGGCCCTTCCACGCCCAGGCCTGTGCCGATCTGTGCTTCCTCCATCTTTTCGGACCGCAGCCCGACCCCGACCGGGCGATCGAGGCCGGCCGGCGCGGCGGCGAGGACGGCGACCCCGTGGTGCGCCACGCGCTGGCCTGTGCCTACCAGGAACGCTGGGACACGCGGGCCGATGAGTCCGATCTGGACCGGGCCATCGACCATTGGCGGGCCGCCCTGGCCGACGTGCCGGAGCCGGGCGGCATGGCCGATTGCGGCCGGCTGCTCGGCGAGCGGGCCGAACGGCAGTCCTCGACCGGCGACGCCACCGAGGCGGTGACCTGGCTCGAACGGGCCGCCGCCGAGGGCGAGCCGTGCTGGTGGGCGCTGGGCCTGGCCTACCGACTGCGGGCCGGCCTGGCCGACGACCCGGCCGATCTGCACCGCGCGGCCGAGTGTCTCGACCGCGGCATCGCCGACCCGCCCTGGCCGGAGTGGCTGCTTTACGCCCACCGCGAGCGTCTCGACCTCACCCAGGCCCTGGTACTGGCCGAAGAAACCAGTCACACGACTACCTCCGCCCAGTATGCCTCCACCATGCTCGACCACATCGCGGCCGCCCGGGCCGTGTTCGACAGCGGCCTCGGCGACCACGACGAGCGGGCCGCGCTCGCCGCGGTCATGGCGGCCGACGTCGGCTACGGCTGGCAGGAGTATCCCGAGCTCAGCGACCCAGCGTGGATGCTGGAGATGGTTGCCTTCGCGCGTACCCGTACCGACAAGCCGCCGGAGTGGGACCGCCGGCTGGACAGCGTCGAGGCCCTCGCCCGCTACCTCGACCGCGCCTTGAGCGGCGGTGGCGACCCCGGCAACGGCCTCCAGCAGTTGCTCGCGCCCCTACGTGACGGTGAGGACGATCCCGAAGTTCGCCGCACGATCGAGGGGCTTACACCGATCTTCCTGGCGGCCAAGGCCATCCACGGCGGCGACCGGCGGCTACTGGCTACGGCGATCGACCAGATGCGCGCCTCCGGCGACCCCGAGGACGAGCTCATGGCCGACGGGTTCGCCCTGATCGACCGGGCTCGTCAGGGCGACGCCGGTGCCCACGGCGACCTGCGGGCGATGCTCGAACGCCTGCGGGACCTGCCGGCCTCCTACGCGCTGCGGGCCTCCCTCACCCCGATGCTCAGCCTGATCGAATCGATCATGTCCGGCGCGGACGGCGTGTATCGGCCGGTCGACCGCGCACCGATCCCGCCGGGCGACGTCACCGCGGCCGGCGCGGCCCTGATCGCCCTGCCCGCAGTGTGCGGGTCGGCGGTGGTCCGGCACGACGTGGTGACGATGCGCGAGGCCGCCGACCGGGTCGGCGAACTCCTCGACGTCCTGCCTCCCGGTCACGCCTTCCGCCTGATGGCGCTCGGGCTGGGCTGCCAGGTCGGAATCGGCCTGCTGCGCGACGAGCCCAGGGACCAGCCGACCGCGGAACGGGTGATCGGATGGGCCACCGAGGGCCTGGGTATCGCCGAGGGACCCCGGGCCCCGTTGTGGTCGCAGTTCGCGCTGGTCCGGGCCGAGGCCCTGCGGCACCGCGACGGCGCCGACCCGGCCGAGTCGCGCCGCTGGGGCCTGGTCGGGCTGCACGGCTTCGGCTGGCAGGTGCTGTTGCAGGCCGGCACGGACGAGGCGGTGCTGGCCGCGGCTGACGCCGGCGAGGCGGCCCGCCGGGTCGCCGGCTGGTGCCGGGCCGACGGGGCCTACGACGACCTGGTGGCCGCCGTCGACGCCGGCCGGGGCCTGATGCTGCAGGCCGCGACCAACTCGCGCACCATCGCCGACCGGCTCGTCCTGGCCGGCCGGCCCGACCTGGCCGACCGGTGGCGCACGTCGGCCGGCTACGGCGGCGACATGGTCACCGGCGGGGCGCTGCGCGGGATGCCCGGCGCGCGCGTCTTCGAGGTGCCGGACGACCTGCGCTCCGAGGTCCTGCACGCGCTGCAGCTGGGTACCCCGGAGTTCGGATCCACACACGACATCCGGGTCGCCCTGGCCGCCACCGAGACCGACGCGCTCGTCTACCTGCTGCCCACCGCGGGCGACCAGCCCGGCTGCGCGGTCATCGTGCCGGTCCGGGGCGACACCAGGGTTCTGATCCTGCCCGGCCTGCGCACCAACCGCGGTTCCGCCTTCGCCCAGCACACCACCGCCCTCCACGGCCCCACCCGAGACACCGCCCCGACTCCCGACGGCGCCCTTACTCCCCATGGCGTGCCGCCGCACGGCGGCGCCTGGCCTATCGCCCCGGCCCCCGGTGGCGGGCGGGACGCGGGCGAGGTCAGCGGGGCACCGGAGACGGCCTCGGCGGGGCCGGACGAGCTGTGCCGGTGGGCGTGGTCGGCGGCCATGAGCGCGGTGTTGCGGCACGTCCGGGGGTGGGAGCTGGGGCGGCCGGCTCGGCTCGTGCTGGTGCCGACCGGGCCGCTGGCGGCGGTGCCGTGGCATGCGGCGTACCGCAACGACGGCGAGCGGCGCCGCTATGCGATCGAGCAGGCCGTGATCTCGTACGCCGTCTCGGGGCGAGCCTTCGCCCAGAGCGCGCGCGAGACGGCCCGGGAGGTCAAGTCGGTCCTGGTCGTCGGTGATCCGACCGGTGACCTGCCGGCGGCCGGAGCGGAGGCCCGCGCGATCGGTGATGTCTTCTACCCGGACGGCACCTTCCTGGGCCGCGCCGACGGCTCGCCCCGGCAGGTGCTGGCGTGGGTGGCCGCCGCCGCCCCCGGCCCGTCCCTGCTGCACCTGGCCTGCCACGGCCAGGCCGACCCGGAACACCCCGGCGACACCGGCCTGCGCCTGGCCGGCGGGCGGCTGACCGCCCGGCAGCTGCTGGAGGCGTCCCGTACGGCCGAACTGGAGATCGAGCAGGTCTTCCTGGCCGCCTGCACCACCGGCGTCGTCGGCGCCCGCCACGACGAGGCGTTCAGCCTGGCCACCGCGTTCCTGTCGGCCGGCGCCCGTACCGTCTTCGGGTCCCTGTGGCGCGTCCCCGACGAGGAGACGTCCCTGCTGATGTTCCTGGTGCACCACCACCTCAACACCGGCCGCTGCTCCCCGGCCGACGCCCTGCGCCAGGCCCAACTGTGGATGCTCGACCCCGACCGAGCCGTACCCCCGACCATGCCGGCCGAGTTGGCCCGCCACGGCACCAGCCCCCGCCTGGCCGATCCCTTGTGCTGGGCCGGTTTTACCCACCAGGGCGTCTGAAGATCCCGTACCGTGCCTGAATGTCCTCCGGTCTCCTGCCCCGCGCCACCCCGGCCGCCATGGGGGTCCCGTCCCGTGCGATCGGCGCGTTGCTCGACCGGCTCGAGGCCGGGCCGATCGAGCTGCACTCCATCATGGTCGTCCGCCACGGTCACGTGGTGGCCGAGGGCTGGTGGGCGCCGTACGCGGCCGACCGCCCCCACCTGCTGTACTCGCTGACCAAGTCGGTCACCTCGGTCGCGGTGGGGCTCGCGATCGCCGACGGCCGCCTCGCCCTGGACGATCGCGTGGTCGACGTGCTGCCCGACCACGTCCCGGACGGCCTCTCCGAGCAGGCGGGCCGCATCACCGTGCACGACCTGCTGTCGATGACGGCCGGGCACGACACGGACAGCCTCGGCGAGGCCTGGCAGCTGGAGCCGGGCGACCTTATGAAAGGTTTCCTTCGGGTTCCTTTTCCGACGCCGGGCCGGCACGCGTACGACAACGCGACCACCGGCGTCCTGGCCCGGATGGTGGAACGAGCCACCGGCCGGAACCTGCCGGATCTGCTCGACGAGCGCGTGTTCCATCCCATGGGCATCGACCACGCCGAGTGGGATCGGCTGGGCAGCGGTGCCGTCTTCGGCTTCCACGGGCTGCACCTGCGGACGGAGGCGGTAGCGGCCTTCGGCGAATTGCTGCTGCGCGAGGGCGCTTGGGGCGACCGGCAGCTCATTCCGCGCGAGTGGGTCGCTCTGGCCACCAGGAAGCACGCCGACACCTCGCACAAGGCGGACGAGTCACCCAACCCCGAAGGCCTGCACGGCTACGGCTACCAATTTTGGATGTCGCGTCACGGTTACCGGGCCGAGGGAGCGTACGGCCAGATGTGTGTGGTTGTGCCGTCGCACGATCTGGTGGTCGTCGTGACGTGCGGCGGCGGCCAGGACCCGGACATGCCGGCCGCGCTGTGGGACGTCCTGCTGCCCGGCCTGGACGGCACGGTCACTCCCGAGGACGACGACATCCTCGCGTCGCGGCTTCGGCGTTTGTCGATCCCGGTGGTACGGGGTTCGGCCGAACCCGGCCGGTCCGCCACGGCCAACGTCGTCGCCGCCGAGGACTCGGCGCTTCCCGCCGGGAGCGCGGTGACCGTCGAGCCGGTGGACGGCGGCTGGCAGCTTCGGCTCGGCCCATCCATCAAACTGGCCGTCGGCCACGGTGAATGGCGGGAGAGCTCACCACTGGGCCGCCCGGTCGTCGCCGGCGGCGCCTGGCAGGGCGACACGTTCGTCGCCGACCTGTTCGTCATCACCACGCCACACCGGGTCCGCCTGACTCTCGACGCCCGGGCCGGCACGGCCGTGGCCACGTGGAGCACGGTGCCCCTGACCACCAGCGACTTGGAGTTGCACCTGCGCTCGCCGCTGATGACCCGCCCCGACGTCGCCTGATACTCACCAGCCGTGGTGGGTGAAGCCGGCCCAGGCGGCTGTGTCGGGGGTGGTCAGGGAGCGGGCCTGGCGGGTGAGAGCGGGGGGCATGGCCGGGGGGATCTCGCGGTCGGGGTTGAGCATCCAGCGCTGGGCGTGGTTGAGGGCGTCGACGGGGTGCTTGCCGGCGGCGTGGACGTAGTGGTGGGCCATGAACATCAGCAGCGATGTCGAGTCGTCGGGGACGGGCCACAGGGAGCTGAAGACGCTGCGGGCGCCGGTGGCCAGGAAGGCGGTGGCCAGGCTGAAGGCCTCGTCGTGGGCGCCGCTCGGTACGCCGGTGGTGCAGGCGGCCAGGGCGACCAGGCCGATCGAGGCGACCCGCTTGGTGCGCAGGATGTCGCGGGCGGTCAGGCGGCCGCCGGTCAGGCGCAGGTGGGAGCCGTCGAGGCCGGGCCGTACGGCGCCGTGGCAGGCGAGGTGGAGGACGGAGCCGCCGCCGGCGAGCAGCCAATCCCGTACGGCCTCGGGGGTGGCCTGGTGTTGCAGCTCGGCTGTGGGGAGGAAGGCCGTTCGGACCGCTTCGGCCTCGGCCCGCGCGGCCGGGAGGTCATCGGTCGGGTCGGCGACGATGAGGGCCGGGGCCCGGGCGGGCACCGGCGGGCGTTCGGCGGTCTGGCACAGGAGGCGGGCCGAGGCGGCGTACGAGAAGGTGGCCAGCTCCACCGCCCGGGTGCCGTCGCGGTCGCGGGCGGCATGCCAGGGAACCGCCGCGAGGTCGCCCATCGGGATCAGCACGATGCGCGGCGCCCGGCCGATCCGCCAGGTGTCCAGAGTGGACAGCAAGCGGCCCATGACGGTGGACCAGGCCCAGTCGCACAGTTGATCGAGACCAGCTCGCCAGCCGCTCTCGTGGGGGTGAGGGGTGGTGGGGCCGGCGTCGCGGCTGTCGGGGTGAGGGGTGACTGAGCGGGCGTCGCGCGCGTGGGGGCGAGGAGTGGAGGGGGCGGCGTCGTGTGCGTGGGGGTGAGGAGTAAATGGGGCGGCGTCGTGTGCGTGGGGGTGAGGAGTGGAGGGGGCGGCGTCGTGTGCGTGGGGTTGAGCGGTGGCGGCGCGTGTGTCCAGCTGGGTGAGGTGGTGGGCGACGGGGCCGGTGGTGGTCAGGCTGGGCAGGGACAGGTGGGTGGGGCGGCGGCCGTCGGCGGGGACCAGGACGGCGTAGCCGGGGCCCTGGTCGTCGGCGGGGAGCAGGTAGACCAGGGCGTCGGCTCGGAGCCGGGTCAGGGCGGGGGCGATCTCGTCCAGGGGTGGGGGGTCGAGGACGTCCGGCACGGAGGCGTCGGTGAGCTCGCCGCCGGTCAGGGCGGCCAGGACGTCGGCCCGGACCTCGGGGTCGGTGGGGTCGCGCATCCAGCGTTCGAGGAGGTCGGGGCGTCCTAGGCCGTCGAGGCGGGCCGGGATGTCCATGGTGACCGTGGTGGCGTAGAGCATCAGGCAGCGGCCCGCGTCCAGGGCCGAGACGGCGCCCACGGGGTCGCCGTCCTCCAGGCACCAGCGGGCCACCTGCTTGGCGTTGTCGGCGGCGTCGCGGGCGGCCGATGCCGCGTCCTCGGTGCCGGCCTGCAGCAGCACCGACCAGGCGTGACCGCGCAGCGCGCGCCGGCCGGTCTCGCGGCTGAGGACGGCCCGGCCCGCCACCCGGTAGGCCATGCCGAGCGACATCAGGGTCGGGGCCCAGATGGGATGCCCGGGATGCCCGGCCGCCCGCTGCGCGTCGGTGAGCCGCCGGATCGCCTCGTCCAGCACCGGCCGGCCCCCGCCGAAGCCGGCGCCGGACGGGCCGCCGAAGCCGGGAGCGGACGGGCCGCCGAAGCCGAGAGCGGACGGGCCGGCGGTGTCGAGCTGGCTCTGGATGGTGAGCATCTGGCCGAGCATGCTGAGGATCAGCGCCCGATGGCGGTAGTCGGCCGGTGCGACCTCGGCCGCCTCCCGCAGGATCCGGATGCCCCGGCCGACCGCGGCCGCGTCCTTGGCGTCCAGAGCGGGCTGCAGAATGCCCATCGCGCTCATCAGCAGCCGCCAGGCGCGTTCGCCCGCGGCCAGCCCGGCCTCGTCGGCGTCCTCTTCGGACGCCTGGCCGGTCGCGCCGGCGAGCAGGCGGCGCATCGCCGTCGCCTGCGGGCCGGCCGGCATCTGGGCGACGGCGTCGGTCAGGGCGAGCATCTGGGCCGAGGCCTGGTCCAGCTCGCCGCGCTGGGCGGCGGCCATCCCCTCGGCGCCGGCCAGCATGGCCTCGGCCGCGGCGCGCCGGGCCGGGTCGAGCTCGCCGCTCTCGAGCAGGCCGCGGGCGTGTTCGGCGGCCGCGGTGGCGTCGGAATAGTTGCCCCGTTCGGTGCCGCGTTTGACCGCCAGGGCCATGCGCAGGCTGGGCAGCACCGCGCGGAGCTCGTTCTCGGGCGGGATCGTCTCGGCCAGCTCGTCGAGGCGGCGCAGGGACTCGGCGTGGTCGTAGCCGGGCTCGTCGGCGTAGGCGGCCATCACGTCGGTCATCGCGAGGATCAGGGCCGCGCTGCCGGGCATGGTCGGGTCGTCGCCGGCCTCGGCCACCATGGCGCGCACGGCCGGCAGGTCGACCGGCTGGCCCAGGAAGCCGGCCAGCAGGCGGCGCAGGGCCAGGTAGCGGCCGACCCCGCCGCGCTGCGGCCCCCGGTAGGTGGAGGCCGCGTAGTCGGCCAGGGCGGCGGCCAGCGTGGCCGGGTCGTGGTCGCGGTCGAAGCGGATGCCGAGGGCCCAGGCCCGGGCCAGCCGGTGGGCCGGGGTGGGGTGGTGGGCCGGGTCGGCCAGCTCGGCGATCACCCGGTCGAGGGTCTCGGTGGGCCACTCCAGCAGATCGGGCAGGACCGCGAGCGGATCGGTGACGAGCACACACCGACCGTAGAGGCTCAGGACGCCAAGCGCTTCTCCCGTTCGGTGGAGGCCCGGCTGGCCGCTTCGCCGCGCAGGGCTTCGTCCTGGGCGCGGGAGGCGAGCAGGGATTGCCGGGCCCGGGCCTCCAGCAGGCGGTGGGCGGTGTCGCGGTCGTGGGCGGGCAGGCCGGTGGCGGCGGCGACGATGTCGGGCTGCTCGGTGATGATCCGGTCCTGGATCATCGGGTGCAGGCCGAGCCACCACTCGGCCCGGCTCTTCGGGCTCCACGCGGCCAGCGCCGGACCGTCGATCCTCGGGTAGTCCGGCAGCTGGTCGCCGGGGCCGAAGTCCTCGCGGTAGCTGTTGCGGGCCAGGATCGCGGCGGCCCGCCGGTCGGCCTCGTCGGCGCGGGCCAGCACCTGGCCGATCTGTTCGGCGTACCCGTCGACGGTGGCCTGGGTGACCGAGCCGGCGAGCGCCAGGGGCACGGTGATCTCGCCGGAGTCGAGGTCGATGCGCAGGCCGCGCGCCCGGGCCTCGGTGACCAGCTGGTCGAGCAGGCGCCGGCACTGGTCGAGGTCGTCGGCGAACTCGCGGACGGCGACGCCGGTGGCGACGCAGTTGTCGTGCGCGTTGCCGAGGCGAACCCGCAGCCGCACGCCTTTGTCCCGGGCCGCCTGCGCGGCCGTACCGCCGAACCAATGGTCCTCGAGGTCGCTGGTCCGCAGGGTCAGGTCCTCCACGGCCCGGTCGAGGCGAAGGCCGAGCCGCATCCACTGCTCGGCCACACTCCGGACCGCCGCCAGGTCGGCCCGCAGCAGCGCCGGCAAACTGATGCTCATGGCATCCTCCCGGCCGACGCCTCGTCGGCGACCAGGTAGGCCAGGGCGGCCGTGCGCAGCTCCACCCCGTACGCCCGTACCTCGCCGGCCAGTTGCCCGAGCGTGACCTCCCAGCCGAAGCCGGAGGTCGAGAGCTGGGACGGGCACATGAGCGAGCCGGCGACGGCCTCGCCGGCCCGCATGGCCCACCCGTAGATGCCCGCGGCTTCCGTGGCGAGCCGGTCGCCCACCTCGGCCACTTCGTCCCCGTCGGCCAGGAGCGCGGGGACGTCCATACCGGTCATTGCATCACCCTCCGTGTCGTAGTCACTACGGAAGGTACAAGGGCTATGCCAGTACGGCGGTGGACTGCGGCTCGGTGCGGGTGATGCGCAGCCAGACCACGAAGCCCCAGATCACGAAGGCGGCGTAGACCGCGTACAGGACGGCCGACGGGTAGTACTTGAAGTGCAGCAGCTCGGGGACGCCGACCAGGTCGACCGCGATCCAGCACAGCCAGAACTCGACCCAGCCGCGGGCCATCGCGTACGTGGCCAGGATCGAGCCGACGAAGATCCACGAGTCGGCCAGGTAGTACCACCAGGGGACCGGGAAGCCGGCGCCGACGGCGCGGAAGACGAAGAAGCAGAGGAGTACGGCGACGAGCGCGCCACCTCCGTACAGCAGCCGTTGCCTGGGGGTGGCCCAGCGCGGCTGGACCGCGGTGCCGTCCGAGCGCGCGGCGTTGCGGTGCCAGCGCCACCACCCGTACACGCTGGTGATCAGGAAGAAGACCTGCCGGGCGGCCTGGCCGTAGAGCGGGGTGCCCTGATCGTTGCCGATCGCCTGGCCCGCGAAGACGGTGAAGAGCAGCACGTTGCCGACGATCCCGACCGGCCAGGCCCACGCGTTGCGGCGCAGCCCGAACAGAGCCGAGCCCAGCCCGAAGGCGTTGCCCACGATCTCGCGGTAGTAGATCGCCTGGTCGGCGGTCACCTGCCACTTGGCGGTGTAGAACGACGTCAGCAGCTGATCGAGCCAGGTCACGGCTCATCGTAGGATGAGATCCGGCCCGCCGGGGCATAGTGGGCGTGTGACCTCCCCCGCCACCGCCACCCGCCTCTATCAGGATGGCAAGGTCGTCGCCCAGGATTTCGGGCCCGACGACGCGCAGAACCAGCTCGACCAGCACCCCGGCTCGGTCCTCTGGCTCGATCTTCTCCACCCCGACGCGGCCGACCTCGACAAGATCGCCGCCGCCTTCGAGCTGCACCCGCTGGCCGTCGAGGACGCCCTGGCCGATCACGAGCGGCCCAAGCTCGACCGCTACCCCAACCACATCTTCCTCAACGTGTACGCCGTGGACCTCTCCGTCGAGGAGGGGAACCACCACTTCACCAAGGCCGAGCTGAGCGTCTTCGTCACCGACCGCGCGCTGATCACCGTGCGCAAGGCGCCGATCGACATCACCCGGCTCCCCGAACGCTGGGACGCCAACGCCGACCTGGGCCGCGACGGCGGGGTCGCGTTCCTGCTGTACGGGCTGCTCGACGTGGTCGTCGACGGGCACTACTCGGCCAGCCAGCAGCTGGACGCGGCGATGGACGGCGTCGAGGACGCCTTGCTGGAGGAGGGCGGCGCGCCGCGGCCCGTCCGCATGCACGCCATGGCGATCCGCAAGACAGTGGCCGCGTTCCGCCGGGCCATCGCGCCCATGCCGGAGCTGGTCGGCCAGGCCGCGCGGGCCGACCTCGACGTCGTCGACGAGCATCTGCGGCCGTACTTCCGCGACGTCGAGGACCACGCCAAGCACACCGTCGACCAGGTCGAGCATCTGCGCGAGCGGATCGAGCAGCTGTTGCAGGCCGACCTGGCCGAGCAGGGCAATGTGCTCAACGACGTCACCCGCAAGCTGGCCGCCTGGGCCGCCATCGTGGCCGTGCCGACCGCGGTGACCGGCTACTTCGGGCAGAACCTGCCCTATCCCGGCTACGACCGCTTCTGGGGCTGGCTGGTCAGCACCGCCCTGATCGTCGTCATATCCGGGGGCCTGTACGTCTCCCTCAAGCGCCGGGGCTGGCTGTAACCTGCCCTCTGTTCGATACGGGGAGGACGCATGACGACGCTCAGCGTTGAGGACGCCGACATCGCCTGGGGGACCGACGCGCCGGTGCTGCGGGGGGTCTCGGTGGAGGCCCGGCCGGGTGAGATCCTGGCCGTCACGGGCACCTCCGGGGCGGGCAAGACCACGCTGCTCAGCTCGATGGCCGGCCTGCTGCCGCCGGCGTCGGGCCGGGTGCTGGTGGACGGCGAGAAGCTGACCGACCGCGACCAGGCGGTGCACCTGGGCGTCGTGCTGATCCCGCAGGACAACGGGCTGGCCGCGATCCTGACGGCGGCCGAGAACATCTCGGTGGCCGTGATCGCCACCGGTGGCACCCCGGCCGAGGCGCGTCGCCGCACCGCCGAGTCGCTGGAGCCACTCGGCCTGTCGGCCCAGGCCAACCAGCTGATCGAGGAGCTCTCCGGCGGTCAGCAGCAGCGCACGGCGATCGCCCGTGGCCTGGCCCTGCGGGGCGAGGTGCTGCTGGCCGACGAGATCACCAGCGAGCTCGACGCGGCCAACCGGCAGCGGGTCCTGGAGCTGCTCAAGGCCGAGGCCGCCCGCGGCGCCGCCGTCGTCTTCGCCACCCACGACCCGGAGGCGGCCGCCGCCTGCGACCGCGAGCTGCACCTGGCCGACGGCGAGGCGGTCTGGGCCCGCCCTTAGTGTCTAGTGCTCGCCGGGGACCAGGGTGACCTCGCCGTCGACGTGCTGGACGGTGAAGAGCGTGCCGGGCGGGTAACTGCCCAGGACCTCGGGGGGCAGCTGGACGGTGCCGTCGCCCGCCACCACCGCGAAATCCTGCCCGTCGCGGCCCTCCGCCCCGACCCGGCCGTCGCGGATGGTCACCGCGCGGCCGAGACGGGCGCCGACCTCGTTGTCGTGGGTGACCACGACGATGGTGGTCTGGCGTTCGGCGTTGACCGTCTCCATGGCCGCGAGGACCTCGTCGCGGCCGGCCGTGTCGAGGCGGCTAGTCGGCTCGTCGACCAGCAGCAGGCCGGGGCCGGTGGCGATGCCGACGGCCAGGGCGGCCCGCTGGCGGCCGCCCGGGGTCAGGTCGGACAGGCGCTGGCGGCCCTGGCCGGGCAGGCCGACCAGGTCGAGGATGCGGTCGGGGTCGTCCAGGCTGATGCCGCGGGTGTGCGCGGCGCGGCGCTGGGCCAGCCAGATGTTGCGGTGCAACGTGGCGTACGGCAGAAGGTTGCGCGCGGCGCCCTGCAGGACCACCCCGATCTCGGTGCCGCGCAGGCGGCTGACCTCGCCGTCGGAGAGCTTGCCCATGTCGTACGTGCCGATGTTGATCCGCCCGGCCGAGGGGCGCATCAGACCGGCCAGCAGGGCGATCAGGGTGGACTTGCCGGAGCCGGAGGGGCCGACCAGGGCGATGGTCTCGCCGGGGGCGATGGAGAGGTCGACGCCGGCCAGCGCGACCACGTCGCCGGCCTCGGCCCGGTAGATGTGCACCACGCGGCGGCAGGCCACGGCGAGTCCGTTCATGGACCACACCGTAGCGAAGGCGGCGGCGCATCTTAAGGTGTGCCCGTGCGCGACATCGCCGTATTCTCCGGATCCGCCCATACCGAGCTCGCCGCCGAGATCTGCCACCACCTCGGCGTGCCGCTGTTGCCGACCAAGACCTCGAGGTTCGCCAACGACGCGATCGAGGTGCAGTTGCAGGGCAACTGCCGCGAACGTGACGTCTTCCTGATCCAGCCGCTGGTCCCGCCGACCCAGGAGAACCTGGTCGAGCTGCTGTTCATGCTGGACGCGGCGCGCGGCGCCTCGGCCGGGCGGATCACCGTGGTGCTGCCCCACTACGCGTACGCCCGCAGTGACAAGAAGGACGCGCCGCGCATCTCCATCGGCGGGCGGCTGGTGGCCGACCTGCTGACCACCGCGGGTGCGAACCGCGTGCTGGCCATGACGCTGCACTCGCCGCAGGTGCACGGCTTCTTCAGCATCCCGGTCGATCACCTGCACGCGCTGCGCGAGCTGGCCGACCACTTCAAGGGCTACGACCTGAGCAACACCGTCGTGGTCTCGCCCGACCTGGGCAACGCCAAGGAGGCGGCGGCGTTCGCCCGGCTGCTCGGGGTCGGGGTCGCGGCCGGCGCGAAGCAGCGGTTCGCCGACGACAAGGTGGTCATCAGCACGGTCATCGGCGACGTGTCGGGCAAGGACGTGATCGTGCTCGACGACGAGATCGCCAAGGGCAGCACGGTCTTCGAGCTGCTGGCCCGTCTGCGCGAGCGGGATGTCCGCAGCGTACGGGTGGCCTGCACGCACGGCCTGTTCGCGGCGAACGCGGTGCAGCGGCTGGCCGATGAGAAGGACGTCGAGGAGATCGTCTGCACCAACACGGTGCCGATCGCGCCCGGCACCCACAGCGACAAGCTGACCGTGCTGTCGGTGGCGCCGGCCCTGGCCGAGGCGATGCGCCGCATCCACAACGGCGAGTCGGTCAGCGCCTTGTTCGCCTGAGTTCGATTAGGGCGGGGGACGGGGAGGGCAAGACTCCGTCCCCCGAAAGCACAAGGTCATCCGCCGGGTCGAGCTCAGCTCCTTTCGCCTGTCGCTGAGTGAGATGGGAGCGCTCCCATCGATGAATGTAACTCCAAGACCTGGTTTGCGCTAGGCGGTCGTGCAGGTTGCTGTCGGCGTGGCCGGGGTGCCGGAGGCGATGAAGCCGAACGACGTCGAGGCGCCGGCGGCCAGGGAGCCGTTGTAGGTGGCGTTCGTCGCGGTCACGGTGGTACCGCTGGACGACACCGTGGCGTTCCAGCCCTGCTGCACCGAGGCCGCCGACGGGTAGGCCAGGGTGACCCGCCAGCCGCTGATCGCGGCCGTGCCCGCGGTCACGGTGACGGTGCCCTGGTAGCCGCCCTGCCACTGGCTGCTCACCGAGTAGGTGGCCGAGCAGGCGCCTGACACGGGCGGGGTCGTGGTGGCCGGCGGCGTGGTCGCCGGGGGAGTGGTCACCGGCGGGGTGGTGGCCGGCGGCGTGGTGGCCGGCGGGGTCGTGGTCGTGCCGCCGAAGTTGATGTCACTGCAGAAGTAGTACGACTGGTCCGAGTGGCTGGCCTGCCAGATCGTGTAGACCATGGCCCGCCCGCTGCGGCCGGAGACCCGCACCGGCGCGCTGATCGCGACACCGTTGCTCAGCTGCTCCGGCCACTGTGCGGCCGGCGTGTTGCCGAGCTCGGTCACCTTGTCCAGATCGGACCACTTCAGCGCCTGCGTCGTGGGATCGAAGCCCGGCTTGGTCACGTACACCCGGATGTAGTCGGCCCCGTGGCGGGCGCCGTCGAAAAGGCGTACGTCGAAGGAATTGCCGACGTTGGTGGCCTGCCAGTTGCCGATCGCGTCCATGGCGTTGTAGCGGCCGCTCACGGTGTGCCCGGCGCTGCACAACTGGCCGTCCGGGATGGCAGCCTGGTGATTGCCGGCCACGCCCTCGCGGAACAGGCCGTTCCAGTTCCACATGGCGTTCGGGTCGGCCTGCCAGGCCTGCCAGCACATCGGGTCCTGGGTGGCCATGGCCGGGTCCTGGAACTTGCTGCCCCAGCGCTCGAAGCAGCCGTAGTTCCGGGACGCGGGCCCGGTCACGTTGCCGTGCGCCGAGGCCGGCCCGGACGGGGCGAGAACGGCGATCGCGGCGATGAGGACGCCGACGACCGCGCTGACTATCAGGGATTTACGCATGAGGGCTGTGCTCCGCAGTGTCTGATGAACGCTGGCGGATGACTGCCCTCGGTCTCCGCGGAAGTGCCGGCGCGTGTGGACACCCTGTCGATAAAATTGATTAATGTCAATACACGATCGATGTCCGCCGCGGAGCGGCAGCTGATCGTGGCCAAGGCGCCCTGCCCGGGCTGGACGACGACGACCGTGCGGTCGGCCGGCTCGCGTGGACGCCGGGAGCGCGGCATCCCACGACCGCCCTCCTCGCCGCGGCGGCCTGGGCCGGGTCCGGTACACAAGGCTGATGGATTCGTTGCAGGAGGCGGCTCGGCTGCTGGCTGAAGCCGGGCGGGTCGTCGTGTTCACCGGGGCCGGGATGTCGGCTGAGAGTGGCATTCCTACCTTTCGGGACTCGCTGACCGGGTTGTGGGCGCGGTACGACGCGCAGGAGCTGGCTACGCCGGAGGCGTTCGAGCGGGATCCCGAGCTCGTCTGGAGCTGGTACGAGTGGCGGCGGGCGGCCGTCGAGCAGGCCGTGCCCAACGCCGGGCATGAGGCGGTGGCGGCGATCGGCGGGGTGCTGATCACGCAGAACGTGGATGATCTGCACGAGCGGGCCGGCTCCCCTGACCCCGTACATCTGCATGGAAGTCTCTTCGCGCCGCGCTGCTCGGTCTGTGAGAAGCCGGCCGGCTCGAAGGTCTGCGCCGAGTGTGGGGGGCGGGCCCGGCCGGGGGTGGTCTGGTTCGGGGAGCAGTTGCCGGCGGCGGCTTTGACGAAGGCCGTCGAGGCGGCCTCGGCGTGCGATCTGCTGATCACGGTGGGGACGTCGGGGCTGGTCTATCCGGCGGCGGAGATTCCGCACGTGGCGGCGAGGGGCGGGGCGGCCGTCATTCAGGTGAATCCGCAGCCCACCCCGCTGGACGAGGTGGCCACGGTCAACCTGCGGGGCACGGCGGCGGCGCTGTTGCCCGCGATGCTCAGGGAAAGCACAGGGTAAAAACCTGGCGAACCGCCACCAAGGCCCCCGTAAGGCGCGGATCATGTCGTCATGGGTGTCATGGCTTACCCCCTCCGGTACGCGCTCGCCGACCTGGCCCTGGCGCTCAGCCGGGTCTCGCACGACCCGGCGGCGGTGCAGTCGACGGCGGCCCGCGCGGCCGCCGACATGATCGGTGACGGCGCGGGTGTGCAGCTGCTGCGCGACGACGGCCGGTACGACGGGATCACGTACCACCACATCGACGACCAGCGGTCGGCGTCGATGTCGCGGGTGCTCGACCACGTCGACCAGCTGCCCGACGACGACTTCTCGACCGCGATGGCGGCCAGTCGCCGGCCGATCGTGCTGGCCGGCGACGGTGTCGAGCCGCTGGCAGGCGAGGAGCACGAGATCCACGCGGCCGTCCTGTGCCCGGTGATCGTCGACAACACGTACGCCGGTTATCTGGTGTTGACCCGGGAGGCCAGCGGCTCGTCGTACACGTCGGCCGAGGTCGAGCTGGCCCGGGACATCGCCGGTGAGCTGGCCCTGGCCTGTTCGAGCGCGCGGGCCCTGGAACGGCTGCGGGCCAGCGAGGAGCGCTACCGGCGGGTCCTGGAGACCATCCCCGAGGGGGTGCTCCAGCTGGATCACGACGGCGTCATCACGTACGCCAACGAGCCGATCGGGGTCGTGCTCGGCATGCCGCGCTCGCAGCTGGTCGGGGTGTCGCTGCGCGGCTTCCTCAACGACCAGGGGCAGAAGGAGCTCAACCGGCGGATCAAGGAGTGCACGCAGGGCCGCTCGACCGTGGGCGCGACCCGGCTCATGCGGGCCGACGGCTCGCAGCGCAGCGTGCGGATGAGCATGATGCCGCTCAACGACGACCACGGCGCCTTCAACGGCGTGGTCTGCATGGTCGCCGACACCACCGACCACATCGACGCCCGCGGCCTCAAGCGCCAGCTCGACCACCTGCGCCGGCTCGACAGCCTGGGCCAGCTCATCGGCGGCATCTCGCACGACTTCAACAACCTGCTGACCGTGGTCGGCGGGTCGGCCGAGATGATCACGTCGACGACGCCCGAGGACCACCCGAACCACAAGCTGGCGGCGGACATCCTGGAGGCGGTGGGCACCGGGCGTACGCTCACCCATCAGCTGCTGGCGTTCGGCCGCAGCGAGGGCAACCGGCCCGAGATCATCCCGATCCCGGACCTGCTGACCGACGTCCAGTCGCTGTTCAGCCGCACGCTGGGCGAGCACATCGGTCTCGACCTGGCCTTCGGCCCGGACGTGTGGCCGGTCCGGGCCGAGCGCGGCCCGCTGGAGCAGGCCCTGGTCAATCTGGCCGCGAACGCCCGCGACGCCATGCTGCACGGCGGCATGCTGCGGGTGGCCGCGATGAACGAGGTCATCGACGAGAACAAGCGCGCCCAGCTGGGCCTGCCGGCCGGCCGGCTCGTGCACATGGTCATCACCGACACCGGCGTCGGCATGACCGAGGAGGTACGCCAGCGGGCGCTGGAGCCGTTCTTCACCACCCGCCCGACGGCGGCCGGTCTGGGCCTGGCCACCACGGCCGGCATCGTGCAGGGTCTCGGCGGGCACATCGAGCTCGAGTCGGCGCCCCGGATGGGCACGACCGTGCACCTCTACCTGCCGGCGGCCGAGGAGAAGACGGCCTCGGCCGAGGGCCGTCAGGGCGCGCCCGCGGTGATCGGCCGGGTGCTGATCGTCGAGGACCAGCCGGAGGTGGCCCAGCTCGTGCAGCGGCTGATCGAGCCGGCCGGGTACGCGATCACGGTCGCCACCGACGCCCTGCAGGCGGTCACCCAGGTGGCCGGCGGGGCCCACCCGGACCTGCTGATCACCGACGTGGTGATGCCGACGATGACCGGGCCCGAGCTGGCCTCGGCGCTGCGCACGCACCGCCCGGATCTGCCGGTGCTGTTCATGTCGGGTTACACGGCGGCCTCGCTCGGCCCGCAGCTGCACCTCGACGACAACAGCATGCTGATCGAGAAGCCGTTCACCCGCTCGACGCTGCTGGGCGCGATCCGCACGCTGTGCGGGCCGCAGCCGACCACGCCGTAGGAACGAGCCCGCCCGCGAGCGGGTAACGGGATTTCCGCGACTCCTACCAAAGGTGCGAACTCGGGCGCCAAAGCTTGCTAATCGATCCGGACAAACCGCAATATTCCGGGGCACTGTCGCCGCCGGAAGGACAACCGAGTGTCTCAGGATCGCACGAGAGATCGGACGAACCGCGGAGCACGCGCCGAAGCGGACGGCACGTCGACCATGGACCTGAGCGGGCGCTGCGTCGGCAGCTCGTACGTGCTGCGGCAGCCGATCGGCCAGGGCGCCACCGGCACCGTGTGGGAGGCCCTCGACCGCGCGTCCGGCGAGGCCGTCGCGGTCAAGCTCCTGCACGAGAGCCTGCTGCGCCAGCCCAAGCTGGTCACCCGCTTCGTGCAGGAGCGCACCATCCTGCGGATGCTGCGCCACCGCAACGTCGTGCGGGTCCGCGACCTGTTCAGCGTCGGCGAGACCCTCGGCCTCGTGATGGACCTGGTCGCCGGCGGCAACCTGCGCGACCTGCTGCGCGCCGAGCACACCATCGCCCCCGGCGAGGCGGCCCGGCTGACCGCCCAGGTGGCGGCGGCGCTGGCCGAGGCCCACGAGCTCGGCGTGGTGCACCGCGACCTCAAGCCGGACAACATCCTGCTCGACACCGGCGACGGCCCGCCCGAGACCCGGCTCACCGACTTCGGGGTGGCCCGCATCCTCAACACCCCGAGCATGACCACACCCAGCTCGGTCTTCGGCACGCCGCACTACATGTCGCCGGAGGCGTTCCGGGGCGCCACGGCCAGCCCGGCGACCGACGTGTACGCGTTCGGGGTGCTCCTCTACGAGCTGGTCAGCGGTCACCCGCCGTACCGCAGCGACTCGATCCCCGAGCTGATGCAGCTGCACCTGGCCGGGCACCCGGAGCGCCGGCCCGGCATCCCGGACGAGCTCTGGGACGTGATCACGGCATGCATGGAGCAGAAGCCGCGGCTGCGCCCGACCGCGGCCGAGCTGGTGGCCGAGCTCTCCGACCTGGCCAAGCAACTCGCCTCGGCGCCGGCCCTGGACCCACCGGCCGCGGTCCTGGAGGCGCCGGTCGCCGCCTCCGACCCGGCTGCCGCTTTCGGTCCGCCGGCTGCGGCTGTGGCTTTCGGTGCGCCGGCCGCCGCTGAGCCGGGGGCGCCCGCCCGGTCGGCCGTTCCCAAGCCTCGCCACGAGCAGCGCCGCAACGACGCGCCGAAGTGGCGCTGGGCCCGCCCCGGCGTGACCCTGTCGATGGTGGCCGGCGCGATGGCCGTCTCCGCCGTGATCACCACCGCCTGGCACCTCGGCCGGGCCGGCGCCGAACCCCAGGACCTGGCCGCGCCGCAGGTGATCACCGTCCCGGCCACGCAACGGCCGACCACGCCGTCGTCCCCGCCCCGCCAGCGCCAGGCCGCCACCAGGGACGATCGGCGGCCGGCGGCCACGACGACGCCGGTTCCGGCCGTTCCCCAGGCGGCCCGGCCGGCCGTCGTGATCAGTTCAACCCCTGCGGCCGTACGGCCGAAGCCCGCACCCACCACGAAAGCGCCACCGCCGCGATCACCGCAACCCGAGGCCAAGCCGTACGGGCCCTGGAACTGCACCCAGTCGTTCGCCATCGACTTCCGCAACCGGACCGGCCTGGGGGTGAAGCCGTGCCAGATGCTCGGCCGTGACATCCGCTACCAGGCCTCGCTGACCGCGCCCGGCAACGGCGCCCGCGGCAGCATCACCGTCTCGCTGCAGGACGTCGGCACCGGAAGAACCGTGGCCGGCCCCAAGACCTGCGACGGCCTGTCCTTCGACGGGAACGCCGCCACCCGCAGCTGCGGACCGGCCGGGGCCCGGCCCGCCCGCGGCCACGACTACGCCGTGGTGGTCTCCTACCGCTACGAGCGCGACGGCCGCACCCTGGCCAACACGGCCAAGGGGTCCAGCTTCGCGTGGTGAGGAATTAAGTCGCGGGGTCTGTGGTTCTGGCCTACCGTGATCCGCATGTTCGCCTCCGGTATGAAGCAGCCCGCATGGGCCGCTCCCGCGTGCGCGCATGTCGATACCCGAATCTGACCCTTCCCCGTAGCAGCAGAACCGCAGGGGAAGGGTGGATCTCTGCGCGCGGTTCTGGCGCGCTCTGCCCGGCAAACAGGGCGTGCACCCCTCATCTCTGCCTCGCATCCAGTGAGGATCCCATCATGGCCAAGAGCCAGTTCATCCGTACGAAGCCGCACGTCAACATCGGCACGATGGGTCACGTCGACCACGGCAAGACGACCCTGACCGCCGCCATCACGAAGGTCCTGGCCGACCGCGACCCGGCAACCAACCGGTACGTGGCGTTCGAGGGCATCGACAAGGCCCCGGAGGAGGCCGCCCGCGGCATCACCATCACCATCGCGCACGTCGAGTACGAGACCCCCAACCGGCACTACGCGCACGTCGACATGCCCGGCCACGCCGACTACGTGAAGAACATGATCACGGGCGCGGCCCAGGTCGACGGGGCGATCCTCGTCGTCAGCGCCCAGGACGGCTCGATGCCGCAGACCCGCGAGCACGTGCTGCTCGCCCAGCGGGTCGGCGTGCCGTACCTGGTCGTGGCGCTCAACAAGAGCGACGCGGTGGACGACCCGGAGCTGCTCGACCTGGTCGAGCTCGAGGTGCGGGAGCTGCTCAGCGAGTACGGCTTCCCCGGCGACGAGGTGCCGGTCGTACGCGTCAGCGCGCTCAAGGCGCTCGAGGGCGACCCCAAGTGGGTGGCCTCGATCGGCGAGCTGCTCGACGCGGTCGACGACTACGTGCCCGTGCCCGAGCGCGAGCTCGGCGAGCCGTTCCTGATGCCGATCGAGAACGTGCTGACGATCAGCGGTCGCGGCACGGTCGTCACCGGCAAGGTGGAGCGCGGCACGCTGCGCGTCGGCGAGCCGGTCGAGGTGGTCGGGCTCGGCCCGACGGTGGCCTCGGTCGCCATCGGGATGGAGACGTTCGGCAAGTCCCTGGCCTCGGCCGAGGCCGGCGACAACGCGGGCATCCTGCTGCGCGGCGTCAAGCGCGACCAGGTGGAGCGCGGCCAGGTGGTCGCGGTCCCCGGGTCGGTGACGCCGCACCGGGTCTTCGAGGCCCGGATGTACGCGCTGACGAAGGAGGAGGGCGGCCGGCACACGCCGTTCGCATCGGACTACCGGCCCCAGTTCTACTTCCACACCACCGACGTCTCGGGCGGCCTCGACCTCGGCGACCGCGACCTGGTCATGCCCGGCGACACGCTGGACAAGGTCACGGTGACCCTGGGCAAGCCGGTCGCCCTGGAGGTGGGCCTCGGCTTCGCGGTCCGCGAGGGCAACCGCACCGTCGCCGCCGGCACGGTGACGGCCCTGCTCGACTGAGGTGACAAGGACGGCCCCGGCCCACTCGGGCCGGGGCCGTCCGTCATCGGGCGAGCCGGCCGAGCCAGTCGCGCAGCAGCGCGGTCTCGGCCGGGCGCAGCGGCAGAGCGGCCTCGCCGTCGAGGGCGTTGTCGAGGGCGAGGGCCCGGGAGGCCACGCCCGGATCCGCCGGTGGGGGCGGGTCGGTGGTGAAGAAGCCGATCAGGACGTCTCGCATCTTCGCGGACACGGTGGGATCGCGGTCTTCCTCGGGCGCGGCGATGAGCGACAGCGTGACCCCGGTGGCGGCGGCCAGGCACAGATCGGCCGCGAGGGCCGGTGGCACCCGCAGCTGCCCCGCCGCGGCCACCCGGTCGAGAAAACCGCGCAGCAGCTCATGCGCCTCACCCGCGGCCGGCGGCCGGCGCCCCGGCCGGTCGGCGCCGAACATCAGCAGGTAGAGGGCCGGATGCCGCAGCCCGAAGTTGACGTGCAGGTCCCAGCCGCGGCGCATGTCCTCGACCGGATCGCCGGTGGACGCCACCGCGGTCTTCTTCTCCGCCAGATAGCGGTCGAAAGCCCGCACGGCGAGCGCCGCCAGCAGCCCGTCCTTGTCGCCGAAGAACTGGTAGAGCGACGCGGCGCGGATGCCGGCCGCCGCGGCGACCGACCGGGTGGAGACCGCCTGGGCCCCGTCCCGCTCGAGGATCTCGGCCGCGGCCTCGAGGATCTGATCCCGTACCCGGCTTTTCTCGTCGTCCACGGTGGCAATGCTACGGGCTTCGGTGTATCACTGGAACGTGGCAGTGCTACGGCAGATAGCGTGGCAGTGATACGACGAGGAGACGTCATGAATCGGGTGGGATACGGCGCCATGCAACTGGCGGGGCCGAACGTCTGGGGCCGACCGGACGACGCCGAGCCGGCGCGGCAGCTGCTGCGCCTCGCGGTCGAGCTGGGGGTCACGTTCTTCGACACCGCGAACGCGTACGGGCCCCGCACGGTCAACCAGCTGATCGGGGAGGCGCTGCGGCCGTTCCCGGAAGACGTGATCGTCGGCAACAAGGTCGGCGCGGGGCGCGGGCCGGACCGGTCGTGGATCATCACGGATCACCCGGACACGGTCCGCCGGCAGGTGCACGAGGCGATCGAAGACCTGGGCGTGGAGGTGAGCGAGCTAACGTACCTGCGGCTGCCCGGCGACACCCCCGGCGCGGCGGAGAGCACCGGGGTGCCGCTGGAGGACTCGCTCGGTGTGCTGGCCGAGCTGCGCGAGCAGGGCCTCATCCGCCGTATCGGCCTGTCCGGAGCCTCGCCGGAGATGCTGGCCCGGGCGCAGGCGATCACGCCGATCGCGGCGGTGCAGAACCGGTTCAACCTGCTCGACCGCAGCGGTGTGCAGGTGCTCGCCGACTGCGAAGCCCAAGGGATCACGTTCGTTCCCTACTTCCCGCTCGCCGCGGGCCGGCTCGCCGGCTACGACGAGCTGACCGGGCCCGCTCAACGGCTCGGCGTGACGCCGGCCCAGGTCGCGCTGGCCTGGCTGCTGCGCCGGTCACCCGCCATGGTCGTCATCCCCGGCACGGCGAACCCCGATCACCTGCGGGCCAACGTCGCCGCGGCCGGCGTCGCCGACGAGCTGACGGACGCCGAGGTGACCCGCCTGACCGGCCTGGTCGACGAGTCGGCGGCGGTCCTCGCCGGCACTACAGTGGCCGGGTGATGCTGCCGCTGCCCGAGGGCGAGTTCGACGCGTACCTGTTCGACTGTGACGGCACGATCGCCGACTCGATGCCGATCCACTACAAGGCCTGGCAGCAGGCGCTGGGGGAGTGGGGGGCCGACTTCCCTGAGGAGCTGTTCTATGCCTGGGGCGGCCGGACGCCGGTCGCGGTGATCGAGACGCTGAACGCTCAGCAAGGGCTGGCGATGCCGGTCGAGCTCGTGAACGAACGCCGCGAGCAGGTCTTTCAGGAACTCCTGCCCAGCGTCTCGGCGGTGCCCGAGGTGCTCGAGCACATCCAGGAGGCGTACGGCAAAGTGCCCTTCGCCGTCGTCTCGGGCAGCAGCCGCGAGTCGGTGACAGCCTCGCTCACCGCGCTCGGCCTGCTCGACCGCTTCGATGTCATGGTCTGCGCCGGCGAATATTTGAACGGCAAGCCCGACCCGGAGTGCTTCCTGACCGCGGCCGAACTGCTCGGCGTCGCCCCCACCCGCTGCGTCGTCTTCGAGGACGCGGAACTAGGCCTGCAAGCCGCCGCAGCTGCGGGGATGGCTGCCGTTCGGGTGCCGCCACCGTGGCAGCGACACCCATCGACCGCGAGCTGATGCACATTCCGCCGGTCATTGGGGCTTATCCACAGGCCCGCCGGCTGTCCACAGGCCGCCCGCGCGACCCCGCGATTTTCGGAATAATGGACGTCGGGGAGGCCCCCTGGGAGGGTGGGCTCCGTGGGCTCAGCTCAGCTGCAAATAATCGAGGTTGAAGCCGCCCGTTTCGCAGTAAAGGGTGACCAGCTGGTCGCCCGCGGCCAAGGTCACCGGGACGTGCACGGACTGGTAGGTGGCCCAGCCGCCGGTGGTCGGCACCGACACCGTGGCCAGCTTGGTGCCGGTCGCGTCGCGGAACGAGATGGCGTCGGGGGCGGCCGCGCCGGTGCCGTTGGCGACTCGCAGCTCCAGGTCGTACGTGCCCGGCTGGACCACGTCGACGCGGTAGGTGAGGGAGTTGCCGGGGGCGGTCCAGCCGATGTTCTTGCCGCCGCTGGCGGAGGCGTTCGATTCGACGAAGTTGGCGCCGCCCTCGGCCCAGCCGGTCTGGGCGGTGTAGGCCTCGGCCTCGACGCGCTGGCCGATGGGGGCGCCGTGCGGGGCGACGGTCAGCGCCACCTTGATCGTGTCGCGGGTGGCGCCGTCGGTGACGTGGAAGGTGAGCTGGTGCGTGCCGACCTGGGTGGGGCGGACGGTGACGACGCCCGTCGTGGCGTTCAGTGACACGCCGGCGGGCAGATCCGTGGCGTAGTAGGCGAGGCGGTCACGGTCGCGGTCCGTCGCGGTGAGGCGGAACGTCGTGGTCGCGTACTGGTCGGCGGTCACCGCCGGGAAGTCGCGCAAGACCGGTGCGTGGTCACGGCGGGGGGTTTCGGCCTTCCAGCGGTACGTGGCGTAGGCACCGGCCGGCACCTCGACGACGAAGTCGCGGTCGGCGAGCACGACTCGTACATGAGAAGTTGTGGGGTTGCTGTTGGCCAGGATGGCGGTGAACTGGTCGCCGTCGCGGTAGACCACGTTGCTGACGCCGTTGGCGGGCGCGCTCGACTCGACGCGCACGTCGTCCGGGGAGAGGTAGCGGGCGAACTGGCCGAGCGGGTACAGCTCATCGCGTACCGTCGCGGTCCTGGTCTCGGTGTTGACCTTGACCAGGCGGTCCGGCCACTTGGTGGTGCGGCCGACCTCCTCCCAGTCGACGTTGTTGTCGCGCTTGTCGGTCCAGTGCAGGGTGCCGCCGGTCTGGTCGGTCGTCTGGGCCCACAGGGTGTAACTGCTGGCGTTCAACCGGAAGTAGTTGAGCACCGTGGCCGGGTTGAGATCGCTCGTCTCCGTCATGTGGACCGGCTTGCCGAACTCCTCGTAGGCGTCGCGCATGACGGCCGGATCGCCCCAGTAGGGGTGGAAGGCGATGGCGTCGGCCGCCCGCCGCGTGGCCGGGTCGTTCATGATCCGGTAGTAGTTCTTGGTGGCGGTGCTGTTCGGGTCGCGCCAGTCCCAGAAGTTGAAGTCGTGCACGTAGAGCTGCGTGCTCTTACCGGCCTTGCGCAGCTCCCGTTTGATGGCGACGGCGAGCTTCTGCTGCTGCTCGACACTGATGTCCATGGCCGGATAGACGACGTCCATGCCCGGCTCGTTGAGCAGCGTCAACGCGTCGACCTTGATGCCGTGCCGGGCGTACGCCTGCACGTACTTGACGTAGTAGCGGGCGAACACGTCGATGCAGTCGTCGCGCAGCTTGCCGACCTGGTAGTGCTCGGTGGTGCTGCCCGGCTTGAGCGCGACCTCGCCGGTGAACTTGTTGTTGGTCTTCATCCAGGCCGGCGCGCTCCAGGCCGAGGCGAAGAACGTGGCCCGCGGGTTGTACTTCTGGATCAGCTTGATCGTGTCGATCATGTGCAGGTCGATGTCGCGCTGGATCGAGAAGTACTTGAGGTCGAAGTCGCTGGTCACGCCGGGCGGCAGCTCGTCGTAGGACCAGAACGGCAGGTGCTCGATCAGGTCGGGGCTGCCGATGGTGAGCCGGAAGCGGTCGAAGCCGGCTCCCGACCGCGGGTCGGCCAGCAGGCGGATCGTGCGCTCGCGCTCGGCCGGGGTCAGCTTCCACAGGTTGGAGACGCTGGTCTCGTCGATCGAGAAGCCGATGCCGCTGTAGTGCTGCCGCTCCTGCGAGGGGTCGATCACGACGGTCGCGTCGGCGTTCCGGTCCCGCTGGGCGCCCGGCAGGGGCTGCCACTGATGGGCCGCCCCGGTCGAGTAGGTACCGGTCACCTGCACGCCGTGCCGGCCGCCGGCCATCGCGGGTGGGGCCATCGCCAGGGTCGTCGCCGCGACGGCCAGCGCCGCGGTCACCGTTCGGTTCACCGAGTCTCCTCGCATCGACAGATGGTCATTCGTCTATCGGGCGGAGTTTATTAAGGTCTTTAACTAACGCGCAACACTTTGGAAATCCGGAACTCGGGCATGCTGGGCGGGTGCAGCCGTTCGCTCTCTTCCCCTCGATGGGGGAGTACCCGGTCTATGACGACGCGGTCTACGACGGGCTGGCGGCGGGGGATGCCCGGTGGCGGGCTTACGCGGACGCGCTGGCCGTCGCCGCGCCGGGTCGCGTGGTGCTCGATGTGGGCACGGGACGGGATGCCTTGTGGGCCCTTGTCGCCGCTCGCGCGGGGGCCCGGCACGTCTACGCGATCGAGGCGTCTCCCGCCTTCGCCGCCGCGGCTCAGGCGGCTGTCCACGCTGCCGGACTTTCCCGGCAAATCACCGTGCTGCCCGGCTTCGCCGCAGATCAGATCCTGCCCGTACGCGCCGAGGTGTGTGTCTCCGAGGTCATCGGCAACATCGCGTCGGCCGAGGGCGCCATCCCGATCCTGAACGACTGCCGCTCGCGCCTCTGCACCCCCGACTGTGTCTGGATTCCCTTCCGCGCCCGCACGATGATCGCAGCCGTCGACGTCGGTGAGCCGGAGTTGGCTCCGGAGTGCCGCCCGCTGGTCGACCGCGTGCTGGCCGCCCGGGCCGCGCTCTTCGGCGTTTCCGGTCCCGGCGGACCCCAGGGCACGGGTGCACCCGCGGGCGAAGGTGCGCCCGCAGGTGAGGGCGCGCTCCTGGGTGAGGGCGCGCTCCTGGGTGAGGGCGCGCTCCTGGGTGAGGGCGCGCTCCTGGGTGAGGGCGCGCCCCGGGGCGAAGGTGCGCCGCCGAGTGTGGGCGTGACGCTTGGATCGGCCGCGCCTTTGGGCTCGGGTGCTTTGGTGGATTCGGCCGGGCTTCAGGGCGGGTCGGCGTTGGAGGGGCTGCGGCTCTGTCTGGGTGGGCCGGCGTGGGCGGCGCTGGTGTCGCGGCCGGCCGTTGTCGAGTCCGATGTCTTCGACAGTCGCCGCCCGCCGCCCATGTCGGAAATTTCCGCTGATGTGGAGCTGCCGTTGTCCGGCGGGACCGCCAGCGGGCTCCTGCTCTGGTCGCGGGTGGCGGTTGCCGCCAGCGGCCGGGAGGTGGACACATTGGAGAGTGACACGCGCGCCTGGGCCCCGGTCTACGTGCCGGTGCCGTTCGCCGGCGGGCGCGTGACCTTCACCCGCCGCACGAGCGACGACGGTGTCCACCCCGACTACGAGCTGGCCGTCGACGGAGCGCTTGTCTGGCGCAGCCCGCACCACGTCAGCCGGTGGACGGGGTGACGCCCGGCTCAGCCCGCGCCGCCACGGTTCGTCGGAGGGGTGACTGTCTGGCGCAGTCTGCGCCGCCTCGGTTCGTTGGAGGGGTGACTGTTTGGCGCAGTCTGCGCCGCCACGGTTCGTCGGAGGGGTGACTGTCTGGCGCAGTCTGCGCCGCCACGGTTCGTCGGAGGGGTGACTGTCTGGCGCAGTCTGCGCCGCCTCGGCTCGTTGAGGGGTGACTGGCTGGCGTGGGCCGGGCGTCAGGCTCTACGAGAACGGGGTGACTGGGCGCTCTTGCAGCTCGCCGTCCACGTACGTGTCGACCTTTTCGTCGTAGAAGGCGATCAGGCCGGCGATGGGGGCGACCGCGGGGAAGGGCTGGCCGTAGGACCAGGCCAGGTCGGGCTGGTCGCCGACGGCCCAGTAGTCGCTTGTGCGGCCCTTGTAGGGGCAGTGGGTGCTGGTGTCGGTGTGGGTCAGAGCGTCGAAGTTCACCGCCGTGCGGTCCAGGTAGTACCGGGTGGGCAGGCCTGTTTCGAACAGCAGGACCGGGGCGTGCGACTCGGCCAGCACGACACCGTCGAGCTCGACCCGTACGTGGCGGGTCGAGCGGAGGGCGTCGACCCGGTGGTACGGGTCGCGGGGGTGGCCGAAGATCTCCTCGTCCTCCTCGAACCAGGCGTCCAGCGCGTCCCACTCGAAGCGGACCAGGCCCTCGAGCGCGGGCAGCTTGCTCTCGATGTAGTGCCGGGCGGCGGCCGGGCGGTGCACGTCGCCCACCCTCAGTCCGAGGCGGCGGGCCCGGCCGCGGCTGAGGCGCTGCTCATGCTCCTCGTCGACGATGACGTCCTTGGCCACGTCGTCGATCGGGATGTAGTAGGCCGGGAAGTTGACGGTCTCCCACAGGTAGAAGGCCTGCGTCGTGTCGATGACGATGCGCCCGTTGAGCATCGCGCGCACCCGGCGCGGCGAGGGCTCGATCTGGTTGACCGCGGCGATCGACCGCGGGTAATTGGTCCCCATGGACCGACGCTAGCCCTGCCCGTTGGCTTTGCGGATGGTTGCGCCGAGTGAGTTGAGGAACTCCGGGTTGTCGTCCGGCGCGACGAAGACCGGGCGCTCACGGAGGCGTACCGCCGGAATGGGTCGCCCCTTGACGAACCACGCGATCGCCGCGAGGGGCGAGACCAGCAGGATGGCGAAGGTCCACGCGCCGCGAGGCGCGAAGCGGATCTTGTCCTCGTCGGCGTTCCAGCAGTCGATCAGGGCGCAGGCGACCAGAGCGACGTCGAACAGCAGCAGCAGGGCGTAGACGTTGGCCATGGGGGCAACAGTGACCGGCCGGGACCGCACATCGAGGTCCCGGCCGGGTGCGCTTGGGTTAGAGGGCGGGCAGGTATCCGTACCGGTAGCCGTTGGCGTTGGGGTGGAAGGAGTTCTGCGGCGGCAGCAGGGTCAGGCCGTTGAGGTACGGCGACGACGAGCAGATGCCGTGGCCCTGGAACTCGTCGCGGACGTCGGACCAGGTGAAGCCGGCCGCCTGGGCGCGGTCGCGGATCAGGTCGTCGAGCACCTGGGCGCCCTCGTTGAGGGCCCGCCGCTTGGTCAGGCTCATGCCGGCCAGGCCGCAGGAGGCCGACGAGGTGTCGAACAGGATCGGGTAGCCGAGGACGATGACCCGCGCGGCCGGGGCCTTGGCCTTGATCGCGGTGTACGTGGCGTCGAGCTTGGCCCCGAGCGTGGTGGTGATGTCGGCCCGGGCCGCGGCGACCGTCCGTACGCAGGCCGCGTCGCTGGAGACCTGGCAGCTCAGCACGGTCGGAGCGAAGCCGGCGTCGTTGCCGCCGATCGTGATGCTGATCAGGTCGGCGCCGGCCGGGATGGCCGGGGCCTGCGTGTTGATGACGTCCCCGGTGACCGCGCCCCCGCAGGTCAGGTTGGTGAAACTCGTGGGCTTGTTGACGGCCGCCCAGAGGGCCGGATATCCGTAAGGGCTGCGCAGGCAGGTGCCGCTCTGCGAGGGGGCGCCGACCCCCGAGGAATAGGAGTCGCCGAGCGCGACGTAATCGGTGGTCGCTTCGGCCGCCGCGGCTCGGGTGGCGCCGGCGATCAACAGCAGTGCGGACAGGGCGAGGACGAACAGTCGCCTGCTCATGGGGTGGCCTCCGGTCCGTGGGGGAGAGGAAGCCGGAGCGCTCCGGTGCTCGCACGCTAAAACGCGGTCCCGATAAAAGATATGCGTCGATATTCTTGGTACGCCGGAGTAGCGTTTACTCGTTCGTGGCGGATTCACACGGGTGCCACAGGCGATCTTCAGGCTGTGTCCAGTCGGCCGCACTAGCTTCTTCACATGGAAGAAGAACGGGCACGACGAATCGTCGAAACGCTGCGCGCGCGCAACATCTTCGCCCATGTGAAGCTGCCGCAGGCGGGCATCACGCAGTACGGCATCCGGGTCGTCCTCCCCGACGGCCGCGAGGCGATCTGGGACAACGACGGCACCGCCGGCCTTGAGGCGCAGATCATGCGCAACGGGATCCTGGTCGGGTTCGTCGCCTCCATCCCCGAGTCCGAGAACTACGGTGACGGCCAGATCGTCGAGGCGATCGCCACCGCCGACTACGACCGGCCGGTCGGCCGTTCCCGCCCGTCTTCCGCGCCGCGTCCGGCCACTACGGCGCCGCGCTCCTCGGGCTCGCTGGCCCAGCGGCTGCGCAGCGGATTCCGGGGCTGAGCGTCACTCGTCGGGGCTGATCAGCTCGATCAGGCGCTCCAGGGCGACCGGCCACAGCTCGGGGGTGAGGTTGGCCAGCAGGGTCTCGGCCAGCGCGTGGGCGACCATGTCGATCTGCTCGCGCACGGCCGGGTCGAGGGGGATCGGCGGCGCGGAGACCGGCGGGCTCGAGACGGGAGCCGGCTCGTTCGACACGAGGGCCGGCTCGGGCATGACAGCGACCCGTTCCGCCGCCGTCGCCGTCGTGGCGGGCTCGGCCGGTGGGGCCGAGACGGCGGCGAAGTCGGCCGGCAGGTCTTCCGGGGCGCCGACCAGATGCACATGTGACGTCGCGCGGGTCAAGGCGATGTAGAGCAACCGATGCCCGCGCGGATCGTCATCGACGATGAAGCCGGGCTCGACGACGATCGCGGCGTCGAATTCCAAGCCCTTCGCCTCGTGCGGGCTGAGCAGAGTGATCCCCGGGCCCGCGCCGGGGCGCGGATCGCCGGCCGGCTCGGCGGGGGCGGCGGTCCAGGCGAGTTCCTCCTGCTTGAGGAGGGCCTCGATGTCGTCGCGGCAGCGCTGGGGGCAGAGGATCGCCACGGAGTGGCCTTCCTCCGCGTGGTCGGCGGCGGCCGCGACCACGGCGGCGGCGCGCTCGGCCGGGTCGGCGACCGGGGTGATGACCGGGTCGGCGGGGCCCTCCCGAACCGTGGTGGGGGCCTGCACGCTGGGGGCGGCGGTCGGCAGGAGCTCGGCGGCCAGGTCGAAGATCTGGCGGGGGATGCGGTAGCCGAAACGTAGTTCGCGGTGCACGTGCGGCTGCGGGGACGGCAGATGCGCCAGCACGTCGTGCCAGTCGTCGCGGGCCCACGGGCCGGTGGATTGCGCCATGTCGCCGACCACCGTGAGCGAGCCGTTGGCCGAGCGCCGGGAGAGCGCCCGCAACTGCATCGGCGACAGGTCCTGGGCCTCGTCGATCACCACGTGGGCGAAGCGGTCCGGTTCCGTGCCGGCCAGGTGCTCGGTCTCGTCGAGCAGGGCCAGGTCGGCCTCCCCGAAGTCGTCGTCGGGGCGGTACAACGCGTTGATCTCGCGGTCGGTGAACTCCTCACCGGCGGCCGCGGTCAGCCGGTCCCGCGAGGCGAACAGCTCGCGGAGGAACGTGGCCGCCGCGAACTCGGGCCAGATCAGCTCGGCCAGCAGGTCGGCCGCCTCCAGCACGAGAGAGGGGTCGGGACTTCCGGCGACCAGCACGGCCCGCAGCAGCCGGCGCCGGTCACCGGCCGAGGCCTCGCTGGCCCGCGCGGTGACGATCACCCGCTCGACCGCCACCGGATCCAGGGTGACGGCTCGTCCGCGTACCGTCACTGTCGCCGGCATGCCGGCGGGAATGCCCTTCTCCCGGGACTCCAGCGCGCGGCTGAGCAGCCCGGCCATGCGGGCCTCGCCCTTGAGCCGGGTGACATACAGCGACTCGGCCCGGCCTACGGTCACCCGCGGGAGAAGACCGGAGATCGAGTGGTGGCGCACGCCGGGATGGTTCCAGCTTTCCAGCCGGGTCCGGCTCTCCCGGGCGTACGCGTGTGAGGGCCCCACCACCAGCACGTCGGCCGGGGAGAGCTTGGTGTCGGGGTCGTCGAGCAGCCACGCCACCCGGCGCAGGGCCGTGACCGTCTTCCCGGTGCCCGGCCCGCCCTGGATCACCAGCAGGCTGTCGGCCGGCGTCCGGACCAGCTCGTCCTGGGCGGCCCGGATCGTCGCGACGAAATCCGGGCCGGCCTCGGTCGTCCCCTGCCGCACGGCATCGAGCAGCGCGTCCTCACCGCCGGGCGGAGCAGCGGGCCCCGGCTCGTCGCCGCTGTCCACGCCGGTTCAGTCGCTCGCGAGGGGCACTTCGAGGCGTACGCAGCCGTGCAGGTCGAGAAAGACCCGGTCCGGCGCGCGCACCACGCGGAGGACGACGTCGGAGCAGTGCGGGCAGCGGGCCACCCGCCCCGCGGTCGCGCCCCACAGCACCAGGGTGGCCACCGCGTCCGTGTGACCGCAGCCGGCGCACTTGTACTCGGCCGCGGTCACGTCGACGGCGAAGATCTCCCGCAGGTCGCCGGCCATGGCGTTGCCGTCCAGCGGCTCGTGGCTCTCCTCGCTCACGACGCGCTGCTCCTCGCTCACGACGTGCTGCTCCTCGCTCACGACGTGCCTCCGAAACGTTCGGTGCGGATGCGGCGCGGGTCGTGACCGAGGGCGACCAGGATGTCGGCCGCGGTCTCGACGAACGCCGTGGGTCCGCAGACGTAGCAGTCCGGTGCGAAGTCCGGCGGCCAACCGTACGTGTTCAGGGCCGCCACGTCGATACGCTTCGGTGCGGCGGGCCACCCGTCCGGGGCCTTCCTCGTGTACACGAAATGCACATCGAGGCCGGCGTCGTCGCGTACCCGCCGGCGCAGCTCCTCGGCATAGAGCGCGTCCTCGGGCGTACGCACCGAGTAGATCAGCCGGAACGGCTGTTTCGTGCCCGCGAGGGCCCGGGCCCGCACCATCGCCATCAGCGGCACCACACCCGAGCCGCCGCCGATCAGCGTCACCGGCGACGTGCTCTTGGACCGCCAGACGAACCAGCCGCCGACCGGGCCGCGCAGCTCGACCTGATCACCCACCTGCAGGTCGTCGGTCAGGTAGGGCGAGACCTCACCGTCGTCGAGCCGCTGAATCGTCAGCTCGACCTTCTGGCCCTCGGCCCAGGCCGAGGCGATCGAATAGCTACGCTGCGCCCGATAGCCGTCCTCGGCCGTCAGGCGCACGTCGACGTGCTGGCCGGGCAGATGGCCCGGCCAGTCGGGGACGTCGAGCACGAGGGTGCGCGCCGACGGCGTCTCCCAGCGTGCCTCCGCGAGCGTCGCCGCCCGCCAGGTCAGTCGCCCTGATACCGCTGTTCCAGCCATGGGTCTCCGTACATGTGATAGCCGGCGGCTTCCCAGAAACCGGGCTCATCCTCGTTCATCAGCTGGATCCCGTTGACCCATTTCGCCGATTTCCAGAAGTACAAGTGGGGCACGACGAGCCGAGCCGGACCACCGTGCTCCGGCGCGAGATCCTCGCCGTCGAATTTGTACGCTACCCAGGCCTTGCCGTCGAGCAGATCCTCCATCGGGACGTTCGTGGTGTATCCGCCGAAGCTGTGCACCATGGTGTAGTCGGCCGCCGACTCGACGTTCTCCATCAAGGTGTCCAGGGAGACGCCGCGCCAGGTCGTGCCGAGCTTGGACCACTTGGTGACACAGTGGATGTCGACGGTGTAGTCCTCGGCCGGCAGGGCCGTGAACTCGTCCCAGTTCCAGCTGGTCTTCTCACCGGTCTCGGTCTGGATCGTGAAGCGCCACCGATCGAGCGGAATGCGCGGGGTCGGCCCGGCCGAGAGCACCGGGAAGTCGTGGGTCAGATACTGACCGGGCGGCAGTCCCTCGACGGACTCACGCCGTCGGCCGCCGAATCCTCGGGAAATGATGGCCATGGTGCTGAGTAAACCGCATGATCAAGCACCCCGGGACCGGACGTACGCCACGTCACGTGCAGTTTGCTTCCCGCGCCTAGCCGTTTTGGCCCGATTTATCCGGCTCTTTGGGACCATAGGTGTTCGGAGTCCGCCCCGGCGGACCGCAGCCGAGATCTTTGAGGTTTCCTGAAATGAGCACTCCATCCGAAGATCAGCCCGGCGACGAGGGCGTCTACCAGTCGGACATGCACGACCGCCAGGAACGCCGCCGCAAGCAGCGCGCCAAGCAGGCCGTCGTCGGTGTGGCCGGCCTAGCCGTCCTCGGCGCCGGCGCCTACTTCGTCACCACCCAGGTCACCGGCCAGACCACCGAGACGCGCGACGCTGGCGCCCTGGCCCCGATCACTTCAGCGGCCACGAGCGCCCCAGCATCCGCCTCGGCCTCACCGGAGCCGACCGCCGAGGCCGACGCGGTCACCCCGACCAAGGGCGCCGTCAAACAGTCGACCAGCCCGACTCCGTCTCCCTCGCCGTCCCGCAGCATGTCGGTCGAGCAGGAGATCAAGGAGGCAAGGGAGAAGGCGGCCAAGGACGGCTACAACGTTAAGCGGCCGGTCACCCCTGCTCCCAACGCCGCCACCGGGCCGGTGACCGAACACAATGAGAACCGAAAGAATGGCACCTTCCGCGTCGTCACCGCCAGGCATGACCTCAGCGGCCAGCGCGAGCTGCTGTGGGTGGCCAATGGCGGTGAGTCGGTCGGTAGTGCGGACTGCACGCAGACCTTCAAGTTCTCCAACAATGACAAGCCTCAGGTCAAGAAGAACATGCTGGTCTGCTGGCGCACGTCGGCCAGCCGGAGCGTCGTGACCGTCATGGTGGACTACAACGGCAACCCGTCGAAGACGGACAGCGTCAAGGCCATCGACCGGGAGTGGGCCAAGCTCGGCTGAACTCCTACGACAAAAGGGCGTCCCCGTTTGTGGGGGACGCCCTTTTGGTGGGGCCGGCCCGCCCGCATGCGAAGCGGCCCGGAGCCGAGGCTCCGGGCCGCTTGTGCTGTCTAGCGCGGGATCAGACCGATCAGAAGTCCGAGACCGTGAAGACGGAACCGCTGGAGATCTTCGAGAAGTTAGTGCCCGCGACCCAGGCCGTGTTGCTGACCGGCTTGGTGTCGTTCACCACGACGAGCTGGTAGCTGCCCTTCGGGACCACCGTCGCCGAAGCCTTGAGCAGTGAGTACGCCGGGCTGGCGGCGGAGTCGAAGATGTTGTTCAGCATCAGCGTGCAGATGACCTCGTCGTCATCGATCTTGACGGGGCTGGCGCACTGCGAGATGAGGCCGGCACCCCGGGCGTCACCGGTGGTGAGACCGGTGACCGTCGTGAACCACGAGTTGTCCACGAGGAAGATGTACGACGTCCCGCCGGTGGTGACGTCGACCGGCTGCGAGCTGTTGTTCACGGTCGCGCCGTAGGTGAGGTTGCCGATGCCGGTGCCGACGATGTCGAGGGTCGGGTTGACCGCGTTGGTCACCGCCACGTACTGCTTGGCGGTGTTCGGGGTCACCGTGATGCCGAAGGTGTAGGCGAACGAGTTGGTGCTGTTCGCTGAGCCGGACTCGGTCGTCACCTTGACCGCGCTGCTGCCGGCCGTGTGAGCCGTCGTGGTGCCGACGAGCTCGGTGCTCGAGTTGACCACGATGTCCTTCAGCGGGGAGCCGCCGATCGAGACGCTCAGGGTGTCCTTGGCCGGGTCGTACGGCGACGGGAAGCCCGTGCCGGCGAGCGTGATGCGAGTGCCACCCTGGGACGGGCCCGAGGTCGGCGAGACGGCGCCGACGGTCAGCGGAGCGGCGACCGTGTACGTCGCCGGGGCCAGGATGAGCGCGCCGTCGGTCGTGTTGGAGTAGACGCAGACGTTGTACTTCGTCGTCTTGGAGTCGATCATCGCGACGTCGGCCGTCATCTTCGCGGCCAGGCGCGTGCCGCTGATCCGGCTGATCGTGTCCGCCGCGAACGCCGTCGCGCCGGTGGTGTACGTGGCCGGGCAGGCGTCCGAGGTGAAGATGACGCCGGGCGCCGACGGGAACGTCAGTGCGCTCTGGCTGATGATGATGGTGTTGGTCAGTCCGCTACCACCGGCCGACGGGCTGATCGACGAGGCCGGCAGAACCGAGTAGGTGGAGGCGGCAGTACCCAGCAGGGCCGAGTTGGCCGCCGTGCCGCCGTAGAGGCAGACCTTGTAGCTGCTGCCCGCGGTCAGCCCGGCCGGAGCCGTGATGGTCGCGACGCTGGCGCTGGTCTTGACCACCGTGGTGGCCGCGGTGTTCCCACCAGTGGTGGTGTAGGTGGCCGGGCAGGTGTCGCCCGTGGAGAAGGTCGCACCGACCGTGGTGGCCGAGGCGAGGTAGTTACCGGCGCCGGTCGCGGTGAACGTGTTGCCACCGGCCACCGGGCCGGCCGCGTTGCTCAAGGTCGGCTTGGTGCTGGCCGCGCTGACGACCAGGCCGGTGCCGTTGGCCACGATCGGCGAGGCCGACACGACGGTCGAGCCGGAGGCGACACCGTAGACGCACACCTTGTAGGTGCCGGCGGGGATCGTGCCGGCGGTGAGCGTGACCTCGGCCGTGTCCTTGTCTGTACGGCTCACGGCCACCGCGAGGCCGGTCGTCCCGTAGGTGGTCGGGCAGGTGGCCGTCGTGATGCGGCCGGCGAGGACGGTGGCGGTCGCGGACGGGAAGGCGTCGGTGCCCGTCACAGTCACCGTGGTGCCACCGCCGATCGGAGCGGTCAGCGGGTCCACCACCACAGTGGTGTTGGCGGCGAAGGCCGGGGCCGACATACCGGCAAGCACCGCGGCGGTGCAGCCGGCTACAGCAACGCCGGCCTTGAGCGGCCGAAAGCCGCGGGTGGATTGGGACTTGCGCATGCGAGGTCCTCCTACGGTTTTCACAAACCGCGATGTGGAATGGGTGAGCCCGCGCGTGACGAGGACGGCGGGCCGTCTCGCGAGGAGCCTAACGTGGCTTTTAGCGTGTTTTGCTCGTTAGAAGAAACTGGCCCGAATTGCCGGTTACCGTGATAAAGAAGCGGCCCGGAACCAGATGGTTCCGGGCCACTTGTTTACGTGCGGTCAGTGCTTAGAACGGGGCCACCGTGAAGGTGGAGCCGCTCGAGAGCACGCTGACGGTCGGCGTAGCGCCCGCCGCCGCGTTGCTCACCAGCTGCACGTTGTACGCGCCCGGAGGCACGGCAGCGGAGCTGGAGATGATCGGCGTGGTGAGACCGGCGGCCACCGGGTTGGACAGGGTGATCACCGTGCCGGCGTCGTTGACGCCAGTGATGTAGGTGCCCTCCGGAATCTTGGTGCCGTTGCCGGACTCGGTGATGTGCCGGCCGACGTCGGCCTGGGTGAACTGGGTGCCACCCGAGGCGTAGGTCAGCGTGGTGGCGTTGGCCGTTGTCGCCACGACGGTCGGGCTGTTCGTGCTACCGATGGCCACCGTCGTCGGCGTACCACTCGGCACGCCAGCCAGGACGACCGAATAACCGTCGATCACCTCGGTGATCCGGTTGGTGCCGGTGCTGCCGGCGGGCCCAACGAGGGCGGCGGTGACGGTCTTGCCGACGTCGGCCTGGGTGAAGATTGGCGAGGTCGACGTCATGATGTTGGAGGAGCTGGAGGTCACGACGGTCGCGCTGGCCCGGTAGGCGCTGAAGGAGCCGAAAAGCGCGCCGGTCGCCAGCAGCGACTTGCGCAGGTCCATCGTGCAGACGAGCTCGTTGTCGTTGATGACCAGAACACCCAGGCAGTCGGCGACTGCTTTGACGTTGTTGCGGTTGGTGCTACCGCCGGCCTGCGTCGCTGCGGCGGCCTCGTAGGAGCCCTTGACCAGGTAGACGTGAGCGCTGGTGTTCGCGGTGTCGGCGAAGACGTAGTCCTTGAAGTTGGTGCCGAAGATGTCCAGGGAGACCTGGCCCACCGTGACGGCCGCCGAATTCGGCGTGACGACCAGGCTGTTCACGTAGTTGTAGGCACCCGGAAGGGTGTCGGTGCCGATGTCGGTCTTGATGACGATCGACGAGGAGCCCATGGAGTGGGCCGGCGCGACGAAGGTGAAGCTGGTCGCGTCGAGCGGGGTGATCTTGCTGTTCTCCACCGGCGTGTTGCCGATGGTGACGGTGATCGAGCCGGCTGTGGCCGGCAGGTTGGCACCGGTCACGGTGATCGTGTTGCCGCCGAGGGCCGGGCCCTGGGCCGGCGACACCGAGAGGATCCGCGGAACCGCGGCGACCGTGTAGGTGGCCGAGGCGAGCAGCTTGCCGTCAGTGCCGTTGTTGTAGAGGCAGACACTCCAAGCGCCGCTGGCCAGCGGGCTCGACGGGAACTGGATCGAGGCCTTGCTGCTCGTGAGCTTGCGCGTGTTCTGCGCGGCGGTGCCACCGGTCACGGTGTAGGAGCCGGGGCAGTACGGCGCGGTCGCCGAGCTCTGCTTGAAGAAGACGGCGGCCGGGGCCGTCGACGTGGTGAGAGCGTTGGCGTTGTTCGACGTCATGGTGACGTTGACGCCGGAGCCGGCGCCGACGGTCTGGCTCAGCGACGCCGTGCCCAGCGTGACCGTGTAAGCGGTCAGCGAGGTGGTGCCGACCAGGTTCTCGCCGGAGTTGGCGCTGTAGACGCAGGCGTTGAACGTCTGGTTGTTGACACCGCCGACGCCGGCCGGGATGGTCGCCGTGAGCTGCGTCGTCGACACCTTGTTGACGTCCTGCGACTGCCGGGTCGCGGTAATGTCGGCGTACGACGCCGGGCAGCCGTTGGAGGCGAAACCGACGTAGTAGGTCGAGCCGCTGAGGATGGCGCTGGTTGACGGGAAGGTCACCGTCATGGTGCCGCCCGCCCCGCTGGCGCCGGTCGTCGGCGTGACCGTGGTGGCAGCCGGGGCCACCCGGTAAGGCGAGCTCATCAGCAGGGCGCTGCTCGCCGTGGTGCCCGGGTAGACGCACAGCGTGTAGGCCTTGAACGCCCCGCTGTTGAGAGCGAGCGTGGTCGGGACCGCGACCGAGATCTGGTCCTCACTGGTGCGCGTGACCGTTCCGACGGTGTTGCCGGACGCCGAGTAGTTGGCCGGGCACGAGGTCGGCGAGAAGACCGCCACCGGCGAGGCGATGTTGGTGAAGGTGCCGTTGCTCGTGACCGTGATGGCGCCGCTGGGCGGGCCCGCGACCGGCGTGGCCGTCGCGGACAGGTTGAACGTGCTCGACAGTGCGAGCGCGGCGCCGGCGGAGCTCGATGTATAGACACAGGCGTTGTACGCCCGGTTCGCACCCGAGTTGAACGCCAGCGAGGCCGCGCCGGTGCCCGGGGTCAGTACCACGGCGTCGTCGCTGGTCCGCTCCAAGGTGGCCACGGTGGCCGGCGGCGTCCCATAGGTGGCGGGGCACGCCGTCGCCGAGAAGTAAGCCGCCGGGTTCGCGATGCCGGTGAAGGCGCCGGCCGAGGAGATGTTCACGGGGCCGTTGAGGCCGCCGGTCACCGCCGCCGAGGTCGGCACGGCGGTGTACGTGCCGCTGCCGACGACGAGGTCGGTGCTACCTGTACCGACAAAGACGCACAGGTACCACGGTGTGGCCTGGTTGCCGGTGAGGGTGAGCGCACCACCACCGGTCGGCAGGGTCACCGTCGCGGTGCTGTCGTTCGTCTTGGTGATCGCGGCGACCTTGGCCGTGCCGGGGGGCGACCCGTAGGCAGCCGTACCACCGGAGCAGCTGTTGGTGGTGTCGAAATACGCCGCCGGGGTCGAGACACCGGTGAGGAAGTTCGTCGCCGAGATCGTCAGGGTCCCGGTGACCGGGCCGGCCGACGGGGCGATAGTGAGCGCGGCGTTGGCGGCGAAGGCCGGCGCCGGCACCATCGCGACGGCAGCGGCGGTTACCGCTGTCGCGAATCCGGCGCCGAGAAGGCGCCTTCGGGTTCGAGCATGGAACGTGCGCATGCGAGGTCCTCCTACGGGTCCATCCGGACCACGTCTCTGGATTGGGGTGGGCCCGGCGTGCGGAGAACCGTCGCGGGCCGTCTCGCTGGGAGCGTAGCCAGACTTGAGTGCTTCCTGACTAAAAGCAGTGAAGATTCGGATATGTCGGACCTAAGGCGTTCGGGCTGGTAGTGCGATGGGTTGAGGAGGGTCGATGTCGGGGTTTAGGAATGCCTTACCTCATTCAAATTAATGGTGGTGTAGTTCGGCATTGGTTGGGGAATGGTTTATCGTCGTGGGGGACGGGATGCTAGAAATGGGAGGCGACGAATCATGACTCAGGCTCTGGAAATGCCGCGGGTGCAGACGTGCACGGTTACCCAGTGTGGGTACAACCATGACGGGTGTACGGCGTTCGCGGTGACCATCGGCAGCATGAACGCCGAGTGCGACACCTACGTGGAGACCGGGGACAAGGGGGGCACCGGGAAGCCGCTGGCGCAGGTGGGGGCCTGTAAGCGGTCTGACTGTGTCCACAACGGGGACCTTGAGTGCCACGCGCCGGCGATCGTGGTGGGGGCGTCGGGGGACAAGGCTGACTGCCTTACTTACGAGGCTCGCTGAAAACAAACCTGATAAAGCGCTCGCGCCCCTGGATGAGGGGTGGCGGGCGCTTTTCTTTAGGTAAGGCACGCCTTTATTAGGTGAGCCTTTCTTTAGCCGCGGGCGGTGTCGGGAAAAGGCCAGGAGCGGCGGGAAGGGCGTGCGGGCTGCGGGGTGAAGGCCGAGGTGGCGGGCTGCGGCGGAGAGGGTCGAGGCGCGGCGGCGGCCAGGGATTGACGGGCCGCTGGAGTGCGGGCTAAGTTGTTCTCACATCGAGTTCATCTCAGGGTGAGGACAACATGGCTAGCGAAGCGGACTTCCTGGCGGGATATGACCCGGGGGCCTACCCGGCCGCGGCGGTCACCGTCGACGTGGTGGCGCTGACCATCCGCGAGGGGCGGCTCTGCGTTCTGCTCGTCGAGCGGGCCGAGCATCCGTTCGCCGGGCGGCGGGCGCTGCCGGGTGGCTTTGTGAAGGATGAGGCCCTCGATGAGGCGGCGCTGCGGGAGCTCGACGAGGAGACGGCGCTCGACAAGGTGCACCTTGAGCAGCTCAAGACGTACGGCGATCCGGGGCGTGACCCGCGGATGCGGGTGTTCTCGGTGGCCTACCTGGCGTTCGCGCCGGGGCTGCCGGAGCCGCGGGCCGGCTCGGATGCGGCGGGGGCGGCGTGGGTGCCGGTCGAGCAGGCGGTGGGGCTGGCCTTCGATCATGACGTGATCCTGGCCGACGGGCTTGACCGGGCTCGCTCGAAGCTCGAGTACACGCCGCTGGCCACCGCGTTCGTGGGGGACGAGTTCACCATCGGGGAGCTGCGGCAGGTGTACGCCGCGGTCTGGGGGGAGGAGCTGCACGCCGGGAACTTCCATCGCAAGGTGCTCTCGGTGCCGGGCTTTGTCGAGAGCACCGGGGAGACCACGGCCCGCGGCGGGGAGCGGGGCGGGCCGAGGGCCAAGCTCTACCGGGCCGGTGACGCTCAGCTGCTGCATCCGGCGCTGCTGCGGCCGGCCCGTGAGGACGGCGTGCGATGACGTTCGCCGAGGCGGTCCGCCAGATCGAGGCCGCGAGCACGTACCAGGAACTGACTGATGATTACCGGGAACTGGCCAAGGCCGTACACCCGGACGCCGTCAGTGAGGCGCAAAGCGCGACCGCCACCAGGGTTTTCGCCAAGCTGGCGCGGCTGCATGCGGAGCGGACCGTGCTGGTCGGTGACATCGCCGACTTGCGGCCCGGCGAGGGCGGGCTGGTCAAGGTGCCGCGCGACCCGGCCGACAACGACCTGATGGAGGCGGAGGCGGCGGCGCTCAAGCGACTGGAGACCGATGGCGACCCCAGATACCGGCCCTATGCGCCCCGGTTGATCAAGAGCTTCGTGCACGAGGACGAGCAGCGGCGCCGGCGCCGGGTCAACGTGCTCGAGAAGCTTGACGGCTTCGTGCCGCTCACGAAAGTCACCGGCCGGCTGGACCCGCGCGACGCGGCCTGGATGTGGCGGCGGCTGCTGGTCGGGCTCGGCTGGGCGCACCGCGCGGGCGTCGTGCACGGCGCCGTCTTCGAGGAACACGTGTTGATCCACCCGGAGCAGCACGGTGTGGCCCTCGTCGACTGGTGCTACTCGGGGGGCCGGGTCAGCGCCGTGATCAAGAACCGCCACTATCCGCCCGAGGTCAAGCGGGACCGGACGGTCACCCCGGCCACCGACATCTACCTGGCCACCGACCTGATGGCCCGGATCACCGACATGCCCGAGCCGATGCGGCGCTTCGCCGACGGCTGCCGGTACGACGCGCCGCGCATGCGGCCGCAGGACGCGTGGTCGCTGCTGGGCGAGCTCGACGACCTGCTCGACAACCTTTACGGGCCGCGCAAATTCCGGCCCTTCAAGCTGTAAGGAGAACGACATGGGAAGCGGACGCTGGTCAACCGACGTCTACACCGCAGCGGCCAACTACCGGGCGAGCAGCGGCACGAGCGCCTTCGCGTACAGCGACAGCGGCGCCCGGACCGCCCACCCCGCCCTGGATCCCAAGAGCAAGACCAGGGAGAGCCGCGACAGCGACGAACACCCGTACAGCACGCCCATCGCAGTGATTTTCGATGTCACCGGCTCCATGGGCAGCGTGCCCCGCGCGCTGCAGACCAAGCTGCCGCAGCTGCTCGGCCTGCTGACCCGCAAGGGCTACGCCACCGACCCGCACCTGATGTTCGGCGCGGTCGGGGACGCCACCTGTGACCGGGTGCCGCTGCAGATCGGCCAGTTCGAGTCGGACAACCGGATGGACGACGACCTGGCCCGGATCGTGCTCGAGGGCGGCGGGGGCGGCCAGAAGCGCGAGTCGTACGAGCTGGCCATGTACTTCATGGCCCGGCACACCCGGCTCGACTCGGTCGCCAAGCGGGGCCGGCGCGGCTACCTGTTCCTGATCGGCGACGAGATGCCGTACCCCCAGGTCAGCCGCAAGGAGGTCAAGCGGTTCCTCGGCGAGGACCTGCGGGAGCGGATCAGCACCGAGGACATCCTGGCCGAGCTGCAGCGCAAGTACGACGTGTACTACCTCATGCCGTCCGCGGCCGGCTGGGGCGGCGACAAGGAGATCCTCCAGCGCTGGCGGGGGCTGCTCGGGCAGAACGTGCTCGAGCTGGACGACCTGGACGCGGTCTGCGAGACGATCGCGCTCACGGTCGGCCTCGGTGAGGACACGATCGACCTCGACGAGGGCCTGTCGCACCTGGTCGAGGCGGGTTCGGCCCACGGCCGTACGGTCGGCAAGGCGCTTGCGCCGCTGCAGCGGGGCACGGTCGTCCGCTCCTCGATCAACGTCGGCACGGCGGCCAGCGGGAACGAGCGGCTGTGAACGAGCACGTCGCGGTCGTCGACCTCGGGTACGGCGACGCCGGCAAGGGCACCGTGGTGGACGCGCTCTGTGCGTCCGCCCCGGTGCGGGCCGTCCTGCGGTTCAACGGGGGAGCGCAGGCGGCCCACAACGTGGTCACCGAGGACGGGCGGCACCACACGTTCAGTCAGTTCGGCTCGGGCACGCTGCGTGGCGTGCCGACCCACCTGACCCGGTTCATGGTGGTCGACCCGCTCGCCTTGGCCGCCGAAGCGGCGGCCCTCGGCAATCCCTTCGAGCTGCTCACGGTGGATGGTGACGCCCTTCTCGCCACTCCGTGGCATCGGGCGGCGAATCAGCGGCGGGAGGCCGAGCGCGGCGGGTCCCGTCACGGTTCGTGCGGCATGGGCGTGGGTGAGACCGTGGCGTACGCGTTGAGTCACGCGCACGCTCCCCGCGTGGCCGACACCCGCAGCCGTACGCGTCTTCGCCGTGTCCTCTCCTCCCTGGCCGGCGATCTCGGGCCGATCGGCGCCCCGCTGGACGACGTGGTGGAGGCGTTCGCGCTCTTCGGCTCGAAGGTGTCGATCGTGGACGGCAGCCACACCGACCGGCTGCTCGCCGAGGGGCCGTGCGTGTTCGAGGGCGCGCAGGGCGTGCTGCTGGACGAGTGGCGCGGCTGGCACCCGCACACGACGTGGTCGACGACGACGTTCGACAACGTGACCGAGCTCTGCGGATCGTTCAAGCGGCTCGGCGTCGTGCGGACCTACACGACCCGGCACGGGGCCGGGCCGTTCGTCACCGCCGACCCGTCGCTCGACCTGCCCGAGGCGCACAACGGGACCGGCGAGTGGCAGGGCGCCTTCCGGGCCGGGCATTTCGACGCGGTGGCCCACCGGTACGCGGTGGAGGTGGCCGGTGGCGTGGACGCTCTGGCCGTCACACACCTCGACGCGCCCGGCCGGTGCGACTCGTTGCGCGTCTGCGAGGCGTACAGCCTGGAGGGTTTGACCTGGGCCCGCATCGAACCCGGGCCCCCGCGCGACCTCGGCCATCAGGCCGAGCTGACCGCGCGCCTGTTCCGGGCAACTCCGGGCGTCATGTCGCGACCGGACGAGTGGGCCCCGGCGATCGGCGCGATGCTCGGGGCGCCAGTGGAGATCGAGTCCTACGGTCCCACCGCGGCCGACAAGAAGTTCGTGTGACTCCTAGCTGACAGTGGCGGCGGGCCGGCGGGTGTCTGCTGGGGCCATGCGAGCCCCGGTACGCCGTCGGGTGGCGGCCATCCTCGCCGCGCTCGGCCCGCTCGGCTGGTTCGGGATGAACCCCCTCGGGCCGACGGAGCACGGTGGCCGGCCGGACGTCTCGCTGACGCTGACGGCCCGGTCCGAGGGCGGGCGGTACACGCTGAACGGCGTCACGCCCGGGCCGCAGATCCACGTTCGGCCCGGTCAGCTGCTGCAGGTGACGCTGGTCAACGAGTCGGTGCCGGAGGGTACGGCCCTGCACTGGCACGGGATCGCGGGGCTCACCCCCGACGCGGTACTCGGGGTGGGGGAGCGGCATGTCTACCGCTTCACGGCGCCGGACGAGGGGACGTACTGGTATCACTCGCAGGGGCTGTTCGGCGCCCTTGTCGTGGGCCGGTCGGCCGCCGATGTGGACGAGGTGCTGGTCGTGCACACGTACGACGGGAGGCGCACCATCAACGGAGCGCCGGGGTTGTCCTCGCTGACCGGGCCGCTGCCGGTCTGGGGATCGGTCGCCCGGGTGCGGGTGATCAACACTGATGCGGGGCCGATCCGGATCTGGGTTTCCGGTTCGTTGTTCCGGGTTGTGGCCGTGGACGGGCGCCCGGTCTACCGTCCCGTCGATATTTCAGACAAGTCGGTTCTGGTGGCGGCTGGTGGGCGGGTTGATCTGTCGTTCACGGGGGCGGCGCGGGTTGATGTGGGCGGCGGCGCGGCGGCGGTGTGGGGCACGGTGCCGGGGGCGGCTCGGCCCTCGTCCGTACTGGATCTGTTGTCCTATGGCGCGCCGAGGGCTCTCGGCTTCGACCCGGCGCGCGCGTCGCGGCACTTCGAATACCGGATCGGGCGGCGGATCGGCTTCCTCGACGGCGTGCCCGGCTTGTGGTGGTCGGTCAACGGCCGGTTCTTCCCGGACGGGCTGACGTACGTGGTCCAGAAAGGCGACATCGTGCGCATGACGCTCTCCAACACGAGCGGGCGCGCGCACTCGATGCACCTGCACGGGCATAGCGCGGTGGTGCTCAGCCGCAACGGGGTGGCGGCCACCGGAAGCCCGTGGTGGTTCGACTCGCTGGAGGTGGGCGACGGGGACACGTACGAGATAGCCTTCGTCGCCGACAATCCGGGCATCTGGGCCGCGCACTGCCACGACCTGCTCGCCTCTCTCGCGTACGCCTTCCCCTCGCCTCCGCGGTGAGATCTATAGGCTGGCGGCATGCCACTCACGGGAGAGTACGAGCCGAGCACGTCCGGCTGGGCCCGCTCGCAGGCCGAGAAGTACGAGGCGTCGGACGGCGCCGAGGCCAACGACATCCAGGGATACCCGATCATCCTCGTCTCCTCGATCGGGGCGAAGACCGGCAAGCTGCGGAAGACGCCGCTCATGCGGGTCGAGCACGAGGGCTCGTACGTGGCGGTGGGGTCGCTGGGCGGCTCACCCAAGAACCCGGTGTGGGTCTACAACCTGCGCAAGAATCCGCAGGTCACGCTGCAGGACGGCGCGGACCGGGGCGATTACACGGCCCGGGAGCTGTCCGGCGAGGAACGGGACGTGTGGTGGGAGCGGGCCGTCGCGGCGTTCCCCAACTATGCCGTCTACCAGACGAAGACCTCGCGGCTCATCCCGGTTTTCCTCCTTTCGCGCATCTGACTGAAAAACCACGTGCCATCCGGGCATCGAAGCTCGATCATGGAGTGATGCGCACCCCCCACCAGGCCGTCGACCGGCTCGGCGCCCGGCCGGAGACCGCGCCGGCGCCGGTCGCCACGCCGCTGCCGCTGGCCGGGGCGGTGGACGACGGCGACCGCCTGGTCGACGTGGTGGATCTGCTCGCGCTGGACGGCTTCGTCACCGGCCGGGAACCGTTCGGGCGCAGCCGCTACCTGGAGAACGTGCGGGCCGACGCCGCGCTGACCACCGACGACGCCCGCGTGGTGCGCGACGCCGTCGACGAGGACGGGCAGGGCCGGCTCTCGGTCGGCGAGGGCTGGACGCTGCACGTCACCCGCTGGAAGCAGAGCCGCCGGGCCCGCGTCACGGTCACCGCGATCACGGCCGAGCTGGCCGAGACGGTCCTCGAGGCGGCCGTGGCCAACGCGGTGCAGGAGCCGGAGCCGGCCGGCGACAGCGTGCCGATCGGTTTCTGGCACTTCGGCCCGCACGGCCCCCGCCGCGTCCAGCGCGAGATCGACGCCGCCCCCTGGTCGACGATCTCGGCCAACTACGCCGGGCCGGTCGCCCGCACCCTGGAAAAGCTGATGGCGCTGGACGGCTCGGCGGTCAACGGCCGCCTTCTGCTCCTGCACGGCGAGCCCGGCACCGGCAAGACGACAGCCCTGCGCGCGCTGGCCCAGCAGTGGCGCGCCTGGTGCCAGGTCGACTGCGTGCTCGACCCCGAACGCCTGTTCAGCGATCCCGCCTACCTGATGAGCGTGGCCCTCGGCAGCGATGACGAGGACGAGCCGCGCTGGCGCCTGCTCATGCTGGAAGACTGCGACGAGCTCATCAACGGCGAAGCGAAGGCCAGCGCCGGCCAGTCTCTCTCCCGCCTGCTCAACCTGACCGACGGCCTGCTCGGCCAGGGCCGCAACGCCCTGATCGCCATCACCACCAACGAGGACCTGGCCTCCCTGCACCCCGCCGTGGTCCGCCCGGGCCGCTGCCTGGCCAGCATCGAGGTCGGCCGCCTCCCCTACCCCGAGGCAGTCGCCTGGCTGGGCACGTCCCGGGGCGTCGCCCCCGAGGGGGCGACCTTGGCCGAGCTGTACGCCCTGAAGACCGGCACCGAACCCGTAACAGTCCCCAAACCAGAGCCCACCACGGGCATGTACCTGTAGCCGCGCCGCCCTGCTCCACCCCGGCCGCCCGGCCCACCCCGGCTGCCCGGCCGCCCGGCCCGCCCCCGGCTGCCCGGCCCACCCCGGCTGCCCGGCCCGCCTCGCCTTTGTGCGACCGCCTTGCTGCCCGGCCCGCCTTGTGCGACCGCTTTGCCTGCCTTGCTCCCCGGCCCTGCCTTGCCCGGCCCGGCTGTGGCTGGCCCAGGCGGTTGTGGCCGCCTGGGCCAGTTGGTCAGCGGAGGCCGACGACGGCGGCGTCGGTGCCGCCGCGCCACAGGATGCCGGCCTCGGTGAAGCCGGCGACGCGCAGCGCGTCGACGTGCCAGAGCGCGGGCGGCGTCCACTCGTGGCTGTGCCGCGTGGACGGGTAGATCCGATCCCGCTCCACCGCCTTGGGCGCGAGGAACTCGTCGGCCGCCGCAGCCGCCCACCAGTCACCCCACGACGTGGCCGCCCCGGTCGCGTAGCGCGCCTCGCGCAGCGCCCGCCCGTGCGCCCGAAGCTGCTCCGAGAGCGTCGGCAGCGACTCCTCCGGCATGTGATCGGCGTTCACGAAGATCCCGCCCGGCCGCAACACCTCCCGGATCTCGCCGTAGAGCGTGGCCACCCGCTCAGCCGGCAGCCAATGCAGGGCGGTCGCGGTCAGCACCGCGTCGAACTCACCCTCCGGCAGCTTGGCCCGCCACCCCGGGTCACCGAGATCGGTGTCGACGATCGTCGCCCGCTCCCGCAGCGACGCTGCGGCGATGGCCAGCAACACCGGATCCTGATCGAGCACCGTCACCGAGGCCCCCGGGAACCGGGCCAGCGCCCGCAGCGAGATCGTGCCGGTGCCACCGGCCAGATCGAGCACCCTCGGCGGCTCCCCGCCGTTGGTCGCCGCCACCGCGTCGAGCATCGCCCGGAACCGCTCCTCACGGTCCGGCATGAAGGCTTCCTGCTGGCGATCCCAGCTTTCCTGCCACACCTGCGGGTTGCTCAAGTAAGCACTCATGGGCCTAACGCTAGTTACTACCCAGGCCTCGGACAACCCTGTCCGAGCCTCACCGACAGTCGAATTCCGGCGCTCGGCTGTGGCGTCTCAGTGTCATCGACCACCCGCCTTCCGTTCGTCCGTGAGGCGTTCGGCGAAGGCCTTCAGGTCGCGCCGCTCGATCGCCGCGGCCATCAGCTCCGGGAACGCGTCGGGCGTACACGCGAAAGCCGGCACCCCGAGCGCGGCCAGCGCCGCCGCGTTCTCGTGGTCGTAGGCCGGCGCCCCCTCGTCGGAGAGCGCGAGCAGGACGACCACCTGCACCCCGGCCGCCGTCATCTCCGCCACCCGGCGCAGCATCTGCTCGCGCACGCCACCCTCGTACAGGTCGCTGATCAGCACGAAGATGCTGTCCCGGGGCCGCGTGATCAGCTGCTGGCTGTAGCCGATGGCCCGGTTGATGTCCGTGCCCCCGCCCAGCTGCGTGCCGAACAGCACCTCGACCGGATCGTCGAGCTGGTCGGTGAGATCGACGACCGCGGTGTCGAAGACGACCAGCGATGTGCGCAACGACTGCATCGACGCGAGCACCGCGGCGAACACCCCGGAGAACACCACCGACGCCGCCATCGACCCCGACTGGTCCACGCAGAGCACGACATCGCGCTGTACGGCCGTGGTCCGCCGCCCGTAGCCGATCAGCCGTTCCGGGATCACCGTGCGGTGCTCGGCCTGGTAGTGCTTGAGGTTGGCGCGGATCGTCCGTTCCCAGTCGATGTCGGCGTGCTTCGGCCGGTTGATCCGGGCCGCCCGGTTGAGCGCCCCGCTCACCGCCGCCCGCGTCTGCTGGGCGATCCGTTTCTCCAGCTGCTCGACCACCGTGCGGACCACCTGCCGCGCGGCGTCCTTGGTCTTCTCCGGCATCACCCGGTTGAGGGAGAGCAGCGTGCCGACCAGGTGAACGTCCGGCTCGACGGCCGCGAGCATCTCCGGCTCGAGCAACAGCCGGGTCAGGTCGAGCCGGTCGATGGCGTCGGCCTGCATGACCTGCACGACGGTGCTGGGGAAGTACTCCCGGATGTCGCCGAGCCACCGCGCCACCTTCGGCGCCGAGCTGCCCAGCCCGGCCGACCGCTTGCCGCTCCGCTCGCTCTCCCCGTCGGCCCCGCCGGCGTCGTAGAGCGCCGACAGCGCCGAATCCATCGCGCCGTCGCGCCCCTCGGCCTTGCCCAGCGCCTCCTCGGCCGACCCGCCGAGCACCATCCGCCAGCGCCGCAGCCGCTCCCGCTTCGCCGGCTCCATGTCACCCTCACTCTGGCTCATCGCACCTCCCCAGCCGAACCCGCAGCGACCTCACGCCCGTTGCCGGCCCCGGCCTCACGCCCGTTGCCGGCCCCGGCCTCGCGCTCGTTGCCGGCACCAGCTTCACGCCCGCTCCCGGCGCCGACTTCGTGGCCCAGCAGGGCGGCGAGGGTGGGCAGGACGAGATCGGCCCGCTTGGGATCGAAGCCGAGGCCGCCCGTCTCCGCCGCGGTCGCCGCCCGCGGCCCGGCCACCCGCTCGCCGATCGCGCGCCGCTCACCCGCGTCGAACGCCCCGAAGGTCCGCCGCAGCAGCGGCAGCACGTCGTCGAAGGCGCCCGGCGGGATGTCGGCCAGCCAGTCGTCGAGCAGCGTGAGCAGCGCCTCGTCGTGCACCAGCAGCAACCCGCCGCCGGAGAGGAACCCCTCGACCCAGGCCGCCCCGTGCGCCGGCGGGGTGCCCACGGTCAGCGGCAGCCGCAACCGGCGGCGCACCTCGGCCCCGTCGAGCCGCCCGGCGTCGAGCAGCAGCCGGGTCAGCCGCCCGGCCAGCAGCCCGTGCAGATCGGCCCGCCCGGCCAGTGACTCGAGCGTGGACAGCCAGCGCTGCCGCAACTCGTCGTCCTCGAGGAGGCCGACCGCGCTGTGCACGCCGTCGACCCGGTCGCGCAGCAGCTTGGCGGCCTCGTCGGAGAGCGACCCGACCGCCGACGGCAGCCCCGCGCACACCCGGCCGAGCAGGCTCGCCGTCACGGTCGCGAGCCCGGCCACGTCGGTGCGGCGCACGTCGCCGTAGCGCAGGGTCCGGGCCAGGGCCGGGATCGCCGCCATCAGGTGGTTGATGTCGGCGTCGAGAGCGGCGCGCACGTCGAGCGCGGCCAGCACACGCGGGTAGGCCTCGGTGAGATCGGCGAGCAGGCACGTCTCGACCAGCGCGGTCACGTCGGCCAGCGTCTCCGCCCGGTCGGCCGCCCGCACCACTTTGGCCGTGGCCGCCGCGGCCACCGTGGTGCCGTACATGCTGCCCTCGACGAGCCGGATCGCGAACTCCGGCTGCCAGCGCAGCCGCCACTCCTCGCGGAAGGTGCCGGTGCCGCGCCGGGTGGCGGTCGGCTCGCCCCACGGCACGTCGAACGTGCGGAGCCGATGCAGCAGGCGGCTGCGCCGCAGGTCGGTCTCCTTGCGGAGATCCAGATCGAGGGCGCGCTCCAGCGCCTCGGGCTTCAGCCGGGCCGTACGCTGCTGAGCCGCGAGGTCCTTGGCCAGCGGCACAGCCGGCATGTCGTCGGGCACCCCGCCCAGGCGCTCGCCGACCACGAGCTTGCGGTTGATCAGCTCAACCCGCAGCGGCTCGCCGTCGCACATCACCGCCTCGGCCGCCTCGGTCACCTCGGCCAGCCCGGCCAGCGGACGCCCGCGCATCGTCGCGAGCGCCTCGGCCAGCCGGGTCGCCTCGATGACGTGCGCGGACGACGTCGGCACACCCTCGGCCCGCAGCACACCGGCCGCGTCGACCAGCCACCGCGGCACCACCTCGTCGGCCGAGGTGAACAGGTGGTGGTACCAGCCCGGCGACCGTACGCCCGCGCCATAGCCGGACCAGGAGGCCAGCCGCCCGTACGTCCACGGCACCCAGGTGAAGTCGACCTTGGCCTTGCGGCGCCCCTTGAGCAGCGCCGCGTCGTCCTTGACGGCGACCTTGCGGGTCAGCGCGGGCACATGCCAGGCCCCGCAGACGACGGCGATCTCCTCGTACGTCTTGCGGGTCTCACGGAGGACCGTGCGCATGTACGCCTCACGCACCAGGTCGTCCGGATCCTCGTCGGAGCTCTCCCGGATCGCGGTCATCGCCTCGGCGATCGCCTCGAACGCGGGCATGCCGCGATGCTCGACCACGTCCTCCCACCAGCGCTCGGGATCGTCATAGCCGGCCGCGCGGGCCAGCTCCCCGATCGGATCGACCGGCCGCCGCGGCCCGGCCTCCCCACCCGGCCCGGCCTCCACGGCCTGCGGCGTCGCGTCCTCGCCGCCCCCCGCATCCGGCCCGGCGTCGTCATCCGGCCTGGACCCCGCACTCGATCCAGCCTCGCCGCCCGGTCCCGCTTCCGCCCCGGGTCCTGCTTGAGCGCCGGGTCCTGCTTGAGCGCCGGGTCCTGCTTCCGCGCCCGGTCCTGCTTCCGCGCCCGGTCCCGCTTGCGCGCCCGGTCCCGCTTGCGCGCCTTCCGGGGCGTCGGGGGCGGCTCGGCGGGAGCTGTCGGTCAGCCGATAGGCGAAGGGCAGGTCGAAGAAGCGGACCGGGACCTCGTGCTCGACGGCCCAGCGGATCGCCTGCCACTCCGGGGAGAAGACGGCGAAGGGCCAGAACGCCGCCCGGCGCGGGTCGTCCGACGCATATCCCAGCAGCGCCACCGGCGGCTCCAGCCCGGTGTCGGCCACCCACCGCACCAGCCCGTCGGCCTCCGGCGGACCCTCGACCAGCAGCACGTCGGGCCGCTGGCGGCCGAGCTCCTGCACCACCGCGCGGGCCGAGCCCGGGCCGTGGTGACGGATGCCGTAGAGCCGCTCAGGCATCGCGGGCGGCCCGGTAGAAATCGCGCCAGTCGGCCCGCTCGCGCACGACCGTCTCGAGGTACTCCCGCCAGACGACGCCGTCCGACACCGGGTCTTTGACCACCGCGCCGACGATGCCGGCGGCCACGTCGCCCGGGTGCAGGCGGCCGTCGCCGAAGTGGGCGGCCAGCGCCATCCCGTTGGTGATGACCGAGATCGCCTCGGCCGTGGACAGCGTGCCGGTGGGGGATTTCAGCTTGGTCCGGCCGTCCTCGGTGAGACCGCTGCGGAGCTCGCGGAAGACGGTCACGACCCGGCGGATCTCGTCGAGCGCGGCCGGCACCTCGGGCAGGTCGAGCGAGCGGCCGAGCTGTTCCACGCGCCGGGCCACGATCTCGACCTCGTCGTCGGCCGAGGCCGGCATGGGCAGCACCACGGTGTTGAAGCGGCGGCGCAGCGCGCTGGAGAGCTCGTTGACCCCGCGGTCGCGGTCGTTGGCGGTGGCGATCAGGTTGAAGCCGCGCTGCGCCTGCACCTCGGTGTTGAGCTCGGGGACCGGCAGCGTCTTCTCGGAGAGGATGGTGATCAGCGCGTCCTGCACGTCGGAGGGGACGCGGGTCAGCTCCTCGAGCCGGGCGATCGAGCCGGTCTGCATCGCCCGCATGACCGGGCTCGGCACCAGCGCCGCGTCGGTCGGGCCCTCGGCGAGGAGCCGGGCGTAGTTCCACCCGTACCGGATGGCCTCCTCGGCCGTGCCGGCCGTGCCCTGCACGAGCAGCGTCGAATCGCCCGAGACGGCGGCCGCTAGATGCTCGGAGACCCAGGTCTTGGCCGTGCCGGGCACACCGAGCAGCAGCAGCGCGCGATCGGTGACCAGGGTGGACACTGCGACCTCGATGAGGCGGCGAGGCCCGACGTACTTCGGGGTGATCTTCGCGCCGTCGCCGAGCAGATAGGTCACCACGGCCTGCGGGGAGAGCCGCCAGCCGGGCGGGCGGGGACGGTCGTCGGTGGAGGCGAGCAGGGCCAGCTCCTCGGCATACTGATCCTCGGCGTGCGGGCGCAATGCGGTCACTCGAACTCCTCGTGTCGGACGGGCTTGTCCAGAACCGAACGCTACTGGGTACCTCTGACAAAAATGCCGTTGTGGATCTTGGTTTCAGGGCTTCAACTCGTCGACCATCTCCTGCCGGAAGGCCAGCGTGCGGGCCAGGTCGGCGACCGGGCGGACCCGGGACGCGTCGGCCGGCTCCTGGTCGAGCTGCAGGGCCAGCCGGCCCACCAGATCGGCGTAGGCCGGGGGCATGGCCACCGCCGCCGCCCGGCACAGCTCGCCGAGCTGCCAACTGTGCCGGTCGTTGCGGGCGCGGTGGGCGATCGTCTCGAGGACGGCCACCGAGAGCTCCTCGGGCCAGCTGCCCGGATGGATCGCGAGCAGCCGGTTGGCCATCGGGTCCTCCCGGCGCAGCGCGTCGGCCGCGAGCCGGCCCAGCTCGGCGCCGGGCAGCACGAGATGCAGATCCCACCGGACGGACTCGCGCAGCGTGCCGGCCACCTCGTTGAGCAGGACGGTGGCCCAGCCGACGTCCTCCTGGGCCACGGCGGCCTTGGCCCAGCCGTGCAGCAGCGGCGACTCCCAGTCGTTGCCGCGGGCCAGGCGCAGCATCGTCGCGGGCTCGGCCCACGTGTCGAGCGGCGCCCCGGCGACGATCTCCTCCAGCAGCCAGGCGCTCACGCCGATGCCGCGGGCCGGGGTGGACGCCACCCCGTCGCGCCGCAGGCCCGGGTCGAGCTCCTCGGGCGGGGTGACGATCAGCCGATCGGCCCCGATCATCCGGCGCTCCCGGCGCACGGCGGCCCGGGCCCGCTGCGCCATGCGCGATCGCAGGCCCGAGCCGGGCAGGCGGCGCAACAGCTCCAAGGCAGCCTCGCGAACCTCTTTGCGGCGATCGTCGAGGGCCCGCTCGAGGAACGCGTCGTCGGCCTCGGACAACCCGGTGGCGAAGGCGGCGACGAAGCGCGCCCGGTCGTCGGAGGAATCCTCGGCCCAGGTGCTCTCCACGAGCTCGCGGGCGCGGGCCGGATCGCTGCGGCGCAGGGCGGTCAGGTGGCCGAGCCGCTCGCCGGACCCGCCGGTGTGCCAGTCGAAGGCCGTGGTGAGCGAGGGCGCCTTCGCCTCGTCGCGCAGCCACCGCCAGTCGTCGCGCAGACCGGCCAGCCACACGCCCCGCTCGCCGGCGACCCGGGCCAGGGCCGGCCGGATGATCGAGTTGCGCCGGCCGGCGTCGAGCAGCGCCGGGAGCGCGGCCGGCGGGACATGCCCGCCGAGCTCGCTTGCCGCCGCGAGCCACTGGCTCAGCAGCTCCTGCGCCAGCTGGGCGCCGCCGGGCACGCCCTCACCGAGGATGCGCATCAGCCGGGCCCCGGCCCGGCCGGGCAACGCGGCCGTGGTCTCGGCGGGCGCGGCGGCCACGGCCGCGTGGCCCGGGCCGGGGAGCACTCCCGCACGCCGGCGCATGAGGGCGGCGGCGGCCGCGTCGAGCAGCGGGGCGTCACCCGCCCAGGGGCGGCGATTGGTGCCGACCAGGGCGGCGGCCAACATCTCGGGCGGCAGCTCGGCCCGCCGGGCCGAGCCCGCGGTCGGCACCGGCGGGCCGGCGGCCACGAAGGAGCCCTCGGCCCAGGCGGCGAGCGGGCGCAGACCGGCCGGTGACCACTCGGCAGCCACGGTCGCGGGGCGGCCACCGGCCGCCGCCAGCAGCCACCACGGCTCGCTGTGGCCGGGCGCCAGCGGCAGCGCGGCGCCGGTCTCGTCGACCAGCCAGCCGTCGTCGCCCGGGATGACGCCGGCCAGCAGGACGGGCGCGTCGAAGCGCCAGGGCTCGGCGGCGACCGTGGTGCTGTAATTCAGCAGCGCCTCGGCGATCGTCGTCGCGCCCTCGGGACGGGTGAACGGCTCGGCCGCGCTGTCCCGGCTGGCGACGAGCGCCCGCAGCGGAGCGGCGCCCGGGTAGAACGCCAGCTCACCGCGGAACTCCGTGCCGGGGACGAGGTCGACCACGAGCGGCTGGCCGGGCGCGGCGAACGACAGGACCAGCGCGAACCGGCCGCTCGCGCCGCGCAGCCAGGTGCGCCGGGTGGTCAGCGCGCCGTCGTCGACCTCGACCTGGCCGAGCACCTGCCAGCGGTCGGCCACGTGCGGGCCGGCCAGGACGTCGTCGGTGGCGACCGGGAAGCCGATGCGGCTGCGCACCGTGGCGGCCAGCTCGGGCGGCAGCTCGGCCAGCCGGTCGTAACCGGTGACCAGCAGCCGGAGCAGGGCCAGCTCGCCCAGCAGGCGGTCGGCCCAGTGCGGGCCGATGCCGGCGATGGTGGCGAGCCGGCGCACGGCCCCCGCCGCGGTCGGGGCCTGCGCGTCGACCAGGCGGGCGGCCATCGCCTCGTACGGCCCCGGGCCGGAGCGCTGGGCGCCGGCCAGGCCCTGGCGGATCTGGTCGTCGAGCCAGCGGCGGAGCTCGGTCATGCCACCGGCGACGCGCTCGGCCCGCTGCTCGGCCCGCTTGGCCGCGGCGGCCGGATCGGGCGTGGCGGCGGCCCGCGGCTTGGCCACGGCCTTGGCCGCACGAGCGGCCTGCCACTCCCGGGCGAACTCGGGCGCCGGGGCCGTCGCCACGCCGGTGTCGGCCCAGAGCAGGAGCAGACCGAGGGCATGCTTGCACGGGATCTTGCGGCTCGGGCAGGAACACCGGTAGGCCGGGCCGGTGAGGTCGACGCACACCTGATAACCACGGCACTGTCCCCACAGGACGTCGTCGAGCCGCCCGGTGGCCGACCAGGACAAGGGCGCGGACAGGCCTCGGCCGGCCTTGATCGAGGCGGCGTCGGGCGCGAGCGTCTCGACCTGGGCGGTGGACCATCGTTCAACGGGCACGGGAAAACCCTAGGCCGCCGGTACGACACTTTTCCCGGCTCCGGGCCGCGCCGGTGAGTGCCATGATCAGGACGATCGAGAGGGAGAGACGATGAAGGTCGTTGTTTTCGGGGCGTCCGGCATGGTCGGCCAGGGCGTCCTGCGGGAGAGCCTGCTCGCGCCCGACGTCGAGCAGGTGCTGGCTGTCATCCGTACCCCCACGGGGGTCTCCCATCCGCGCTTGCGCGAGATCGAGCTGGCGGATTTCACCGACCTCGCGCCCATCCGCGACGAGTTGCGTGGCTTCGACGCCTGTTTCTACTGCCTCGGGGTGTCGTCGGTGGGCCTGGACGAGGCCGCCTACGCCCGGATCTCCTACGACTTCCCGATGGCCGCGGCGCGGACCCTGGCCGAGATCAACCCCTCGGCGACCTTTGTGTACGTGTCGGGGGCGGGCACCAATCCCGACGGCCGGCAGATGTGGCAGCGGGTCAAGGGGCGGACCGAGCGGGAGATCATCGACCTGCTTCCCAACGGCTACGCCTTCCGGCCCGGCGCCATCCAGCCGACCCGCGGCGTCCGGTCGAAGACCCGCGTCTACAACGCGATCTACACGCTGACCGCGCCGCTGCTGCCGTTCCTGGTGCGGGTGGCTCCGCGGTACGTCACGACGACCGACCGGGTCGGGCAGGCGATGCTCAGAGCGGCCCGGGTCGGCTTCCCGAACCACATCGTCGAGAACGCCGACATGCGCTGAGCCGCCGGCGACTCCCTCGACGGAAAGTATCTCGACATCGAGATAAAAGCCCGCTAGCCTCTCGTAGTCAAGAAGCTCGACATCGAGACAATGGTGAGGTGCAGACGGATGAACACCAGGCGGACGACCGGGCGGGCCATGACCTCACTCGCGAGCCCAAGCCGCTCTCGCGCCGTGACGCCGAGGGCTTCCACGGCGCTCGTGACGGCGTCGACCACGTCGTCGATCAGTGGGCGCACGTTCGACCCGATCTCGACACGACGGCGATGGCGGTCTTCGACCGGATCGCCAGCCTCTCGCGCATCGCCGGCGACCGCCTGGAGCGGGCCTATGCCGCCTTCGGGATAGGCCGCCCGGAGTTCGACGTGCTGGCCGCGCTGCGCCGCGCCGGCGAGCCCTTCCAGCTCTCGCCGGGCGAGCTGGCCACGTCGATGATGCTGAGCACCGGCGGCATGACGGCTCGGCTCGACCGGCTGGAACGAGCCGGCCTGGTGGAGCGGCGACCGTCACCGACCGACCGCCGCAGCGTTCTGGTCCGTCTCACCGAGGCAGGCTTCGGGGTGATCGAGCAGGCCGTCGGGGCCGGTGTGGCCGAGCAGCAGCGCATGCTCGCCGACCTGCCCTCGGAGAAGCTCCAGCAGCTCGATGACCTGCTGCGGGAGGCGCTGCGCGCGTCGGGCGCCACCCGCACGACCGCTGACCTGCGCTGGTTGGGTCCCGTTGGCGACAGCGGGCAAGCCGGCGCCCGTAACCCCAGGGGCCGCGGCCGAGGCCGCTCCTGACCCCCGCCCACACCCTCGTCCGCCGCGATCACCGCACCCTCCGACGCCCGACCGGGCGGCTGCCACCGGGGAGCAGCCTGTTCGGTGGCTACCCGGTCGGCAGCTGCCCGGTCGGCACCCCAACCAGCGGTCGCCCGTCGCCCGGCGGGCGGCCGTGCTCGCTCAATCGACAGCCGCGGCGGTCAGCCCGCCGGCCTCGGGGCCGTGTCCCGGGGGGACGACCTCGCCGGGCTTCGGCGGGGGCGGCGGCGTGCCGTCGCCGAACGGGCGGCCGCCCAGCTTCTCACGGCCGTGCTCGGTCAGCCAGCCGGTGAGATCCGGCCCGGCCGGAACGATTCCTGTGGGGTTGATGTCCTTGTGGACCACGTAGTAGTGCTTCTTGATGTCGATGAAGTCGGTCGTGTCGCCGAAGCCGGGCGTCTGGAAGAGATCCCGGGCGTAAGCCCAGAGCACCGGCATCTCGGTCAGCTTGCTCCGGTTGCACTTGAAATGGCCGTGGTAGGCGGCGTCGAAGCGGGCCAGCGTCGTGAAGAGCCGCACGTCCGCCTCGGTGATCGTGTCGCCCACGAGATAACGCTGCCCGGCGAGCAGCTCCGACAGCTTGTCCAGCCGGGAGAAGAGCCGGGCGTAGGCCTTCTCGTAAGCCTCCTGCGTGCCGGCGAACCCGGCCCGGTAGACGCCGTTGTTCACGTCGGCGAAGACGAGCCGGTTGATCTTGTCGATGTCCTCTCGCAGGTGCGGCGGGTAGAGCTGGGGCGCGCCCGTGCGGTGATACTTCGTCCACTCCAGCGAGAGGTCGATGGTGATCTGTGCGAAGTCGTTGGTGACGACCTGCCCGGTGGGCACGTCCACGATCGCCGGAACGGTGATGCCCTTCGCGTAACCGGGGTAACGGGCGAAGTACGCCTCCTGGAGGCGCTCGATGCCCAGCACCGGGTCCCGCCCGCCCGGGTCCAGGTCGAACGTCCAACTGCGCTCGTCGTGGGTCGGGCCGGCGATGCCCATCGAGAGCACGTCCTCCAGGCCGAGCAGCCGCCGCACGATGATGGCCCGGTTCGCCCACGGGCAGGCGCGGCTGACGATCAGGCGGTAACGGCCGGGCTCGACCGGGTAGCCGTCGCGGCCGTCCTCGGTGATCCTGGTCGGGATGTACCGCTGGTCACGGTTGAACTCGCCGGACGGATTCACGTAAGCCATGCCCTCATCCTGCGTCCCGTCTGGCAGAGTTGCCGGGTGGAGGCCAAGATTCGTAGCTATCTAGCTCACTGGACCCTCGCCGCCCCGATCGTGGCGATCGCCGCCCTCGTGCTCACCTGGGGGCGGGAGCTGCCGCCGCCCGTGGTCGTCATCGTGGCCCTGCTGCTCGGGGCCGCCGTCCTCGCGGCCGTCCACCACGCCGAGGTCGTCGCCCACAAGGTGGGTGAGCCCTTCGGGTCGCTCGTCCTCGCCGTCGCGGTCACCGTCATCGAGGTGGCCCTGATCGTCACGCTGATGATCAGCGGCGGCGAGAAGGCGCAGTCGCTCGCCCGCGACACGGTCTTCGCCGCGGTGATGATCACCTGCAACGGCCTGCTCGGCATCTCCCTGCTCGTCGGCGCGCTCCGCCGGCACGTCGCCGTGTTCAACGCCGAGGGCACCGGCGGCGCCTTCGCCACCGTGGCCACGATCGCCACGCTCAGCCTGGTCCTGCCGAGCTTCACCACGAGCCGGCCCGGCCCGCAGTTCTCGCCGGCCCAGCTCGCCTTCGCCGCGGTCGCCTCGATCGCCCTCTACGGGCTGTTCGTCGCCGTGCAGACGCGGCGCCACCGCGACTACTTCCTCCCGATCACCACCTCGGGCCGGGTGATCGACACGGAGGAGCACGTGGACCTGCCGACCACGCGGGCCACGCTGACCAGTCTCGGCATGCTGCTGGTGGCCCTGGTCGCGGTCGTCGGCCTGGCCAAGGGCGTGTCACCGTCCATCGAGTCGGCCGTGCAGCGGGTCGGCCTGCCCAACGGCGTCGTCGGCGTCGTGATCGCCCTGCTGGTCCTGCTTCCCGAGACGATCGCGGCCGTCCGGGCCGCCGCCCGCGACCGCATCCAGACCAGCCTCAACCTGGCCATCGGCTCCGCCATGGCGAGCATCGGCCTGACCATTCCGGCGATCGCCCTGGCCATGATCTGGCTACCCGGCCCACTGCTGCTCGGCCTCGGCGGCACCCAGATGGTGCTGCTCGCCCTGACCGTCGTCGTCGGCACGCTCACGATCGTCCCCGGCCGGGCCAACGTCCTCCAGGGCGGCGTCCACCTGGCCCTGCTGGCCGGCTTCCTCTTCCTGGCCGCCAGCCCCTGACCCCGCCAGGCACGGCGGCGGGTCAGCGGAAGGCTTCCGGCAACTCGAGGCCGAAGCGTTCGCACAGCAGTGGTACGTCGTGGTGGTCGGCCGGGCGGGGTGGATAGCCCGTGTGCCAGCGGACGGACCATGACGGCGCCTCGCACGGGACCTTCCGGCCGGCGATCACTCCCTCGCCGGAAAGCGCCTCGGCCGGGAACGAGAAGTCCTCGACCGCGGGCCCGTAGTGGAGGGCACCGTCCGGGCGCTGCTCGTAGAGGTGCAGGTCGACCTGCAGGCGGACGCCGTCGTGCAGGACGAAGTTCCACGGGCGCGTGTCCGGGCGGGGCGCCAGGCGATCGATCCCGTGCCCGCCGAGCGCGGTGACCAGCTTGGCCAGGTCCCCGGCGGGCAGGAACAGGTCCAGATCCGAGTGCTCCCGGGTCTGCTCGCCGAGCAGGGCGTCCACCGCCCACCCACCCGAGAGACAGAACCCCACCTCGGCGGCCGCCAGGCTGTCGAGCAGCCCCACCGCGTCCTCGGCCGACATGACAAAACGACTCATGCGAAGGACCTTGGCCAAACCGCCCGCCTCAGTCCACCGATTTGCCCACCGCGGGGGGCCGAGCTCTGCGCGTGGGCGAGGGGACGGGTGAAGGCGGCGGGTCGAGTTGTGCACGCTGGGAGCAGGGCCGGCGAAGGGGAGGTGGGCCGATTCGATCCCGCGGTCGGGGTGGCTTGAAGCTGCTAAGCCGACGCTCGCTGGACCAGGGAGGGTTCGTAGATCACTGAGGCCACTCGGCGGGCCGGCTCCTCGATGCGGGCCAGGAGGAGGCGGGCGGCTTCGGCGGCCATGTCTTCCAAGGGGTGGCGGATGGTGGTCAGGGGCGGGGAGGCGGCGGTGGCGGCGCTGCTGTCGTCGAAGCCGACCACGGCGACGTCGGCGGGGACCGTGCGGGCGGCCTCGCGCAGGGCCAGCAGGGCGCCCAGGGCCATCAGGTCGTTGGCGACGAAGACTCCGTCGAGGTTCGGGCTTTCCGCCAGGAGCGTACGCATGGCTGTCTCGCCGCTGTCCTGGGTGAAGTTGCCCGAGGCGGTGGGCACCCAGCCGTGGCCGTGGCGGGCCATGGCCCGCCGGAAGCCGGAGATGCGGTCGCTGCTGGCCGGCACGTCGGCCGGGCCGGAGATCATGCCGACGCGGCGGCAGCCGCGGGCCAGGAGGTGGTCGGCCGCCATCGCGGCGCCGGTGTCGTTGGCCAGGTCGACGTAGTCGATCGGGACGGACTCGGCCGGGCGGCCGATCATGACGGCCGCGACGTCGCCCTCGGCCAGCATGCGGGGGAGTGGGTCGACCGCGGGCAGCGACAGCACGATCGCCCCGTCGGCCTGGCCGCTGCGCAGGTCACCCACGAGGCGTTTCTTGCCCTCGTCGGTTCCGACGATCTGCAGGGCCAGCTGTACGCCTTCGCGCCGCAGCACGCTCATCAGCCCACCGACCACCCGGCCGAAGTACGGATCGGCGAAGAACCGGCTCATGAACGGGTCGTCGTCGTGCACCTCGGAGTCGGAGACGACCAGCGCCACCGTGCCCGTGCGGCGGGTCACCAGCGAGCGGGCCAGCCTGTTCGGCACGTAGCCGGTCTGGCCGACCGCGTCCCACACGACCTCGTGCAGCTGCGGATCGACGTTGCGAATCCCGTTGATCACGCGGGACACGGTCGCCCGCGAGACCCCCGCGACCCGGGCCACGTCCTCGAGGGTCGGGGCCCGTCCAGTGCGCATGACCGTCTTTATAGCACACGGAGAGCGCTCTCCTCGGACGGCGAAGATCGAGGTTCCGGAACCGGGACGACATTGACGGTCATGCTCTCGGAGCGCAGACTCGGAAAGCGCTCTCCAAGAAAGGAGAAGTCTGTGACCCCGCACAGAGTCATCCCCATCGCCCTGCTGACCGCCGCCTTAGTGCTCACGGCCGTTCCGCGAGCCGAGGCTGCCGACACCCTGCTCTCCCAGAATCGCCCCACCCTCGCCTCCTCGACCGAGAACGGTGGCGCCCCGGCCGCCGCCGCGGTCGACGGCAACCCGGCCACCCGCTGGGGCAGCGCCTGGTCCGACCCGCAGTGGTTGCGCGTCGACCTCGGCTCCACGGCCACCGTTACCAGCGTCAAGATCGTCTGGGAGGCCGCGTACGCCAAGGCTTTCCAGCTCCAGACCTCGGCCGACGGCAACGCCTGGACCACCGTCTACAGCACCACCAACGCCACCGGCGGCACCCAGACGCTCCCGGTGACCGGCCAGGGTCGCTACGTCCGCGTGTACGGCACGCAACGGGGCACCGGCTACGGCTACTCCCTGTACGAGTTCCAGGTCTACGGCTCGTACACCACCCCGCCCCCGACCGGTGGCGCCGGCTACGTCATGGCCGACCCGCCCGTGACCGGAGTCGTCCCGTCGCGGGCCGTCCCGCCGGACACGAACCCGCCCACCACGCACCACGAGTTCCAGGCCAACTGCTCGGTCAGCCGCTCCAACCTCAACGACGACCCGATCGTCTTCCCCGGGCTGCCGGGCGCCTCGCACTCACACACGTTCATGGGCAACACCACTACGTACGCGGGTACGACGCTCAACTCCCTCAAGGCGGGTGGCACGTCGTGCATCACGCCCGGTGACAAGACCGGCTACTGGATGCCGACCCTGCTGAACGGCGACACCGCGGTGCAGCCGATCGGCCGGCAGGTCATCTACTACAAGTCCGGTGTGATCGACTACCGCAGCGTGCGCCCGTTCCCGGCCGGTCTGCGCTACGTCGTCGGCAGCCCGCAGGCGACCCTCGAGGACTTCCGCAACAGCCCGGGCGCCGTCGAGGGCTTCGAGTGCGGCGACAGCTCGTTCAACTGGGACATCCCCGCCAACTGCCCCGCGGGCACCCAGCTCAACGCCCGCATGCAGGCCCCGAGCTGCTGGGACGGCCTGCACCTGGACACGCCGGACCACAAGAGCCACATGGCGTACCCGGTCCTCGGGATCTGCCCCGACGACCACCCGGTGGCCGTCCCGATGATCGAGTTCAAGATGGCCTGGCCGGTCAGCGGCAACATGAGCAACGTCCGCTTCTCCAGCGGCCGCGGCTACTCGTTCCACTACGACGTCTTCAACGCCTGGGACGCCCCCACGCTGGCCGCCCTCACCACCCACTGCATCAACGGCGGCCTGCAGTGCGACCCGCGCGGGTTCGACCTCTACAAGCCCGACCGGGGCGCCGCCCTGAACGAGAACTACCAACTTCCCTGACGTACGGACGGACAGGCGGGCGCCGGATAACAGGAATTCGGCGCCCGTCTCATTCCGTGGTTTTTATTGTGGACAGTGCGACTTCCCTGGTCCGCAATATTTGCAGCGCCAATTGCCGGGTCTGGCCTTCGACACCGGATTTCTCCTCGCTGCGGGCCAGGCTCTGACCTTGCTCCAGATGCCCCTTGATCCGCTTGGTGACCGTCTGGTCGAAGGCCGGCCCGGCCAGCTTCGACGCCTCGGTCACCTGCTCCGGCGTCACCATGCCCGGCATCGGCATGCCCTCGTGCGGGTTCTCGTCGGGCAGCCCGGCTTGCGTGTGCAGCTGCCGCAGCGTGCCCAGCTCGGCCTGCGTGAACGCCTTGACCTGCGTGGTCAGCGCGAGGGTGTCGGGGTTGGTGGTGCGGTGGGGCGGCAGCTCCAGCAGTGGGAGCAGCTGCTCGTCCATCGCAATGTTGATCTCGATCCAGGCCAGATCGGTCCCACCGAACCCCGCCGCGGCCGAGGTGGCCGGCGCCGGCGTCTCGGCCGCATCCCCGGTAGCGGAGCAGCCGCCCACAGCGAGAGCGGCCACCAGCAGTAGACGGGGAATCGCATTCACGTTTGGGAGTCTGTCGTTTATGGGCCACCGGTGTCAACAATTCGATATTGGCGGATGACAACGCTCACGTAACGAGACAGAACGCTATTAGCCGAGGCCCGGCCCGCTCACGACGCCGGCGCCTTCTTCACCACCCGCCGGCGCGCCCGCAGCCGCGCCGCCCCACCGTCCTCCACCACGACGACCCACCCTTCCGGCCAGCTGCTCGGCGCGTGGCCGACCTCGGGCGACCGGGCCTGGGGATCCTCGATCCTCACCTCACCCAGCCCCGCCGTCTTGCCGCCCTCCGCGAACTCCGCCCTCGTGAAGTTCACGCCGCCCGAGAACGTGACCCCGGCGAAGCGCGTATGACGCCCGAAGGTGGAGTGCTGGAAGCTGGCGTACCGCTTGAAGTGGGCGCCCGGGTAGAACTCGTCCGCGTTGAGCATGATCCCACCGTTGAAGCTCGCCCAGGAGAGCCAGGCGTCCCCCTCGAACACGGCGCCACGGAAGTCGGCGAAACCCTCGAAGATGGTGTTGGCGGCGAACAACCCGCCGCACTGGAAAGCCCGGAACAGCGTCTCGCCCTCGAAAACCGCCTCGTTCAACTGGAGCGACGCCACCGAGCAATGCTGCAGCGAGAAGCCGGCCAGCCGGGCTCCCGTCAGGTCGATGAAGTCGATCTCCGTCCACCGGGCCGTCTCGTCGCGATCGGACAAATGCGCGGCGATGATCTGCTGCGCGGCCGTTCGGACCTCCAGTTCCTGCCGGTTCTCGAAGTCGTCGGTCGCGTCCGCGGACGGCCGGGTGAACGGCATGCGGAGGTAGGAGGTGATCACCTTCATGACCACCTGCCGCTGGCCCGGGTTGTCCTGGCCGAGGCGCTCGAGGGCGTACAGGCCGGCCAGCCGCACCGCGGCCTTGGCCGAGCCGAGTTGCTCGGCCGCCTTCACGTAGAGCTCGGTCATCCGCCGTTCGACGGCGTCGCGTTCGGCCGCGGCGGCCACCCGCTCCGCGCGCTCGGCGGTGTCCGCGGCGACGTGCTCGGCGTGCAGGCGCTCGCGCTCCTGCAGCCACTGGCGCCGGGTGGCCAGCAAAAGGGCCAGCGTCCCGCCGGCGGCCAGTCCGACCGTGAACGCGGTCTTGATGGCGTCGAGCCGCCGGCCCGGATCGGGTCCGGCCATGCCGAGCAGCCAGGCGGCCAGTGCGGCGGTGCCACCCGCGATCACCGCCAACCCGGCCGCGACGACCGGCCAGGAGATGGTTCTGAACTTCGCGCCGTCGAAGCGTTCCGTCACCGATGCATCACGCGCCTCCGGTCGGGGCAAGGTCCGGGCAATGACGGGCCGGCGATGACGCGGCCCGCCATCGGCCTGAGGGTCAGGCGTTTTCCCAGAGGCCCAGGAGGTTGCCTTCGGTGTCGTGGAAGTAGGCGCAGTAGCCCATGTCGCCTACGGGCTGGCGGGGGATGGCGGTCTTGCCGCCGGATTTTTCGATTTTGGCCAGTGACTCGTCGATGTTGTCGACGCCCAGGACCAGGACGGGGCCCTGGAAGGGAGCCTCCCGGGCGAACATGCCGCCGTTGATGGCGCCGGGCTCGGAGGGGCGGCCGTTGTCGTCGGTGGGGGCGGTGGTGGCGATGGTGTAGTCCAGGCCGGGTATGGAGCCCAGCTGCCAGCCGAAGGCCTCCTGGTAGAAGGAGCGGGCGCGGTCGCCGTCGCCGAACGGGACCTCGAAATGAACGACTCTGTCCATGGTGAAGTACCTCCTCACCGAAGACGGTAGGCGCACGGATGCGGGGCCACCATAGGGCGACCCCGCATCTCAGCCCAGCGGAGGGCGATCAGTAGACGCCCAGCTCCCACAGGGAGTAGCCGTAGCCGGTGGCGCGGGCGGTCCCGGTGACGCGGACGTAGCGGCCGGAGGCGGTCACGTCCAGGTCGTCGAAGCCGCCGTCGCCGGACGACGTGGCGTACGCCTGGGTCCAGCTCGTGCCGTTGGTGGAGGTCTCCACGCGGTAGCCGGTCGCGTAGGCGGCCTCCCAGGCGAGCTGGAGGTGGCGGATGGACTGGACCGAGCCGAGGTCGACCTGGAGCCAGGCCGAGTCGACCCATTCGCTGGCCCAGCGGGTGCCATAGTCGCCGTCGACGGCGTACGCGGGCAGCTGCGGGCCGTTCGTTCCGGTGGGCTGATAGCTGGACGCCGTCACGGTCTTGCCGCGAGCGAGATTGGTGCCGGAAATGACGGGCGGGGTGACGCGGACGGATTTCTGTTCGATGCCGACGTTGCCGTGGCCGTCGAACGCGTACACGTAGACCTTCCAGACGCCGAGTTTGTCGGGCGCCTTGGCGGTGAAACTGCCGTTGCCGTTGTCCGTGAACGTCACGTTGGTCAGGCCGGTGTTGCCGGTGATGTGCTTGTCGGAATACATGAGGTTGTAGCGGATCAGGTCGGCCTGCGGGTCGGTGGCGGTGACGGAAACGGTGAGGTTGCCACCGGCGGGGACCGAGGTGGGCACGCTCATCGCCGTGATTTCCGGCGGCGTGTTGGCCGGCTGCTGACCCGTGTAGGCACGCATCAGCGAGTAATAGCCGTGGCGCCGCCAGCCGCCGGTGAACGTGTTGAGCCAGATGCCGCCGAAGTCGTTCTCGAGGCCGTAGTGGAATTCGGTGGCGCCCAAGGCGACGGTCGGGTGGGCGTTGACAGCGTTCCAGCTGTTCGTGTAGCCGTCACGTTTCTGCAGGTCGGTGGGCTCGGTCGGGACGCCGTTGACGTCGTTCGGCACTTCCCACTCGCCGGCCGGGCCGGCTTCGGTGACGATGTACGGCTTGGTGTAACCGCCGGCCACCCAGTCGTTGTAGACGTTGCCGATCGCGCCGTACGAGTTGACGGCCAGCAGGTCCAGGTCGGGCGCGTACTGCTTGTAGTACGGCCACGCCCCGGTATAGGCGTCGGTCGACGTCACGGGGTGGTTCGGGTCGGCCGCGTGAATGGCCTGGGCGACCTGGCTGACGAATTTCGCGTAGCCGACCCGGCGGGCCTCGACCTCGGCCGCGGACAGGCCATGATCCTGCATCGTGAGGATGACTTCATTGCCGACGTCCCACATCAGCACCCCGGGGTTGTTCTTCAGGGTGTTGACCCGGGCCACGATCTCCGCCTTGACCGAGTTCATGTAGGCGGTGTCGTTCACGTAGTCGGCGCCCTGGTTGAGCCAGTGGCCGACGATCACCTTGATGCCCTGCCGGGACGCCCGGTCGAGCAGCGTCGGGGTATTGGCGTCGTCCACTCCCCAGGTCCGAATCGTATTGACGCCCATGTTCTTGAGGTCGCGCATGTACCCGTCGGCGGCGGCCTGCGGCGGCCCGTACGTCAGGCCCTTGACCTGGTAGTTGGCCCCGTTGACCTGCAGGCGCCAGTTGCCCTGGGTGCCGGTGACCTTGACGACGCTGGGGCCGGTGGGCGGCGCCGGGTCGGTCATCGGGGTGGGGGTGGTGCCGGTGGCGCGGGCGACGGTGATCGAGTCGACGCTGAGGACGCCGCCCGAGGTGGTGTCGGCCGTGGGGGTGGTGCGGCCGGCGATCGCGTTGGGCAGCGAGCCGCCGATGGCCAGGTCGAGGCGCAGGAAGAAGCCGTGGTGCACGGCGGCGTTCCACGCGGTCACGCCGACCTGCGACTCGCGGACCACCCAGGTCTGCCGGCCGTCTAGGTAGAAGCGGATCTCCTCGTCGGTCTTGGTACGGTCGATGACCTGGGAGTACTCGTGGTAGCCGCTCTGGCAGCCGGTGCACGACGCGAGCCCGGACGAGCGGCCGTTGTACTCGGCGCAGGGCCCGTCGGGCGCGGTGCCGCAGTGCAGCGTCTGCGCGAGCTGGTTGCGCCCGTTGACGTCGGTCATGATGTCGGTCTCGCCGATGCCGGGCCAGTTGTTGTAGTTGCCGCGGTACGCCGCGCCGGTGGCCCGGAAGCCCGGCCAGTAACCGAGCGCGTTGGCCACGTCGGGCTGCTTGATCACCGCGGAGAAGCGGGTGAGCTGCCCGGCCAGCGGCTCGAAGTCGGTGCGCTGCGTCTCGATGCGGCCGGAGGTCCAGTTGCCGGCGCCGTCGCGGACCGCGCGGATGTTGAGCTTGCCCGACCCGTCGAGCGTGACGTTCGAGGTGGCGGCCGTCTCGACCGAGCCGGTGCCCCAGTTCGCGGCGCCGCCGGGGTACGAGGTGCCGGTCCGCGCGAGCCAGTTGCCGGTGTTCAGCGCGGTGCCGTCGAACGTGTCCTGCCAGACGGTGGTGAAGTCGTCGGCCGGCGGCGGGGTGGTGCCGGTCGAGCCGTAGACCTTGAACTCCCACAGCGAGTAGCCGTAGCCGCCGTTACGAGCGGTGCCGTAGAGGCGCACATAGCGGCCGGTGCCACTGACGGTGAGGGTCTCGGTGCCGCCGGCGCCCTGTGTCGTTCCGTAGATCTTGGTCCAGGTGGCGCCGTCGGCCGAGGTCTGGATCTCGTACGCCTTGCCGTAGGCGGCCTCCCACTGGAGCGTCACCGACGTGATCGTGGCGGTGGCGCCGAGGTCGACCCGCAGCCACTGCGGATCGGCGAACTGGCTCGACCAGCGGGTGCCGGCGTTGCCGTCGGTCGCGTTGGCGGCGGCGGTGTCACCGGACTCCTGGGAGGAGGCGGTGGTCGGGCGGCCTTGCGAGAGAAGCGCGTCGGCCGCGTGGGCGGGGCCCTGGGTCACGGTGAGGAAGGCCGTGACCAGGGCAAGGACAACTAGGGGGACGATTTTGTGAGTGCGCAAGGGGACTCCTGGGGATGGGAAAGCGCTCTCCAACAGTGTCCGCAGTCTTGCCCCGAGGTTTCACGCATGTCAATAGTTTCGGCTTGTTCCGGGCCGCGTGGCCCATCGCCGTCCCCGTTCTCGGAGAGCGTTTTCCCGAGACCTGGCGGTCTACTCTGCATCGATGGAAGCGCCTCCCGTCGATCGGCGATTGATGGAATTCGCGATCGCCCTGTCCCAGCGGGCGGGCAGTCTGGCCGCGGAGCGGTTCTTCGCGGCCGACTTCTCGACAGCCGTAAAAGCGGACGGGACGGAGGTGACCGACGCCGACCTGGCCGTGGAGACGTTGATCAGAAGCGAGCTGGCCGACCAGTTCCCCGCGGACGGCTTGTACGGCGAGGAGTTCGGCGCCACCGCCGGCACCTCGGGCCGCCGGTGGATCATCGATCCCATCGACGGGACCCGTTACTTCACCTACCGCATCCCCATCTTCGGCACCAACCTCGCCCTCGAGGACGAGTGCGGCCCGGCGTTGGCCGTGGTCAACCAGCCGGTGGCGCGGCAGCTGATCTACGCGGGCCGAGGGCTCGGCTGCCGCATCCGTACGGATGGCAAGGACACGGAGCCGGTCCTGAGGCACGCCCCAGATCTCGCCTCCGCCCGGGTGGAACTGGTGAACCCGGCGGGGTGGCCGGCGGAGTTGCTGAGCTCGCTGCACCGCAATACCCGCATCACCGGGCATCTCGGTGGGATCGGCGGCTTGCTGACCGGGCTGGTCGACGCTGTGGTGATCGCCGGTACGGAGATGGGTTATGAAGACCTGGCGCCGCTTCCGATCATTCTCGAGGAAGCCGGCGGCCGAGCGACTGATCTCCATGGCGGCCCTCTGCTCACCGGGGACGGAACAGCGTTGCTCAGCGCCGGGAGTCATCATGACGCTCTGGTGGCCATGATCTCGCCGCTCATGCGGTCGCCGGCCTGACCGCGTACAGCAAGAAGGGTTATTGCAGGAAAGAGCCCAGCGGCGAGAGCAGCAGCCGGTTGAGGTCGGTGGCGACGCGGTCGAGGCCGGCGCGTTCCTTGTCGAGGGCGCTCATGTCGTGGCGGAGGGTCCACAGTTTCTGCGCGTTGCGCCAGGCCACGTTGCGGGTGTACTCGACGGCCTCGCCCTGCCACCAGTCGTCCAGGCAGCCGTTCATCATGTCGATCAGGAGCTGCCATTTCTCGAGGTAGCCGCGGCGCAGGCCGGGGATCGAGTCGGCGAAGATCTCGTTGATGACGAGGTAGTCGTGGTGCTGGTCGCTCTCGTCGACCGGCTCGGTGCCGAGGTGGTCGAACGTGGTCACCAGCGCGAACGGCAGGTCGTAGTTGATGTGCGCGTTCACCCCGGCGCAGGCCGACGGCAACGGCCGGCAGTCGGGGCCGGGGATGCGGGCGAACAGGCTGCCCCACACCTGCGGGCAGCGTGGGCTCGCATCCGTACCGGCCCAGGCGCGCAGCGCGTCGAAATAGCGCGCCGCGAACTCCACGTCGAGCCGGGACAGGAACGCGGGGTCCTTGAACTCGCCGTCGTAGAGCTTCTCGAGCACGCCCTGGGTGATCGTCAGATAGAGCTTGTTGAAGTCGCCGAGCGGGTTCTCCACCAGCAGCGGCGGCACCCGCAACAAGATGTCCTGCAGCTTCGTCAGCTGGTCGACAACGGCGGGCACGTCGTCGGGGTAGCCCTGCAGGAGATCAGTCATCTCCCGCTGCACGGGTCCCCAGACCGACTGTGTCATCGGTTTCCTCCACGGCGATCTCGGCGGAGGGCCCCCAGCACCATCCCGGCGGCGGTGGCCGCCGGGATGGTGCTCCCCCGTGCGGACAGCCTCGCACCGGCTACCTACGTAGGGATCGGTAGAACTACGTATTCGAACGAGCCAGATAACGAAATGGTCACGCCGCGGTGAGATAGACCCGGCTGGCCTGTACGCGCGTACGCACCTGCAGCTTGTCGAAGATGTGCCCGACATGCACGCCGACGGTGCGCTCGCTGATGAACAGCCGCTCGCCGATCTCGCGGTTGGTCAGGCCCTCGGCCAGCGCGGCCAGCACCTCACGCTCGCGCTGGGTGAGAGCGCCCAGCTCATCGCCCTCATCGGGCTCCGGAGCCGGCATCGGCACGGTGTCGGTGTCGTCGGCCAGGGCCACCCGGAAACGGTGGGCCACCGACACGATCTCGGCCGCGAACGGGCGCGCGCCCATCGCGATCGCCGTCGCGTAGGCCTCGCGCAGCGGGGCGACCGCCGTGGCCTTGCGGACCTTGCGCTGCAGGATCGCCTCGGCCTGGCGCAGCCGCGCGTACGCCGCCGGGTAGGGCTGCTGGCGCTTGTCCCAGGCGCCGGCCGCGCGGGCCCAGGGCGCCGGGTCGGGCCGGCCCTCGACCCGGCTGATCTCGGCGTTGCACAGGTCCACGTAGGCGTCGATCACGGCCCGGACCTGCACCGCCGCGTTGCCGACGCCGGCCGCCATGCGGTTCACGGCGGACTTGAGCCGGCGCAGGGCCAGCGGGTCGACCTCGGCGCCGGCCGCGTGCGCCTCGGCCTCGGCCCGCAGGCCGTGCCAGGCCAGGATGCCGATCAGCACCAGGTCGTCGGAGCGGGTCTCGAGCAGGCCGCGCTGCACGGCGGCGCGGGCCTCGGGCCAGCGGGCCAGCCACATCGCGTTGCCGGCGCGCAGCGTGAGCATCGGCAGCACGTGCCGGGCGCCGCCGCCGGCCAGCAGGGTGGCCACCGCGTCGAGGTCGCGATGGGCCGCCTCGGCGTCGCCGAAACCGACCCAGAGCCGGCAGCGTGAGAGCAGCAGCTCGACCGCCTCGGCCCCGGACGGGCGGTGGCGCATGGCCGTGTCGAGCACGGCGTCGGCCTCGGCCCACTGACCGACCCGGAACAGGCCGTTGGCGGCGATCGCGAGCAGCCGCGACGCGTACGTCCGGCTGGCCTTCTCGGCGCCGCGCCGGGCGACCAGGACGCCCTCCTCGATGCTGTTCAGCGGGCCGGCCAGCAGCTCGGCCAGGTGCAGGTAGGCCACGCCGATCTCGTCCGGGTGGCCGCTGCGCTCGGCGATCTCGACCGCCTGGCGCAGCACGGCCAGGCCCGCGTCGGGGTCCTCGCGGAAGGCGGCGCTGAAGCCCAGGGCGGCGCTGGCCCGGACCAGGTCGGCGCTGGTGGCCCCGCCCATCTCCAGGGCCTCGCGGGCGCGCTCGTTGGCGTCGGCGTAGCGGCCCAGGTGCAGCAGGAGCTCGGCCAGCTCGGCGGCGGCCGACGCGCGCTGGGCCGGGCTGCAGTCGGGCGCCTCAAGCACGTGCACGTACTCGGCCTCGGCGGTGGCCGTGCGGCCGGCCGCGGTCAGGTAGCGGGCGCGGCGAAGATGCAGGTCGCAGACGCTCGGCGCGTCGGGCCGGGCGGCCAGGTCGTCGAGGCGGGCCAGGGCCAGCTGGTGCTCGCCGCAGCGGTGGGCCGACTCGGCCGCGTGGGCCAGCAGCTCCGTCCGCTCGGGAGCGTCGCCGGTGGTCAGGTCGAGCGCGGTCGTCCAGTAGCGGTGGGCCTCGGTGTAGCCGTAGAGAGCCTCGGCGTCGCGGGCCGCGGCCACCACCGAGGGCAGGGCCCGGGCCGGCTCGCCGGCGCGCTGCCAGTGGTGGGCCAGGCGGGGGTGGTCGGGCTCGGTCTCGCCCGACTCCAGGGCCTCCGCGTACCGGCGGTGCAGGGCCGTGGCCTCGGCCGGGAGCACCTCGTCGGCCAGGATCTCGGAGACCAGGCGGTGCCGCAGCCGGTAGCCGGCGGGCTCGCTGATCACGAAGCGGTGAGCCACCGCGGCGCGTACGGCCTCGATCAGTTGATCCTCGGCCAGGGGGACGATCCGGGCCAGCACCGCGTGGTCGACCGGCTCGACGCCGGCCGCGATGGCGCGGACCACCGAGTACGCCTCCGGGGGAAGCTCGTCGACCCGGGACAGGAAGATCTCGCGCAGCGTGTCGGAGAGCTCGACCCGGCCGTCGCGCAGGTCACGGGCCAGTTCCTCGGCCACGAACGGGTTGCCGCCGGAACGCTTGTAGACCCGCTCCGCGTCCTCCGGGTCGACCGTGCCGCCGGTGATCGCGGTGACCAGCTCGACGGTCTGCTCGCGGTCGAGCGGGGCGAGGTCGACGACCCGTACCGACCGCAGCCGGCGCAACTCGGCCAGGACCTTGCGCAGGGGGTGCGCGCCGTGCAGCGCCTCGGCGCGCACGGCGGCGAGGACCGCCAGGGGCACGTCACCCAGACCCGCGAGCAGGTAGAGCAGCAGCTGACGGGTGCTGCGGTCGGCCCACTGGAGATCGTCGAGCACGAGCAGCAGACGCCGGCCGCCGGCCACCTCGCGCAGCGCCTGGGACACCCGGTCGAGCAGGTCGCCGGCGTCGGTCGGCTGGACACTGTGGTCCAGCTGGCGCAGGGCCTGCAGAACCGGGTGCAGCGGGGAGGCGTCGCCGATGTCGAGACAGGTTCCGGACAGCACGGCGAAGCCCGCGTCGCGCATCGCCGAGGCGGTCTCGCGCAGCAGCCGGCTCTTGCCGACGCCGCTCTCCCCGGTGAGGAACACCGCGGAGGTCCCGCCCGGGCCCGCGTTGCGCAGATCGGTCTGGATCTGGGTCAGCGTGCCGGTACGCCCGACAAGCGGCCCGTCCTCCTCGCTGGCCATGGTGGGCAGCCTAGTGCGAACCGACCTAGCACGTTGTCGGCGGTTCGGTCTGTTCTGCGTCACATAAGTGACGGGGTCTTGAAGTGTCAGAGATACGTCGTTCTGCAGATCCGGGGAGTGGACCCGGGCTGGCACCGTTCTCCCGGGGCACAGCACGGAATTGGGGGAGCGTGAGACATGACCGCAATCGCTATGGCGGAGCAGGAGCGGCGTCAGACCGTAACCGTCCTCTTCATCGACATCGTGGGCTTCACCTCGTTGATCGACGACCTGGACTGCGCGGAGGTCCGCGCGTTGCAGCGCGACTACTTCGGAACCGTGAGCGAAGTGGTCCGCGCCGGCGGCGGAGTGGTGGAGAAATACGTGGGTGACGCGGTCATGGCGGTGTTCGGCACCGACGCGACCGGGTTCGGCCCGGAGGCGGCCGCCTCGGCGGTACGGGTGGGCCTGTCGGTCCAGGAGGCGTTGAGGGGGCAGCTCCTGGCCGGCAGGTTCGCTGTACGGACCCGGGTGGGCGTCGCCACCGGGGACGTCATCGTGGACGTCGCGGCGACCCGCGACTTCGGGCACGGGATGATCAGCGGCAACGTGGTCGCCACGGCGGCCCGGCTGCAGGCGTACGCGCCCCATGACACCGTGGTGGTTTGCTCGTCGACCCGTTCGGTTACTGACGAGTCCATCGCATATCAGGAGCTGCCGCCGGTGCGGGTGGCCGGCAAGCCGTACCCGCTGGACCTCTTCCGGGCTCTCGAGCCCCAGAGGGTTCTCTGCGTGGCGTAGGTCACCCGGCGTTACTTTTGCCGGTATCGTCCGGTTCTTCGTTGGCCGGTACCGGCTCGGTTGGCGGGAAGTGTCGGAGGCTCCCGGTAGGCTCGCCGCGACCTGACCACCCACCAAGGCCGATCGGGAGTGCCACCTCGTGACCGCGGAGACTCTGTACGGGGCCGATGACCTCACGCACCTGGAGGGGCTTGACGCCGTCCGGAAGCGACCGGGCATGTACATCGGCTCCACCGACAGCCGGGGTGTCAACCACCTCGCCAACGAGATCATCGACAACTGCACCGACGAGGGCGTCGGCGGCCATGCCACCAGGGTGGCCGTCACGCTCTACGCCGACGGCTCGGTCCAGGTCGAGGACGACGGCCGGGGCATCCCGACCGACGTCAACGCCAAGTCCGGGCTCAACGGCGTCGAGCTGGTGCTGACCCGGCTGCACGCCGGCGGCAAGTTCGGCGGGTCCGGCTACAAGACCTCCGGCGGTCTGCACGGCGTCGGCGCCTCCGCCGTCAACGCGCTCTCGCTGCGCTTCGACGTGCAGGTCAAGCGGGACGGCAAGGTCCACGAGATCTCGTTCCAGCGCGGCGTGCCCGGCGCCTTCGACGGCCCGGGCCCCGACGCCAAGTTCCACCCCGAGTCCGGCCTGCGCATCGTCCGCCGGATGAAGCGGGCCGAGCCCAGCGGCACGACCATCCGGTATTGGTACGACGCCCGTTACTTCGAGACCGGGGCCCGGCTCGACGTCGACGTGGTCCGGGCCAAGCTGCGCAACACGGCGTTCCTCGTCCCCGGCGTGATGTACACGCTGCGCGACGAGACGGCCGAGGAGCCGACCACCGAGACCTTCCACTTCCCGCGCGGGCTGACCGACATGGTGGAGTTCCTGACCCACTCGGGCGACAAGCCGGTCTCGGGCATCCTGCTGGTCAACGGCGAGGGCACGTACAAGGAGAACGCGGCCGACGCCAACGGCGTGATGCAGTCCAACGTCGTGCGCCGGGCCGAGATCGAGATCGCGTTCCGCTGGGGCACGGGCTACGAGCGTACGGTCGAGTGCTTCACCAACACGATCCGCAACATGCACGGCGGCACCCACCGCAAGGGCTTCGAGCGGGCGCTCGTCCGGGCCCTGGGCGAGGCCATCCGCAACACGCGCGGCCTGCTCAAGCCCAAGGAGGAGGTGCCCGTCCTCGACGACATCCTCGAGGGCATGACGGCGGTGATCCACGTCCGGGTGCCCGAGCCGCAGTTCACCTCGCAGACCAAGGACGAGCTGTCCACGGCCGGCGTCACCCGCGTGCTCCAGGGCCTGGTCGAGTCCCACCTCAAGGGGTGGATCGACGACCGCAAGACCAAGGCCGAGGCCCGTACGGTCCTGCAGAAGGTGGTCGACGCGGCCCGGGTCCGGCTGACCCAGAAACAGCAGAAGGACGCGGCCCGCCGCAAGACCGCCCTCGAGGGCGCGTCGATGCCGCCCAAGCTGGTCGACTGCCGGGCCACCGGCATCGCCCGCAGCGAGCTCTACATCGTCGAGGGTGACAGCGCGCTCGGCACGGCCCGGATGGCCCGCAGCTCGGAATATCAGGCCCTGCTGCCGATCCGCGGCAAGATCCTGAACGTGCAGAAGGCGTCGCTGCAGCAGGTGCTCGACAACGCCGAGTGCTCGGCCATCGTGCAGGTGCTCGGGGCCGGCTCGGGCCGCACGTTCGAGCTGGGCACGATGCGCTACGGCCGCGTCATGATCATGGCGGACGCCGACGTCGACGGCTCGCACATCCGCACCCTGCTGATCACCCTGTTCGCGAAGTACATGCGCCCGGTGATCGAGCAGGGCCGGCTCTACGCCGCGATGCCCCCGCTGCACAAGGTCGTCACCAAGGGCCGCAACTCCGAGACCATCTTCACCTACACCCAGCAGGAGATGGAGACGACGGTCGCCCGCATCGAGCGCGGCGGCGGCGCGGTCCAGAAGCCGGTTCCCCGGTTCAAGGGCCTCGGCGAGATGGACGCCGACGAGCTCTGGGACACCACGATGAACCCGGCCACCCGCACCGTCCGGCGGATCACGCTGGACGACGCCGAGCGGGCCGAGGCCACGCTCGAGCTGCTGATGGGCGAGCGGGTCGAGCCCCGGAAGAATTGGTTGATCGAGGCCAGCGGCCGGATCGACGAAGAGACGATCGACGCCTGAGAGGTCGCTGTCCCATGGCACGCCGTAAGAACACTGACAACCGCGTCGACCTGTCCGCCTTCGACCAGGCCGGCGCCCGCGTCATCGACAACCCCCTCACCACCGAGGTCGAGGACTCCTACCTGGAGTACGCGTACTCGGTGATCCACTCCCGGGCGCTCCCGGACGCCCGCGACGGCCTCAAGCCGGTGCACCGCCGAATCCTGTGGTCGATGTCCGAGCAGGGCCACCGCCCCGACCGGGGCTACGTGAAATCGGCCCGCGTCGTCGGCGACGTGATGGGTAAGTACCACCCGCACGGCGACGTGGCGATCTACGACGCCCTGGTCCGCCTCGCGCAGGACTTCTCGCTCAACGCGCCGCTGATCGACGGGCACGGCAACTTCGGCTCGCCCGACGACGGCCCGGCCGCCTCCCGGTACACCGAGGCCCGGATGTCGCGCGAGGCGATGCTGCTGGTCGGGGAGATCGGCGAGGGCACGGTCGACTTCAAGCCGACCTACGACGGCAGCGACGTCGAGCCCAAGGTGCTGCCCGCCGCCTTCCCGAACCTGCTGGTCAACGGCACGTCGGGCATCGCGGTGGGCATGGCCACCAACATGATCCCGCACAACCTGGGCGAGGTCGTGGCGGCCGCCCGCCACCTGATCACCCACCCCGAGGCCGACCTCGACCAGCTGATGCGCTTCGTGCCCGGTCCCGACCTGCCCACCGGTGGTCAGCTTCTCGGCCTGGACGAGGTGCGCCGGGCCTACGAGACCGGCCGTGGCGTGGTGCGCATGCGGGCCCGCGCGGTGACCGGCCCGCTCGAGGGCGGCCGCGGCCGCCAGGCCATCACGGTCACCGAGCTGCCGTACGGCGTGGGCACCGAGAAGATCATCGAGGCCATCACCGACGAGGTGAAGGGCAAGCTCATCGTCTCCGGCCCGCGGCGCGGCCAGCGGCAGGCGGCCCGCCTGCAGGGCATCGCCGACGTCAAGGACCTCACCGACCGCGAGCACGGCACCCGGCTGGTCATCGAGTGCAAGGTCGGCGTCAACCCGCAGGCCCTGCTGGCCGACCTCTACCGGCTGACCCCGCTGGAGAGCTCGTTCGGCATCAACAACCTGGTCCTGGTCGACGGCCAGCCGCGGACCCTGGGGCTCAAAGCGCTGCTCGAGGTCTTCGTCCAGCACCGGTACGACGTGGTCACCCGCCGCACCACGTACCGCCGGACCAAGCGGCAGGACCGCCTGCACCTGGTCGACGGCCTGCTCGTCGCCCTGATCGACATCGACCGGGTGGTGGCCATCATCCGCGGCAGCGACGACGCCGCGTCGGCCAAGGCGTCGCTGATGAGCGAGTTCTCGCTCTCCGACATCCAGGCCACGTACATCCTGGACACCCCGTTGCGCCGGCTCACCCGCTTCGACCGCATCGAGCTCGAGACCGAGCAGGAGCGGCTGCGGGCCGAGATCGCCGAGCTGTCCCGCATCCTCGACCACGACGACGTGCTCAAGCAGGTCGTCTCGGACGAGCTGGCCGAGGTGGCCAAGGACTTCGGCGCGGCCCGGCGGACCACGCTGATCGGCGGCGACCTCAAGGAGGTGCTGGCCGCGTCGGCGCCGGCCGGGCCGCTCGAGGTGGCCGACGACCCGTGCCAGGTGATCCTGTCGGCGACCGGGCTGATCGCGCGGACCGCGGCCGAGAGCGAGGAGGCCGCCGAGGGGCGCCGCCGCTCGGGCCGGGTCAAGCACGATGCCGTACGGGCCGTGGTGCACTCGACCGCGCGCGGGCGCATCCTGCTGATCACCAGCCGGGGCCGCGCCTTCAAGACCGACGTGCTGCCGCTGCCGGTGCTGCCCGAGCAGGTCGGCACGGTGTCGCTGCGCGGCGGCGTGTCCGCGTCGGAGCTGGTGCCGCTGGAGAAGGGCGAGCGTGTCGTCGGGATGGCGCCGCTGGTCGGCGAGGGCCTCGGCATCGCCATGGGCACCAAGCTGGGCGTGGTCAAGGTGGCCGCACCCGAGTGGCCGGTGCGCTCGGACGAGTTCGAGGTGATGAGCCTCAAGGACGGCGACGAGATCCTCCAGGCCACCTGGATCACCGACCCGGCCGTGTGGCTCACGTTCGTCACCTCGGACGCGTCCCTGCTGAAGTTCCAGGCCAAGAACGTCCGGCCGCAGGGCCTCAAGGGTGGCGGCATGGCCGGCATCGCGCTGTCGTCGGGGGCCGAGGTGATCGGCTTCAACGCGGTGTCCACGACCGACGCCGACCACGGCGAGCCGATGGTCGTGACCTCGACCGGCACCCAGGTCAAGGTCTCACCGTTCGCGGCCTACCCCGGTAAGGGCCGGGCGACCGGCGGCGTGCGGGTGCAGCGCTTCCTCAAGGGCGAGACGGCCCTGACGGTGGCCTGGGTCGGCCCGCGGCCGGTGGGCGCCAGCAAGACCGGCGACCCGATCGAGCTTCCGGAGCCGGACGCCCGCCGCGACGGCTCGGGCGAGGCCGTCCTGATGGGGCCGCAGATCATCGGCCACCTGATCGAGCGCGGCTAGGGGAGTCTTCGCCGGGCGGCGAAGCCGAGATCACTGCGGTGGTACCAGGTGATCTCGGTTTCGCCCTCGAGCCAGCAGAGGTCGACCTCGGCCCCGTCCAGCTCGGACGGGAAGTCGACCAGCAGCGGGGCCAGGCTCTTGAGCACGGCCCCGGTCTGCTGGATCTCGGTCATCAGGTCGTCCAGGCGGGCCGTGGCCGCCTTCCACTCCGGCAGACCGCCCCCACCGGCGTTGAGGACGGCGCCGAGCTCTGCCGCGTCGGCGCGCAGCGTGACGATCCGGTCGAGAACGGGCCGCAGGCGGATCAGCTCCGAGCGCGCCTCGGCCACGGTGAACAGACCCATGACGCCTAGCTTGGCGCATCGCCCAGCGCCGGGCGCACCCACCCCGTCGCCGGCCGCGCCGTCAGGAGGGAAAGTCGGTGCTGAGGCTCAGCTCGCGCCAAGTAGTGATCTCGGCGCGCTGGTGGTCGAGGACCGACTCGATCGCGGTGACGGCGTCGGTGCCGAGCATCAGCAGCTCGGGGGCCTTTCCGGAGCGTACGGCCGTGATCAGGGCCTGGGCGGCCCGGGCCGGATCGCCGGGCTGGGTGCCGTGGGCCCGGTCGTTCTCCTTGCGGCGAGGGCCGGCGGTGTCGGCGTAGTCGTCGATCGCGGTGGCCGACCCGGTCAGGGAGCGGCCGGCGAAGTCGGTGCGGAACCCGCCCGGCTCGACGGCGGTGACGGTGATGCCGAGCGGCTCGAGCTCCTTGCGCAAGGAGCCGGACATGCCCTCCAGCGCGGCCTTGGACGCGGCGTAATACCCCGAGCCGGGCGGGCAGATGCGGGCGCCGATCGACGAGATGTTCAGGATCGACCCGCTGCGGCGCACCCGCATCCCCGGCAGCACCGCCTTGATCATGGCGACCGCGCCGAAGAAGTTCGTCGCGAACAGCCGCTGCACGTCGGCCTCGTCCGCCTCCTCGATCGCGGCCCGGTATCCGTACCCCGCGTTGTTGACCAGAACGTCGACCCCGCCGAAACGGGTCTCGGCCTCGCCCACGGCCGCGGCGATCTGCCCCGGGTCGGTCACATCGAGGGCGACCGCCCGGGCCGTGCCGGGATGGGCGGCCGCCAGATCCGCCACGGCGGCGACGTCCCGGGCGGTGACGACGGCGTTGTCGCCGCTGTCGAGGACCGCCTCGGCGAGGGCCCGGCCCAGGCCGGTGGAACAGCCGGTGATCAGCCACGTGGTCATGCGCGTCTCTCCTGTGATGGGGTTGCTCCGTCAATACCCGCCAGACGCGGGTGCACGCCGCCCTTGCTGGATTCGCTCAGCAGGCCCACGCCTCCCTTGCTGGATTCGCTCAGCAGGCCCACGCCTCCCTTGCTGGATTCGCTCAGCGGGCGCGGCTGAGCGGTTGGGCCTCCGGGCGCGGCGGGACAACGGCCGGGCGGCGGGTTCGCTGGGTCAGGACGACGCACGCCAGGACCACGGCGGCGGCCACCATCGAAAGTGGCGTGATCGACTCGCCCAGCAGCAGGGCCGACCAGGCCAGGGTGAGCAGGGGCTGGGCGAGCTGGATCTGGCCGACGCGGGCGATGCCGCCGCGGGCGAGACCGGCGTACCAGGCGAAGAAGCCCAGGAACATCGAGATCGCGGTGAGGTAGGCGAAGGCCGACCAGCCGCCCAGGCCGGCCCGCGGGGGAGCGGCCACCCCGGCCGCGATCGTCACCGGGACGGAGACCGGGAGCGAGAGCAGCAGGGCCCAGCAGATCGTGCGGGCGCCACCGAGGCTGCGGGCGAGGACGCCGCCCTCCGCGTAGCCGAGGCCGCAGAGCACGACGGCGGCGAGCAGGAAGAGATCGGCGAAGGAAAGAGCGCCGGAAACCGCGCCGCTCAGGATCAGGAACGTGACGATGGCCAGCAGGCCGGCCCCGCTCGCGACCCAGAAGACCGGCGGTGGGCGCTCGCCGGCCCGCAGCACCGCGAAGACGGCCGTCATCGCGGGCAGCACGGTCACCACGACGGCCCCGTGGGCGGACGTCTGCGTGGTCAGCGCCAGCGACGTGAACAGCGGGAAGCCGACGACCACGCCGAGTGCGACGATCGCCAGCCGCCGCCACTGCTCGCGGGTCGGGCTCGGGGCGCGGGTCACCCGCAGGTAGACCCAGGCCAGCCCGGCCGCGCCGACGGCCCGGCCGAAGGCGACGAACCACGGGTCGAGCTGCTGCACGGCGACCCGGGTCATGGGCAGCGACAGGCTGAAGGCCAGCACGCCCAGGGCGCCGAGGGTGAAGCCCGCTGTTATCGTGCTCGGCTCAGTAGCGCTACTCTGCTCTTTCATGAGTGACGGTAACGCAGCGGCCCGGGTTATCCAAGATCTGCGCGGGCTGGCGGCGCGGGCCGACGCCGGGTCGAGGCTGCCATCCGTGCGCGAGCTGACCGCCCGCCATCAAGCCTCGCCGGTCACGGTGGCCGAGGCGATCCGACGGCTGGTGGCCGAAGGTGTGGTCGAGACACGGTCCGGGCGCGGCACCTTCGTGGCGGCTCGGCGGATCGTCGAGGCACCGCCCGACTTGTCCTGGCAAACCGTCGCGCTGGGGCCGCGGCGGCCCGGCGAGAACGAGATGCAGGCGTTACTGGCGTTACCGCCCGCGGGCGCGATTCCGCTCACCGGCGGCTACCTCGACGCCGACCTGCAGCCGACCGCGGCGCTGGGGGCCGCGCTGGCCCGGGCGGCGCGGCAGCCGGCGAGCTGGCAGCGCGGCCCGGCCGAGGGCCGCGAGGATCTGCGCGACTGGTTCGCCCGGTCCGTAGGTCTCCGGGCCGGTGACATGGTCATCTGCCCCGGCGGCCAGGCTGCGCTCTCGACCGCCTTCCGCGCCCTGGCCGCGCCCGGCGACACGATCCTCGTGGAATCGCCGACCTACCTGGGGGCTCTGGCGGCGGCGCGCGCTTGCGGTCTCCGGGTGGTTCCGGTTCCGGCCGACCCCGAGGGCGTACGCCCGGAGCACCTCACCGACGCCTTCACCCGAACCGGGGCCCGGCTGTTCTACTGCCAGCCCCTGTACGCGAACCCGACCGGCGCCACCCTCTCCACGGCCCGCCGCCCCGCCGTCGCGGCGGCCGTCCGCGACGCCGGCGCGTTCCTGATCGAGGACGACTACGCCCGCGACCTCACCATCGACGGCGAACCCCCACGCCCTCTCGCCGCCGACGACCCCGACGGCCACGTCGTCTACATCCGCTCCCTGACCAAGTCGGCCGCCCCCGCCCTGCGCGTCGCCGCCATCGGCGCCCGCGGCCCCGCCGGCGCCCGTCTGCGCGCGGCCCGCCTCCTGGACGACTTCTTCGTGGCCGGCCCCCTGCAGCAGGCCACCCTGGAGCTGGTCACGTCCCCCGCCTGGTCCCGCCACCTTCGCCACCTGCGCTCCGCCCTGCAGTCCCGCCGCGCAGCCCTGCTGACCGCCCTGCACCGGCACACCCCCACCCTGGTCCCCCCGGCCATCCCCCGCGGCGGCCTGCACTTGTGGACCCCCCTCCCCGAAGCCACCGACGACGTAGCCCTCACAGCCGCCGCCGCCACCGAGGGCGTCACCGTCTTCCCAGGCCGCCCCTGGCACGCCGCCGAGCCGCCCGCCCCCCACCTACGCCTGACCTACGCCGCCACCCCACCCGCCCAGATGGACGAGGCCGTACGCCGTCTGGCCCGCGCCCTGCGCTGACCCCGCCCGGTCCGCACCCGTCTGGTCCGGGCCCCACCGCACCCTGCGCCCCGCGCCGCACCTGGCCGGACCGCACCCCGTCGCACCTCGCGGCGCCCACCCGGCCAGCGGCTCCACCGCGCTCCGTCTCGCCGCTCCCCGCCCGGCCAGCTGCCTCACGTCCCGCCGCACCCCGCGCCTCGCCGCACCCCGCGCCTCGCCGCACTCCGCGCCTCGCCGCACTCCGCGCCTCGCCGCACTCCGCGCTGGCCCGCGCCCAGGGTTAGTCGCTGCTGCTGGCCGAATGGATAGGGCTTTCCGACGTTCGGCCCGAGCCTTGGCATGGGCCGTTGCCCCTGTCCGATATGTGCGTTTATTGGGGGAAGCGGCGAACGGGGGACAGTGATGGAACGCAGGCAACTACTGACCGGCGCGCTGGCCGTCGCGGCCGGCATCCTGGTGCCGGGCACGGTAGCGAGCACCGCGCACGGCAGCGAGCCGGGCGCCGCGCCCGGCAGCGCGGCGGCGTACGGCAACGACCCGGTCCTGGTCTACAGCGAGGGTGGCGGCTTCGTGCCGGCCGGTTACGACCAGGTGCGGCCGCCGCAGCTGGTGGTCTACCGGGACGGGACGGCGATCGTCGACGCCGAGCGGCGGCTGCGGCTGCGGCCGGACGCGCTGGACACGCTGCTGCGGCACTCGGTGCGGGTGCTGCGCGACCCGGCCAACGGCAAGCTGCTGCTGGGTCCCGGCGATCCGCAGATCTCGGATGCGCCCACGAGCCACTTCGAGGCTCGGTCCGGCGGGCGGACGCTGCGGCTCGACGTGTACGCCCTCACGCCCTACCGCGAGCACCACGGCTACGCGGCGGCGACCTACAAGCTGTACGACGCCCTCATGGCCTGCCGCGAGCAGGTCCGCCGGCGCGGCGCCGCCTACCGCCCGGAGGCCGTACGCCTCGTCGCGGTCCTCGCCGGCGGTGGCCCCACGAGTGAGACGAAGCCGTGGCCGTCCGGCGTCCGCCCGCCCGCGTTTCCTCAGGATGCTTGGTGGAGCAGCCGTGACCTGCGCGGACGCCAGGCACGGGCCGTGCTCGAAGCCCTGCCGCGCAAGGACGTCTGGGACTGGCGCTCCTACCGGCTGCCCGACGACCGGGTGGTCAGTGTGACCTGGCGCCGCCTGCTCCCACACGAGTAAGGCCGAGGCGCCCGCCCGCCGGTGGGGAGTGTGGGCCGCGCTGGGGTGATCGGCTGGGCGCGGCGGGGCCATCAGCCGGCCGCGCCGGGTCGGAAGATTTAGGCGTACGAGCGGGGGCGCTCTATTTTGGAGCGATGCACGAGCCCGTCGATCTGATTGCGCGCCTCGGCGAGGGCTGGTGCGTCACGGGGACGGTGCCGGCGCTGGAAGCGGTCACCGGCGTCGCGCTCGACGCCGGTGTGCTCGATGGTCCGTGGCTCGGGGATTGACGCAGGGGCCTACTTACTAGGCTCGGGAACGTCCGGGACGTCGCACTTGATCTTCGGGTTGACGCCCATCCAGTTGAGCGGGCCGGCCAACGTCGTGACGACGATCGTGCCGAACTCGGCGCAGCTGGTGTCGCCGGTGTCCTTGAAGTAACCGCGCTCGTACGCGGCGACGCCGCCCAGAACGAGCCAGAGAATGACGATCAGCCCGCCAATAGTGCCAAAGCGCATCGGGGCCTCCAGAGGTCGTGGGGATGACCGCGGAGTTACCCCGATCGCTTTGATCTCTAAACGGGCGTACGGACCGCTTGAAGGGTGTAGGTGTGCGGCAGCCGGTTGGGCTTGTCGCGGAGCCGGTACTCACCGTCGCCGATGTCGTCCATGAGGCGCTCGAGGGCGTGCCAGGGCACGCTGGTGTGCTCGACCAGGCCGGTGATGGTCATCCCGGCCTCGAGCAGCGCGGTCACGATCTCGCCGAGCCCGTGGTTCCAGGAGTGCGTCACGTTGTGCGTGAAGGCGGTGTCCGTCTCGACGTAGGTGCCCTCCTCCTCGTACACCGAGGGGGCCTCCGTCTCGAAGTACGGGTCGACCAGGACGAGCAGGTCGTCGTCGCGCTCGTAGTCGAGCGACCACAACACGGGATGGGCCTCCCGGATGAAGAGACGGCCGCCCGGGCGCAGCAGGGCGGCCACAGTCTGCGCCCAGCGGCGGATGTCGGGCAGCCAGCAGAGCGCGCCGACTCCGGTGTAGACCAGGTCGTAGCCGTCGCCGACCGCGGACACCGCGTCGTACACGTCCGACTCCACATAACGGACATCGGCCTTGGCGTCGGCGGCGAGGCGGCGGGCCTCCTCGAGCGACTTCGACGAGAAGTCGAGGCCGGTCATGGTCGCGCCGAGACGGGCGAGCGACACAGTGTCCGTACCGATGTGGCATTGCAGGTGGACGCCGCGCAGGCCGGCGACATCGCCGAGCAGGGGCAGGTCGAACCGGACGACATGGCTGAGATGCGCGGGGTCGTCGCGGAATCGGCTGAGGCCGTAGCCCGGGGAGGCCGCGTGGGCGGAGGCCCGATCGTCCCAGTTGGCCCGGTTCACGTCGCGATAGTCGGTCACTCGGGCACGATATGCCGCCACCGGTGACCCGCGCCTTCAGTTTTTCCCCGGGCATGGCGTTGAATGTCTGGTCATGGAAACCAGGCGGACGACCGTCCGGGACGTGCGCCGGGCGAACCGGGCCAGTCTGCTGACCGACCTGTTCCGCGGCGGGCTGCAGAGCCGTCAGCAGCTCGCCGCCAGCACGGCGCTCAGCCAGGCCAGTGTCAGCAATCTGATCGGCGAGATGATCGAGGAGGGGCTGGTCGAGGAGGCCGGTCTGGTCGGCTCGGACGGGGGCCGGCCGCGCGTGCTGCTCCGGGTCCGGCCGTCCTACCGGTACGTGGTCGGGGCCGACGTGGCCGAGACGCGGGTGCTGGTGGAGCTCTACGACCTGTCGATGGCCCGGCTGGCCGCGGCCACGCTGGAGCACGACGACGATCCGGCCCAGGTCGCGGCCCGGCTGCTCGAAGGCCTGCAGCAGGTCGTGGCCGAGGCCGGGGTCGAGACCAAGGACGTGCTCGGCTTCGGCGTGGGTGTGCCCGGCGTGGTCGAGGTGGACGACGGCGTGGTCGACTCGCAGTCCACCGGATGGGACGCGGTGCCGCTGGGTGAGATGCTGCGGGCCGGCACGGACGTGCCGGTCTTCGTGGAGAACGGGGCCAAAACCCACGGCCAGGCCGAGATGTGGTTCGGCGCCGGGCGCGGCGCGCGCCACGCGGTCATCATCATGATCGGTACGGGGGTGGGCGCGGCCGTCGTCATGGACGGGCGCTCCTACCGCGGGGCCAACAGCAACGCCGGCGAGTGGGGCCACACCACGCTGATCTACGACGGCGACGAGTGCCGGTGCGGGGCGCGCGGCTGTCTCGAGGCGTACATCGGGGCCGACCGCATCGCGGCCCGGCTGGCCGCCGCCACCGGCGAGGAGCTGACGCCCGACCTCCTGCCCCGGATGCTCGAGACCGGCGACGAGAGGGCGACCGAAGTCTTCGTACGGACCGCCGGTTATCTCGGGGCCGGCATCGCCGACCTGATCAACCTGTTCAGCCCCGAGCGCATCGTCGTCGGCGGCGAGACCGGCACGGCGTTCGCCGCCCGCTTCCTGCCCGAGATCCGCCAGGCCGCGGCCCGGCACGCCCTGCGCCGCCCCTACTCGAAGACCAGCATCGACGTCTGCGAACTGGGCCCCGACGCGGTCGCGATGGGCGCCGCCACTCTGCCCGTCGCCCGCCTCCTGGCCGAGGGCGGCCTCCCCGAACCCCCGGCCGAGCCGATCATGGCGTTCGCCCCGAGGCAACGCGCCCGCCGCTAACGCGTGGTGTCGCGGACGACGATCTTCCAGTCGTGCTGGGCCGGGTCCTTGGTGGGCAGGCCCAGGGCGGCCCGGGCGCAATGGGCGCCCTGATCGCGCAGTGACTGGGCCAAAGTGGTCAGACCGGCCGGCCCGGCCCGGTCGCTGTCGTCCCAGCCGGTCACCGCCAGGTCGGCCGGCACACGGCGGCCGGCGCTCGCGGCCGCCCGCAGCGCGCCGAGGGCGAGCTCGTCGCTCATCGCCGCGATGGCGTCCGGTGGATCGTCGCCGGCCAGCAGCTCGGCGGCGAAGGCCTCGCCGTCGGCGACGGTGTTGACCGGGCACACGGCGAACCGCAGGTCGGCCGCCGACTGCGCGGAAGTGTCGCTCGGGTGGGTCCAGGCGTCGTGGAGGCCGGCCCAGCGGTGCCGGGTCACGGGAAAGCTGATCTCCGGCACGTCGTCGCCGGTCAGCAACTGGCGGGTGCGGCGACGGTCGAGCGGAAAGCCCAGCACCACCGGACGCCGCGCCCCCGCGAACGCCACCTCGCCGATCGCCCGGGCCGCCGCCCCGTCGTCGATGCCGATCACCGGCAGGCCGTGCTTGCCCGGCCCCGCGTGCACGACCGCCGGCAGCCCGGTGCCGGCCACCGCGTCCAGCACCGGATCGTCGTCGCTGGTGGTCCAGACGACGAACCCGTCCACCGCCGCCTGCGTCACCCGCTGCGCGTCGGACGGGCCGCCCGCGATCGGCACGAGCGTCAGCCCGACCCCCTCGGCCGCGCACACGTCGGACACCCCGGCCAGGAACCGCGCCGCCTGCGGATCGTCGAACGCGTAGCTCAGCCGTTCACCCAGCACCACCCCGAGCGAGCCCACCCGCCCGCGCCGCAGCGACCGCGCGGCCGGGTGCGGCCCGGGGTAGCCGAGCTCCCGGGCCGCCGCCCGCACCTTGTCGGCGGTGTCGGGCGAGACCCGCTCCGGCCGGGAGTACGCGTACGACACCGTCATCGGCGAGACGCCGGCCGCCCGGGCGACATCACCCATCGTCGGTCGTCGTTTCGGGTTGCGGGCGGGGCTGGTCACGCTCAGACTGTACTTGTGTATCGATACACAGACGAAGTGAAGTTCACGCGGGACGCGCCCACCGTGCTCTCGTACGCGGCCCTGGGCTGCTACACGTTCTGGCTGTACGCGTTCGGCCCGGCCGTCACCCTGCTCCGCGACGAGCTCGGGTTCTCGTACACGTTGCTCGGCTTCTACTCGGTGCTGTGGGCGCTCGGCGCGGCCGGGGCCGGGGCCGCCTTCACGTGGACGGCCCGCCGGGTGCCGCGCGGACTGCTGCTGTGGTGCTCGGCCCTGGGCGCCGTCCTCGGCGCGGCCCTGTTCACCCTCGGCCGGGGCGCCCCGGTCACCCTGCTGGCCGCCGTCGTGTTCGGCCTGACCGGCACGATGCTGCTCACCGTGCTCCAAGCCGTTCTCTCCGACCGGCACGGCCCCAGACGCGACCAGGCGCTGACCGAGGCCAACATCGGCGCCGGCGCCTCCGCGGTCATCGCCCCGCTGATCCTGGGCGCCCTGGCCGGAACCGTCCTGGGCTGGCGGTCCGCCTTCGCCCTCCCGGTGATCGTGCTGGCCGCGCTTTACCTGCGCTATCGCCGCGAGCCGCTACCCCCACCGCGCGAGCACCACGAGAGCGAACGAGGCGGCCGCTTACCGCTGGCCTGCTGGCTGTTCGCCGTCCTCACCGCGGTCAGCTCGGCCGTCGAGTTCTGCCTGGTCTACTTCGGCCCGCAGGTCCTGGTCGGCATCGGCATGTCCGCCGCGGCGGCCGGCACCGCCCTCAGCGCCAACTACCTCGGGATCCTGGTGGGACGTCTGCTCGGCGCCGGCCTCACCCGCCGTCCCGGCCGGGGCACAATCCTGCTGTACGCCTCATTGGCGCTCACCGGCGCCGGATTCCTGCTCTTCTGGCTGACCGGCACACCCGCGCTCGCCGTGGCCGGACTCTTCCTCTGCGGCCTGGGCATCGCGAACCTCTACCCGCTGGCCCTGTCACTCACCCTTGCCGCCGCCCACGGCCGCGAGGACCAGGCCAACGCCCGATCGCAACTGATCCTGGGCCTGACCGCCGCCGCCTCCCCGTTCCTGCTCGGGAGCCTGGCCGACCGCTTCGGGCTGTCCACCGCTTTCGCGCTGGAGCCCATCCTGATCGCCCTCTGCCTGGCCCTGCTGTGGAGCGGCCTACGCGCCGCCGCCCGAAACCCCGCCCCCGACGCCTGACCACCCCGTGGCTTCGTTCGCGAGTCTGGGCGCCAGGTGTTCGCGACTTTCGGCACCACTCTGCCGGCACCGGGTCGGCAGGAGCCTGATCACGCTACGTGCAAGCAATCATGGCGCCACTCGGGACCTGAGCGCACTGATTTGCCGAGTTCCGTGCGCGAGGGGTCTCGAGACGACCGCTTGCTTCGCCGGAGGCGACGTCCCGGGGCCGGGTGGTCGCCTCCGGCGAGATCTATTCCGGTTGGCGGCCGGACGAGATATGAGTCATCACGACCGCGCTGAGTAACAGCACGCTGCCCGCCGTCAGAGCGGGAGAAATGGGCTCGTTGAGGATCAAGGTTGCCAGGACTGTTGCGGT
>NZ_JBFAOX010000005.1:360190-458734 GCF_040675435.1 Actinoplanes sp. NPDC049598 | reverse complement strand
TGCTGAATGCCTTCGCCATCACCTTCGGTGACCGCTGGCCGGCCGCCGAAACCTACTAACCAAGCGCCGGAAACACCGATCTTGGTACGGACCCGGGCGGATCCCGCGGGCTTGGGGTCAGCCGTGGGCGTGGAGGAATGTGGCGGTCTCGGTCACGGCCTGGGTGACGTACGGGTCGGCGTCGTACAGGTCGACGTGGCGGTCGGTGTCGAGCCAGATCGTCTGGTCGGCGGACATCGCCTTGGCCAGGTCGGGGGAGCAGTAGGCGTCCTGGCGGCCGTGGATGATCAGGCTCGGGGGCAGCAGGGGGCGTACGCCCAGCACGTCTAGGGTCATCAGGCTGTGCAGGGAGCCTCGGGTGACCCGGTTGGTCCAGTTGGTGGTGTGGGCCGAGTAGTAGGACCAGGGTTCCTCGCCGGGCATCGCGGCCTCGCCGGACTCGGCTACGGCCGGAAGGAAGTCGTCGTAGCGGATGAGCATGTCGCTGAGGGCGCCGCGGTAGGCGGACAGGCCCATGCGGTCGGCGAACCAGGCGGGGCTGTTGTAGGCGCCGGCGATGCCCACGACCGCCGTGACGCGGGGGTCGGTGGCGGCGGCGCGCATGGCGTAGCCGCCGCCCAGGCAGATACCGACCAGGGCGACCCGGTGGTCGGGGGCCAGCAGCGAGACCGCGGCGCGCAGGTCGGCCAGTTTGCCCTGGCTGTCCTCGTGCTGGGGGCGGCCTTCGCTCTCGCCGAACCCGCGGTGGTCGAAGGCCAGGGTGGTGAAGCCGGCGGCGGCCAGCCGGGCCGCGTACAGGCCGGTGACCTGCTCCTTGACGCCGGTGAAGGGTCCGGTGAGGACGATGGCGCGGTCGGTGCCGGCGCGGTGGAGGATGCCGGAGAGGGCCAGGCCCTCGCTACTGAAGGTCACTCGCTCGGTCACGCCGTGACACTAGGCTGCGGGCGTGGCAGATCGACAGAAGGCACTTTCAGGTGCCTATGACATCGTCGTCCCGGATGTGCTCGAGGAAAGCTGCGTGACCCGGCAGGCGCTGGAGCGACTGGCCGCGAAGTGGCGGGTCCTGCTGGTCTATTCGCTGCTGGCGGGGCCGCGGCGGCCGGCCGAGTTGCGGCGGCGGGTGCCGGGGATCACGCAGAAGATGCTGACCGAGACGCTGCGCGGCATGGAAGCGGACGGGCTCGTCGAGCGGCGGGTGCTCAAACAGGCGGCGCCGCAGCACGTCGAGTACGAGCTGACGGCGCTCGGGCTGACGCTGGAGGAGCCCTTGGCCGCGATCTGCAAGTGGGCCTCGGTCAATCATTGAGCTGGGCGCGCTCGATCTCGGCCAGGGTGGCCGTGAAGACGGGCTTGGCGTCGCGGCCGTGCAGGAGCTCGGCCAGCAGCAGGGCGGCGTGGCGGGCCAGCACCTCCGGTTTCGGGGGCGGGGTCTCGTCCTCCTCGAGCACGCCGAGGGCGCCCGCGAGCAGCAGCAGGATCACGTGCGGGTCGACGTCGGGTTGCCAGGTGGCGGCCGAGCGGACGGTGCGCTCGAGCACGTCGCGTACGGCGTCGCCGTCGAGACCGTCGGGATGGGCCTCCTCGAGCAGCAGGCGGGTGGCCGTGCCGAGCATCAGGCCGTGATCGAGGGCCGCGAGGTCGTTAACGGCCGGTGTGAGGGCGTCGGCGTCGTGGACCCGGGCCGCGGCGACGGCCTCGGTGGCCGCGACGGCGATGGGCCGGGCCGGGGCCGGCAGATGCCGCCAGTTCTGTTCCATGACGGAGACCATAGCGACGACCTCCGACAAAAAAGGAAGATGACGACATGCCATCACAGCTGCAGCAAGCGATGGCCGCGCGGGTCGAGCGCGGCGAGTTCCCGGGTCTGGTGGCGCTGGTCGCCCGCGACGACAACGTGCTGGTGGAAACAGCCGGGGTGACCGCGTTCGGCGGTGACGTGCCGATGCGCCGGGACACGCCGTTCCGGATCGCCTCGATGACCAAGCCGGTGATGGCGGTGGCCACGCTGATGCTGGCCGAGGACGACGTGCTCGACCTGGAGGAGCCGGTGGCCCAGCTGCTGCCCGAGCTCGCCGGTCAGCGCGTGCTGGCCCGGCCCGACGGCCCGTTGAGCGAGACGGTGGCGGCCGAGCGGCCGATGACGATCGAGGACCTGCTGACGTTCACGCTCGGTTTCGGCGCGGTCATCGCGGGCGACCAGGTCGACCCGCCGTGGCCCGTCGTCCGGGCCTGGCAGGAGCTCGGCCTGCAGATGCTCGGGATGTTCCCCCGCATCCCGCACGAGCCGGACGAGTGGGTCAAGCGCTTCGCGAGCCTGCCACTGATCACCCAGCCCGGGCAGCAGTGGCACTACAACACCGGCACGCTGGTGCTCAGCGCGCTGCTCGCGCGAGCGGCCGGTAAGCCGCTGGGTGACCTGCTGCGGGAGCGGATCTTCGAGCCGCTCGGCATGCGGCACACCGGCTTCTCGGTGCCCCTGCCGTTGGCGGCCGAGTTGCCCACGCACTACGAGAACGGCGCCGAGCCGGAGATCGGCGGCGCTGATGTCTGGAGCACGCCGCCGGCTTTTCCGTCCGGCTCGGGCGGGCTGGTGAGCACCGCCGACGACTACCTGGCCTTCGCGCGCCTGCTGCTCAACAAGGGCGTCCACGGGGGCACCCGGCTGCTGTCCGAGCAGTCGGTCACGGCGATGACGACCAACCACCTCTCCCCGGAGCAGATCGAGTCGGGTTCCTTCTTCCTCGAGGGCAGCGGGTGGGGCTACGGTCTGGCCGTCACGGTCAAGCCGGACGAGGTGTCCGGGCCCGGGCGGTACGGGTGGTCCGGCGGACTGGGTACGACGTGGTTCAACGACCCGACCGAGGGTCTCACCCTGATCGTGCTCAGCCAGGTCTCGGATCTGTTGTGGAACGGAACGATCGGCGAGTTCGGCCAGCTGGCGTACAACTGGCGACCGTGAGAGGGGGAGCGCGATGACGAGTCTCGACGCGGTGACGGCGTGGGTCGGCAACTACCGGAAGGCGTGGGAGTCCAACGATCCGCGGGACATCGGGGGTTTGTTCGCCGAGGACGCGGCGTACTTCACCGAGCCCTACGCCAAGCCGTGGATCGGCCGCGACACGATCGTCAAGAAGTGGCTCGCCATCAAGGACGAGCCCGGCTCCACCACCTTCGAGTGGCACCCGGTGCTGGTCACCGAGGAGCTGGCCATCATCGAGGCGACGACCGTCTATCCCAATGACGTCTACAGCAACCTGTGGCTGCTGCGCCTGGACCAGCTGGGCCAGGCGCGGCAGTTCACGGAGTGGTGGATGAAGCAACCGGCAGCAGCAGCCGCGAGCCCGCGCAGTGGATCGAGTGCAGGCACGGGGTGAGGGTCCGCGACTCGGCCGGGGTGCCGGGCAGGCCCGGGTTGCGGGCGAAGCGCGGGAACGAGCCGCCGGAGATCTGCAGGCGCAGCCGGTGGCTGGCCCGCAGGCGGTGGAAGCACGCGTCCAGGGCCAGGGAAAGATGCTGTACTTCGCCGGCCGGCACGGCCGGGTCGAGGCGGCGGTGATGGTCGGAGAAGTTGCGGGAACGGCCGTGCTCGTCGACGTCGCAGAGCCGTACGAAGACGTCCGCGTGGGCCGGGTCGACCGAGAGGGCCAGCTCCAGCGTGGGCGAGCCGATCACGTCGATCGCCGTCGGCAGCGGGTCGGTCGTGAAGGTGACCACGTCGGGTCGTGACTCCAGCTTGCGGTTGTCCTTGACGCCCATCGAGCCGACCAGCGTGCGGCCCCCGACCGTCGGCGTCGGCCGCCGCGGGTCGTAACGGAAGCTGACCGTCTCGCCGGGCCCGGCCCACGGGGGAGACGCGGCGGCCGCACCCGTGGGAGAGGCGGAGAACGTCAGCGTGCGCGAGGCGTGCAGCTGAAACACCGCGGGGGTGGCCGGCGGCGGCCAGGCCGGGAGCGAGTGCCAGCGGCCCTCGCCGGTGCGGTGGACGCGGACCGGGGCTTTGCGGGCGGCCGGCCCGCCGGCCAGGTGCTGGTCGAGCCAGGCGAGCCCCTCCCGGGCCACGACGCCGGCGCCCTTCAGACCGAGTTGAAGGTGCGTCCACGGTCTGACGGTGAGGGCCACCTCGACGCTGCGGGCGCGCAAGGACTCGTACTGGTGAAGGGTCTGAGTCAAAAAGAGATCCTGCCAGCCACTGATCAAAAGGGTCGGTGTGGAAACCGCGTCGAGGGCGCCGCCGGCGCGATAGGGCTGCCACCACGGGTCGTCGCCGTCGGGATGGGAGAGCCATTCGCGGTACCACGGGGCGCGGCCGCGCAGAATCGGATCGGCGGCGTCGGGCATCGGCAGACCGGCCAGAGCGGGACGGAGGCGGCGCTGGGCCGAGACATTGTTCCGTACGCGGGTGAAAACGTTGCCGTCCTCCTGATGGGCGATCATGTCGCTCCAGCCGAGAAAGTCGCCGAGGGTGAACGCACCCGTGCCGAAGACGGCCTCGCGGAAATCGTGCGGCCCGACCAGAACGACCGCGGCCCGCAATTCCGGCGGCGGATCCTGCATCAGCGCCCACTGCGCCCAGCCCAGATAGGACGCGCCGAAGGTGGCCAGCCGCCCGTTGAACCAGGACTGTTCCCGCAGCCAGGCCACCGTGTCGTGGCCGTCCTCGGCCTCCTGGGCCATCGGGCGGAACTCCCCACCGGAGCCGAAGGTGCCGCGCACGCTCTGAATCAGCACGTGATAGCCGCGCGCGGCATAGAGCCGCCCCTCCAGGGCCGAGTTCGGCAGGCCCCGGCCGTACGGAGTACGGATCAGCACAGTGCCGTGCGACTCCCCTCGGGCGCGAAATGATCGGCGACCAGCACGACGCCGTCGCGCATCGGGATGCGCACGCCCGTCACCGAGTACCCGGTCGCGGCGGGGGCGACCCGCAGCACCCGGCCGAGAGCCGCGTCGGCCCAACGAAATGCCATGATCAATTCTCCCCACGCCTGATAACCGTCGGAAATGATAAGTGAAATGCGAATGTGAATGCCATTCGAGTGGGCCCGGATGTGCGAATTTCCGGCCGGACGGGCACACTGCCACGGTGGAGGTTCGGGAAAAACTCGGCGGCCGATACAAATTGCTCGGCGAGTTGGGCAGTGGCGGCATGGCGGTGGTCTGGCGCGCCCGCGACGAGGTGCTCGGCCGCCGCGTCGCCGTCAAGGTGCTGGCCGCCCGTTTCGCGGGCGACCCGCAGTCGCGTGCCCGCATCCGCGACGAGGCGCGGGCCGCCGCCACCCTGTCCCACCCCAACATCGCCCAGGTCTACGACTTCGGCGAGGCGCTGGAGACCGGCACACCATTGCCCTACGTGGTGATGGAGCTGATCAACGGACCGACCCTGCAACAGAGAGTGGCGTCGGGTCCGTTACCGCCCCGCAAGGTCTTCCGCATCTGCGGCGAGGTGGCGGCGGCGCTGGCCGCGGCCCACGCCGACGGCCTGGTCCACCGAGACATCAAAATGGCCAACATCATGGTCACTCCGGCCGGGGCCAAGGTCGTCGACTTCGGCATCGCCGCCGCGGTCGGCCTCGAACCCGAGGAGATGCTGGTCGGCACCCCGGCCTACCTCGCCCCCGAGCGCCTCGCCGGCGCCGCGGTCGAGCCCGCCTCCGATGTGTACGCGCTCGGCGTGCTCCTCTACCGGCTGCTCGCCCACGAATCCCCGTGGAGCGTCGAGAGCACGACCCAGATGCTCCGGGCCCACGTCTACGTGGAGCCGGCCCCCCTGCCCGACCAGCCCGGCGTGCCCCCCTCGGTGGCCGACCTCATCGCCCGCTGCCTGCGCAAGGACCCCGCCGAACGCCCGACCGCAAGCGAGGTCTCCCTCATCCTGGCCGACGCGGCCGAGGCCGCAGCCGCCGAGGCGGTACGCGACGAAGCCCGCGACACAGGCGCAGACATCCCGCACCCGGCGCCACCCGGGGACGGCGCGCCCCCTGCGTATCCAACGTCCGGAACCGAACACCTTCCGCCCGCCTCGGCCAGCGGCGGGTCGATGCCATCCGCAGCCCGGCGCGAGTCACTGCCATTCGCGTCGCCCGCATCCGCCGGGTCGCCCGCACCTGCTGGACCGCCCGCGTCGGCCAGGCGGCCCGCGTCGCCCGCATCCGCCGGGTCGCCCGCACCTGCTGGACCGCCCGCGTCGGCCAGGCGGCCCGCGTCGTCCGCGTCCGCCGGCTCGTCCGCGTCCGCCGGCTCGCCCGCATCCGGTGGATCGCCCGCGTCTGCCGAGTGGCCGGTGTCGGCCGGGCCCGCCGGGTCGGGCGGGTGGGCTGGGTTGGCATCGTCCGATCCTGGGGCCACGGTGGCGTTCGGTGGTGGTGCTGGGGTGACGTCGGGTCGCCCTGGTCGAGGCGGTTCTGGGCGGGTCGCCTTTGATCGGGGGGCCGCGGCTGCGGCGACTCGCATCGATTCATCCGACATTCCGGGCCGGTCGCGTGGCGCTTCGGGTGGGCTTCGGGGCGTACAGCCAAAGACGTGGCAGCTCGCCGGTGGCGCGGCAGTGGCCTTGATCGGCGCCGGGCTGGCGGTCTGGGGCTTGTCCGGTGACGGCGACGGCGAGGATGCCCGGCGGCAGCAAGCAGTCGTCGCCCCGACCTCGCCCGCCCCCGCCGCCAGTCGCGGCTTCGGCTCACCCACCGTGCGCGCCACCCGCCATGGGCAGGCACCCACCGTCATCCCCTCGTCGGGACAGCCAGCAACCGTCGCGAGTGGACCGGCACCCTCCGTAGGCGCCTCGGTAATACCGATAGTGCCGTCCGGCACCACCACGCCGACCCCCAGCGACTCGCCCGAGGCGCCGCCCTCGACCACCGCCGCCCCGCCCGAGGGCAAGCAGATCACCTCGGCCGGCGGCTCGATCCGCGCCGTCTGCGAGCGCGGCAAGGCCCGGTTGACCACGTGGGAGCCTGCCCCCGGCTACACCGCCCGGGAGGTCGAGGCCGGCCCGGCCATCACCGCCCGCATCCTCTTCGCCACCGCGGACACCGAGGTCGAAGCCGGTAAGCCGGCTAAGAAATACCGCATCACCGTCACCTGCGTCGCCGGCCAGCCCACCCCGGTCGTCCTACCCCTCTGACCCGGCTCACCTCTCCACGGTCTCGCGTGGCTGGTGTCCGCCGGGGCGGGCCGGGCGCAAGGTCTCCGGTCGAGCCGAGGGCGACCACATCGGGCGGCGCCGCGATCTGAAGTTTTTCTTCGGGGTGTGGGTGGCGGCCGGCTCGGTCACCCCGAGGGTTCGGCGGGGCTGCCGGCGGCCATGAGGGCGTCGGCGACCGCTGTCCGGGTGTTGAGCATCGAGCGGCCCTGGCGGTGGGTCGTGACCAGGCCGGCCGCGCGGAGGGTGGTCAAATGCTGTGAGATGCCACCAGCGGTGATGCCGGTACGGCGGGCCAGCTCTGTTGTGGACAGCGGCGTCGACAGCTCGGTCAGGACGCGGGCGCGGCCGCGGCCCAGCACCGCGCTCAACGCGTCCGGTGGGTGGGCGGGGCGCTCCCACAACGTGGCCACGCCGCGGGCCGGGTAGGCGATCTGCGGGGTGTCGCCGGCCGAGACGGTGAGGACCGTGGGCCAGGCGAAAACCGACGGGATGAGGATCAGGCCGCGGCCGGCCGGGACGTCGGGGGCCAAGCAGTGCGGTTGGTCGACCTGGAGGATGCCGTCGGCCCAGGTGACGCTGGGGTGCAGGTCGTTCAGGACGACGTCGGCCCCGTCGGCGGCGAGGCGGCGGGCCTGGCGTTGCACCTCGGCGTCGAGCAGGGCGCGCATGCGGGGCCAGTCCGGCTCGATGGCGGCGGCCCAGAACGCGGCGATCTCGTCGGCCAGCCGGGGCAGGTCAGTGACGGGCAGGCCCGCGGCCCGTACGGCCTCGGGGGGTGTGGCCAGCAGGTCGGTCAGCTCGCGGTCGAGGTCGGGCGACAGCCCGGTCGGCGGCGGGGTCAGGAAGTCGGGCGAGTAGCCGCCGGTCGGCGCGATCAGGGCCGCGAGCAGGCCGTCGGCGGGCAGCGAGACCCGGGCCGCCCAGGGCCGGTGCACGGCCGGCACGCCGGGATCACGCAGGATCCGTACGGCCGTCAGCACTTCCCACAGGCAGGACACGGCGAGGCGTACGCGCGTGGCCGAGGCCGCCGACAGGGCGATGGAGACCAATTCCGACTCCGTGGTTTTAGCTGGAGCTCAAACCTTACGACGCCGGCCGGTCCTCGCGAAGACTCGTTCCCGTGACCGACAAAGCTGCTCTCTTCCGCTCCCTGCACATTCCCGGCACCCCGCTCGTCCTGGTCAACGTCTGGGACGCGGCCACCGCCCGGATCGCCGCCGCCTCCGGAGCCCCGGCCGTCGCCACGACCAGCGCGGGCGTGGCCTGGAGCTTGGGCGCGCCGGACGGGGACGCGCTCGACCGGGCCGAGGCGATCGCCGCGATCCGCCGGGTCGCGGCCGCCGTGGAAGTGCCGGTGACGGCCGACATCGAGTCGGGTTTCGGGGCGACCCCGGCTGAGGTGGCCGAGACCGTACGCCTCGTGGCCGAGGCCGGCGCCGTCGGCGTGAACCTGGAGGACGGCGACCGGACCGTCGAGGAGCAGGCGGAGCGGATCACGGCCGCCCGTACCGCCGGGGTGTTCGTCAACGCGCGGCTCGATGCCTACCTACGGGGGCGGGGCGACCTGGACGAAACGGTCGCGCGGGCTCAGGCCTTCATCGAGGCGGGCGCCGACGGCATCTTCGTGCCGGGCGTGGTCGATCCGTCCACAGTGGCCGCGCTGGCCGAGCGGATCCCGGCCCCGCTCAACATCCTGACCGGGCCGGGCGCGCCCACGGTGGGGGAGCTGGCCAAGCTGGGCGTGGCCCGGGTCAGCCTCGGCTCGGGGGCGGCCCAGGCCGCGTACGGCATGTTCCGTCGCGTGACCCGGCAGGCGCTCGAGGAAGGCACCTACGCGGAAGAGCTCGCCGAGTCGTACGACTTCGGCGAGCTCAACGATCTGATGCGGTGACCGCTATTCGGCGTACCGGGTGGGCGGGAACGGGTTGTCCGCGCTGAGCGGCGTCGTCTCGCCCTCCGCCTCCTGGCGGGACGTCACGCTCTCGATGTCCTGCTCGACGCTGTCGGCCTGCGGGTCGTAGGGCACCGGGTCGTCGGTGGCCGGCGGCACGTCGCCCGCGTCGTAGTCGGTGACCCCGGCCTCGGCCCGCTCCTGCTCGGTCCGGCGCGCCAGCTCGTCGTCGTCGAGGTGCGCGGGGCTACCGCCGTGGAACCGGCGGTCGCGCTCGCCCTCGGCCGCCTCGGTATTGAAGTTCTCCCTGGTCATGTCGCTATCCCCTTCCCTCTCGGGGTCGGGCTTACCCGGCCCCGCGCGCGGATAACCGAAGGTGTCTCGTGCGTCACCGCCTCAGCGGGGCGCGACCGGCTGAAGGTGAAGCACCTCGGTCGGCGCCTCCTGCGCGTCGGGGGTCTCGCGGGCCTCGTGCTGGCCGGGCCGGCGACGGGCGGGGAAGCGACGGCCCACCTTCTTGGTGAGCTTCATGATCCAGCGGCGGGCGGGCTCCTCCACGTACCGGTGGGCGCCCTCGCCGACCAGCAGCAGGACCGCCAGGGTGAGGAAGAAGCCGAAGTACGGGTCGAGGTCGTGGCCCTTGGCGATCGGGTCGTACGAGCTCAGCTGCCAGACCAGCCACCGGTGGGTCAGGTAGAGCGCGAAGCTGGCCACACCGAGCGTGACCATCGGCTTGGTCGAGAGGAAGCGGGCCAGCCAGCCCCGGCCCGAGCCGAGCGAGAGCAGCGCCACCGCGAACGGGATCACGAAGAACGCCCCGTAGCTGGCGACACCCCAGAAACTGCCTTCCTGGCGGTACGCGGCAAGCAGCAACACGTACGCGGGAACCACCGTCTGGATGACGTTGTGCGTGATCGAGCCCCAATTGCGTACGTGCGGGAGCAGGAACGCGACCGCCATGCCGGAGATGAAGATCGGCAGTTGGCAGAGGGGGTTGCGGTAGAGCCAGCGGTGACCCGACGCGGGGTCGGTGGCCGGCAGGGTGGCCCAGCCGCGGACCGTGAACAGCACCACCAGGGCCACGGTCAGCACGGCCACCGCCGCGATCAGGAGGACCAGCCCGCGCGGCCCCCAGCGCTTGGCGATCCGCGCCACGACCGGCACCAGGAACGGGAACATCGCGTAGAAGAACAGCTCGGCGCCGATCGACCAGCCGGGCCCGTTGTAGTACGACTGCGCGGTCAGCAGGTCGGGGCCCCACGTCTGCACGGCGAAGATGTTCTGCACCAGGGCCGACGGATATTGCTTGTGGTTGACCGCCGCGTAGAACAGGACGCAGTACGCGATCATCACCCAGTACAGCGGCATGACCCGGGCGATGCGGGCCACGTAGAACTTGATCGTCCGCCGCCCTTGCCCGATTCGCAGCTCGGGGTAGTTGTAGGCCAGCACGACGCCGGAGAGCATGAAGAACAGCGGCACCCCGATGTACCCGTAGTGGGCGACCTTGGCGAACTCCTCGGGCAGGCTCTTGGGCACCCCCATGTGCGACACGACCACCGCGATCGCAGCGATAGCCCGCAACCCGGTCAGCGCCTTGAGTTCCGGTTTGCGAGCGTGGGGTCCCAACTGAGTCGTCCCAGCCATCGAGCGGGGCACCTTTCTAAGTGGCGGTCCGCAGCCAGGGAAATCTACCGGCCCACCCCGGTCAGCCCCAACCCCAACCCGAAACTCCTTCAGTGTGCCGCCGTGCTGTCACGCACAGCAACCAGCAGGCGCCGGGCTGCTTCCTTCAGCCCTGCCGGGGGCAGATGCGAGAAGCTGAGCCGTACGAAACCAGCACCGCCCTTTTTGTCGACATGGAACCGCGGACCGGGCACGAACGACGTCCCACGCCGCTCCGCCGCCGCGAGCAGTTGGTCCGCGCTGATTCCCGCCGGCGTGGGCATCCAGACAAACCACCCACCCTTCGGCGGTTCCATCTTTGGTAAGCCGCTCAGCAGCGCGTCCCGCTGTGCGGCATATCTGGGCTTAGTAGCGGAAAGATGCCGGTCGTACGCGCCGCTCTGCCCGAAAACAGCCATGGTCAGCGCGATCGAGTGGTTCACCCCGCCCCCACTGTCCACAAAGCCCAGATCGGCCAGCCGGTCGACGATCCCCGGCGCCGCGTTGACCCACCCGAGCCGCAGCCCCGGCGCCACCGTCTTGGCGAACGACCCCAGCCGTACGACCCCGGTCTTATCGGCCAACCGCCACAGTGACGCCGGCGCCGCCCCGTCGTACGAAAGCTCCCGATAGGTGTCATCCTCGACAATCATGATTTTTTCCCGCCGCGCCACCGCCACCAGCTCCCGCCGGCGCGCATCGGGCAGGCTCCGCCCGGTCGGGTTGGCGAAGGTCGGCACGAGATAAAGCATCGGCACCCGCCGCCCCTCACCCCGCAGCTGCCGCACCCGCTCAGCCAGCGCCTCCGGCACCACCCCGTCCGCATCCCCCGGCGCCGCCACCAGCTCGACCCCGCGATCAGCCAGCACCCGCAACGCCAGGTGATAGGTCGGCGCCTCCACCAGCACCACATCCCCCGGCCGGCTCAGCACCTCAGCCACCAGCGCCAGCCCTTGCGAGGCCCCCGCCGTCACAAAGGTCTCCGCCGCCGTCCCCGAATCCCCCCGCCCCGCCAGCCAGTCGATCAGCGGTCCGGGCCCGGCTCCCCGCCCATAGGCAAGCCCCCGCCACCCGAACGTGCGGGCAGCTTCCGCCCCGGCCTCCGCCCACTCCTCAACCGGCAGCAGCTCGGGCAGCGGATGCCCCCACCCCAGATCCAGAACCCCAGGCCGCTCCACGAATTGCAGCAATCGCTCCCCGCCCATGCCCGGCACCGTACCGTCGCTCTCAGAACCGGAACCGAATTCTCGGCCGAGGCGCACAGCGTCAACGGTGTGCCACAGAGTCCCCTCGAACCGGCTGACCTCGGCCTGGCTGATCCCGTTGGAACGAGCCACGGCCGCCCAGTTGCCGGCGGCCTCGGCGACCTCGCCGAGAATGTCGCGGGCTTGACTGCCGGTCAGGTCGAAACTCGCCGCATATACGAGGCCTCCGCACCGGGATCCCCGCAGCCTCGGCCAGGTCGAGAGCCGTCTTCTCCCACGCGATGACATTCCACCCGTCGGCATGGTGAGGAAATTTATCGATCATCAAACGGTCGTCGTCCCGTACCGAAGCCTTGGGCCGGGCGCCACCGAGCGAGCCAGTTCCAGCATCCAAGAGGATTTCGATTGCTTCCATGTTTTCCGGCTCGTCGCGGGCGACGGCGTTGGCGGCATACAGCAGGGAAGGCAGGGCGATGAGTTTAGGTACCATCGCTGAAGGCTCCGGGCAGTCCTTGCGGCAGCGGCCACGAACCGGCGTTCAGTGGAAGCGCGGGATCGACTGCATAGGCACCCGGCATGGCGATGTAGTCGCGATCGTAGGAGAAGGTCGCGGTTAATCGGGCCCGGCGCGACCATCGATCTCGACGTACGTATGGATGCGGTTCACTGGCGCACACGCTTCGGTAGGGCCTCATCAGCGCGAGCCCGGCCAAGATCGGTCTCATAGGGATCCGTAGCCGCCACCAGGGACTCCAACACACCCAAGGCGCGGGCGACACTCAGGAAGGCCTGTAAACCGACGCCGGTGTCTCCGGTTTCGATCCGTCGCAACGTGTTCCGGGAAATGCCGGCTCGCTCGGCCACCTGCACGGCAGTGAGGCCTTGCAGCTTCCGCCAAGCCACGAACTGCTCCCCGATACTCACGGCAGCAGTCGTCACCCGCACCGACGGCCGAGGCACAACACTCCCAACCTAACGCCCAATATCCTGACCATTAAATCTGACCCTGCGGCACTGCGGCCTGCCTCCGGAAGCCCATACGGGCTGGTAATGCCGCCGTCAGCCGCCCTGTCTCGTTGTCGGGATCGAGCGAGGCCAGGTCTGACCTGCCTTGCCGCCCGGGAGTGTCGGCTCGATGAGTTCTTCGATCGCGGTGACCAGTCTTCTCGCGTGCACGCACGGGAAATCCCTACGCACATTGCGCCGGTCTGCAGCCACCTCTACCCGCCGCCTGCACCGACCATGCGGCCCCTAGCGGGAAGGGGGGCAACCGCAACCATCTCGCCTGGCGTGAGTCACGCTCTGGGCGGGGGTCCGGGGGCGGAGCCCCACGGCGTGGGGTCTGGGGCTCGGGCCCCAGGAATAGAAACGGGCATCCTTGGTCCGCGCTCTTCAGCGGACAGAGGATGCCCAGATGCTCGTGCCCCCGGCAGGATTCGAACCTGCGCTTTCGCCTCCGGAGGGCGACGCTCTATCCCCTGAGCTACGGGGGCCCAGTGGTTCAGAAGCCTAGCAGGCCCCCAGGATGGGCCGCCAACCGGATATGGGTCGGCCCGCGCCGGAGCGCGGGCCGAGGGTGGTGCGGGGCAGGGTCAGCTGCCCTGGATGCTTTTCAGGAGCTGGTCTATCAGGGTGATTTCGCTCTGCTGGCTGGTGACCATCGTGCCGGCCAGCCAGGTGACGTCTTTGTTGTCGGAGAGTTTGAGGATCTCCTGGGCCATGTGGATGCCGCCCAGGTGGTGCTGGCGCATCAGGGTGAGGAACTGGACGTCGAGGTCTTTGCCCTTGGCCTCGCGGAGTTTGGCCAACTGCTCGGGGGTGGCCATGCCGGGCATGAGGCCGTTGACGACCGAGCCGGCGCTGTCGGGCATCCAGGCCATCGGCTCCTGGGAGCTGGTGGGGCTGAGGCTCCAGTTGCGCAGCCAGGCCTGCATGTAGCCGATCTGGCCGTGCTGGGTCAGGGCGATGTCACCGGAGAGGGTGACGATGCGCGAGTCGGTGGAGTCGGCGTGGGCGATCATCGACATTTCGACGGCCTGGGCGTGGTGGGTCGACATGTCGCGCAGGAAGCCGGCTTCGACCGAGTCGTCGGCCGGGTGGGTGAGGCGGGGGATCAGGACGCCGCCGCCGAGGCCCAGGGCCAGGCCGAGCACGAGGGTGGCGACGAGCCACCAGAGGCCGACCCGGCGGCCGCCGCCCGAGGTGATCGGGGCGGCGGCCGGGACGGATCGGTCGGTGGAGACCGGCATTATTTGCCCGTCATCCCGGTGCCGGTGGCGGCGGCGGTGACCGGGCCGGTGGTGGTGTTGCCGCTGGAGCAGGCCGCGCCGGGCTCCATGGAGGCGTTGAGGCGCGCGTTCTTGATGAACTCGTCGATCTTGCCGTCGTTCACGTCGTCGGTCTTGTACTGGTAGCCCCAGACCTGGACGGAGACGTTCTTGTCGAGGCCGGCGTAGGGCGACATGAGCATGTAGTCCTGGCCCTGGACCTTCTTCTTGAGCACGTCGACCTGGTCGGCCGCGAGGCCCTGCTTGTACGTGATCCAGACCGCGCCGTGCTCGAGGCTGTGCACCGCGTGCTCGTTGGCGATGGGCTGGTCGTAGATGTCGCCCATGCAGTTCTGCCAGACGCCGTTGTGGGCGCCGCCGACCGGCGGGCTGGTGATGTACTGCAGGGTGCCGTCCTTGTGGTCGCGGGCGTCGATGGCCGCGTTCTTCTGGGCGCGGTAGTCGACGACGCCGTCGATGGCGTTGACCCTGTCCTCCCAGCTGCCGCCGCCCTTGACCGCGGCGAAGACGCCGTAGCCGATGATGCCGACCGCGATCAGCACGACGACACCGGCCACCGCGATGGGGCCCCAGTTGCGGCCGCCGGCGACCTTGACCGGCGTGACCGGCTTGCGGCCCTTGCCGCCCTTCCCGGGGGCTGACTTCTTGGCGCCGGGACGAGACGCGCCGGGGCGTGAACCACCCGCGGGCGGCTTGCCCTGACCGGAGGTCTTGCCGACCTTGACACTGGACGGGACCCTCTCGGGACCCGGCGTGCTCATGCTCATCGTTCCTCGTCGATTCGTCAGGAGGGGGAAAGCGGTGCGTGGGTGGCCACCGAGCGTCGAAGTCTACCCCCGATAGCATGGTTGAGTGACTCCCGCCAACCTTGCTTCCACCGTTCTCTCAGCTGCTCGTGCCGTGTTCGAGACCCGCGGCCTCGACCTCTCCGCGCTGCCGGAGTCGACGACGGTGGAGCGGCCCCGCAACCCCGAGCACGGCGACTACGCCTCGACGCTCGCCCTGCAACTGGGCAAGAAGGCCGGTGTGGCGCCGCGTGAGCTGGCCGCCGCCCTGGCCGAGGAGCTGAGCAGCCAGCCGGGCGTCAAGTCGGTGGAGATCGCCGGGCCGGGCTTCCTCAACATCCGGCTCGACGCGGCCGCCGCGGGCGTGCTGGCCCGCGACATCGTGCTGGCCGGCCCGGAGTACGGCCATTCCGGGACGCTGACCGGCGAGAAGATCAATCTCGAGTTCGTGTCGGCCAACCCGACCGGGCCGGTGCACATCGGCGGCGTGCGGTGGGCCGCCGTCGGCGACGCGCTCTCCCGGCTGCTGCGGGCGGCCGGGGCCGACGTCGGCACGGAGTACTACTTCAACGATGCCGGCTCGCAGATCGACCGCTTCGCCAAGTCGCTGCTGGCCAGCGCCAAGGGCGAGCCCGCCCCCGAGGACGGCTACGGCGGCGCGTACATCGCCGAGATCGCCACCGCGGTCACCGCCGAGGCCCCCGACGTGCTCCAGCTGGGCGACGAGGAAGCGCTCGAGACGTTCCGCCGGGTCGGTGTCGACCTGATGTTCGCCGAGATCAAGCAGTCGCTGACCGAGTTCGGCGTGCACTTCGACACGTACTTCAACGAGAAGGACCTGCACGACCGGGGCGAGTTGCAGGAGGCCCTGGACCGGCTGCGCGAGCAGGGGCACATCTTCGAGGCCGACGGCGCGACCTGGTTGCGGACGACCGAGTTCGGCGACGACAAGGACCGGGTGCTGCGCAAGTCCGACGGCGACTGGACCTACTTCGCCGCCGACTGCGCCTACTACCTCGACAAGCGCAAGCGCGGGTTCGACCGGGTCGTGATCATGCTGGGGGCCGACCACCACGGCTACATCGGCCGGATGAAGGCGATGTCGGCCTGCTTCGGCGACGACCCGGCGAAAAACCTCGAGATCCTGATCGGCCAGCTGGTCAATCTGGTGCGTGACGGCGAGCCCGTACGGATGAGCAAGCGCGCCGGCACCGTCATCACGCTGGAGGACTTCGTCGAGGCCCTGGGCGTCGACGCCACGCGGTACGCGCTGGCCCGCTACTCGTCCGACTCGCCGATCAACCTCGACATCGAGATCTGGACCCGGGCCAGCAACGAGAACCCGGTCTACTACGTCCAGTACGTGGCCGCCCGCACCTTCAACGTCGCGATCAACGCCCGCGACAAGGGCGTGACCCGGGGCGAGGCCGGCGACTTCAAGCCCGAGCTACTCAGCCACGAGAAGGAGAACGACCTCCTCAAGGCCCTCGGTGAGTACCCGGCCGTGGTGGCCCGGAGCGCCCAGCTGCGCGAGCCGCACCACGTCGCCCGTTACCTCGAGGAGCTGGCCGGGGCGTACCACCGCTTCTACGACAAGTGCCGGGTCACGCCGCAGGGCGACGAGCCGGTCACCGACACCCACCGCGCGCGGCTCTGGCTCAACGACGCCACCCGTACGGTGATTGCCAACGGTTTGGGCCTGCTCGGCGTCTCGGCGCCCGAAAGGATGTAGGGATGCGAGCGCATGAGGCCGGGGCGCTGCACGGCGACCTCGGGCACCGGGGTCCTGCCTGGCTGCGTTCCCCGGAGGATGTCAACGCCCTGGTGCCGGAGCTGTGGCCGCGCACCGTGAACCGGGCCGAGAAGGGCCATCTGGAGATCGGCGGCGTCAGCGTCACCGATCTGGCGGCCGAGCACGGCACCCCGGCGTACCTGCTGGACGAGGACGATCTGCGCTCGCGCTGCCGCGAGTTCAAGGAGGCCTTCGGCGACGCCGACGTCTTCTACGCCGGCAAGTCCTTCCTCTGCAAGGCGGTCGTCCGCATCGTCGAGGAGGAGGGCCTGTTCCTCGACGTCTGCTCGGGCGGCGAGCTGGCGGTCGCCCTCGCCGCCGGTTTCCCACCGGAGCGGCTGGGCTTCCACGGCAACAACAAGTCGATCTCCGAATTGCGAAGGGCGCTCGACGCCGGAGTCGGCCGCATCATCGTCGACTCATTTCAGGAGATCGACCGCCTGACCGAAATGTCCCGAGCGGCAGGCCGGCGGCCGAACGTTCTCATTCGCGTCACGGTGGGTGTCGAGGCTCACACTCACGAGTTCATCGCGACGGCCCACGAGGACCAGAAGTTCGGGTTCTCGCTGGCCGGCGGAGCCGCGTTCCAGGCCGCCATCAAGATCCTTGATGAAGGAACGCTGGAGCTCAAGGGCCTGCACTCGCACATCGGCTCGCAGATCTTCGACACGAGCGGCTTCGAGGTGGCGGCCCGGCGCGTGCTCGAGCTGCAGGCCCAGATCCGCGACGCCCGCGGCGTGGAGCTGCCCGACCTCGACCTGGGCGGCGGCTTCGGCATCGCGTACACCACCCAGGACACCCCCTCCACCCCGGGTGACCTGGCGAAACGACTCAACAAGATCATCGAGAGCGAGTGCGATCTGGCCTCGCTGCGCAAGCCCAGGATCTCGATCGAGCCGGGTCGGGCCATCGTCGGTCCCGCCGTCTTCACGCTGTACGAGGTGGGCACGGTCAAGGACGTCGACGGCATCCGGACGTACGTGAGCGTCGACGGCGGCATGAGCGACAACATCCGTACGGCCCTGTATGACGCCTCCTACTCGGCCACGGTGGCCAGCCGGGAAAGCGACGCCGAGCCCATGCTGGCCCGCGTGGTGGGAAAGCATTGTGAATCCGGGGACATCGTCGTGAAGGATGAATTCCTGCCCGCGGACGTGCAGGCCGGAGATCTTCTCGCGGTGCCCGGCACCGGCGCGTACTGCCGGAGCATGGCCAGCAACTACAACCACGTCCCACGGCCGCCGGTGGTGGCGGTGCGCGACGGCGCCTCGCGCGTCATCGTGCGCCGGGAGACCGAGGACGACCTGCTCGCATTGGATGTCGGATGAGTGTGAAACCGGTACGCCTGGCCCTGCTGGGCTGCGGCACCGTCGGTTCGGAAGTGGTCCGCCTGCTGCACGACCAGGCCGGTGACCTGACGGCCCGGATCGGGGCCCCGCTGGAGATCGTGGGGATCGCGGTGCGCCGGCTGGGCCGCGAGCGCGGCGACCTCCCGGTCGACCCGGCGCTGTTCACCACCGACGCCCTCGGCCTGGTCAAGCGGGACGACGTCGACGTGGTGATCGAGGTGGTGGGCGGCATCGAGCCGTCGCGGACCTGGCTCGTCGAGGCCCTGCGGGCCGGCAAGAGCGTGGTCACGGCCAACAAGGCGCTGCTGGCCGAGGACGGCGGGGCGCTGCACGACGCGGCCGCCGAGGGGGAGGCGGATCTGTACTACGAGGCCTCGGTGGCCGGGGCCATCCCGCTGCTGCGCCCGCTGCGCGAGTCGCTGCATGGGGACAGGGTCACCCGGGTCACCGGCATCGTGAACGGCACGACCAACTTCATCCTCTCGTCCATGGACGCCACCGGCGCCGGCTTCAGCGAGGCCCTGGACGAGGCGACCGAGCTGGGTTATGCGGAGGCCGACCCGACCGCCGACGTCGAGGGCTTCGACGCCGCGGCCAAGGCGGCCATCCTGGCCTCGCTGGCCTTCCACACCCGGGTGACCAACGAGGACGTCTTCCGCGAGGGCATGACCGGCGTGACCGCCGGCGACATGGCCAGCGCGCAGGAGATGGGCTGCACCATCAAGCTGCTCTGCATCGCCGAGCGCGGCCCGGACGGGACCGGCCAGGAATCGGTCAGCGTCCGCGTGCACCCGGCGATGATCCCGCGCAGCCACCCGCTGGCCAGCGTGGGCGACGCCTTCAACGCGGTCTTCGTCGAGGCCGACGCGGCCGGCCAGCTGATGTTCTACGGCCGCGGCGCGGGCGGGCGGCCGACCGCGAGCGCGGTGCTCGGTGACATCGTCGCGGCGGCCCGCAACCGGCTCGCCGGCACCCGGGCGCCGAGCGAGAGCAACTACGCCCACCTGCCGGTACGCCCGATCGGCACGGCCGTGACGCGGTACCACATCAACCTCGACGTGGACGACCGGCCGGGCGTGCTGGCCGCCGTGGCCGGTGTCTTCGCCCAGCACGAGGTGTCGATCGCGACCGTGCGCCAGTCGGGCCGCGAGGAGGACGCCAAGCTGGTCATCGTGACCCACGGCGCGCCCGACGCCAGCCTGGCCGCCACCGTCGAGTCGCTGAGCCGGCTCGAGATCGTCCGTTCCATCGCCAGTGTGCTGCGGGTCGAGGGCGGCGTCTAAATCCCGCATGCTGGGCCAATAGTCTCAAGATTCGGCGAGTTGCGGCACTCTACAGACCTGCCTAGGTGAGGAGACGACCATGTACCGGGGACTGATCGAGGCGTACCGGGACCGGCTGCCGGTCACCGACGCCACCCCCGTGGTCACACTGCACGAGGGCAACACGCCGCTCGTGCCCGCCCCGGTGCTGTCGCAGCGCACGGGGGCCGACGTCTACCTCAAGGTCGAGGGGGCCAACCCGACCGGCTCGTTCAAGGACCGCGGCATGACCATGGCCGTGTCCAAGGCGGTCGAGGACGGGGCCAAGGCGATCATCTGCGCCTCCACCGGCAACACCAGCGCGTCCGCCGCCGCGTACGCCGCCCGGGCGGGCCTGACCTGTGCCGTGCTCGTCCCGCAGGGCAAGATCGCGCTGGGCAAGCTGGCCCAGGCGCTCGTCCACGGGGCCAAGCTGCTGCAGGTCAACGGCAACTTCGACGACTGCCTGGCGCTCGCCTCGAAGCTGTCCCAGGACTTCCCGGTGGCCCTGGTCAACTCGGTCAACATCTTCCGGCTGCACGGGCAGAAGACGGCCTCGTTCGAGATCGTCGAGGCCCTCGGCGACGCCCCCGACATCCACTGCCTCCCGGTCGGCAACGCGGGCAACATCTCCGCGTACTGGATGGGCTACCAGGAGGACAGGGCGGAGGGCAACAGCACCAAACTGCCCAAGATGTACGGGTTCCAGGCGTCGGGCGCGGCCCCGATCGTGACCGGCCGGGTCGTCGAGGAGCCGTCCACGATCGCCACTGCCATCCGCATCGGCAACCCGGCGAGCTGGACCAAGGCGCTCGACGCGCGCGACTCCTCGGGCGGGCTGATCGCCGCCGTGACCGACCGCGAGATCCTCACCGCGTACCGCCTGCTGGCCCGCGAGGTCGGCGTCTTCGTCGAGCTGGCCAGTGCGGCCAGCGTGGCCGGGCTGCTCCAGCAGGCCCAGGCGGGCCAGGTGCCGGCCGGCTCGACCGTGGTCTGCACGGTCACCGGGCACGGCCTCAAGGACCCGGAGTGGGCCATCTCGACCGCGCCCTCGCCGACCACGATCCAGAACGACGTGCTGATCGCGGCCCGCGAGCTAGGCCTGGCCTGAGCTCCACCCCTCGTCGGCGACCTTGAGTAACAGCAGGGACGCCTGACACACCACGTCGAGCTCCTCGGCTGAGAGACGGCTGAGGAGCGCGCGCATCTTGGCGTCCCCGGCGTTGAAGATGCTCCCGATGAGCTCGCTGCCCGCCCGTGAGAGGCCGATCCGGCGTACCCGCCGGTCGTGCAGATCCTCCGTGCGGGTGACCAGATCCTGGACCACCAGCCGGTCGATCATGCCGCTGAGCGCGGCGGCGCCGACGCCGAGCAGCCGGGCGAGCTCACCGAACGGCACATTGCCGTGCCGGGAGAGCAGCATGAGTATTTTGAGCTGCGACAACGTCAGGTGCGAGGAGAACAGCGGATCGGCCTGGTCCTCGGCGATCAGGTCCTGCAGGCGGTGCTGCGCGCCCATAATGTCCGCGATGAGCTGTTCTTTTTCGGCCAACGCCGGCGGCCCTCTTCCCTGTGACGTGTTGATGGCCGGTCTGCGTCCCCGTCCGACCGCCCCGCCCACCACCCTTGGACGGACTAAAGGCTGCCCGTCTGTCGGACGGTACCAGCGCACCCCCGCGAAAAACCATTTGTTCGCGTCGGGCAAACTATTCATGCTGGACGAACTATTACCGGGGGAGCGCACATGTCATTCCTGACCCGGCTCAGCCTCGCCAACAGAGGCCTGGTCGCCCTGATCGCCATCGTCATCACCGGCTTCGGGATCGTCGCGATCCCGTCGCTGAAGCAGCAGTTGTTCCCGTCGATCGAGTTCCCCGCGGCCTTCGTGACCGCGACGCTGCCGGGCGCCGGCCCGGAGATCATCCAGGATCAGATCACCGAGCCCCTCGAGGACGCCGCCAAGGGCCTCGACGGCATCGACAGCGTCACCTCGACCACCCGTGAGGGCGTGGCCACGGTGACCGTGGCCTTCGTCTACGGCACCGACATCGACCAGGCGGTCAACCAGCTGACGACCGCCGTCAACCGGGCCCAGCCGCAGCTGCCGGACGACGTCGAGCCGACCATCTTCGCGGGCAGCACCGACGACATCCCGGCCATCATCCTGGCCGCGTCGGGCGGGAGCGACGAGAGCGCGCTGCTCGACAAGCTCAACGAGACGGTCGTGCCCGAGATCAACGCCATCGAGGGCGTGCGGGACACCACCATCACCGGCGCGCGCTCCCAGCAGGTGGTGATCACCCCCGACCTGGCCAAGCTGACCGCCGCCGGCGTCAACCCGCAGTCGATCACCACGGTGCTCCAGCAGAACGGCATCTCGGTGCCGGCCGGCGCCGTCAACGACGGCCAGAAGTCGCTGACCGTGCAGGTGGGCACGCCGATCACCTCGGTCGACCAGCTCAAGCAGGTCTACCTCACCGGCAGCCGGGGCCCGGTCCAGCTCGGCTCGGTGGCCACGGTCGAGAGCAAGCTGCCGGTCGCCACCTCGTACACCCGCACCGACGGCGTCGACAGCCTCGGCATCGCCGTCACCGCGCGGCCCGACGGCAACCCGGTCGACATCTCCCACGAGGTGCGCGACAAGCTGGCCGACCTCGAGAAGGACTCCGGGGCCAAGCTGACCGTCGTCACCGACCAGGCGCCGTTCGTCGAGCGCTCGATCGAGAGCCTGACCACCGAGGGCCTGCTCGGCCTGGTGATGGCCGTGATCGTCATCCTGATCTTCCTCATGTCGGTGCGCTCGACCCTGGTCACGGCGGTCTCCATCCCGCTGTCCGTGCTGATCGCCCTGATCGCGCTCTGGATCGGCGACTACACGCTCAACCTGCTCACCCTCGGCGCCCTGACGATCGCCATCGGCCGGGTGGTCGACGACTCGATCGTCGTGCTGGAGAACATCAAGCGACATCTGGAGTACGGCGAGGAGAAGGTCCACGCGATCATCTCGGCCGTGCGTGAGGTGTCCGGCGCGGTGACCGCGTCCACCCTGACCACGGTGGCCGTGTTCGCCCCGATCGCCCTGGTCGGCGGTTTCGTCGGGCAGATCTTCTCGTCCTTCGCGATCACCGTGACCGTGGCCCTGATCGCCTCGCTCTTCGTGGCCCTGACCGTGGTGCCGGTGCTGGCGTACTGGTTCCTCAAGCAGCCGGCCGAGGGCACCGACACCGAGGCGGTCCGCCGGGCGGCCGAGGAGAAGGAGCGGCGCAACCCGCTGCAGCGTGGCTACCTGCCGGTGATCCGCTTCGCCACCAAGCGCCGCTGGACCACCCTGAGCATCGGCCTGGTCGTGCTGATCGGCACGCTGGGCCTGGCCACCCAGCTCAAGACGAACTTCCTCGACCAGTCGGGCCAGGACTCGCTGACCATCAGCCAGGAGCTGCCGGTCGGCACCAACCTGGCCACGACCGACGCCGCCGCCAAGAAGATCGAGGGCGTGCTGGCCGACTCCGACGGGGTCAAGACGTACCAGGTCTCGATCGGCAGCGGGGGCGACTTCAACCCGTTCGTGGGTGGGGGTGGCGCCAGCACGGCCACCTTCAACGTCGGCCTCAACTCCGACACCGACGCCGAGGAGATGACCGGCAAGCTGCGCGACGAGATCGCCAAGCTGGGCGACGTGGGCGAGGTCACCGTCGGCGCCGACGACTCCGGTCTGGGCGGCGGCAGCGAGCTCTCGGTCCAGGTCAAGTCGGCCGACTCGGAGGCGCTGAGCGCCGCCACCGAGCAGGTGCAGAAGGCGATGTCCGAGACCCCGGGTGTCATCGACGCCAAGAGCACGCTGGCCGCGAGCGTCCCGCGTCTCGACGTGACCGTGAAGCGGGACGTCGCCGCGCAGAACGGTCTGACCGAGGCCTCGATCGCGCAGACGGTGGCCGGGGCGTTCCGGTCGGCGCCGGCCGGCCAGATCTCGGTCGACGGCAGCACCCAGGACGTCGTGATCTCGTTCGGCTCCGCCCCGGCCGCCCCGGCCGACCCGGCCGCGCTGGCCAAGCTGCCGATCACCGGTGCCCGGGGCGTCCTGCCGCTGAGCCAGGTGGCCGACATCAAGCAGGTCAGCGGCCCGGAGGAGGTCACCCGGGTCGACGGCGAGCGGACCGTCTCGGTGACCGGCACGGCGACCGGCTCCGACCTCGGCGCGGCCACCCGCGACCTGCAGAAGAAGATCGACGCGCTGACCCTGCCGGCCGGCGCCAGCGCCTCCATCGGTGGCGCCAGCGCCGACCAGGCCGAGGCGTTCCAGCAGCTCGGCCTGGCCGTGCTGGCCGCCATCGCGATCGTCTTCATCATCATGGTGGCGACGTTCCGCAGCCTGATCCAGCCGGTCATCCTGCTGGTGTCGATCCCGTTCGCGGCGACCGGAGCGATCATCCTGCTGCTCCTCACCGGCACCGCGCTCGGCGTGCCGGCCCTGATCGGTGTGTTGATGCTGGTCGGCATCGTGGTGACGAACGCCATCGTGCTGATGGATCTGATCAACCATTACCGGGCCCAGGGCATGGGCGTGCAGGAGGCGGTGATCGAGGGTGGCCGGCACCGGCTGCGCCCGATCCTGATGACCGCCATCGCGACCATCTTCGCGCTGATCCCGATGGCGCTCGGCCTGACCGGCGAGGGCGGCTTCATCTCGCAGCCACTGGCCATTGTGGTCATCGGTGGTCTGGTCAGCTCCACGCTGCTGACCCTGGTGCTGGTGCCGACGCTCTACACCATGGTCGAGAACCGTAAGGAGAAGCGGCGGGCCAAGCGCCTGGCCAAGAAGGGCGTCGCGCCGGCCGAGCCGGTGACGCCCGAGGCCGGGGCGGAGGAGCCCAAGGCGCCGGCCTCCGCGCTGCGCGGATACACCGACCAGTTCGAGGTCCTCAAGATGCCCAAGCGCCAGGAGGGCTGACCAGCACCGGTAGGTTCTGGTACGTGGCAAGAACGTTTTCGGTCCTTACCAGGAACAGGGACTTCCGCCGGCTCTTCGGAGCCGAGCTGGTGGTCTTCGGTTCCGACTGGTTCGTCATGGTCCCGCTGCTGGTGCTGCTCCCCGAGCTCACCGGCAGCGGGATCTGGGGCGGTCTGGTGCTCGCGGTCGACACCGGCGTCAACGCCCTGCTCCTGCCGTTCACCGGCACCCTGGCCGACCGCTTCGACCGGCGCAAGATCCTGATCGCGTCGAACCTCGCCGTCTTCGCCGCCGTGCTGCTGCTGTTCACGGTCCGCTCCGCCGCGACGGCCCCGCTGGCCCTGGTCGCGATCGGCGCGATGGCGGTCGCGAAGTCGTTCTACTCGCCGGCCGCCTCGGCCGCCCTGCCCAACATCGTCGACCCCGAGGATCTGTCCGCGGCCAACGCGGTCTCCGGCTCGACGTGGGGCACCATGACGATCGTCGGCGCCTCGCTGGGCGGCGTCGTCGGGGCCGCCTTCGGCCCGTACGTCAGCTTCGGCGTCGCCGCCTCGTTCCTGCTCGCCGGGGCTTTGCTCACGTCGCTGATCCGCCGCCCGATGCAGGCGCCGCGGGCGGACGCCGCACCCCAGCCGACGTGGCACGCGATGCGCGAGTCGTTCGGCTACCTGCGGGCCCATCCGCGGATCCGGGCCCTGGTCACCGTGAAGAGCGCGGTCGGCCTGGGCAACGGCGTGCTCACCGTCTTCCCGCTGATCGCCGCGATGCACGGGGCCGGCGTCCTCGGTGCCGGTCTGCTCTTCGCCGTTCGCGGCGCCGGCGCGCTGGTCGGCCCGTTCCTGCTGCGGCCGGTGCTGCGCCGGCAGTCGTGGTTCCTGCCCGGCCTCGCGCTGTCGATGTCGCTCTACGGAGTCGGCTACCTCGGCGTCGCGTTCTCCTCCTGGTTCCCGCTCGTGCTGCTGCTCGTCTTCGTGGCGCACCTGGCCGGCGGCGCGAACTGGACCCTGTCCAACTACGCGCTGCAGGGCGAGGTGCCGGACCGCTTGCGCGGGCGCGTCTTCGCCACCGACCTGATGCTGGCCACGATGGCCATCGCGGTGAGCCAGCTCGGCGCGACCGCGGTCGTCGACGTGGTCGACGAGCGGTTCATCCTGGCCGGCTGCGGGCTGATCACCCTGCTCTACGCGATCGGCTGGCGCCTGGCCACGCGCAAGCTGGCCGAGCCGTCAGCCGTCGGCCCCCTCGGGCCGGGACCGGGCGCTGATCAGGGCCGCGACCAGCAGGCCGAGGCCCGCCGCGAAGAAGACGGCCAGCATGAAGCCGACGATCGCGTTGAGCACGCCGATGTCGGTCACCGACAGGTCGAGCGGTCCTTGGGCGACGACCTGGACGAAGACGACGTTCCACACCATTGACACGATGACCTGGGCCAGCAGCACGAAAAGACCGGCCCGGGCCAGCCCGCCGCTGCGCCCGGGCAACCGGCGCCCGGGCATCGAGAGAATCACCAGGCCGGCCACGAGCACGGCCAGGATCGGGAACTGCACCATGAGGATGCCGAACGCATACACGATCAGAACGTAACGGGTGGGTGCGACATCCGCTGCACATGATCGCCGCCTAGCATGTGGCGATGGGCCTGACCTTCGTGACCGAGCCGGTTTCCGTGAGCACGCCGGCGACCAGCGCCAACCTCGGTCCGGGCTTCGACACGATGGGCCTCGCGCTCAGCCTCCACGACGATCTCACCGCCCGGGTCACCGGCGGCGGGTTCACGGTCGCCGTGCGCGGCGAGGGCGCGGGCGAGCTGCCCGGCGACGAGACGCATCTCGTGCTGCGGGCGATGCTCGCGACCTTCGACGAGCTCGGCGGCCGGCCGGCCGGGCTGGCCGTCGAGTGCGTCAACCGGATCCCGCAGGCGCGCGGGCTCGGCTCGTCGTCGGCCGCCATCGTCGGTGGCGTGCAACTGGCCCGGGGCCTGGTCGCCGGTGGCCTCAGCCGGCTCGGCGACGAGGCCGCGCTGCGCATCGCGGCCCGGCTCGAGGGGCATCCCGACAACGTCGCGCCCTGTCTGCTCGGCGGCTTCACCATCGCCTGGAGCGAGGGGGCGGGCGCGCGGGCCGTGCGGTTGGGCGTGTCGGATCGCGTACAGCCGACGGTCTTCGTTCCGAAGGAACGGGGTTACACCGCGTCGGCCCGGGCGGCGCTGCCCTCGGCCGTGCCGCACGCCGACGCCGCCTTCAACGCCGGCCGGGCCGCGTTGCTCACCCACGCCCTGACCAGCGCGCCCGAACTCCTGCACGCGGCCACCGAGGACCGGCTGCACCAGGGTTACCGGGCCGACGCCATGCCCGGCACCACGTCGCTCGTGGCGGCGCTGCGCTCGGTCGGCGTGGCGGCCGTGGTGAGCGGGGCCGGCCCCTCGGTGCTGGCGTTGACCGAGGTCCCGGGCGATTTCCACCCGGGAACAGAGTGGCGCGCCGAGACGTTGGGCGTGGATGCCGCCGGTGCTCTTGTCAAAGGGAGTATGGTGGAACTCGCCTAGCGGGGCCCTGTTGCCGCAGGTCGCACGAGTTGACTACGCTCGAGACCAAGCACAGCCGCTAAGCAAGCGATTCTGCGGTTCGGCGCGCACCCCCGAGACCCCATGGCCTTGTCGGCTGTCTCACCTCCTCAAAGGCACACGCCGAGCAGCATCGAAAGGTCGCTGCACTCGCCGAGACCTACTCGTCAGCCCCTGGCGAGCAGGGACACCGTCGAGCTGCCGTGCTGCACAAACTCCCGCGCCGCTGTTGCGAGGCGGGTACCGCGACACCCGGCCCACCAGGCTGCAGAAAACCGGGAGTCTCGGGCTTTTTCCGACGGAAGGAATCCATTGAGCGACACCACCGACGTGACGTCGGGTGTTTCTGACGTCGCTGACGCCGGCGCCGGCACCACCGCGACCGCCACGAAGCGCCGCCGAGGCGGCACCGGGTTGTCCGCGATGCTGCTGCCCGAGCTGCAGAGCCTCGCCGCCTCGCTCGGCATCTCGGGCACCGCCCGCATGCGCAAGGGCGAGTTGATCACCGCTATCACCGATAAGCAGAGCGGCGGCAGCGCCGCGGCCGAGGCCGCGCCGCGCCCCCGCAGCGAGGCCAAGGCCAGCGCCCCGGCGGCGGAGACCCCGGCCCCGGCTCCCGTGGCCGAGACCCCGGCTCCCGTGGCCGAGACCCCGGCTCCCGTGGCCGAGGCGCCGCAGACCGCTGCCGCGCAGCCGGAGGCGGCGCCGGCCGCCGAGGGTGGCAGCCGTCGCGAGCGTGCTCGCCGTGAACGGGCTCCGCGGGAGACCGCTGCGCGCGACAGCGCCCCGCGGGAGACCGCTCCCGCCGTCGCCGCCGAGTCGGCGCCGGCCACGGTCGTCGCCACGGCGCCGGTTCCGGCGGTGACCGCCGAGGCGGAGACCGCCGAGCGCACCGACCAGCGGCCCGACCGCGGCGAGCGCAACCGCGACCGCCAGCGTAACCGCGACGAGCGGGGCGAAAGGGGCGACCGGGGTGACCGGGGTGACCGCACCCAGCGGGACGACCGTGGTCCCCGTGACCGCGATGACCGTGGTCCGCGTGACCGGGACGACCGTGGTCCGCGTGACCGGGACGACCGTGGTCCGCGTGACCGGGACGACCGGGGCCAGCGCGACGACCGTAACCAGCGCGACGACCAGGGTCACGACGACGACGACAGCGACGGCGGGCGCCGGAGCCGGCGGAGCCGTTTCCGTGACCGTCGCCGCGGCCGTGGTGACCGGGACGGCAACGAGGGCGGTCAGCGCGAGGGTGGCGGCCGCGAGCCGCACGTGAGCGAGGACGACGTCCTGGTGCCGGTGGCCGGCATCCTCGACGTGCTCGACAACTACGCGTTCGTGCGCACGACCGGCTACCTGTCCGGCCCGAACGACGTGTACGTGTCGATGTCGCAGGTGAAGAAGCACGGCCTGCGCCGCGGCGACGCGGTCACCGGCGCCGTGCGGGCCACGCCCCGCGAGAGCGGCAGCGGTGACCAGCGCCGGGACAAGTACAACCCGCTGGTCCGGCTCGACACCATCAACGGGATGGAGCCCGAGGAGGCCCGGCGCCGCCCGGAGTTCTACAAGCTCACCCCGCTCTACCCGCAGGAGCGCCTGCGTCTCGAGACCGAGCCGCACATCCTGACGACCCGGGTCATCGACCTCGTCATGCCGATCGGCAAGGGCCAGCGGGCGCTCATCGTCTCGCCCCCCAAGGCCGGTAAGACGATGGTGCTGCAGGCGATCGCCAACGCGATCACCCACAACAACCCCGAGTGCCACCTGATGGTCGTGCTGGTCGACGAGCGGCCCGAAGAGGTCACCGACATGCAGCGCTCGGTCAAGGGCGAGGTCGTCGCGGCCACGTTCGACCGTCCGCCGCAGGACCACACCACGGTCGCCGAGCTCGCCATCGAGCGGGCCAAGCGGCTGGTCGAGCTGGGCCACGACGTGGTCGTGCTGCTCGACTCGGTGACCCGTCTGGGCCGGTCGTACAACCTGGCCGCGCCCGCCTCGGGCCGCATCATGTCGGGTGGTATCGATTCGACGGCGCTCTACCCGCCGAAGCGGTTCCTCGGCGCGGCGCGCAACATCGAGAACGGCGGCTCGCTGACGATTCTCGCCACCGCGCTGGTCGAGACCGGCTCGATGATGGACACGGTCATCTTCGAGGAGTTCAAGGGCACGGGTAACGCCGAGCTCAAGCTCGACCGGAAGATCGCCGACAAGCGGGTCTTCCCGGCCATCGACATCGACCCCTCCGGCACGCGTAAGGAAGAGATCCTGCTCGGCAAGGAAGAGCTGGCGATCATCCACAAGCTCCGGAAGGTGCTGCACTCGCTCGACTCGAGTGCCGCGCTCGACCTGCTCCTCGACCGGCTCAAGCAGACGAGGACCAACGTCGAGTTCCTGATGCAGATCGCCAAGTCCACGCCTGGCGAGTAACAGCGCAAAACAGGGCGCAGCCTCTCTTAACGGAGGGGCTGTGCCCTTTTTGTCGGACAAGTTGTGTGCTTTGTTCCGGATGCATTCTGAGAATCTCCCTGCAGCTCTGATGGGAGGCGCTCGTATGAACATGCCCGGCTACCGGGACTGTCCACCCGAGAAGTGGGATCGAGCGGCGCCCGCCGATCCGGGCGAGGCCGAGGACTTCCTCCGGCAGTGCTACGCGGAGAACCCCCGGCTCGGCCCGGTGGAACCCCGGCTGGCCGTCGTCCGCGCGCAGATCGCCGCCACCGGCACGTACGTGCACACCACCGAGGAGCTCGCCCACGGCGCGAGGATGGCCTGGCGCAACGCGAGCCGCTGCATCGGCCGTCTCTACTGGCGCAGCCTGATGGTGCTCGACCGTCGCCGGGCCCGTACCGCCGACGAGATCTTCTCGCTGCTCGTGCACCACCTGCGGACCGCCGGGGAGGGCACGGTCCGCCCGGTGATCAGCGTCTTCGCGCCCGCGCAGCCGGGCCGGCCGCACGCCCGGATCTGGAACGAGCAGCTCATCCGGTACGCCGGTTACCGCGACGCCGTCGGCCGGCCGGTCGGCGACCCGCGGCTCGAGGAGTTCACCGACGCCATGCGCGGCTTCGGGTGGCGGGGCAAGGGCGAGCAGTTCGACGTGCTCCCACTGGCCATCGAGACCCCCACCGAGGGGGTACGCCTTTACGAGTTGCCCGAACGGGCCATCCGCGAGGTGCCGCTGACCCATCCCGAGTTCGCCTGGTTCGCCGAGCTGGGCCTGCGCTGGCACGCCGTGCCGGCCATCGCCAACATGCGGCTCACCGTCGGCGGCGTGCACTATCCGCTGGCTCCGTTCAACGGCTGGTACATGGGCACCGAGATCGGCGCCCGCAACCTGGCCGACACCGACCGGTACGACATGCTGCCGGTGGTCGCGGCCCGGATGGGCCTGGACACCAGCCGGGTCTCGACGCTGTGGAAGGACCGGGCGCTGCTCGAGCTCAACCGGGCCGTGCTGCACTCGTTCGAGCAGGCCGGCGTGAAGATGAGCGACCACCACACGGAGTCGGAGCGCTTCCTCAAGCACATCGAGAACGAGGAACGGGCCGGCCGCAAGGTGCCGGCCGACTGGACCTGGATCGTCCCGCCGATGTCGAGCGGGGTGACGCCGGTCTTTCACCGCTACTACCACGAGGCCGACCTGCGGCCGAACTTCTACCTCGACGAGGAGGCCGCCGCCCGGGCCCGCGGCTGCCCGCACATCGTTTAGCCATACCCTCGTGACGAAGATATCTTCGCGCCCACTATATTGGCCGCCATGGCTGATCCCCTTCGGGAACCGACGTTCCTGATCCTCACCGCGCTCGCCGACGGGCCCCGGCACGGCTACGGCCTCATCGCCGAGGTCGACCGGCTCTCCGACGGCCGCGTCGCCCTGCGCCCCGGCACCCTCTACGGCGCTCTGGACCGGCTGGCCGACGACGGCTATGTCGCCCGGGACCGCGAGGAGGTCGTGGAGGGCCGTCTGCGCCGCTACTTCCGGCTCACTGCCGACGGCGAGACCGCGCTGCGGGCCGAGACCGAGCGCATGCGGCGGCACGTCGAGGCGGCCAGCGCCCGCCTGCAGCGGCGTCCTGCCGACGGTTTCGCCATGGGGGTGCGGGCGTGAGCGACTCGTACGAGCGGCTGCTGTTCGCCTATCCCCAGCGCTACCGCCGCGAGCGTGGCCGCGAACTGGTCGACATGTACCGCGAGCTGACCGGTGACGGCCGCCCGCGGCTGGCCGATGCCGTGGACCTGATCGCCGGTGGCGTGCGCGAGCGGCTGCGCGCCGTCGGGCTGGGCGGCATCGCCTACGCCCTGCCCACCGCGGCCGTGTTCACGCTCACCGCCCTCAGCGCCCTGTCCGTCTACTTCCTGGTGGTCTACGAGCTTCATCCCGACACGTCGATGCGCGCCCACGGCGCTCCCTTCGCCTCCTGGTACGTGACCGCCTTCGTCGGCTGGCTCGTGACGGCGGTTCTTCTGGCTGTGCGCCCCGGGCGCTCCGCCCGCGTCGCCGCCGCGGTGTCGCTGGCGCTGGTGCTCGCCGGCCCGGTGCTGCGACTGATGCAGGCGCCGGTGCCGGATCTGCCGATGACCGTCCCCTTCCCGCTCGCGGTGGCGGGCGTGGCGGCGCTGTTCCTGCCGGGTACGGCGTCCCGGGCGGCCCGGTTCGCGCCGTTGATCGCCGCGGCCGTCACGGCGGTGGCCGCGCTGGTGCAGGTGCCGGTTCCCGGCGCCAGCCCGTGGTTCGGTGACACCAACATGTGGCGAGCCGGCGAGGGCACGTACGGGGTCTGCTGCGACTACCGGCTCTACGCGTCGTACGCGCTCCACCTCGCAGGCGTGGCCCTGCTGCTGGCCGGCCTGATCGTGGCGGTGATCGACGCACGCCGGGGGCGGACCCGCGGCGCCTGGCTGCTTCTGGTCCTGGCCACCCCGATCGCGGCGCTGATGTCGGTGTGGCTGTCCGAGGTGGGGCCACTTCGTACGGTGGTGATTCGCGCCACCGACTGGAGCGAGTACCAGCCGCTGCTCGCCGGGGTGATCGCCATGCTCGTCACGGCGGTGGTGCTACCACTGCTGATTTCGCTGGGCCGGTTCGTCCGGCTCAAGATCGTGCGGCCTAGGCGAATTCGTTGACCGCGAAGTCGTCACGGTGCCGCCACGAGTCGGGCGTGCGCACGTGATCGGCGCGGACCCATTTGAGTAGTTTGTGGGTGAACTCGGCGGCCGGAATGCGCCCGGCCGCCCTCACCACGTACCCCTCGGATGTTCTTTCGTCCCGTTGCGCCGCCCAGGCGGCGCGGGCCTCGGAAAGGCTGCCGCCGCGGTAGAGGACGGGGACGACCGGCAGCTCGAGCCGATGGGCCCAGTCGACCGTGTCGTCCCAGCCGAGCAGGGTGTCCGTCTCGTCCCAGATGCCGAAGACGATGAAGACGCCGGGCAGGTCGCAGTAGGCGATGCTGCGCCGGGCCCACATCGACTCGCCGCAGACCCGCCACTCGTCGGGGATCCGGTACGCCGTCATGGCCCACAGCGCCTTGGCCGGGCGGTCCCACGGCTGCGTGCCCGAGTCGGGCGAACGGCCGTACATCGCGTCGCGGGTGAAAGTCAGGTTGCCGCCGTCGAGTTTCTCGGTCACCACGAGCTCACCGTCCAGCCAGGACAGATCCGTCTGCACCTTGTCGTCGTGGGTGGCGCCGGGGGAGTCGGGCAGGTGGAAGGTGCGCGGGTACTTCATCGCGTTCAGAAGTCCCCCTCCGCCACCTGGAACACGGTCAGCCCGAGCTCACGCCACATCCGCACCACCTGCCGGCGGTCGTCGAAGACGCCGACGATCCGCCAGCGGTCCCGGATCTGGAGCTCGAAGATCTCCTGCTTGACCACCCAGTCCTTGCGGCTGTCGCCCCAGGGCCGCATGAATAGTGCTTCGTACGGCACGTCCACGTAAAGACCCAGCCAGGCCTCGGTCTCGGCCCGGCACACCTCGTCGCGGCCGGTGCAGAAGACGATCGCGTTGCCGGCGGCGTGCATGGCCCGGACCGCGGTGATCACCGCCTGGTGCGGGAGGTCGCTGCCGACCTCCTCCCAGTCGTACGGGCCGCGGCCGCTCATCAGCGCCACCGTGCCGTCGATGTCGACGAGCAGGGCCGGCGGCAGCGCCGGATCGGGCTCGTACGAGCGCTCGGGCGCCGCGTACGGCACCGGCAGCGGAAGGGGACGGTTGGCCAGATACCGGTCGAACATCTTCCGGATCGCGTCCTCGCCGACCCGTTCCTCAGGATCGCGGGCGGCGTCACGCCGGATGCATTCCTTGAGCGGTACGTCCGTGAAGTCGTGCACTTCGAACGAGGCGCCGTAGCGGGCGGCCAGCTCGGCCCACTCGCGTACCTTGCTCGGCCGCAGGTTGGTGTCGTCGACGACCACGCTGGTGCGCCGCCGCAGCAGCGCCTCGACGGTGGCCCGCTGGGCGTCGGAGACCTGGGCCTCGGCCCACTGCGTGTAGAGCCGGGTGCCGTGCAGCATCCGGCGCAGGTCGTCGCGGTTGACCCGCACCACGCCGGGCTGCAGCTTGCGCGCGAACGTGGTCTTGCCGGAGGCCGGCAGACCACGGGTGATCAGCAGTCGTGTCATGCCACCGGCGACACTACCGGACGAGAAACGGACTTTATTCGCATTAAGCGCGTGGAATGCAACTGAGAAGACGTGCGTTACACCCTCCGGACCCGCGATTTCTCGGTTGTACTCGAGACATGGCAGACTGGTCCATCGGCCAAGGTTCCGGTTCACGCCCGAGCTCGCCGCCCTGGCGGGGCGGCGCGGTGCTGACAGCGACCCGGCGACCACCACACTGAGAGGGACCGATTCACATGAAGAGCGGCATCCACCCGGAGTACACGACCACCGAGGTCATCTGCTCCTGCGGCAGCACCTTCTCCACCCGCAGCACCGCCAAGGGCGACATCCGTGTCGAGACCTGCAGCGCCTGCCACCCGTTCTACACCGGCAAGCAGCGCGTGCTCGACACCGCGGGCCGCGTGGCGAAGTTCCAGGCCAAGTACGCCAAGGTCAACGCCGCGAAGAAGAAGTAACCGCGTCGACGGCGCCCGCACCCGGTTCCCGGGGGCGGGCGCCGTTCGCATGTGACCCGATCTTCAGCCTGGGGAGAGACCCGTGAGCACCGACCGCCTGGCCACCCTTCTCGACGAGTACACGGCGCTCGAGAAGCAGATGGAGGACCCCTCCATCCACGCCGACCAGGCTCTGGTGCGCCGGGTCGGCCGCCGCTTCGCCGAGCTGGCGCCGATCTACGCGGCCAACGCCGAGCTCGAGGCGGCCCGGGCCGACCTGGCCGCGGCCAAGGAGCTCGCGGCCGAGGACCCGTCGTTCGCCTCCGAGGTCGAGGCGGTGGCGGCCACGCTGCCCCCGCTCGAGGAGAAGCTCGGCGAGATGCTGATCCCGCGCGACCCCAACGACGCCAAGGACGTGATCGTCGAGATCAAGGCGGGCGAGGGCGGCCAGGAGTCCGCGCTGTTCGCCGGCGACCTGCTGCGCATGTACACGCGCTACGCGGAGCGCCACGGCTGGGTCGTCGAGGTGATCGACTCGCAGGAGTCGGACCTCGGTGGGGTCAAGGACATCTCGGTCGCGGTCAAGACCAAGGGCGTGCCCGAGGGCGGGCACGGCGTCTGGTCCCGGCTCAAGTGGGAGGGCGGCGTGCACCGGGTGCAGCGCGTCCCGGTCACCGAGTCGCAGGGCCGCATCCACACCTCGGCCGCCGGCGTGCTCGTGCTGCCCGAGGCCGAGGACGTCGAGGTCCAGATCGAGCCGAACGACCTGCGCATCGACGTCTTCCGCTCGTCCGGGCCCGGCGGCCAGTCGGTCAACACCACCGACTCCGCCGTCCGCATCACCCACCTGCCCACCGGCACGGTCGTGAGCTGCCAGAACGAGAAGAGCCAGCTGCAGAACAAGGAGTCGGCGATGCGCATCCTGCGCTCCCGGCTGCTCGCCATCGCCCAGGAGCAGGCCGACGCTGCCGCCTCCGACTCCCGCAAGGCGCAGGTCCGCACGGTCGACCGCTCCGAGCGGGTCCGGACGTACAACTTCCCGCAGAATCGGATCACCGACCACCGGATCGGCTACACCGCGTACAACCTCGACCTGGCTCTCAACGGCGAGCTCGACGGCGTCCTGGACGCGCTGGCCGCGGCCGACCGTGAGGCCCGGCTGGCCGGCGAGGACAGCTTCACGGCACCTCGCTGACCTCCACGAGGTCGCCGCGGTTGCAGATCAGATAGCGCGCGGCCGCCTGGCAGTGATAGCCGGGCAGCCGGTCGATCGTGCCGAGCAGCACGCGCCGGCCGGTGTCGGTCTCCCAGTGGGTCACCGCTGTGCGCCCGGGCGGGCTGACCGTCGAGCGCAGCAGCAGGACGGTACCGGCGGGCTCGGGACTCCAGACCGGCGTGCCGCGGCCCGGCTCACCGACCGGAGTGCCCGTGGCCGCGTCGACCAGCACCGGCTCACCCTCCTCGCTGCCGTCGTCGAGCAGCAGCCGGTCGTCACCGACGGCGAGGGCGTTCGTCGCGCCCGGCAGGCGCCACCGGACGCGCCCGGTGGCCAGGTCGTGCGCGACCAGCCCGCCGGCGCCGCTGAGACACAGGGCCGGGCCGCACTCGAAGGCGTACCCGTCGGTGTCGCCGGCGTTCCAGGCCGGGCGCAGGGTGTCCATGCGGTAGACGGTCAGGTCGAAGACGCCGGCCCGGGACTGGTTGACGATCAGGTGTCCGCCGAAGGCGGTCAGGTCGTTGAAGTAGCCGTCCTCGGGACGCGGGTCGACCATCGGGATCCGGCCCGAGACCCGCAGCGCGCCGGTCGTGTAGTCGTACACCCGGACCTCGCCCTCCGCCGTGGCCGTGACCACGCTGTCGGGCCGGCCGCCGGACTGGGCGACGATCTGGTTACGGACGCCCTGGGGGTCCCGGCGCCACACGGTCATGTTGTCGGCCAGCCGGACGACCCGCATCGTCCGCAGACTGCCGTCGGCCCGGTACTCGGCCATCAGCGCGGTGCCGGCGCCGATCGTGTGCGGCTCGCCGGGGGCGCGCCAGAGCTCGGCGCCGGTCGCCATGGAGAGCGCGATGGTCTGGTAGCCGGGCCGTTCCTCCCGGCGGATCTCGGCCGGGATCAGCAGCAGGCCCGCCTCCTCGGCGGCCTGCAGATAGCCGACCGAGCCGGGCAGGGGGCGCTGCCACCGCTGCCGGCCGGTGCCGAGGTCGTACGCCGTGATCAGGGAGTCCTGGCCGTCGGTGCGGTGGACGTAGACCCTCTCCGAGGTCAGCGCCAGACCCTGGCTGCCCACGGCCGAGGCGCTCCACAGCGGACGGACGCCGCGCGGCTGCGGAACCGCCGAGCCGGCGACCACGCCGACGACCAGGATCGTTATCGCCGCGGCGGCCAGCCGGCGGTCGCGGCCGAGCGGGCGGGCATGCTCCGGGCGCTTGCCGGAGATCTCGCCGAGCTCGATCGTGGCCATCTGGGAGCCGTCATCTGGTCGGTGTCCGATTGGCCGCGGCGGCGGCCAGGGCCGCACTGAGCGTACGCCCGTGGGCGCCGACCTCGGACCATCCGGCGGCCAGCCCGACCGGCGTGCCGGGCACCAGGACCTGCCAGTTCTCCGCGTTCGTGGCGGCCGCGAGCCGGCGTGACACCTCGGCCGCCTGGGCCGTCCCGGCGCCCGGGAGCACGACCACGAACTCGTCACCGGCGAAGCGGGCCACGAAATCGCCGCGGCGCATCACTCGATTGAGGACACCGGCGATGCGCTGCAGCACCAGATCGCCGCAGTGCCGGCCGTGCCGTGCGTTGACCGCGGTGAAGCCGATCAGGTCGCACACGCCGACCGCGGCCCGCTCGCCCCGGGCCAGCAGCGCGGCCACGTAACGCTCGAGCTGGCGGCGGTTGGGCAGGCCGGTCAGCGGGTCGGTCAGCGTCTCGTCGCCGTAGCGGCCGGGGTCGCGCTGGGTCTCCTGGGCGTCGAGCCGGGCCGCGACGCCGTCGAGGTAGCCGTCGCGGAACCGGTCGATGCGCTGGGCGGCCAGGCGGAACGCGTACCGGTCGGCGGTGTGCGCGGCGGCGTGGTCGCCCGCGGCCGCGTAGCAGATGCTGCGCAGCCGGGCCGGCTCGGCCGCGCCGAGCACCTCGGGCGCCACCGGCACCGCGTCCAGCATGGACAGCGCGTGCGCGGGGCGGCCGCCGGCGATGGCCAGGCAGACGTTCCCCAGGTGACGCAGGTCGCGGGTGCGCACGCTGTCGCCGCCACCGGTCAGCCACTCGGTCGCGTCGGCCTGGGTCTGTTCGCCCAGGGCGGCCCGGCGGGCCAGCGCGTAGCCGTAGGCGGCCCGGCTGCCCGGGCGCAGCTGGCCGGCGCCGACCGACACGTACCGGCTCAGCTCGGCGTCGATGTCCCGCAGCACCCGCAGGCAGCCGTCGGTGTCGCCCTGGTGGTCGAGGGAGACCGCGTTGCGCAGGCGGATGCCGGGGGCGGCGAAGATCTCCGGGGCCAGGCCGGCCGCGGCCCCGACCTGCCGGGCCTGCTCGATCGCGGTCAGCGCGTGCCCGTGGAAGCCGAGGTACGAATAGGCCATGGCCAGGTCGTGCCAGCCCCAGGCGGTCTCGGAGTCGTTCTCGCGCACCGCGGCCAGGGCGCGGGAGGCCTGTACGAGATGGGTGACGCCGCGGTCGAGGTTGCGCTCGAGGTGGGCCCCGAGAGCGGCGAAGGCGTGCATCTGGCCGCGCAGGTACGGGTCGGGGATCTCGCGGACCGCGTTGTCGGCGGCCGACATCGCGGTGGCCAGCTCGGCCACCCGGCCCAGGTTTATCAGCGCGCCGAAGCGCTGCACCAGCGCGTAGGCCCGGGTCGTGGGATCGGTGGCCGTGGCGAGCACGGCGTCGAGGATCGGCAGCGCCTCCGCCGAGCGGCCGTTCTGTTGCAGGCCGCCGGCGCGGTGCAGCTCGTCGACGTTCTCCGCGAGCTGGTCCAACCAACTCACCAGGTGCCTCCCACCCGTGCCGCGCGAACAGACCGCCGACCCGGCCGGTCGGCGCCCCACGCGACGTTCGATGATTATGCCGTGGATCCGGACTCCGAAGACAGCTCCCGACCGCTGGTACGGACGCGACTCAGCGATGCGATCGCAACGGCGACGGCCGATCTCTCGGCGGCCGGCGTGGCCTCGCCCCGGGTCGACGCCGAGCTGCTGGCGGCCCACGTCCTGGAGATCTCCCGCGGCCGCTTGCTGCTGGTGGACGGGATCCGGGCCGACGAGCTGGGCCGGTTCCGGGCGCTGGTGGCCGAGCGGGCCCGGCGCGTCCCGCTGCAGCATCTGCTCGGCACGGCCGCGTTCCGGCATCTGGAATTAGCCGTCGGCGACGGTGTTTTCGTCCCACGACCCGAGACGGAGCTTCTCGCGGGCTGGGGCGCCGAGCACGCCGGCCCGGGCTCGACGGTGGTCGATCTTTGCAGCGGCACCGGGGCCATCGCGCTGTCGGTGGCCGACGAGAGCCGGGCGGCCCGGGTGATCGCGGTCGAGCGCTCACCGGTGGCGCTGGGCTACCTGCGCCGCAACGCCGCCGGTTTCCCGGCCGTCGAGGTGGTCGAGGGCGACGTGACCGATCCGTCGCTCCTGTCCGATCTGCGGGGAGCGGTCGACGTGCTGCTCTGCAACCCGCCGTACGTCCCGGAGGGCACGCCGGTGCCGCCCGAGGTGGCCGACCACGACCCGGCCGAGGCGGTCTTCGGCGGGGCCGACGGGCTCACCGTCATCCGGCCGGTCGTCCGGCTCGCGGCCGCGCTGCTGAAACCCGGTGGTGTGGTGGGGATCGAGCACGACGACGTGCACGGCGAGGCGGTGCCGGCGTTGCTGCGGGCCGACGGCCACTTCACCGAGGTGACCGCACACGCCGATCTCACCGGCCGCCCCCGGTACGCGACGGCACGGCGCACCTGATCGATGCGCCGCGGCGCATGGCAGACTGCACGGTGTGATGCTCTACGACTGCCGTACCACCGCGGACCGGGATCGCGGCATCGCCGCCGCCGTCGAGGCGGTCAAGAGCGGTGAGCTGATCGTGATGCCGACCGACACGGTCTACGGCATCGGCGCCGACGCCTTCACCCCGCACGCGATCACCGCCCTGCACCAGGCGCGCAGCGTCACCAGCCAGGTCCCGCCGCCGGTGCTGGTCGGCTCCCGGCACACGCTCGACGGCCTGGTCTACTCGCTGCCCAAGGCGGCCCGCGAGCTGGCCGACGCGTTCTGGCCGGGCGCCCTGACCCTCTACGTCGAGCATTCGCCGAGCCTGCAGTGGGACCTGGGCGACACCGGCGGGCAGGTCGCGGTGCGCATGCCGCTGCACCCGGTGGCGCTCGAGGTGCTGCGCGCGGTCGGCCCGATGGCCGTCACCACGGCCAACAAGGTCGGCCGGGGCGCCCCCAACACCGCCGACGAGGCCCGCGACCAGCTCGAGTACGCGATCCGCGTCTACCTCGAGGCCGGCCCCGCGCTCGACCCGGCGCCCAGCACCATCGTCGACGTGACCGGTGACGTCCCGCGGGTGCTGCGCAACGGCGCCATCCCCTTCGAAAAGCTCCGCGACGTGGCGCCGGACATCCTCCCCATGGGTTTTGACGGGTCCTCCGCGCCGTCAGGCGCTGGCAGCAGCTCAGCGGAGGGCTGACGTGGAGCCGTTCACCGTCCTGCACGTCTGCATGGGCAACATCTGCCGCTCGCCGATGGCCGAGCGCCTGCTGGCCCGCGCGGTCAAGGACCGCGCCGGCGACGGCGGCGAGAAACTGGTCCGCAGCGTCAGCGCCGGCACCGGTGGCTGGCACGAGGGCGAGGAGATGAACCCGCCCGCGGCCCGCCAGGTGCGCGCCCGCGGCGGCCGGCCCGACGGCTTCGAGGCCCGCAAGCTGCGCGGCGACTTCATCGACGAGGCCGACCTGATCCTCACCGCCACCGCCGACCAGCTCGACTACGTGGTGGCCCTGCGGCCCGAGGCGGCCGCGCGCACGTTCGTGACCGGCGAGTTCGGCCGGCTGCTGGCCGGGGTCGACGCGTCCCGCCTGCCCTCCGGTGACGTCCACGCGCGCGGGGCCGCCATCGTCGAGGAGGTGGCCCGGCTCCGCGGCGACGACCCGCCCCGCGAGGGCGACGACCTCGACGACCCGTGGGGGCGCGGCGACCAGACGTTCCAGCGCATCGGCAACGAGATCGAGGACACGACGGTCCCGTTCGCCGCCCTGCTCCTGCCGTGACCGGCACGATCGTCCGCCCCGACGCCGAGGGGCTGCGCCGGGCCGTCGAGGTGCTGCGGGCCTCCTCCGTGGTGGCCTTCCCGACCGAGACCGTCTACGGGCTGGGCGCCGACGCGTTCTCGGCCAAGGCCGTGGGCGAGATCTACCGGCTCAAGCAGCGGCCGTCCTGGAACCCGCTGATCGTGCACGTGGCCGGTGTCGAGGCGGCCCGCGAGCTCACCGCGGCCTGGCCGTCGGTGGCCGACGACCTGGCCGCCCGGTTCTGGCCGGGGCCGCTCACGCTCGTGCTGCCGCGGGCCCGGCACCTGGCCGGGGTGGGGGCCGGCGACGAGACCATCGCGATCCGGATCCCGGCCCACGAGGTGGCGCTGCGCCTGCTCGAGGCGTCCGGGCTGCCGCTGGCCGCGCCGAGCGCCAACCGCTCCGAGTCGATCTCGCCCACCACCGCCGAGCACGTGGTCCGCAGCCTGCCCGACGTGCCGCTCGTGCTGGACGGCGGGCCGAGCTCGTGGGGCATCGAGTCGACCGTGCTCAGCCTGGCCGGGGCGACGCCCACGCTGCTGCGGCCGGGTGCGCTCCCGCTCCGTACGATCCGGGAGGTGACCGGGACCATCGCGCTGCCCGACGCCGGCCCGGCCGACGGCGCGGCCCGGCCCTCGCCGGGGATGAGCCGGCGGCACTACGCCCCGCGGGCCCGGCTGATCCTGGCCAAGGACGTGCGTGACGTGGACCGCTCGGAGCTGGCGGGGCCGGTCGGGGTGCTCACCTACGAGACCGCGGACGGGCCCGGGGCCGAGATCCTGTCGGGCGACCCCCGGGAGTACGCGGCCGATCTCTACGCGGCCCTGCACCGGCTGGACGACGCCGGGGTGGCGACGATCCTGGTCCAGGAGCCGCCCCAGACCGAGGACTGGCTCGCCGTCCGCGATCGGCTCACCCGGGCTGCTGCTGCGCCGCCCCCTTAGCGATGTTCCTCGCCATGCCGCTGAAGATCACCCCGTGGAAGGGCAGGACCGAGGCCCAATACGCGTGCCCGGCCAGCCCGCGCGGCAGGAAGACCGCCCGCTGGCGGTAGACGCTGCGCCCCTCGCCGTCCTTCTCGGCCGACATCTCGAGCCAGGCCCGGCCCGGCACCCGCATCTCCGCCCGCAGTCGCAGCAGCCGGCCCGGCACGATCTCCTCGACCCGCCACCAGTCCAGGGCCTCGCCCACCCGCAGGTGATGCCGGTCGCGCCGGCCGCGGCGCAGCCCGACCCCGCCGGCCAGCCGGTCCAGCCAGCCCCGGACCGACCAGGCGAGCGGGAACGAGTACCAGCCGTTCTCGCCGCCCACGCCCTCGATGACCCGCCACAGGGCCTCGGCCGGGGCGTCGACCGGGCGGCTGCGCTCGTCCACGTACACGCTGCCGCCCGACCAGTCGGGGTCGCTGGGCAGTGGCTCGGCCTCGGCGTCGCGGCCGGTCGCGTCGGCCCACCGGGTCTCCACGTTGGCGTCCCGGATCTTGCCGAGCGCGTACCGGACGGCCTCGTCGAAGCCGATCGGCTTCTGGGGGTCGAACCGGGCGATGTCGTTCTCGTGGGCCACCGCCTCGTGGACCAGGCTGGCCACCAGCGGCCGGGCGATCGCGTTGGGCACCGGGGTGACCACCCCGACCCAGTGGGCGGACAGCCACGGGCTCAGCGGCCTCAGCGGCACCACGACGCGGCGGCGCAGCCCGGCCACCTTCGCGTAGCGCTGCATCATCTCGGCGTAGGTGAGCACGTCCGGCCCGCCGATGTCGAAGGCCCGGTTGACCGAGGGGGGCATGCCGGCCGCCACCACGAGGTAGCGCAGCACGTCCCGGACGGCGATGGGCTGGATCCGGTTACGCACCCAGCGGGGCGTCACCATGACCGGCAGGCGCTCGGTCAGGTAGCGCAGCATCTCGAACGAGGCCGAGCCGGACCCGATGATCACCGGCGCCCGCAGGACCGTGGTCGGGACCCCGCTGGCCAGCAGGATCTGCGCCACCTCGGCCCGCGAGCGCAGGTGCGGGCTCACTTTGTCACCGGCCGGCGGCTCGGGGCCGCCCAGATAGATGATTCGTGACACATGGGCCGCCCGGGCCGCCGCCGCGAAATTCTCGGCCGCCCGCCGGTCGCGTTTCTCGAAATCGCGCCGGCCCAGCGAATGCATCAGGAAATAAGCGACCTCGACGCCCTCGAATGCCTTTTCGAGCGATTCCGGGTCCTCCAGGTCGCCCTGGACGATTTCCGCCCGGCCGGCCCACGGCACGTCCCGCAGCCGTCCCGGTCCGCGGGTCAGGCACCGCACGTCGTGGCCGGCCTCGAGCAGCCGCGGGGCCAGCCGCCCGCCGATATATCCGGTCGCACCGGTCACCAAGCAGCGCATAACTCAAACTGTGCCCGCCGAAGGGGCCGGGTAAGCCATATGCTCGATTTCGGCAGCGTTGCCTAGTCGGGGAGGGCGCGTGGACACGTTCTGGGGGCCGGACTTCGCCGCGCTGTCCCGGGCCGATCCGGAGATCGCCGGTGTCGTCCTCGGCGAGCTCGACCGGCAGCGGGCCGGGCTGCAGCTGATCGCCAGCGAGAACTACACCTGGCCCGAGGTGCTGGCCGTGCTCGGCTCGACCCTGGCCAACAAGTACGCCGAGGGCTACCCCGGACGGCGCTACTACGGCGGCTGCGCCGAGGCCGACCGGGCCGAGGAGCTGGCCGTCCAGCGCGCCCGTGACCTGTTCGGGGCCGATCACGCCAACGTGCAGCCGCACTCGGGCACGGCGGCCAACCTCGCGGCGTACGCGGCGCTGGCCGAGCCCGGTGACACGGTGCTGGCCATGGAGCTGCCGCACGGTGGGCACCTCACCCACGGCAGCCGGGTCAACTTCTCCGGCAAATGGTTCCGCCCGGTGGGGTACCGGGTCACGCCGAACACCGAGGAGATCGACTACGACGAGGTCCGCGATCTCGCCCGGGCCCACCACCCCAAGCTGATCATCTGCGGGGCCACGTCGTATCCCCGGGCGATCGACTTCGCCACCTTCCGGGAGATCGCCGACGAGGTCGGCGCCTACCTGATGGTCGACGCCGCGCACTTCATCGGCCTGGTGGCGGGCCGGGCCGTACCCTCGCCGGTCCCGTACGCCGACGTGGTCACCTGCACCACCCACAAGGTCCTGCGGGGCCCGCGCGGCGGCCTGATCCTCTGCCGCTCGGAGCTGGCCGAGCGGGTCGACCGGGCGGTCTTCCCGTTCAGCCAGGGCAGCCCGATGATGCACGCCATCGCCGGCAAGGCGGTGGCCCTGCGGCTGGCCGGGCTGCCGGAGTTCCAGGGGTACGCGGCCCAGGTCGTCAAGAACGCGAAAGCGCTGGCCGCGGGTCTGGCCGCCGAGGGCATGCGGCCGGTCTCGGGCGGCACCGACACGCACCTCGCGCTGGCCGACCTGACCGGCCTCGCGGTGACCGGCCGGGACGCCGAGGCCCGCTGCGACCAGGCCCGCATCAGCCTCAACAAGAACGCCATCCCGTACGATCCGCAGCGTCCGGCGATCGCGTCGGGCATCCGGGTCGGCTCGCCGAGCGTGACCACCCAGGGCATGCGGGAGGGCGAGATGCGGCAGATCGCCGGGCTGATCGGCGTCGCGGTGCGCAGCGACCCGGGCACGGGCGCGGGTGCGGCACGGCTGGCCGGCGTGGCCGGGGAGGTCGCCGAGCTCGTCGGCCGGTTCCCGGCCTACGCGCGGCAGGAAGTGATGGCATGAAGCGGTCCGAGGACCTCGAGGTCGAGCCGTACGATCCGGCGCTCGACCCGACGCTGAAGGACGACGAGGACGACCGGCCGCTGCCCGACCTCCCGCCGTTGCCCGCCGACCCGCGCTGGCGGGTGGCCCACCTGCCCTTCCTGACCACCGTCGCCTTCGCGCTGCTGCTGTTCGCGGCCTCGGCCGGCTTCCTGGTCGACGGCGCCCCGTCCGCTCTGGGCGCCGCAATCGGCGTGCTTATAGTGACGATCAGCTATACGATGTCGACACTGGTGATCGCCTGGGCCGACACGGTGCGGCCGGCGCTGCTGATGCCGCTCGCGCTGGTGACGTACGTGCTCAAGTACTCGGTGCTCGGCCTGGTCCTGGCGTTCGGGGTCTCCAGTGACTGGCCGGGCAAGGACGCGCTCGGCTGGGGGATCGTCGCGGGCGTGGTGGTGTGGACGGCCGTGCAGGCGTGGTGGATTCACCGGGTGAGTCGCTCAAAGTGATCGTCTAGAGGCCGTTTGGCCTCGTCAGCGTCCCTTTCGTGGTTTGTTGACCACGAAACGGTGACGTGAACGCTCGGCGCTTGTCCGGTTATGGCGAAGGGGGAGTACCGTGTCCTTCCAGTTGCGCGACCCCTGACGCCTGGACAACTGCGGTTGTGCGGGGGGCCGCGCTTAGCCTCGTCTTTCCTGCTGATATCGTTCGGGCCGTCATGACCGGTCAAGAACCCCCCAAGCGTCCCAGTGATGACGACGGTCCCCCGCCACCCGACACGGGCATGGGAATGACGGCCGTCGCCTACCTCATCACCGGGATGTTGGTCTGGGGAGGGATCGGTTTGCTGGTCGACCACTGGGTCGGGACCAAGGGCATTTTCGCCGGCATCGGCGCGGTCGTTGGTATCGGCGGCGGTGTCTACCTCATCGTGCGCCGTCTCGGCGCCTGACAGGAAAGGGCTACGGTGACCGGTCAGACGACGATCCTCGCGGCGGACGTTCCGTTCCCGCCGAGCGTCGAGGATTTCTACCTGCCCAGCATCGTGCCGTGGGGCGGGCACGACAGCTACTGGTTTACCAAGATCACTGCGCTCCTGTGGATCTCGGTCGCGCTGATCATCATTTTCTTCCTGGTCACGTACCGGAAGCCCAAGCTCGTTCCGACCAAGAAGCAGTGGATCGCCGAGAGCATCTACGGCTTCGTGCGGAACAACATCGCGGTCGACATGCTCGGCAAACGGGGTATCAACTTCGCGCCGTACCTCACGACGCTGTTCGTCTTCATTCTGTTGATGAACTTCTGGGCCATCGTGCCGTTCGCGCAGATCTCGCCGAACTCGCACATCGCGTTCCCGGCGGTTCTCGCGGTGATCAGCTACGTGATGTTCATCTACATCGGCATGAAGCACCACGGCGGCCTGAAGTACTTCAAGCACGCCCTGATCCCGCCGGCGCCGTGGTTCATCCTGCCGCTGCTGATTCCGATCGAGTTCTTCTCGACCTTCCTCGTCCGGCCGTTCTCGCTCGCGGTTCGTCTGTTCGCCAACATGTTCGCCGGCCACATGCTGTTGCTGGTGTTCACGCTCGGCGGCTTCGCGATGCTGAACGCCAACGTCTGGTTCGCGCCGTTCTCCGTCGTGTCCTGGGCCATGACCATCGCCCTGACCTTCCTGGAGTTCCTGGTCATCTGCCTCCAGGCCTACGTCTTCACGGTGCTGACAGCGAGCTACGTCCAGGGCGCGCTCGCCGACGAGCACTGAGCAGTACTGGTAACACCCCGTCATCGTCCCGCGTGACAGTCACGCGAGATACCAGGAGGAAATTGCAATGGTTGACGTTCTTGCCGCCGTTGAGGGCAGCACCGCCGCCATCGGCTACGGCCTCGCCGCGATCGGCCCCGGCATCGGTGTGGGTCTCGTTTTCTCGGCGTACATCCAGTCGACCGCCCGCCAGCCGGAGTCGTCGCGTCTGACCCTCCCGTACGTCTGGATCGGCTTCGCCGTCATCGAGGCGCTCGCCCTGCTGGGCATCGCCTTCGGTTTCATCTGGGCCGGCAACGTCTAAGCCGCCCTTCCCGCGCAGCGGAGGTCTGAATGATCACCTATTACCAACTCGCGGCTGAGGCGGCTGAGACCGAGCACAACCCGATCGTCCCGCTCTGGCAGGAGGTCGTGCTCGGCATCATCGCGTTCGGCATCCTCTGCTTCGTGCTGATGAAGTTCGTCTTCCCGATGATGGAGAAGACCTTCGCGGCGCGGGTGGACGCCATCGAGGGCGGCATCAAGCGCGCCGAGACCGCTCAGGCCGAGGCCAACCAGCTGCTCGAGCAGTACAAGGCGCAGCTGGCCGAGGCCCGCACCGAGGCCGCCCGGATCCGGGACGAGGCCCGGGCGGACGCCGAGGGCATCCGTCAGGACGTGCTGGCCAAGGCCCGCGAGGAGTCGGACCGCATCATCGCGTCCGGTAACGAGCAGCTCGCCGCGCAGCGCGAGAGCATCGTCCGCGAGCTCCGCTCCGAGGTGGGCACGCTCGCCGTCGACCTGGCCGGCAAGATCGTGGGCGAGGCGCTCGCCGACGAGGCGCGCAGCCGCGGCACCGTCGAGCGGTTCATCAACGAGCTCGGCGCGACCGGCTCGGCGGGCGGGCGGCGCTGATGGCGTCGAGCGTCAGCCAGAAGGCCTACGCCGAGGCGGTCGAGAAGCTCGGCACGGCCACCGCCTCGGCCTCGGCGGCGCAGGTGGCCACGGTGGCCGACGAGATCCTGTCGGTGGCCGGGCTGCTCCGCAACCAGGCCCGGCTCCGCCGGGCGCTGACCGACCCGTCGCGTTCGGGCGGCGAGCGGGCCGAGCTGCTCCGCTCGCTGCTCTCGGGCAAGGTCACCGCCGTCACCCTCGACTCGCTGGCCACGCTGGCCGCCGGCCGGTTCTCCCGGCCGACCGAGCTGCTCGATGTCATCGAGCGGCTCGGCGCCGACACGGTGCTCTCCAGCGCCGCCAAGGCGGGCAGCCTGGCCGAGGTCGAGGACGAGCTGTTCCGCTTCGGGCAGATCGTCTCGGGCAACGCCGAGCTGGCGGTCACGCTCAGTGACCCCGGTGCGGCCACCGAGCGCCGGGTTAAGCTGGTGGGGGACTTGCTGAAGGGCAAGGCCCAGCCGGCCACGGTGCGGCTCATCGAGGTGGCGCTCGAGGGCTTCGGGGGCCGTAGCTTCGAGGGATCGCTGACCCGGCTGGTCGAGCTGACCGCCGCCAAGCGCGATCGTGAGGTCGCGTACGTGACGGTCGCCAAGCCGCTCACCGACGCCGACGAGCAGGCGCTGGCTGCCAAGTTGTCCGACATCTACGGCCGGCAGGTCTCGCTGAAGGTCGACGTCGATCCTTCGATCATCGGCGGCGTCAGCGTCCGGGTCGGCTCCGACCTCTACGACGGCACGATCCTGCGGCGGCTCAACGCCGCGAAGCAGGCGTTCTCCAAGTAACTTTTCTCTCGGCCCGCGCGTTCGCGCGCGGGGCTGAGCAGGCCCCTCGGTGGCGGCGACGTCCCGAGCTAGACAGAGAAGGCAGAGGATGGCCGAGCTGACCATCTCCTCGGACGAGATCCGGGGGGCGCTAGAGCGCTACGTCTCGTCCTACACGCCCGAGGTCTCCCGCGAGGAGGTCGGCATCGTCTCCGATGCGGGCGACGGCATCGCGCACGTCGAGGGTCTGCCCTCGACGATGGCGAACGAACTGCTCGAGTTCGAGGACGGCACGCTGGGTGTCGCCCTGAACCTCGACGTCCGCGAGATCGGCGTCGTGGTCCTGGGTGACTTCACCGGCATCGAAGAGGGCCAGCAGGTCAAGCGGACCGGCCGTGTCCTCTCGGTTCCGGTCGGCGACGCCTTCCTCGGTCGCGTGGTCGACCCGCTGGGCCGGCCGATCGACGACCGCGGTGAGATCGCCAACGAGGGCTTCCGCGAGCTCGAGCTGCAGGCGCCGAACGTCATGGCGCGCCAGCCCGTGAAGCAGCCGCTGCAGACCGGCATCAAGGCCATCGACGCCATGACGCCGATCGGCCGCGGCCAGCGGCAGCTGATCATCGGCGACCGCAAGACGGGCAAGACCACCGTCGCGATCGACACGATCATCAACCAGCGCGCGAACTGGGAGTCCGGCGACCCGGAGAAGCAGGTCCGCTGCATCTACGTCGCGATCGGCCAGAAGGCCACCACCATCGCGTCGATCCGGGGCACCCTCGAGGCGCAGGGCGCGCTGGAGTACACGACGATCGTCGCGGCTCCCGCTTCCGACCCGGCCGGCTTCAAGTACATCGCCCCGTACACCGGCTCGTCCATCGGACAGCACTGGATGTACAACGGCAAGCACGTCCTGATCGTCTTCGACGACCTGACCAAGCAGGCCGAGGCCTACCGCGCGGTGTCGCTGCTGCTGCGCCGCCCGCCGGGCCGCGAGGCCTACCCGGGTGACGTCTTCTACCTGCACTCCCGCCTGCTCGAGCGCTGCGCCAAGCTCTCGAACGAGCTGGGCGGGGGCTCGATGACCGGTCTGCCGATCATCGAGACGAAGGCCAACGACATCTCGGCCTACATCCCGACCAACGTCATCTCGATCACCGACGGCCAGATCTTCCTGGAGACCGACCTGTTCGCCTCGGGTGTCCGCCCGGCGATCAACGTCGGTACCTCGGTGTCCCGGGTGGGTGGCTCGGCGCAGGTCAAGGCAATGCGCTCGGTCTCCGGCCGTCTCCGCCTCGACCTGGCCCAGTTCCGTGAGCTGGAGGCCTTCTCGGCCTTCGCCTCCGACCTGGACCGCGCGTCGCGGGCCCAGCTCGAGAAGGGCGTCCGCCTGGTCGAGCTGCTCAAGCAGCCGCAGTACTCGCCGTACTCGGTGGTCGACGAGGTCATCGTGATCTGGGCCGGCACCACCGGCCAGCTCGACGACATCGACGTGGCCGACGTGCGCCGCTTCGAGCAGGACTTCCTGGGCTGGGTCAAGCGGCACCGCAGCGACACCTACACCGCGATCGAATCGACCGGCCTGCTGTCGGACGACGACGTGGAGAACCTGAAGAGCGGCGTGACCGAGTTCAAGGAGCTCTTCAAGCGCGGCGAGACCGGTTCCTCGGTCAACGAGACCCCGGCCGAGCCGCTCGAAGAGGGCCGCCAGACGCGTGAGACGGTGACCCGCGAGGTTCCCCGTCCGGCCGAAGGCCAGTAGTCATGGCCGGTCAGGTACAGGCTCTCCGGCGGCGCATCCGCACCGTCAAGTCGACCAAGAAGATCGCTAAGGCGCAGGAGCTGGTGGCCACCAGCCGCATCGCCAAGGCCCAGGAGCGCGTTCAGGCCTCCAAGCCGTACGCCGAGGCGATCACCCAGGTCCTGACCGCCCTGGCGTCCAACGCGACGATCGACAACCCCCTGCTGGTCCCGCGCGAGCGGGTCCGGCGGGCGGGTGTCCTGCTCATCACCAGCGACCGCGGCCTCGCCGGCGCCTACAACGCCAACGCGATCCGCACCGCCGAGCAGCTGATCTCGCGCCTCAAGGCGGACGGCAAGGAGCCGGTGCTCTACGTCGTCGGCCGCAAGGGCGTCGGCTACTACCGGTTCCGCAACCGGCCGATCGAGGCCAGCTGGTCCGGCTTCTCCGAGCGCCCGGCGTTCTCCGACGCCAAGACGATCGGTGACGCCCTGCTGGAGGCGTTCGTCGCCGGCGCGGACGACACCGACGCCACCTACGGCCCGGACGGCATCCAGGGCGTCGACGAGCTGCACATCGTCAGCACGCAGTTCAAGTCGCTGATGACGCAGACCGCGGAGGCGCACTTCCTGGCCCCGATGCAGGTCGAGGAGCGCGAGGTCGAGCCGGGTCTGCGCCCGGCCTACGAGTTCGAGCCGGACGCCGACGAGCTGCTCGACGCGCTGCTGCCGAAGTACCTCAACACGCGGATCTACGCGGCGTTGCTGTCCTCGGCGGCGAGCGAGTCGGCCTCCCGGCGGCGGGCGATGAAGAGCGCGTCGGACAACGCGGACGACCTGCTCAAGCGGTACACGCGCGAGATGAACTCCGCGCGGCAGGCCGCGATCACCCAGGAAATCAGTGAGATCGTCGGCGGCGTCGAGGCGCTGTCCTCGGCAGGAAGTGATATGTGATGACTGCTGTAGCTGAGCCCACCAAGGCGGAGACCGGTGTCGGCCGCGTCGTCCGGGTCATCGGCCCGGTCGTCGACGCCGAGTTCCCCCGGGACGCCATGCCCGACATCTTCAACGCGCTGCACGTGTCGGTGACCCTCTCCGAGGGCACCAAGACGCTGACGCTCGAGGTCGCCCAGCACCTGGGTGACAACATCGTCCGCGCCATCTCGATGCAGCCGACCGACGGCCTGATCCGAGGCGCCGAGGTTTCCGACACCGGCTCGCCGATCTCGGTGCCCGTCGGTGACGTGACCAAGGGCCACGTGTTCAACGCCCTCGGCGAGGTGCTCAACGCCGACCCGTCGACCCTGGACATCCAGGAGCGCTGGTCGATCCACCGCAAGCCCCCGGCGTTCGCCGACCTCGAGCCCAAGACCGAGATGCTGGAGACCGGCATCAAGGTGCTCGACCTGCTCGCGCCGTACGTGCGCGGTGGCAAGATCGGCCTGTTCGGCGGCGCGGGCGTGGGCAAGACGGTGCTCATCCAGGAGATGATCATCCGCGTGGCCCGTAACTTCGGTGGCACCTCGGTGTTCGCCGGCGTCGGCGAGCGCACCCGTGAGGGCAACGACCTCATCCTGGAGATGGAGGAGGGTGGCGTTCTGGACAAGACCGCCCTCGTCTTCGGCCAGATGGACGAGCCGCCGGGCACCCGCCTGCGGGTCGCCCTGTCCGCGCTGACCATGGCGGAGTACTTCCGGGACGTCCAGAACCAGGAGGTGCTGCTCTTCATCGACAACATCTTCCGGTTCACCCAGGCCGGTTCCGAGGTGTCGACGCTGCTCGGCCGCATGCCGTCGGCCGTGGGTTACCAGCCCACGCTGGCCGACGAGATGGGCGAGCTCCAGGAGCGGATCACGTCGGTCCGGGGCAAGGCGATCACCTCGCTGCAGGCGATCTACGTGCCCGCCGACGACTACACCGACCCGGCGCCGGCCACCACGTTCGCCCACCTGGACGCGACCACGAACCTCGAGCGGTCGATCTCCGACAAGGGCATCTACCCGGCCGTGGACCCGCTGGCCTCCAGCTCGCGGATCCTGGCCCCCGAGTTCGTCGGCGCCGAGCACTACGCGGTCGCCCGCGAGGTGCAGCGGATCCTGCAGAAGTACAAGGACCTGCAGGACATCATCGCCATCCTCGGCATGGACGAGCTCTCCGAGGAGGACAAGGTCACGGTGCAGCGGGCCCGCCGCATCGAGCGCTTCCTCTCGCAGAACACGTACGCCGCCGAGCAGTTCACCGGCGTTCCCGGCTCGACGGTCCCCCTGAAGGAGACCATCGAGGCGTTCAAGAAGATCAGCGAGGGGGAGTACGACAACTTCCCCGAGCAGGCCTTCTTCATGTGCGGTGGCCTCGAGGACCTCGAGAAGAACGCGCACGAGCTGATGAAGGGCTGATCTCACTCAGCGACAAGGGAGCCGCGCCGACCGTAATGGTGGGCGCGGCTTCGTCGTATCTCCGTCAGTTTTGTCCGATATGAGCGCTCTGTGAGTCGCGGAAACGCGAGCGCGATCTGGGTACTCTTGTCGTTCGTCGGCCGGCCGATATCGATGACCTTTGGGGGAGACCTGTGGCGAGGAAACGGCGCGCGCCCATGTGGGCGCGACTGTGCGCGATCTTCGGCTGCGTCCTCATGGTGGTCAGCGGGGGCGCCATCGTGACCCAGCAGGTGCTGGTGGCCCGCTACGCCGGCGCCGTCGAGACGCAGGACCTCTTCGGCAACGCCGCGGCCGGCGCCACCAAGGAGGCCAAGTCCGACATCAAGGGCCCGCTGAACATCCTGCTGGTCGGCGTCGACCCCCGTAAGGACACGCAGACGCCGCTCTCCGACTCGATCATCGTGGCCCACATCCCGAAGGACATGAACCAGGCGTACCTGTTCTCGGTGCCGCGGGACCTGATCGTCGACATCCCGGCCTTCGAGAAGACCGGCTTCAAGGGCGGCCGCTCGAAGATCAACGCCGCCATGGGCTACGGCAGTGCCGTCGGCAACGGCAAGCACGACGTCGTCCAGGGCTTCGACCTGCTGGCCAAGACGGTCGGCCAGCTCACCGGCATCGACAAGTTCGACGCCGGCGTGATCCTCAACTTCAACGGCTTCAAGGCGATCGTCGACGCCATGGGCGGCGTCACCATGAAAATCGACCAGAACGTGAAGTCGGAGCACCTCCAGCCCAACGGCAAGGCCCGCCCGCGGTACGCGCGCTGTGCCGACAACAGCTGCGCCCACCCGTACTACGGCCCCCAGGCCGAGTACAAGCCGGGCACGTACCACCTGCAGGGCTGGCAGGCCCTGGACTACGTGCGCCAGCGCTACGGCCTGCCCAAGGGTGACTACGACCGCCAGCGCCACCAGCAGCAGTTCATCAAGGCCATGGCCAAGCAGGCGCTCAGCAAGAACGTGGTGACCAGCCCGACCAAGCTCGACGCGGTGCTCAAGGCGGCCGGCAAGGCGCTCATCTTCGACGGCAACGGTCACAACGTGGTCGACTGGGCCTTCGCCCTGAAGAACCTGCGCTCGGACGACATGACCCTGATCAAGCTGCCGGGCAGCTCGGTCATCGTCAACGGCGACTACCGGGGCGAGGAGCTGGCGCCCACCGCGAGCGACTTCTTCAAGGCGGTCCGCAGCGACCAGGTGCAGAACTTCATCTTCCGCAACCCGGAGTACATCAACTCCAACGTCTGACCTGGTGCCATCGCTCGGAAGGGCGCCGTCTAGACTTCACCCATTAGGTATTACTGGCTCAACAGGAGGACAGCGTGGCCAACCAGCTGCCCGTCAAGGTCGTAGCCGTCGAGCAAAGCATCTGGTCCGGCGAGGCCGAGATGCTCGTCGCGCGGACCACCGAGGGTGAGATCGGCGTCCTGCCGGGTCACTCCCCGCTGCTGGGCCTGCTGAAGGAGCCCTCGCAGGTCCGCGTGAAACTCGCCGGCGGCGAACAGCTCACCTACGACGTCACCGGCGGTTTCCTCTCCATCGACGCGGACGGTGTGACCGTCCTCGCCGAGAGCGCGACCCCCGCCACCCCCGAGACCCACTGACGACCGGCGATGCAGGTTCTGGAAATCGTCGGAATCTGCCTCATCGCTGCGCTCGTCCTGCTCCTGGGCATCTTCTTCCGCCGCCGCCTGCTCATGGTCGGCGGCGGAACCATTCGGCTTCAGATCCACCTCAGCACCCTGGTCCCCGGGCGGGGCTGGTCCACCGCGATCGGCCAGTTCGTCGGCGGTGAGCTGCGCATCCACCGCATGTTCAGCTACGCCTTCCGCCCCAAGCGGGTGCTCGACCGGGGCCACCTGGTCATCGAGGAACGCCGCCGCCCCGAGGGCCCGGAGCGGCTCACCATCCCCGGCCACTGGGTCGTGCTCCGGCTGGCCACGGCCACCGACGACCTTGAGATCGCGATGGCCGAGTCCACCGTGACCGGTTTCCTCTCCTGGCTCGAGGCGGCCCCGCCCGGCCCACCGGGCAGCGTGGCCCGCCCGGTGATCCGCCCGCGCACGATCGAGCAGTAACTCAGCGGTGCTTGACGCCCTCCTGGGCGAACGGCGCGAGAGTCGGCGTACGGACCGGGGCGTCACCCAGGGCCTCGTCGATGCGCCGCACCACCTCATCACTCAGCTCGACGCCGGACGCGGCGGCATTGGCGTGCACCTGCTCCGGCCGTGAGGCCCCGGTGATGGCCGACGCCACCTCCGGCCGGCGCAGCACCCAGGCCAGCGCGAGAGTGGCCAGGCTGACGCCCAGATCCCCGGCGATCGGCACCAGGCGCTGCACGGCCTCGATCTTGTCCTCGGTGAGCACCAGGTCCTTGGCGCCACCCATCTCGTCGCTGGCGAACCGGGAGCCGGCCGGCAGCGGCTCGCCCGGCTTGTACTTGCCGGTGAGCACCCCCTGAGCGAGCGGCGACCACACGATCTGCGAGATGCCGTTGGCCACGCTGAGCGGGAAGACCTCGGTCTCCGGGGCCTGCCAGAGCATCGAGTACTGCGGCTGCGACGAGACGAACAGCTCCGGCCCGGCGATGTCGATGGCGGCCTGGATCTGCTCCGGCGTCCACTCGCTGAAGCCGAGATAGCGAGCCTTGCCCTGCTCGACGACCTTCTGGAACGCCTCGATGGTCTCCTCGATCGGCACGTCGACGTCGAACCGGTGCGCCTGGTAGAGATCGACGTAATCGGTGCGCAGCCGGCTCAACGAGGCGTCGATCTGCTTACCGATCTGCGCCGCCGACAGCCCGGCGTCGGTGTCCGACATCCGGCCCTGCACCTTGGTGGCCAGGATGTACGAGTCGCGGCGGTGCCCGGCGAGGATCTCGCCCCACGCCGACTCGGCCGCGCCCCGCCCGTAGACGTTGGCGGTGTCGAAGAAATTGATCCCGGCGTCGAAGGCGGCCTCGGTGCAGGCGCGGGTCTGCTCGGCCGCCACCCCGCCGGAGTAGGTGAGCCAGGAGCCCAGGGAGATCTCGGAGACCTCCAGGTCGGAGCTGCCGAGCTTGCGGTAACGCATGGTGGTCCCTCTCGTCGGTCCATTGCCTTCCAGGTGGCTCTCGCCGTCCTGGTCTGTGCCCCCTAGCGTCGAGGGCATGCGGATTCGAATCATCGACGCCTTCACCGATCAGCCGTTCGGCGGGAACCCGGCCGGGGTGGTCGTGCTGGACGGGCCGGACTTCCCCGATGAACCCTGGATGCAGGCCGTGGCGGCCGAGGTCAACCTCTCCGAGACGGCGTTCCTGCACCCGCTCGAGGCCGGTGGGGAGGCCGACTACGCGCTGCGCTGGTTCACCCCGGCCGTCGAGGTCGCGCTCTGCGGGCACGCCACGCTGGCGACGGCTCACGCTTTGCAAAGCCCAGGGCTCGTACGCTTCGCAACCCGCAGCGGCGTCCTGACCGCTTCCACCGATGCGCAGGGCTGGATCACCCTCGACTTCCCGACCGCGCCGCTGAGCCCGGTCCAGGCCGACCCGCGGGTGCTCGACGCGCTCGGGGTCACCGCGGTCTCAGTGCACCACACCGGGCCCAACACCGACGACCTGCTGATCGAGCTGCTCGACGAGGCGGCCGTACGGGATCTCACCCCCGACGTGACTGCGCTGGCGAGCGTGGAGAACCGCGGCGTCGTGGTCACCGCCCGGGCCGACGACCCCGACGGCGACTACGACTTCGTCTCCCGCTTCTTCGGCGCGGCCGCCGGCGTGGCCGAGGACCCGGTCACCGGCAGCGCCCACACCGCCCTGGCCCCGTTCTGGTCGGCCAAGCTCGGCGGCCGCACCCAGCTCACCGGCTACCAGGCCTCCCCCCGCGGCGGCTACGTCCGCGTCACCCTCCGCGACGACCGCACCCTGCTCACAGGCAAGGCCGTCACCGTCATCGACGGCTCTTTGCACGCCTGATCCACCACCGCGCGGCCCGCGGGGTGGTGCAGACCCTCGTAGATGAGGTCGCGCAGGGCGTTGGCCCGCTGGCGGGGGAGGGCGGCGTGCAGATCGCGCAGGACGATCCGGACCAGCACGTTGACCTCGCCGGGGCGCAGGGCCAGGCGTTCGCGGGAGGCCGGTGGGAGCTCACCCGGCGGGGTCGCCGACAAGATGCTCACCTCCTCGACCAGGTCGGCGTCCGGGCCGAGCAGTTCGCGCACCCGGTCGCCGATCTCCTCGGCGGTCACGCCGGCCGGCAGCGCCACCGAGACGTCCCGGCGGGCGGCGGGTTGCGCCGAGACCGGCCGGTACGGGCTGAGGTCGAGCATCTGGCCCGCGACCCGCGGATCGGCCGACCGCAGCAGCCGGATGTCGCTGATCCCCTTGCGGAGCATGAGCAGCCGATCCAGCCCGAGCCCCAGGGCCAGCCCGGCCCGCCCGGGGCCGACGACGTGCGGCGCGGCCACCCCGCATTCGCCCACCTCGACCCAGGCGTCCCCGGCCCAGACCTCGATCTCGAGCCCGCCCGTGGTGTAGGGGTGGGTCGCGGGGTTGACCCGCCACCGCGCCCCGGGCAGAGCCGCCTCAACGGCAAGACCGGCCAGCTCAAGCAGCTCGTCCCGCTCCCGGCCCTGCTCCGCCGCGCCGGTCCCTGCCGTGCCGCTCCCTGCTGGGCCGTTCCCCGCTGGGCCGCTTCCCGCTGGGCCGCTTCCCGCTGGGCCGCTTCCCGCTGGGCCGCTTCCCGCTGGGCCGCTTCCCGCTGGGCCGGGCTTCGCTGGGGTGGAGGTGAGGTGCCACAGGTCGAGCTGGTGCGGGGTTCCGGTGTGCAGGCGGTCGATGCAGTCGCGGCGGTAGACGATGCCTGGGCACGCGACGAGAATCTCCCCCGCAGCGGTCGGTGCCTCGCCTGGAGCGGTCCGCGCCGCGCCTGGGGTCCCGGGCTCGCCTAGTGACGGCAGTTGTCGTAGTGCGCCGGGTATGAGAGCGGATGTCTGAGAGCGCAGCATCCGCCGCTCATCCACATACCGGGTATATCGCGCGTCCCGCGCTGTCGCCGACGGGCTGTAGCCGAGCCGGTCGTAGTTGTCGGCCACGTCGACGATGCGTTCGCCGCGGTGGACGAGCAACTCGGCTGCGGGCCAGCGGGTGGTGGCGGCGTCGAGCACGGCCGCCACGATCGCCTGGATGGCGTGCGGCCCCTCGGCCGGGTCGGTCAGGTCGCGTACGGCCAGGTCTTCGGTCTTGGTCATTGGCTTCTCCCTCTTCGAGCAGGAAGCGGGAGGCCGGGACAAAGAAAATGGCCGCCCGCGTGGGGCGGCCAGGAACGCGCAGAGTCAGCCGGCCGCCGGGGGCCGGGTAAAGACGCTCGCGCGTGTGGTCATGTCTCCATGGTGGCAGAACGGGGGAAGCGAATTTCTAGTCCGGCGGGCCGGCCTGGAGCTCGACCTCGAAGCCCCACTCGTCCTCCAGGTAGGCCGCGTACGACTCCGGGCCGCCGGCGTGCGGGTGCTTCTCGGGGAAGAGCAGCGCCCACCCGTGCTCCGCCGACGCGGCCGTCAACCGGTCGACCTCGGTCTCGCCACCCACGGTGAAGGCCAGGTGATTGAGGCCGGGGGCCAGCCGATCGTGCACCGAGCTCGACAGGGCCGGCGACTGCTCCAGCACCAGATAGACGTCGCCGTATTTCCAGGAGCGGCCGCCGGGCCAGTCCTGGTACTGCTTCCAGCCCAGCGATCCCAGCAGCCAGCCCCAGGGGCGCAGCGCGCCGGTCAGGTCGGGCACCCACAGCTCGACGTGGTGCAGCACGTCTACTTCGCCGTTCCGGCGCCCGGCACCCACTTCACGTCGCCGCCGGGGTTGGCCGCGCGGGACAGGATGAAGAGGAGATCCGAGAGGCGGTTGAGGTATTTGGCGGGCATCTCACCCGTACGGCCCGGATCGGCCTCGATCAGGGCCCACGCCGAGCGCTCGGCCCGCCGGGCCACCGTCCGGGCCACGTGCAGTAGGGCCGCGCCGGGGGTGCCGCCCGGGAGGATGAAGCTGTCGAGGGCCGGGAGGCGTTCCAGGAACTCGTCGCACCAGCCCTCGAGCCGCGTCACATACTCCTCGGTGATCCGCAGCGGCGGGTAGGGCGGGTCCTCCGACTCGGGGTTGCAGAGGTCGGCGCCGACGTCGAAGAGGTCGTTCTGGACGACGGTGAGCACGGCTTTCACGTCGTCGGGCAGGTCGCCGAGGGCCAGGGCGACGCCCAGGGCGGCGTTGCACTCGTCGGCGTCGGCGTAGGCGGCGATGCGCGGATCGGTCTTGGCGGCGACCTCGTTGTTGCCCAGACGGGTCTGCCCGCCGTCGCCGGCGCGGGTGTAGATACGGGTGAGGTGTACGGCCATGCCCCCACCCTACGGAGCGGCGGTTCGGCGGCGACTCATACCATGGCCCGCGTGGATGTGATCAGGGTGAAGGGCGGGACCGCGCTGACCGGCGAGGTCGGTGTCGGTGGGGCGAAGAACTCGGCGCTCAAGCTGATGGCGGTCGCGCTGCTCGCGCAGGGCCGCAGCGTGGTCGCGAACGTTCCGCGCATCACCGACATCGCCATCATGGCCGAGGTGCTGCGGCGGCTGGGCTGCCAGGTCACCCTGGACGGGGGCGAGGCGACCATCGACGTGCCGGCCGAGCCGGGCAGCGAGGCCGACTACGACCTGGTGCGCCGGCTGCGGGCGTCGATCTGCGTGCTCGGTCCGCTGCTGGCCCGCCGCGGTTACGTGCGGGTGGCCCTGCCGGGCGGCGACATGATCGGCTCCCGGGGGCTCGACATGCACGTCTCGGGTCTGGCCCGGATGGGCGCCGAGATCTCGGGCGAGCACGGCTTCGTGATCGCGTCGGCCCCGCACGGCCTGCGGGGCAGCAAGATCTGGCTGGACTTCCCGAGCGTCGGCGCCACCGAGAACCTGTTGATGGCGGCCGTCCTGGCCAAGGGCACGACCGAGATCGACAACGCGGCCCGTGAGCCGGAGATCGTCGACATCTGCGAGATGCTGACCGACATGGGCGCCCACATCGAGGGCGCGGGCACCTCCACGCTGACCATCGAGGGCGTCGACGAGCTGCACCCGGTGCACCACACCACGGTGGGCGACCGGATCGTCGGCGGCACCTGGGCGTTCGCCGCCGCCATGACGCGTGGCGACGTGACCGTCCAGGGCGTCCGGCCCGAGTTCCTCGACATCGCGCTCGACAAGCTGGTCACGGCCGGCGCCACGGTCGACCCCGGCGACAACCAGTTCCGGGTGCGGATGGACGACCGCCCCAGGGCCGTCGACATCGTCACCCTGCCCTACCCGGGCTTCGCCACCGACCTGCTGCCGATGGCGATCGGCCTGGCCTCGGTGGCCGAGGGCTCCTCGCTGATCACCGAGAACATCTTCGACGGCCGCTTCATGTTCGTGAACGAGATGGTCCGGCTGGGCGCCGACATCCGGACCGACGGGCACCACGCCGTGGTCAACGGCCGGCCGCGGCTGTCCGGGGCGCCGGTGCGGGCGACCGACATCCGGGCCGGGGCGGGGCTGGTCATCGCCGGTCTGTGCGCCGACGGGGTGACCGAGGTGGGCGAGGTGCACCACATCGACCGCGGTTACCCCGACTTCGTGTCCGACCTGGCCGCGCTGGGGGCCGAGGTGGAGCGGGCCGACGTGCCCGAGCCGACCTTCGACTTCTAAAGGGCCGGCGAGCCGCCGACCAGGCGACGGGCTTCCTCGACGTGTTCGGGGAAGACCAGCACGGCCGTACGCCCGTCGCGGCCGATCGCCTGAGTGGCGCGGATGCCGGCGTCGCCGAGCAGTTGCCGGATCTCGTCGGCGATCTCGGTGTCGATCGTGACGGCGGCCGGGCAGAGCAGACCGTAGTCGTCCGGCTCGCCGAAGATGGCGAGACCGGCGGCGTACGGATCGCTCGCCCCGGCCTCGTGGGACAGGGTCCACCCCAGGCCCATGCGCCAGAAGATCGCACCGAGGAAGCCGACCAGACCGACGGCGATGAGGGGCCCGAGGAGATACCAGCCGTTGCCTGTGGCCATGGGCATAGTCTGGCACCGCAACCTAGCCCTTTACCCGGATTTGCCCCGATAGAGACGCCCTCCCGCTCCTGAATTTCCGTTAAGTAGGGTGAGGCCGAGGACACACATTTACTCAGGGGAGTGGCACATGGCGGGTCGACTCGCGGTCATCGGCTCCGGCTTGATGGGTTCCGGCATCGCGCAGGTCTCGGCGCAGGCGGGCTGGCAGGTCACCATGCGGGACGTGGACGACGCCTCGCTGTTCCGGGGCATGACGGCGATCCGGGATTCGCTCGGCCGGTTCGCGGCCAAGGGCAAGATCTCCGACGAGGACGTGGAGGCCACCATCGGCCGGATCACGACCACGACCGACCTCGACGCGGTGGCCGACGCCGACGTCGTGGTGGAGGCGATCTACGAGAAGGTGGAGGCCAAGCACGAGGTCTTCCGGGCCCTGGACAAGATCTGCAAGGGCGGCGCGATCCTCGGCACCAACACCTCGGCCATCCCGATCACCCAGATCGCCACGGTGACCGAGCGGCCGGAGTCGGTCGTCGGCATCCACTTCTTCTCGCCGGTGCCCATGATGAAGCTGGTCGAGCTGGTCCGCGGCTACCAGACCTCGGACGACACGCTGGCCACGGCCCGGGCCTACGCCGAGGAGGTCGGCAAGACCTGCGTCGAGGTCAAGCGTGATGTGGCCGGCTTCGTCTCCAACCGGCTCTTCTCGGCCCTGCTGGTCGAGGCGATCAAGCTGGTCGAGACCGGCGTGGTCAGCGCGGCCGACCTCGACACGGTGATGAAGCTGGGCTTCGGGCACTCGATGGGCCCGCTGGCCACCGTCGACCTAACCGGGCTGGACGTCATGCTCAACGCGGCGAGCAACATCTACCGCGACACCGCGGACGAGAAGTTCTTCCCGCCGGAGCTGCTGCAGCGCATGGTCCAGGCGGGCGACCTGGGCCGCAAGAGCGGCAAGGGCTTCTACGCGTACTGATCGGTGCGTCCGGGGGTCGCGGAGCGTAGCGTCCCCCTACCATTTGGTCATGACGCCGGAGCAGATGGAGTGGGCGCTCGCCGAGGCCCGCAAGGGCGCCCTGGCGGTCGCCCCCGGCTGGTTCCGGTCGTGGGGGACCTCGGACGAGAAGTGGTCGGCGGTCAACGTGCGCTCGGCGACCCAGGTGATCGTCAACCACAGCCGCGAGGACGACCGCCACCCGAACAGCTGGACGGTCCGGGCCGTCTTCGGTGATCACGCGGTCGAGCTGCGGGTCGGGCCGTACGACGCCAAGGAGCACGCGGTGCTCGTCGCGCACGCGGTGCTCTCCGTCGCGTACGCCCCCGATGGTCCTAGTCGAACTCCGGGTCCGGTTTCGGTGCCGGCCGCACCCGCACCTGCGTGATGGCCCGCCCGGTCACCTCGACCACCTCGGCCGTGTGCCCGTCCACCTCGACCACCTCGCCGGGCTTGCTGGGGATGTGCCCGAGCTGGGCCAGCACGAGCCCGGCGACGGTGGTGTAGTCGCCCTCGTCCTCCCGCTCGACGTCGACGCCGATGTCGGGCAGGTCGTGCATCGGGAAGGTGCCCGGCAGCAGCATCGCGCCGTCCGGCTCGCGCACCACCGACTGCACGTCCCGGTCCGTCTCGTCGTAGATCTCACCGACGATCTCCTCGACCAGGTCCTCCATGGTGACGATGCCGTCGATGGCGCCCCGCTCGTCGACCACGAACGCGAACTGCTGGTGCTGCATCCGCAGCTGGCGCAGCGCGTCGGAGACCTTGAGCGTCTCGGGCAGGAAGAGCGCGGTGTACAGGTGGTCGCGCACCGGCCCCTCGGCGTCGATCAGGTCGCGCAGGTGCACCACGCCGAGCACGTCGTCCAGGCCCATCGGCCCGGTCACCGGGGCCCGGGAGCGCCCGCTGGCCACCAGCCGGGTCAGCGCCTCCTTGGCCGGCAGGTCGCCGGGGAGGATCAGCACGTCGCGGCGGGGCACCAGCACCTCGCGCAGGATCCGCTCGGCGATCTCGAAGGCGCCGCTGATGATCGTGCGCTGTTCCGGGGTGAACTCCTGCTGCTGGGTGACCATGTCGCGGATCTCCTCGGTGCTGACCTCCTCCCGCGTCGCGGTGGGGTCGACCCCGGCCAGGCGGACGACGAGATCGGTCGACTTGCCCAGCAGCCAGATGGCCGGCCGGGAGAGCGACGCCATCAGGTCCAGCGGCCGGGCGGCCAGCAGGGCCCAGCCCTCGGCCCGCTGCATGGCGATCCGCTTGGGCGCCAGCTCGCCGATGACCAGCGTGAAGAAGGTCAGCACGATGGTCACGAGCACGATCGCGACCGGCTCGGCCGCCGTGCCGAGGAAGCCGAGTGGCCCGGTGAGCGGTCTGGCCAGCGAGGTCGCGGCGGCCGCCGACGCGAGGAAGCCGGCCAGCGTGATGCCGATCTGGATGGTGGCCAGGAACCGGTTCGGGTCGCGGGCCAGCCGGGCCAGCGTGCGGCCGCCCCGTGACTGGCGCTCGAGACGCTGCAGCTGGCTCTCGCGCAGCGAGATGAGGGCCATCTCGCTGCCGGAGAAGGCGGCGTTGAGCAGCACGAGCACGACGACCAGAACGATTTGCCACACATATCCGCCCACGCGCCCGGTTTACCCCCTCAACCGTCCGGTCAAGCCTCAGTGCTTGGCCGCGAAGGCCAGCGACATCAGGGTGGCGGCGATCATGCCGCCCAACAGAGTGAGCCCGATGCCGCCGATGTCGAGCCGGGCCTGGAGCCGCTTGTGGGCGACCAGCGCGGCCACCGGCACCCCGGCCGAGGGCGCCACCAGGAAGGCCAGCCAGCCGAGCCCGCGCAGGGCCGTGCCGCCCCACACCCCGGTGCTGCCGAAGGTCACCATGCCCGAGCCGACGAGCCCGGCCAGCGTCGCCACCAGCGCCCCCAGCACCGGCAGCAACGGCAGCGCCCAGCGCGGCAGGGAGCGCCGGCCGGCCGGATGGATGGTGTGGTCGATCCGCTCGGCCGCCTGGGCCAGCAGCGAGCGCGGGGCCTTGATCTGCGGCGACTCGGGGCTGCGGGGTAGCGCGGCGCGGGGCACGGCGTCGACCGGCACCGGCTCGGGCATCTCGCCCAGGGCCCGTACGCGCAGACCTCGCGCCCGCCGCAACTGGTCCCAGAGCCGGGCCGCCTCCCGGTCCACGTCGAGCACCTGGGCCGCGGCCGCGCCCGCCCAGCGGTCGGCCGACAGCGCGTCACCCTCGGCCCGGGACAGCTCGCCCGCGGCCTGGGCCGCGCTCTCCTGGTACGCGTGCTCGGCGTTGCCCATCTCGGCGTCCCGCCGCCGGGTCGCCTCGGCCAGGGCGCTCACCATGAGCTGGTAGTCGCGCCCGATGGGCTGGCGGTCACGTGTGGTCACTGTTCACCTCATACGGGACGATGACTTCCGGGGTGCGGTGCACCGAGCGGTCGAAGAACAGGGCCCGGCGGTCGCGCGGGTACCAGGACGGCCCGCCCGGCTGCGGATAGAGCGGCGCCAGGTCGGCCCCCTGCACGTCGAGCGCCACCCAGGCCCCGATCGGGTCGAGCCGGGCCCCCGGCCCGCCTAGGCTGTCGCGGAGTCGCCCGACCGAGCGCCACCAGCCGAGCACGTGGGTACGGTGCTCCGGGCCCTCGACCAGCAGTCGGCGCAGCGCGGCGGGGTCGGCCCCGGCGTCCAGGGCGTAACCCATCACGTAGTGCGGGATGGTCCCGAACGGTTCCGTGGGCAGCTCTTCGCACCAGTCGGCCGAGGGCAGCTCGGCGATCAGCCGGGCCGCCGCGTGGGCCGCGTCCGGGTCCAGGCAGACGATGCTGAAATGGGCCGGCCCCTGCGCGGCCAGCGACAGCGCGGCCGCGGCGAGCACGTCGCACGCCTCGGACGTGCGGGTGCCGAGCACGGCCAGGTTGCGCCCGGGCATCCGGCCCAGCCGCAGCCGGGCCGGGCGGGCGGCCACGTCGATGCGCTCGCCGAGCACCGCCCCCGGCGAGGAGCCGACCGGGGAGGCGGCGTCCGGCACCGGGCCGGCCGGGCGGCAGCTCTCCGGCAGCCGGGGGACGGCGTCGCCGTCGAACAGCCGCGGCTGCTCGCACCCCTCCGGCCGGTCGCGCCACAGCCGGCGCTGCAGGCTGCGCCAGACCAGCCGGTCACCGGCGTCGGGCAGGCGGACCACCTGGTTGGCCCCGGACGCGCCGGACTGGGTGTTGACCACCGCGTGGAAGCGCGGGATGACCGCCGCCGCCAGGTTGTCCTCGGCTAGGATGCGGCGGGCCTTGGGCAGGGCGATGCGCAACGTGAACTGTCCGATCAGGCCGCCGCGGCCCCACAGCGCCTCGATACCGGAGACGTCCTGGCTGGCCAGGATCAGGTGGATGCCCTGCGAGCGGCCGCGCCGGGCCAGGTCCTCGAGCAGGGTGACGGCCTCGTCGGCCACGGCGTCCCGGCCGGCCAGCAGCACCTGGAACTCGTCGATCACGGCCACGATGCGCGGCCAGTGCCCGGCCGGGTCCTCGGCCCGTAGCTCGGCCAGCTTGGTCGCGTCCACCCGCTTGGCCGCCTGGGCCCGGGTCCGCAGCTCTTCGCTCAGGTGCCGCAGCATGGCCAGGCCGAACTCGCGGTCGCCGTTGACGTTGATGCCGGCCAGGCGCACCTGCGGCAGCCAGGCCGGGTCGCGCGGCCCCGGCACGAACCGGGCGAAGGACACGCCCTCCTTGAAGTCGAGCAGGTAGAACGCCAGCTCCTCGGGGCCGTAGCGGGTGGCCAGGGCGGCCAGCCAGGCGTACAGCAGGTTGGTCTTGCCCGAGCCCGACGGGCCGCCGATCAGCGCGTGCGGCGGGTCGTCCCCGAGCGGGACCTCGATCAGCGTGCCGTCGGTGGCGTCGCCGATCGGCGCGCTCAGCCCGTGCGCCGACGACTCGGCCCACAGCTCGCGCGGCTCCAGATCGGCGAAGCGGGCCGGTGGCGGGCCGGCCTTCAGGCGTTCGGCGGTGGCCCGGCAGAACGACGTGACCCGCTCGGCCGGCGGCGGTGGATCGAGGCGGATCTCCAGGTCGCCGGTGATGTCGCAGGTCGCCGTCTGATCGCCGACGACCAGGCGGCGTACGGTCGGATGGTCGCCCAGCTCGAGACCGCGTACCACCAGATGCACGCCGCAGGCGACCCCGGTCCGTACGATCCGGTCGAGCTGGGCCCGCTGGGCGTTCGTCAGCTCCTCGGCGGTGGCCGGGTCGGCCAGCAGCACCACCACCCGCCACGGCTCGGGCCGGGGGCCGATGGTGGCCGCGGTGAGATCGGCCAGCGACTGGTACTCGCCGGCCAGCACGGTCTCGTTGACCCGGCAGATGTGCTCGACCAGATCGTCCAGGGTGGATCCCAGCGACCCGGGCGCCACGAACGAGATGCCGAGCGGGGCGAACGGCGCCAGCGTGCCGCCCAGGTGCTCGGGGTCGTAGACGGTGAGCTCGACCTCGCCCGGCCGGATGCTGCCCAGGGCCCGCAGCAACAGACCGGTTATCACGCCGTCGACCACCGGCTGGGTGCCCTCGAAGTGGAGGTGCGCGGCGTCCAGGAACGGCACCAGCGCGGGCAGGGCGGCCGTGTCGTCCACATTGAGCGAGCCGATGCGCAGCAGCCCGGGGCGGGCGCCGGGGGCAGGCTCGGTGGGCGCCCACATCCGCCACGGCAGGCCGGCCGCGCCGGTCGCGGTGACCGCGGCCAGCCGGCGCACGTTGCCGGCGAGCCGGGTCGACTCGTGCTGGAAGCGGCGCTGGATGTCGCGGCGGGCGGCGTCGCGGGCCTCGGCGAGCTGGTTCAGGCAGGTCGCGTACGCCTCCCGGACGAGCCGCCGCCGGTTCTGCGCCTCGCCCCGGGCCGACTCGGCCTCGGCCAGCACCGCCCGCGCCGCCCCCCGAGCCTCGGCCAATTCCTGCCGGACGACGGCGACCAGCGCGTTGCGGTGGCTACCCACCTGACCCCCTGGAAATCACGCTGGGGGATTTTACTCATTTTTGGCACGAAACGGACAATTACGTGCTGCGTGTCGGTGCCGTCCGCACACTCCACTGCGGCTGCCCGCCCGCCATCTCCGCCCGCAGCCGCCCCGCGATCACCGCCGCGCCCTCGGCCTGCCAGCGCCGTAGGCGGCGGCGCGGCACCTGCCGCCGCATCCAGTCCAGGGCCCGGCGGGCGTCCCGGTCCAGGCCGTCGGTCTTCAGCCGGCGGGCGTACGGATCGAGGCCGAGCACGCAGCAGTAGTGCAACACGGTATACGACCGCCAGGCGTCCGTCGTGTCGAAAGCCCCGGCCGGCCGTAGCCGGTCCACGCCCTCGTGCAGCACCTTGCGCAACTCGGCGGCCCGGGCCCACGGCTGGTCCCGCCGGCCCAGCCGCCGGTCGATCGCGGGCAGGTCGATCAGCGGGCTGCGCATCAACCGGCCCAGGTCGCCGTAGTGGTCGAGCGCCTGCTCGGTGAAGCGCCGGAAGTCGTCCTCGGGCACACTCGGCAACGGGGGCCGGTGGCGCTGCCGCGGAAGGGCCTCGATGAGCATCAGCAGCGCCGACCGCTCGGCCCGCAGCCGCCCGTCCCGGCGGAACGCGATCGCGTCGAGCGCCCGCTGCACCGCGCCGGACAGCCCGGCCAGCGTCATCACCACGGCGATCAGGGCGAACTGGAGGATCAGCACGGCGTCCGAGTCGACCGCGAGCATGGTCAGGGCCGACGGGCCCCCCAGCAGCACGATCGCGGCCAGCGCGCCGAGCACCGACCGGGTCAGGTCGGGCCGGAGCCGCTCGCCGGCCCCCATCGCGTCGTTGACCGCGACCAGGAAACCGAGAATCAGCAGGTCCAGCCCGAGCGCGGCGATCACCAGGACCGGCGCCCCGAGGCTGAGCGGCAGCAGCAGCGCGGTCAGCGTCACGCCGTACAGCACCGCGGCGACCACCAGGGCGGCCGGCAGCATCGGCGGCCGCACCTGATCACGGAAGCGCCAGAGCAGCACCACCCCGCCGGCCAGCGGGGCCAGCACCACCAGCCGGCCCGCCTCGGGCAGCGCGACCACCGTGACCAGGAACGCGGCCGACAGGGTGAGCCAGCCCAGATCGATCGGCCGCCGCTCCGGCAGCGACGACGGCAACAATGCCACCGCGCTGCCGGCCCAGAGCAGGGCCGGGGCGCAGAACAGCACCTGGGCCGGCATCGAGCCGGGCGCGACCGTCCACACCGCCACCCCGACCGCGTACGCCATCAGCGCGGCGGCCGCCCGCCCCGTCGCCTGCCGCACCGGATCACGGCCGAGCAGATAGCAGGCGGCCCACCACGCGAGAGCGAAGACGGGAACGGCGATCGCGGGCACGGCTGAGAGTCAACCAAACGAGTGCGGGGTGCCGGAACCCGACAGTTGTGTGCGCTTCGCCCTCTTGCGGCGACGGCGACGGAACACCCAGAATCCGCCGAGCACGATCAACAGCAGTCCGACCAGGACCAACACCGGCAGGACGATGGCCAGCACGGACATCAGGACACTGCCGATGTCCTCGGCCGTGCTCGCCACCGGCGCCCCGAAACCGGCCGTGGTGGTGTTCACCACCGGCCGGGAAGCGGCCTTCACACCGTGCACGCCGAGCGCGATGATCACGCCGGCCGCGATCGGCACCCACTGATGCGAGCCGAAGAACGAACCCGGATCGCTGACCGTGACCGTCTCCGAGGCCGAGCCCGCGCCGAACGCGAGACCACCGGCGGTCGGGCGGACAACGGTCTGCACCACATCGTTGAAGTGGTCGACCACCGGCACCTTGTCGGCGACGACCTCGATGGCCAGAAGCAGGGCGAGAATCAACAAGGTCCAGCCGTTGGACAGCCAGGACCAGCCGGTCGGGAGATCGATCAGATCGGTGTACCGGGCGAGGCCGCCCATGATGACGAGGGGGATGTAGGCGTTCAACCCGGCGGAGGCGGCGAGGCCGGTGCCGGTGAGGGCTTCGAGCACGACTCAAGGATGGCATTGGGGCGCCAACGGCGCCTTCCGGTACGGTCCTACGGTGCGCCTGGTCATCGCGAAATGCTCCGTCGACTACGTCGGCCGGTTGTCCGCCCACCTGCCACCGGCCACCCGGCTGCTGATGGTCAAGGCCGACGGGTCGGTCTCCATCCACGCCGACGACCGCGCCTACAAGCCGCTGAACTGGATGAGCCCACCCTGCAAGCTGCACGAACAGCCCGGCGTGTGGAAGGTCGTCAACAAGGCGGGCGAGGAGCTGCGGATCACCCTGGAGGAGATCTTCCAGGACACGTCGTACGAGTTGGGTGTCGACCCGGGTCTGCAGAAGGACGGGGTCGAGGCCCACCTGCAGGAGCTGCTCGCGGCCCACCCGGAGACGTTCGGCGAGGGCTGGACCCTGGTCCGCCGCGAATACATGACGGCGATCGGGCCGGTGGATCTGCTGTGCCGCGACGCCGACGGCAAGTCGGTGGCGGTGGAGATCAAGAGGCGCGGCGAGATCGACGGGGTTGAGCAGCTGACCCGGTACCTCGAGCTGATGAACCGGGATCCGCTGCTGGCGCCGGTGCAGGGGGTCTTCGCCGCCCAGGAGATCAAGCCCCAGGCCCGAGTGCTCGCCACCGACCGAGGCATCCGCTGCGTCGTCGTCGACTACGACAAGCTGCGCGGCATGGAGCGGGACGAGCTGACTCTGTTCTGACCGCTTGCTTGCGCTTTGCGGGGTGGGCGAGAGGCTGTGGGTTGGGCTTGCTTGCGCACGACGGCCGGGTGTCACGCTACGGCCAGGTGGGTGGTCGCCGGTCTCTGAGCGCTGGGCTGGGCTCAGCGGTTCCCGTGCGGTCGGGTGGGGGTTGTTGTTCGCTGCCGCGCTGGGGTGCGGGGAGGGGGCCGGGTCACCCGGGCTGATCTGGGTGGTGGGCTGGCCCGACGCGCCAGACTTTCAGCTGGCCGGGACCCCAATCCTCGTACAAGTCGGGGAAGCCCTTGCGCCCGGCGATCGAGGCGGCGTACTGGCGGGTCCCTCCGCCGAGCCGGACAGCTATGTCCCCGGTCGTGTAGAGCCGCCCTTTCGACTGTGCTGGATCGTGACTGGGTGGTGGGCTAAATAGTGAATGGGTGAGGTGCCAACTTCCGCGCCTCCTCGACTCTGAACTCGATGCGGTCCTGGCTGCCCATCCCGCCGTCCTGGTCGTTGGCTCGCGCGCTGCGGCAAGACCACCACGACTCGACGTCACGCCGGCTCAGTGCTGCGCCTGGCACTTAGCTCGCGTGTAGTTCGGTGCGGGTTGTCTCGGTGGTTCCGGAGACGTAGGCGCGGGCGCCGATTACCCCGACGACGGCCTGGACCAGGACGGTGGTCCAGGACAGGGGGTTGTGCTGGGCGATCTCCAGGAGGGCGGGCAGGCCCAGGAGCAGCAGGTCGGGGCCCATCACGGCGTTGACCAGCGGGCCCGTGGAGAGGGTGCCCATCGGGGTGTCGAGCGGCAGCAGGTCGTTGCGGACGAAGCCGGCCCGGGCGCGGTGGACGGCGGCGGCGGCGCCGACCGGGCCCAGGGCCAGGCCCAGGGCCCACCACGGGCCTGGGGGGAGGTCGCCGAGCAGGTCCAGGGCGGTCAGGGCGGCGGCCGACCAGAGGGCGGCCAGGACGCCGGGGACCCACAGGCGCTGGAGGACGGCCTGGCGGGAGGAGAGGCCGAGCAGGCGCAGCAGGACCGCGTTGCCGGCGTCGGTGCGGACGTTGCCGGTGGCGGTCATGGCGGCGGTCAGGGTGCCGAGCAGGACGGCGGCGCCGAGGAGCCAGGCGGGGGCGTTGCCCAGCAGCAAGGGGAACGCGGCCAGGAAGACCAGGGTCAGCAGGCGGCGGCGCCGGCGGAGGGTGAGCAGCACGTCCTGGGCGGTCAGGACCGGCAGGCGGGACGCTAACGGGAGGGCGACCGAGCGCAGGCGGCGGCGGGACCAGTAGCGGCGTTCGATCATGTCGGTGAGGAACGAGGGTTCCATGCCGAAGGCGGTGTCGAACAGGGTGCCGGCGGTGCGGGAGGCGTCCAGGATGTGATCGCTCGGGGTGCGGGCGAGACCCCGTACGACCAGGGCCGAAGCGATCAGGACGACCAGCGCGACGCCCGCGATCAGGGGGACCAGCGTCCTCGCCGGGGGCCAGGCGGTGACGGCGACGGGCTGGTCGAGGGTGGTGTCGGTGACCAGGCCGGCGAAACCGGCGGCGAAGACCAGGCTCATCAGGGTGTCGACGGCGACGCCCCAGCGGCCACCCGCCTGCGCGGCCGCCGCGATCAGGAGCAGGACCAGGCCGAGGAGGGCGCCGGCCGTTACCAATAAAGCAACGGGAGGGGTACGGGGAGCGGTGTGACCGACGATGGCTACGCCGGCGAGGGCGCCGATCACGGCGGCGACCAGGGCGGCGATGCGCAGCGAGGGGATGAGTAGGCTGCGCCGGCTGACGGGGGCGGTGAGCAGCCAGGACGCGGCGGCCCGGCTCAGGGCGAGCGGGCCGAAGCGGCGCAGGGCCAGGTAGAGCAGGCCGTACAGCAGCGCGGTGAGGGACGCGCCGGCCAGGCCGGAGGCGTCGGGGTGGGGTGGCCAGAAGACCTCGGCCAGCTGCCGGTGCAGCATGCCGCCGATGATGGCGACGGTCAGGGCGCCGATGTAGAGGCTGCTCAGGGTGGCGCCGCGCTCGCGGTGGGCGGATTGGGTGCGGAGGATCCAGCGCCGTACGGGTGCGAGCGGAACCGTGGTCATCCGGCGACCGCGCTCAGCGACTCCATCGTGGTGATGGCCGCGCCCGACGCGATGGCGAAATCGTCGTCGTGGCTGGCCATCAGCAGCGAGCCGCCGCCCGCCATGTAGTCGGCGAGCAGGCCGGCCACGTCGGCCCGGCCCTCACGGTCGAGGCGCTGCTCGGGCTCGTCCAGGATCAGCAGCGAGCTGGGGCGCAGCAGGGCGATGGCCAGCACGAGCCGCTGCTTCTGGCCCGAGGAGAGCGAGGGCGGGATGGCGTCGGCGTGCTTGGCCAGGCCGAAGCGCTCCAGCGCCTCGTCGATGCCGGCCTCCCCGGGCTCCTGGCCGTGGGCGCGGCAGACCAGTTCGGCGTGCTCGCGGGCGGTCAGACCCGGGTACCAGGTGGGGGGCTCGACGGTGGTGACGACGGCCCGCCAGAACTCGGGCGTGGCGCCGGGGTCGCCGCCGAACACTGTGATCTTGCCGCTCTCCACCTCTTGCAGGCCGCTCACGCAGCGCAGCAGGGTGGACTTGCCGACCCCGTTCTCGCCCACGACGCAGACGCCCCGGCCGGTCGGCACGGTGAGGTGCACGTCGACCAGCACCGGCGTGGCTCCGTAACCGGCGTGCAGGCCCTCGACCTCGACCGCTTCCACGTCGAGGACCCTAGCTCACTTCCGCCCGTACAGAATCTTCAACGCCCTGATGATCGTTCCCACCTGCGCCGGGGTGCGCTCGAAGGTCATCGAGGGCAGCAGCGACGGGCCCCGGCGCACCGTGATCGACTTGGCCCGGGCGAACTCGCGCAGCCCGTCCTCGCCGTGGATGCGGCCGAAGCCGGAGTCGCCGACCCCGCCGAAGGGCAGGTTGCCCATGCCCGAGAAGGTCAGCGCGCCGTTGACGGCGACCATGCCCGAGCGCAGCCGCCGGGCCAGGCGGATGGCGTTCTTCTTGCCGAAGACGGCACCCCCCAGGCCGTACGAGGTGTCGTTGGCCCGCCGCAGCGCCTCCTCCGCGTCGGCCACCTTGGTGATCGTCAACGTCGGCCCGAAGGTCTCCTCGCGGATCTCGCGGGAGTCGGCCGGCACGTCGACCAGCACCGTCGGGGCCACGTAGGGCGGCTGCACCGCGCCCGCCCCGCCGAGCACCGCCTTGCCGCCCTTGGCCAGGGCGTCGTCGATGTGGTCGCGGATGATGTCGATCTGCTTGGGCATGGTGATCGGGCCGATCTCCTCGCCGGTGCGCAGCTTGCCGGCCTTCTCGACCACGGCCGCGACGAAGGCGTCGTAGACCGGGGCGACCGCGTACGCCCGCTCGATGCCGATGCAGGTCTGGCCCGCGTTGGTCATCGCGCCCCAGACCGCGGCCTCGGCCGCCGCGGCGACATCGGCGTCCGCGTCGACGATCATGGCGTCCTTGCCGCCGGCCTCGATGACCGCGGGCACGAGGTTCTCGGCGCAGACGGCCAGCACCTTCTTGGCGGTGGCGGTGGAGCCGGTGAACGCGACCTTGCCGACCCCGGAGCGGCACAGCGCGGCCCCGACGTCGCCCAGCCCGTGCACGGCCTGCAGCACCGGGTGCTCGGGGACGATCTCGGCGAACGTGTCGACCAGCCACTGCCCGACGACCGGCGTGTACTCGCTGGGCTTGAAGACGACCGCGTTGCCGGCCGAGAGCGCGCCGGCGATCGGGCCCATCGGGGTCAGGATCGGGTAGTTCCAGGGGCCGATCACCCCGACCACGCCGTACGGCTGGTATTCCAGATGCCCGGAGTGCTCCATGAGCAGCAGCCGGCTGGCCGTGCGGCGCGGGCCGAGGACGGCCTTGGCGTGCCGGGCCATCCAGTCGAGGTGCTCGGTGGCGGCGGCGGCCTCGACCACCGCGTCGGCGTGGGGCTTGCCCGCCTCCAGGCCGGTCAGCTCGGCCAGCTCCTCGACCCGGCGGGCGATCAGCGACCGCCAGCGCAGCAGCCGCTCCTTGCGCCCGTCGTAGCCGAGCGACTGCCACCACAGGCCGGCTTCCTTGGCCCGCGCCGTGGCCGTGCCGACCGCGTCGGCGTCGGCGACCGGCACGCGGCCCGCCTCGGCCCCGGTGGCCGGGTTGGTGGAGATCAGCACACCGTCTTCGACGACCGGAAGGCCGGGCACGCGAGTAGCGGTCATCACAGCAGTCTATGACCGTTGTTACCGGCGAGTCAGCCCTTGTTTGTACGCTTGAACATGTGAGCCCTCGCCGCAACCGTCCCCGCCGTCGTGGCGAGCCCGACGAGCCCCGTGGGCTGACCGACGAGCGGGTCCGCAAGGGCATCGAGGGCGTCCAGCAGTGGCAGGACGGCGAGTGGATGGTGCGCTCGATCTTCGGCGGGGCGGCCGTGAAGACGTACCGCTGCCCTGGATGTGTCCAGGAGATCCGGCCCGGCGTGGCGCACGTGGTGGCGTGGCCCATCGACGGGCGCGGGGACGAGTCGGACCGGCGGCACTGGCACACCGGGTGTTGGAAGGCGCGGGACCGACGCGCCCCAGGAGTCGAGCGTTCCCGCAATGCTCCTCGTTATGGTTGACCCGTCCGACCACCCCGCCGCCGCCCTGAGATCGACTGAAGGCTCTTCTCGTGAGTAACCCCATTCGTGCCAACTCGATCCTGCCCGCCAAGCGGGAGGACATCGAGCTGGAGACCGCCGACGGCCTGACCCTGGTCGGCGAGCTGGCCACGCCGCTCGACCGGGAGCCGGTAGCCACGCTGGTCTGCCTGCATCCGCTGCCCACGCACGGCGGGATGATGGACAGCCACGTCTTCCGCAAGGCTGCCTGGCGGCTGCCGGCGCTGGCCGGCATCGCCGTGCTGCGGTTCAACACCCGCGGCACCAGCAGCGTGCGGGGCACCAGCGAGGGCACCTTCTCGGCCGGGGTGGACGAGAAGTACGACGTGGCCGCCGCCATCGAGTACGCCGAGTTCGCCGACCTGCCCAACATCTGGCTCGTGGGCTGGTCGTTCGGCACCGACCTGACCCTCATGCACGGCCTCGACCCGGCCGTCCAGGGGGCGATCCTGCTGTCCCCGCCGCTGCGGTTCTCGCAACCCGCCCACCTGGAGGCGTGGGCCGCCTCCGGGAAGCCGGTCACCGCCCTGATCCCGGAGTTCGACGACTACCTGCGCCCGGCCGAGGCGGCCGACCGGTTCGCCGCCGTGCCGCAGTGCGAGGTGGTGCCGGTCGAGGGCGGCAAGCACCTGTGGGTCGGTGACGCCGAGACGGTGCTCGACGAGATCGTGCAGCGGGTCGCCCCGTCGGTCGAGGTGCCGCTGCCGCGCACGTGGGACGGCCCGATGGAGACCGGCGACATGAACGCCTACGCCGACCGTACGACCTCGGCCTTCCGCGACGTCCCGATGGCGAAACCGGGCGACTAGGGCGTCCACATCCGCTCGGAGAGGCCCCGCAGCTCACTCGCGCCCAGGCGTTCCAGCAGCTCCTGCGTCGTGTGGCGCAGGTCGGCGGTGGTGTGCACGTGCTGCGGGGCGATCCGCTCGGCGGTGAGCAGGTAACGCATGGCGTCGCGCTCGCGGCCGGGCATGCGGGTCAGCGCCCGGGCCGTGTCGGCGTAGTAGAAGACCTGGCGGAAGCCGGCCGCGATGGCCGTCGGGGACCGGCGCCGGGCCACCGCGGCCGCCCGGCCCGGATCGCCCTCGTTGACCTCGATGCTGATCCGCCAGATGTCGACATTGGTCGGACCGAAGAACAGGCCCATGGTGGTGGTCTCGCCGGTGCGCCGGGCCAGGTCGTGGGCCTCGTTGAGCCAGGCCTCGCTGTCCTGCGGGTGGTCGCGGCCGCGGGCCGCCTTGGCCGAGATGAGCTGCAGCGAGCCGAGGATCTCGGCCCCGCCCGGCCGGCCCAGGTGCCGGCGCAGGTCGTCGACCGCCCGCTCGGCCAGGGTCTGTCCCCTCTGGTACGACCCGCTGGCCGTGGCCGCCGTGGCCAGGGCGTACGCCGCGTAGGCGAGCAGCACCGGCTCGTCGACCGCCTCGGCCGCGTCCCGGCAGCGCTCGGCGCCCAGCCAGGCGTCGCCCGGGTGGCCCAGGTTGCGCAGCACCGAGGAGGCGATGAAGGTGGCCTCGCAGAGCAGGCGCAGGGCGCGGCCCCGATCGGGCCCGGCCGTCTCGGCGTGCAGATGGTGCAGCAGGCCCGGCAGCAACCGCATCGTCCCGGCGTAGTCGCACGCCTGCCGGAGCGTGTCGACCAGGGACAGAGCCCGGTCGAGCTCGGCCATCGGCGGCGCGTCCTCCAGACCCGGCTCGGCCAGGTCGATGTCGATCAGGGCGGTCCGCAGCGCGTGCACCCCGGCCCGGGTGATCGCGGCCGCCCGGTCGGCGCCGGGGACCGGGGTGCCGGCCAGATCGCCGGAGGAGCACTCCAGGGCCTCGGCGATGTCGGCCAGCATGAAACGGTTGTTGGCCGCCTGCAGCCCCCGTTCGATACGACCCCAGGTGGCGTGCGAGATCCCGGCGCGGCTGGCCGCGTACCGGATGCTCCACCCCCGCAGCAGGCGGCGGGCCCGGATGCGTTCGCCCACAGTGGGGTCGGCAAGCGGTCGCGGGCTCATGACACGACCGTAATCGCGGCCGGGCCCCGGGCGGTACAGACCTGTACCGCTGTCAGCGGGCCTCCTGGCTCGGCTGCACGACCTCCCGCACGATGAGCTGGACACCGGCCACCATCGGGATCGCCACCAGCGCGCCCACCACGCCGAACAGGGCCACCCCGAGCAGGGCCGCCACCACCGCGGCGACGTCGCTGACCTTCACCGAGCGCCGCATGACGTTCGGGTAGATCAGATAGTTCTCCACCTGCTGGTAGATGATGAAGAAGACGACGCAGACGATGCCGTCCGTCAGCGACGACGCGAAGCCGACGAGACTGACCACGATCGCGCCGAGCGTGGCCCCGATCTGCGGGATGAGGTCGCAGACGGCGACCACCACGGCCAGGGCGAACGGGTAGCCCAGGCCGAGGATCACGGCCAGCAGCCAGCTGCTCGCGCCGGCCAGCACGGCGATCGAGATGGCGCCCACCATGTACGCCCCGACCTTGGTCAGGATCTCGTCCGTCAACAGCCGCACCCGCACCCGGCGGGAGGCCGGGACCAGGCTGTAAGCGGTCTCGCGCATCCGGTCGAACGAGGCCATGAAGTAGATCGTGAGCACCAGCACGGTGAGCACGTTGAACACCGTGCCCGCGATCACCCGGCCGGCCCCGACCACCCCGCCGAGCGCGTTGGTCACCGTGCCCGCGTTCAGCGCGGTGCTGACCCGCTCGACGATGTCGTAGCGCTGGACCAGCTCGTTGATCGTCTCGTTGCGCTGCAGCTGCTGGATGTAGTCGGGCACGTTCTCGGCCAGCTGCGTGGTCTGGCTGACCAGCGGCGGGATCAGCGCGATGATCCCGCCCGTGATGAGACCCACCACCGCCAGCGCGACGATCGTCACCGCGAGGCCGCGGGGCAGGCCCCACTTGCGCAGCCGGGTCACCGCCGGGTTGAGCCCGATGGCCAGGAAGAGCGCGATGAAGATCAGCACCAGGATGGACGCCGCGTTGCGGACACCCTGATAGATCGCGTACGCCAGGAGGGCGCCGAACCCGCCCAGCAGGCCCATCATGAACGGGTTGCGCTTGTTCAGCGGCGGGCCGGGGCGGCCGAAACGGTGCGGCGGGATCTCGGGCTCGTCCGGCTCTATCTCCTGCGTCACCCGGCGTCCTCCACAGTGGTGGTAGAGCCGGGGTGCTGCTACTTGCCCGCCGCGCTCATCTCGGCCGCGACGTTATCGCTGCGCCGCAATGACCGCCACCCGTCAGGCGGCAAGATCGCGAGCGTCACTCCGCGTCGGCGCCGACCCGGGTCGAAGGCGGGACGGTCACCTTGGCCGAGGCCGTCACCTTGCCGGGCGCCGGCGCCTCGGCGGCGTGCGCCCCGACCGGGCCGCCGGCCACGGACTTCTCCTCGGCCGGCTCGTCGGTGTCGGTGTCGTTGTCGTCGGCCGGGGAGCTGGCGGCGGCGAGCACCGCGGCCGCCGCGAGCTCGGCCACCCGCTTCGCTTCCTTCTGCACCTGGCGGCGGACGTCGGTCGCGTGCCGCTCGGCCGCCTCACCCGCCTTCTTGGCGTCGACGACCCGCTTGAGCTCCGCCTCGAGCGCCTTGTGGGCCTCGGCCAGATCCTGCTGGACCTGCTCGGCCTCGCGCTCACCGGCCCGGGCCCGCTCCTGGGCCGCGGCCAGCTCCCGCTCGGCCTCGGCGACCTTGGCGTTGGCCGCCTCGAGCCGGCGGCCGGCCTCGGCGATCTTCTCCTGCTGGGCCGCGATCTCGTTGCGGACGGCGGTGGCCTGCTCCTCCGAGCGGCGCAGGATCTCCTCCGCATACTTGTCGGCCTCGCTGCGCAGGTCGGCGCACTGCTTCTCGACGGCCGTACGCATCTGGGTCAGCTCCTGCGCGACGGCCGCGCGCTTCTGGCCCAGCTCGTTGTCGAGCGCGGCCCGCTTCTCACCGGCGTCGCGCTCGGCGGCGGCCCGGTGGGCCGCGATCTCCTGCTGGTTCTTGTCGCGCAGCGCCTTGATCTCCTGATCGGCCTGCATGCGCGTGGACTGGGCGTACCCGTCGGCCTCGGCGCGGACACGGTGGGCCTGCTGCGCGGTCTGCTCGGTGAGCTGCTGGGCCTCGGCCCGGGCCCGGGTCAGCGTCGTCTCCGCCTCGGCCCGCATCTGCTCGGCGCTCTGCCGGGCCGCGGCCAGCGCCTTTTCCGTCGCGGCGCGCTTGGCGGCGTCGGCCCGCTCCTCCTCGGCGCGGCGGGCGGCCAGCGCGATCTCGAAGTCACGGATGCCGTTGTGGGCGTGCGCCTCGGCCTCGGCCCGGACCCGCTCGGCCTCGGCCAGCCGGGCCGCGATGTCGTCGGTGGCCGACTGCTTGATCGCCTCGGCCTGCTCCTCGGCCAGCGCGAGGATCTGCTCGACCCGCGGGCCCAGGTGACGGAAGGACGCCTCGGGGCTGAGACCGCCCTGGCGGCGGGCCTGCACGGCCTCCTGCTGGAGGCGCTCGATCTGGGCCGACATGGCCTGGATCTGGGTGTACGCCTGCTCGCGCTCGGCCGCCAACGCGGCGATCTCGTTCTCGGCCCGGGCCACGTACCGCTCGACCTGCTTCTTCTCATAACCGCGGAGGGCGGTCTCGAAGCTGGGTTCGGTAGCCGCGTCAGAGCCGAGACCGAAGATTTCGCCGTGCGACATGCTGTCCATCCTCACATACGCATCGTCCGGCCCCGGGGGGATACACACCCTGTCGGCCGGAGTATGCGCCTAGTTGTGATTTGTCAGTGCCGGCTTGCCAAGACGACCCCAGCGAGAAACGAGCGAGGCCGCACCGGAGCAACTCCGGCACGGCCCGCGTCGATCTTCACGAAGTCGCCCACCGGCCGGCTCCCACCGTTGCGTACCCGTGCAAGGTGTGCAACCGGAGAGGCCCTGGGAAAGGGCTGACAACTCAGTTGGTCTTGGCCGGCTCCGGCTTGGCCTCGGCCTCGGCCGGCTGGGGCGTTTCCGCAGCTCGCTGCGTCGGCGTGGCCTCCTTGGCGGCGGCCGCGGCGGCGGCTGCGGCCACGACCGGGGCGGCCGCGGCGGCGTCGGCCGGCTTGGCCGCGCCGACCCCCGGCACCAGGCCGGACAGGCCCGAGAGCATCTGGCCGAGCTGGTTGGTGACCGCGTCCTTCTGGCGGGTCAGGTCCTCCACCTCGCGCTTGGCGGCCTGCGTGGTGAGTTCCGCCTCAGTCCGGGCCTCGCTGAGCAGTCGCTGCGACTCGGAGCGGGCCTCGCTGACCGTCTTCTCGGACAGGGCGCGGGCCTTCTCGGTGGTCTCGGCGGCGTTGCGCTCGGACTCGATGCGGCGCTGCTCGGCCCGCTGCTCGATCTCCTTGGCGCGGTCCTCGGCGGCGCGGGCGCGCTCCTCGGCCTCGGCCACCATCTTCTGGGTGGCGCTGACCTGGGCCGCGTGGCGCTGCGACTCCTCGCGCTCGGCCTTCTCCCGCCGCTCGGCGATCTCGAGCGCCAGCGCCTGGAGGTCCTTGTCGCGCTTGTCGCGCGCGTCGGTCAGCAGCTTGGTCGCCTCGGCCCGCTTCTCCTCGGCCTCGCGCGACGCCTTGGCCCGGAGCTGGGTGATCTCGCGCTCGGCGGTGGCCCGCAGCGACGCGACCTCGCGCTCGACGGTCGACTTGAGCTCGGCCACCTCGTGCGCGGTGACCGTGCGCAGCTGCTTGGTCTCCCGGTCGGCGTCCGACCGGAGCGTGTCGGCCTCGCGGCGGGCCTGCACCCGGGCCTCGGCCGCCTCGCGCTCGGCGTGGGTGCGCACCTGGCCGGCCTCGCGCTCGGCGGTCGCCTTCATCGCGGCGGCCTCGGCCCGCGCCTTGTCGGTGATCTCCCGCGCCTCGAGGCGGGCCGCGGAGAGGATGCCCTCGGACTCTCGCTTGGCCTCGCTGCGGTGATCGTTCGCCTGTTCCTCGGCCAGCCGCAGGATCTGCTCGACCCGGGTGCCCAGCCCGGAGAGCGTCGGCCGGTTGTTCTCCTCGAGCAGCTTGTTGCTGTCGGCGAGCTTCTGCTCGAGCGCGACCAGCCGCTGCTCGGCCTGGCGCAGGCGGCGCTGCGCGTCGTTCATCCGCTGCTCGGCCTCGCCGGCGGCCTGGGTCGTCTGGTTGATCGCGGCGACCAGCCGGCCGAGATGAGCGTCCACCTGCCCGCGGTCATAACCCCGGAGCACCACGGTGAAGTCGTGCTGGGAGTTCGCGCCGTCGAAGAATGCCAAGTTTTGATCCTGCTGCTGGGGCATTGGGCCATCCTGGCGAAGACGCCCCGCCATCGCAAGAGCGGACGGGCATCGGAAAGGACACGTTAGATCACCTTTGAGCTGCCCGAAACCCGGCCGTTCGGCGTGGGGATCGCTGCTCATCCGCGATTCGGGCGAGGGCCCTCCGTGTCCTCCCGATCCTGCCAGGCGGAGACGATTACGTCAGGATGATTCATCCGAAGGGCTGACAGGCTGGACCAACTCCACCAAAACGCCCCCAGCGTCCTTGGGGTGAACGAAGTTGATCCGCGACCCGGCCGTGCCCCGGCGCGGGGTGTCGTAGAGCAGTCGCAGCCCGCGGGCCCGCAGCGCGGCCGAGGCCGCTTCCACGTCGGCCACCGTGTAGGCCAGCTGCTGCAGGCCGGGACCGCTGCGGTCGAGGAACTTGGCGATGGCCGAGTCGGGCCGGGCCGGGGCCAGCAGCTGCAGCCGCGGCCCGCTGCCGTCGCCCACGGCGAGCATGGCCTCGCGTACGCCCTGCTCCTCATTGGTCTCTTCGTGCACACATCGCAAGCCGAAGTTTTCGGCGTAGAAGGCGAGGGCAGCGTCGAGATCGGCCACGGCGATTCCGACGTGATCTATACGGAGGAGGCCGACCTCGGGGTTTGTGAGATTCTCGGGCCCGGCGACACTAGGAGGAGGAGTGGTCATCCTATTAGTCTTTGCCTGAACGCCCGTTAAGGCTACAGCGGGGACCCCGCGCAGCAGATGGGAAGAGATGACGTGACCAGCTCGGTGATCGTGAGTGGCGCCCGCACCCCGATGGGCCGCCTGCTCGGCAACCTCAAGAACGTGCCGGCCACGGCCCTCGGCGGCTACGCCATCGAGGCCGCCCTCAACCGCGGCGGCGTGCGCCCCGACCAGGTGCAGTACGTGATCATGGGCCAGGTCCTGCAGGCCGGCGCCGGCCAGATCACCGCCCGCCAGGCCGCGGTGGCGGCCGGCATCCCGATGACCACCCCGGCCGTCACCGTCAACAAGGTGTGCCTGTCCGGGCTCGACGCGATCGCCCTGGCCGACCAGCTCATCCGGGCCGGCGAGTTCGACATCGTGGTGGCCGGCGGCATGGAGTCGATGACCAACGCGCCCCACCTGCTGATGACCCAGCGCCAGGGCACGAAATTCGGCGACGTGCTGGTGCGCGACCACACCGCGTACGACGGTCTCATCGACCCCTGGGAGGGCATCTCCATGGGCGAGTCGACCGAGCGCAGCGGCGTCCGCCTCGGCATCACCCGGGCCGAGCAGGACGCGTTCGCCGCGCAGAGCCACCAGCGGGCGGCCGCGGCCCAGCGCGAGGGCCGCTTCGCCGAGGAGATCGTGCCGATCAAGACCGGCAAGCGCGCCGACGACGCGTTCGTCGAGGTCGACGAGGGGGTGCGGCCCGACGCCACCGCCGAGTCGCTGTCCCAGCTCCGCCCGGCCTTCACCGCCGGCGGCACCATCACGGCCGGCAGCTCCTCGCCGATCTCCGACGGCGCCGCCGCGGTCGTGGTGATGAGCAAGGCCAAGGCGGAGGAGCTCGGCCTGCGCTGGCTGGCCGAGATCACCGCGCACGGCAACGTGGCCGGCCCCGACAGCTCGCTGCAGTCCCAGCCGGCCAACGCGATCCGGCACGCCCTGGACAAGGCCGGCCTCACCGTCGACGACCTGTCGCTGATCGAGATGAACGAGGCCTTCGCCCAGGTGGTCATCCAGTCGATGCGCGAGCTCAAGGTCGACGACGAGATCGTGAACGTGAACGGCGGCGCCATCGCCCTCGGCCACCCGATCGGCATGTCCGGCGCCCGCCTGGTCCTCACCCTGGCCCTGGAGCTGCGCCGCCGCGGCGGCGGCTACGGCGCGGCCGGCCTGTGCGGCGGCGGCGGTCAGGGCGACGCGCTGATCATCAAGGTGGCCCCTTGAGCAGATCCCGTGACGTCCCCACCCTGGTCGCGAAGGCCCGCGAGGGGGATCCGCGGTCGGTGGCCCGGCTGATCAGCCTGGTCGAGAACGGTGACCCGGCGCTGCCCGACGTCGCGGCGGCGCTGGCCCCGTACGCCGGGCACGCCCAGGTCATCGGCCTGACCGGCTCGCCCGGCGTCGGCAAGTCGACGACGACCAACGAGCTGGTGCGGGTGCTGCGCAAGGCCGGCCGCCGGGTCGGCGTGCTCGCGGTCGACCCGTCCAGCCCGTTCACCGGCGGCGCCATCCTCGGCGACCGGGTGCGGATGCAGGAGCACACGACCGATCCGGGCGTCTACATCCGCTCGATGTCCAGCCGCGGCCAGCTGGGTGGCCTCTCGGCGGCGACCCCTCAGGCCGTACGCGTCCTGGAGGGCGCCGGCTGCGAGGTGATCCTGGTCGAGACGGTCGGGGTCGGCCAGGCCGAGGTGGAGATCGCCTCCCTCGCCGACACGACGCTGGTGCTGCTCGCCCCCGGCATGGGCGACGCTATCCAGGCGGTGAAGGCCGGGGTTCTCGAGGTCGCCGACGTCTTCGTGATCAACAAAGCGGACCGGCCGGGCGCGGACGCCACGTACCGGGACATCCAGGGCATGCTCGGCCTCGGCGAGCGCGGCCCCGGCGACTGGCGGCCGCTGGTGGTGAAGGCGACCGCGGTCAAGGCCGAGGGCGTGGAGGACGTGCTCGCGGCCATCGACAAGCACCACGCGTGGCTGGTCAAGACCGACAACCTGGCGGTACGCCGTGAGAGGCGCGCCGCAGTCGAGATCGAGGCGATCGCGCTCGGCACCCTCCGGTCCCGCATCGGCAGCTTGCGTGAGGGCACCGCTCTGACGACCCTGGCCGCCGCCGTGGCCGCGGGGGAGCTGGACCCCTACGCCGCCGCCGACGAGCTGATCAAAGGCCTCTGAGACCCTTCGGGCATGCTGGGCTTCGGTCTGCTCGGCCTCCGGGTTGCTCGGCATGCCGGGTTGACTCGGCGCTTGGCCGCGATCGGCTTGTCTGGCCTGCTCCCGGCAGCTTCGGGCGGCTCGGGATCTGACTGTCGGTCTGACCGAATCGGCACGCGCGGCCAACCCCGGATCTCGCCCAAGCGCCCGATGACGTCCTGATTTTTCCGGCATAAGCTCATTAGGTCAGCGCCGGAAAGGATAGCGGACATGATCAGTCACATGGGCAGCAGCCGGGGTGCAGCATGATTGCGCCGATCACCTTCCCCCGGGTCACCGGAACCACCGCCACCTACCTGCACCCGCTCCTGCAGAGCGCCGCCCTGCAGCAGAGCGCCCGTGTGGCCGACGCGCAGCCGCAGGTGCTCGCGCCCACCCTCGAGATGCCGGCCATCCCCGCCGTCACCTCGATCGACCGCACGGCCGCCTACAGCGCCGGCCTGGCCCGCGACGCCGCCGCCGCGGTCAACTCGGTCAAGGCCACCGCCAAGGTCGCCCCCACGGCCGACGAGACCGACCCGACCACGGTCCTGGCCCGCCAGATCGTCATGGAGCGCGCCTCGTCCCAGGTCGGCGTCCTGCTCAACCGCGCCGCCGGCGAACGGCGCGTAGCCCTCATGAGCGGCGTCCCGGCTTCCCGCCTGGCCGACCTCAACTCGACCACGTCGCGCCTCTACCACGCCCTGGACCTGACCGCTTAGTTGTCCACACCCCCCGCCGCCATCCACAGCTCGCCAGCACGATCTTGCGACCTCCGGGAGAATGGATCCGGGGCGGCCCCCTTGGGAGGGCGGGCTCCGGCGACGCGAGGCCGGGCTCCGGCGACGCGAGGCCGGGCGGATCGGCTGACGCGACGGCCGGGCTCCGGCCCGCGTGACTGATGCTCCTCCCGTGCGCGCTCCAGCTGACGCGAGCGCGCGAGAAGGGCCGCGCCGGGGCAGGTGACGGGCCGACTCTCGGCCTGCGCGGCTCCGGCTCGTGTGGCGAGCGGTCCGAGTGGGCGGCAGCCCCGGCTCGTGTGGCGAGCGGTCCGAGTGGGCGGCAGCCCCGGCTCGTGTGGCGAGCGGCGCGAGAGTGCGACGGCCCCGGCCCGTGTGATGAGCAGCCGGATGTGGACGGCGGTCCGGTTCGCGTGACGGGGCGGATCGCCAGTGGGCGGTGGCTCCCCCCGCATGGTGGGAACTACCCCGGTGTGTGGCGGCTCCGGCTCGTGACGGGCCGGCGCGAGTGGGTGGCGGCTTCCGCTCGGGTGGTGGGAACTACCCCGGTGGGTGGCTGCGGCTCGTGACGAGTCGACGCGATTGGGTGGCAGCTCTGGATCATGACGAGCTGGCGCGATCAGGCGGCGGCGCTGGCTCACATGGCGAGCGGTCTGATCTGGTCCGCAGCTCCGGCGCGTGTCTCGGGCGTCTCCGGGCGACTGCCAGACCGGCGAGCGTCACGCACTCGGTGGGAAGTGCTCCAGAGTCTCGGCAATCATCTCAGCGCTCCAGGTCAAAGTGCCCCGAGCCAGGTCGCTGATGACGCTGCGGAGCCAGGTGAGCTCCGCTTCCAGCATGGCCACCCGGTATTCGTCCTCGATGAGGAACAAGCGGGGGAGGCCCGCCGGGGCCTGGGCGCGGATGGCGCTGACCTTCTCGGTCAGCGCCTCGACGCGTTTCTCCAGCAGCTCCCGCACCTCGGCCGGTGGGAGCACCGGCAGGAAGGCCAGCGCGGCCGGGAACTCCGGGAATTCGCGGGCGGGGGTGGGCAGCATGCCGGTCAGCCAGCGGCGCATCGTGGCCGTGCCCTCATCGGTGATCTCGTAGATCGTGCGTTCCGGGCGGCCCGCCTCGCGGGTGGTGCTGCCGGCGCGGGCCAGGCCGTCGCGGACGAGGCGGTCGAGGGCCTGGTAGACGCTGTTGCGCTGGGCCACGTTGACGAGCTGGTCCTGGCCGCGCTCCTTGATCATCTGCTGCATCCGGTACGGGTGCATGGGCGCCTCCATGAGCAGCGCCAGCAGCACCATGCCCAGCGTGGAGCGGCGCGGTTCGGAGGAAGGCACCGGATCAGCGTAAGGGGTTGACCGGCCATAGTCATAGTATGCATAGTCAGAGTATGACTAAAGCAAAGACTGCACTGATCGCCGGCGGGGGCATCGCCGGCGCCGTGGCCGCGCTCGCGTTGGAGCGCGCTGGATGGCGGCCGCGCATCTACGAGGCGTACCCCCGAGGGTCTGGAGAAAAAGGCGCCTGGCTCACGGTGGCCGTCAACGGGCTCGCGGCCCTGCGCGCCCTCGGTGAGGATCCGGCCGAGGTGCTGGCCGCCGGTTTTGCCACGCCAGAGCTGAACATGTTCAACGGCAAGGGGCGGCAGCTCGCCGTGCTGCCGCTGGGTGGTCCCACGCCGGACGGCACGGTCACGACGACCATCAAGCGGGCCGACCTGTACGCCTCGTTGCGCGCGGCGGCCGAGAAGCGCGGCATTCCGATCGAGCACGGCAAACGCCTGAGCGGCTTCGCCGAGGGTCAAGACCACGTGGCCGTACGCTTCGACGACGGCACCGAGGAGCACGGCGACCTGCTGGTCGGCGCCGACGGACTGCGATCGCGCACCCGGGAGCTGCTCAACCCGGGCGGTCCCCAACCGCGCTATCTGGGCCTGCTCAACGCGGGCGGCTTCACCGACCGGCCGGTCGGCGCGACGCTCGACCGAGCGCCGGGAAGGGTGCACATGGCGTTCGGGCGGCGGGCCTTCTTCGGGTGGGCCACGGCACCCGACGGCAGCGTCTGGTGGTTCGCCAACCCGCCGCGCAAGCAGCCCGTACGGCCGGGGGAGTTCACGCCGGAGTCGTGGCGGGCCTACCTGATCGGGCTCTTCGAGGATGACGACCTGCCGGCCGCGGCGATCATCCGGGCCACCGGCGAGGCGCTCGGGCCGTGGAACACCGACGACCTGCCGCGGGTGCCGGTCTGGCACGGCGAGCGGGTGGTGCTGGTGGGCGACGCCGCGCACGCCGTGTCGCCGTCGTCGGGGCAGGGCGCGTCCATGGCGATCGAGGACGCGGTGACCCTCGGCCGCGTGATCGGAGCCGGAGGGACGCTCGCCGAGTATGAGCGGCGCCGTCGGGACCGCGTGGAGCGCGTGGTGGCGTACGGCAAGCGAAGTGGCAGTTCGAAGACCGCCGGGCCGGTCGGGGCGGCGATCCGGGACGCGATGTTCCCGCTGGTCATGCGGCTGCTGCAGCGCAAGGGGGACCCGCAGGCCTGGATACACGAATTCAAGCCTTAGCGATCGTTCAGTTCTCCCCTAGGATGGCGGCATGGACGCAGCCGACATCGAGGCCGGGCGCGAGCGCTGGCAGCGCCGTTACGACGCCGCTCGCAAGCGCGACGCTGACTTCACCACCCTTTCCGGCGCCACGGTCGACCCCGTCTACGGGCCACCGGCGGGCGTCGCCTATCCCGGCTTCGAGCGCATCGGGTGGCCGGGCGAGTTCCCGTACACCCGGGGTCTCTATCCGACCGGCTACCGGGGGCGCACCTGGACGATCCGGCAGTTCGCCGGCTTCGGGAACGCGCAGCAGACCAACGAGCGCTACAAGATGATCCTGGCCGCCGGCGGGGGCGGCCTCAGCGTCGCGTTCGACATGCCGACGCTGATGGGCCGCGACTCCGACGACCCGCAGTCGCTGGGCGAGGTCGGCCACTGCGGGGTGGCGATCGACTCGGCGGCCGACATGGAGGTGCTCTTCGGCGGGATCGACCTGGAGAAGACCACCACCAGCATGACGATCTCCGGCCCGGCCGTGCCGATCTTCTGCATGTACCTGGTGGCGGCCGAGCGGCAGGGCGCCGACCTGCACAAGTTGGACGGCACCCTGCAGACCGACATCTTCAAGGAGTACATCGCGCAGAAGGAGTGGCTCTTCCAGCCCGAGCCGCACCTGCGCCTGATCGGCGACCTCATGGAGTACTGCGCCCGCGAGATCCCGAAGTACAAGCCGCTGTCGGTCAGCGGCTACCACATCCGCGAGGCCGGCTCGACGGCCGCGCAGGAGCTGGCGTACACGCTGGCCGACGGGTTCGGCTACGTCGAGCTCGGGCTCTCGCGCGGGCTCGACGTCAACCAGTTCGCGCCCGGGCTGAGCTTCTTCTTCGACGCCCACCTCGACTTCTTCGAGGAGATCGCCAAGTTCCGGGCCGCGCGCCGCATCTGGGCCCGGCACCTTCGCGACGACTACGGCGCGACCAGCGAGAAGGCGTTGTGGCTGAAATTCCACACCCAGACCGCCGGGGTCTCGCTGACCGCCCAGCAGCCGGTCAACAACGTCGTCCGTACGGCCGTGGAGGCGCTGGCCGCCGTCCTCGGCGGCACCAACTCGCTGCACACCAACGCCCTCGACGAGACCCTGGCCCTGCCCACCGACGAGTCGGCCGAGATCGCCCTGCGCACCCAGCAGGTGCTGATGGAGGAGATCGGCGTGGTCAACGTGGCCGACCCGCTCGGCGGCTCCTGGTATGTCGAGGAGCTGACCGACCGCATCGAGGCCGAGGCCGAGGAGATCTTCGCGCGGATCCGTGAGCTCGGCGAGGACGGCAGCATCACGGCCGGCATCCTGCGCGGCATCGAGGACGGCTGGTTCACGGCCAACATCGCCGAGGCGGCCTTCGTCTACCAGCAGGCGCTGGAGAAGGACGAGAAGCGCATCGTCGGCGTCAACGCGCACACCGGCACGGTGGCCAAGGAGCTGGAGATCCTCCGGGTCTCGCATGAGGTCGAGCTCGCGCAGAACCGCGAGCTGGGGGCCCGGCGGGCCGGGCGCGATGCCGTACGGGTCAAGGCCGCCCTCGACGGGATGCTGGCCGCCGCCCGCAGCGGGGCCAACATGATCCCGGCGATGCTGGAGGCCGCCCGGGCCGAGGCGACCCTGGGGGAGATCTGCGACGCCCTCAAACAGGAGTGGGGGATCTACCGCGAGCCGGCCCGGTTCTGAAGACCGGCCAACAGGATGTCGAGGTACCGGTCGGCGGCCTCCGGGTCGCCGATCCGGACCGCCTGCTGCACGCCGCACATCAGCCGGCGCAGGTCGTCGCCGCTGACGCCGGGCCGGACGGCGCCCTCGGCCCGGGCCCGCTCGAGCACGGCGCCGAACGCCTCGAACAGCTCGGCGCCGAGCTCGACCGTCTCGTCACAGGCGAAGCTGGGCCGGGCCAGCACGGCCGCCAGCGCCGGGTCGGCCAGCATCAGCCGCAGGCCGGCGCCCATGATCCGGGCGAAGCCGGCCGCCGCGTCGGCATCCCGCTCGGCCGCGCGGGCGTCGGCCACCAGCGCCGCGAAGCTGTCGGCGGCCAGCGCCTCGAGCAGCACCTGATGGCTGGGGAAGTGCCGGTACGCAGTGCCGACACCGACCTCGGCCGCCTTGGCGATCGCGTTCATCGGCAGGTCGGTGTCGCCGCCCAGCAGCCGTTCGCGGGCGACCGAGAGCATCCGCTCGCGCACCCGGGCCGAGTCGGCGCGCAGCTTCTCGGGATTGAGCGACGGCACGGTAAAAGGATAACTCATCCGTTATGCTGTGACGTCCGATATCAGGCCCGCCGCGGCGCGGCGGAGCGCCTTGTCAGCGTGCGAGACTAGGTAACCATGAGCGACCCACGGACCACTCCGTCGATCTTCACCCGCGGCGCGGTCGATCTCAGCGCGCTGCGCGCGCCCTCTCCGGCGCCGAGCCGCCCCGCGCCCGACGGCAACACGCAGGCAGCCGAGCACGGCGGGCCGCCCCCCGGCGCCATCCCGGGCGGGCTGCCCGGCGGCGCCGGCCCGGAGACCATCATCAACGTCACCGAGGCCAACTTCCAGTCGGACGTCCTCGAGCGCTCGCTCGCGACGCCGGTCATCCTCGACTTCTGGGCCGACTGGTGCGAGCCCTGCAAGCAGCTCTCGCCCATCCTGGAGCGGCTCGCCCAGGCCGGCGGCGGCTCGTGGGTGCTCGGCAAGGTCGATGTGGACGCCAACCCGCGCCTCGCTCAGGCGCTGCGCGTGCAGGGCATCCCGATGGTGGTCGCGGTGGTCGGCGGTCAGCTCGTCGAGGGCTTCACCGGCGTGCTCCCCGAGTCCCAGGTCAAGCAGTATGTGGACGCGGTGCTCAAGGCCGGCGGCATCAGCGTCGAGGCCCCCGAGGATCCGCGGCTCGACGCGGCCGACGACGCCCTCATGACCGGCGACCTCGACGAGGCCGAGGCGGCGTACCGCAAGATCCTGGCCGAGTCCCCGCAGGACGCGGCCGCCGAGTCCGGCCTGGCCCAGGTCGAGCTCTACCGCCGCATCCAGGGCGCCGACCCGCAGGCGGCGCTGGCCAAGGCCGAGGCGTCGCCCGACGACGTCGACGCGCAGCGGCTGGCGGCCGACATCGAGGTCCTCAGCGGCCAGGCCGACCAGGCCTACGCGCGGCTGGTGGCCCTGGTCAAGCGCACCACCGGCGACGAGCGTGACGCCGTACGCAAGCACCTGCTCTCGCTGTTCAGCGTGGCCGGGCCGGACGACCCCGCGGTGGCCGGCGCCCGGCGCGCCCTGGCCAGCGCCCTCTTCTAGCCAGGGAGCCGCTCCGTGCGCCGCATAGCTGTCCTCGACGCACCGTCCAATCTCGGTCTGCGCCCGCCGACCGAGACCTCGGTGCCGGGCTGCGCCAAGGCGCCCGGAGCACTCCGTGACCACGGCCTGATCACCAAGCTGAACGCCCGCGACGCCGGCTGCCTCACCCCGCCCCGCTACGACCCGGGCGACTGGCGGCCCGGCGACGGGGTGGCCCACGCGCAGCAGATCAACGCGTACTCGCGGGCCCTGGCCGACCGGATCGGCGCGATTCTCGACGCCGGCGAGTTCCCGGTGATCCTCGGTGGCGACTGCTCGATCCTGCTCGGGTCGGGCGTCGCCATGCACCGCCTCGGCGAGGCGGTCGGCGGCCGCATCGGCCTGGTCTTCGTGGACGGTCACTCCGACTTCCGCCACCCCGGCAACGCGTCCTACGTGGGCGCGGCCGCCGGGGAGGACCTCGCCCTGGTCACCGGGCGCGGGCAGGCCGAGCTGGCCGCGATCGAGAGCCGCCGGCCGTACTTCCGCGACGTCGACGTGGTCGTGCTCGGCATCCGGGCCCAGGACGAGTACCGCCTCGACCTGCAGGCGGCGGGCATAGTGACCCGCCCAGTGCCGGCCCTGCGGGCCGAGGGCGCGGCCCGCAGCGCCCAGTGGGCCCGCGATCAACTGGTCGACTGCGCCGGCTACTGGGTGCACGTCGACGTGGACGTGCTCGACCCGGCGGTCATGCCGGCGGTCGACGCCCCGTCCCCCGGTGGCATCGCCTTCCCCGAGCTCGAGATCCTGCTCTCCGGGCTGGTCGAGTCGCCGCACTGCCTCGGCGTCGAGATCACCGTCTTCGACCCCGACTACGACCCCGACGGCCAGTACGCGGCCGAGATCACCAACGCGGTCGTGGCCGGCCTCGAGGTCGCCCACAACGTGACCCCGCGCCCCGACCTGATCGCCGCCCGCGCCGACATGGACGGCGCCGCGGCGACCCCGCCGGACGCCGACCGCACCCACCGCCGGGCCGCCGCCGGGGCCGGCAGCGTCACCCTGGCCGCCGCCGGCATGTCGACCGGCCCGGCCCTGGAGGAGACGGCAGTCCCCGCCACCACGATCCTGGCGGTCGAGGAGGGTGACGAGACCCCGCCGCTGCCCCGCGACCCGGAGCAGGAGGTCCCCTCCGAGGAGCCGGACGCCGACGACGAGCCCGCGGCCGACGACGAGGAGCCGGCCGAGCCCGCCAACCCGGAGCCGACCGACCTGACCGAGCCGGCCGAGCCGGAGCCCGCGGAGGCCGAGCCCTTGGATGACGAGTCCGACGCGGCGGCCGCGGCGCGGCTGGTGCCGAGGCCGCTCGGTCAGGCGCCGCTGCTCGACTCCGACCCGTTGCCGGCCACCCGCCCCGGCATGCTGCGGCCCCGGGGCAACGAGGAGCCGGCGCCGGACAACTTCACCCTGCCGGCCCAGCGCCCGGCCTTCGAGATCGGTCTCGGGCCGGGCGAGCCCGCCGACATCGCCTGAGGGGTTACTTGGCCAGGGCCGTCAGGAAGCGGCCGACGGCCGGGACGGCGGCTTCGGAGCCGAGGCCGCCCTTCTGCACCATGACGGCGAAAGCCACGTCGCCCTGGAAGCCGATGAACCAGGAGTGGGTGTCCTCGGTGCTCTCGTCGAACTCGGCGGTGCCGGTCTTGCCGTAGACCGGGCCGCCCGGCACGGACTTGAGGGCCGTCGCGGTGCCGCCGGTGACCACCTCGCGCATCATCTGCTTCAGGGGGCCGACGGCGGCGGCGTCGAGTTTCGGGCCGTCGGCGGCGGGGGCGGCGGGGGCCGGGTCGAGCACGACCTTCGGCTGTTTGAACTGGCCGCGGGCGATGGCGGCGGTGGCGCTCGCCATGGCGAGCGGGCTGACCGCGGTGGCGCCCTGGCCGAAGGTGGCGGCGGCGAGCTCGGTCGGGGTGCCGGCGGGCGACACCTTGCCGCTGAACGCGCTGACGCCCAGGTCCCACTTGCCGCCGATGCCGAGGTCGGCCGCGGCCTTCTGCAGTCCGTCGGCGCCGAGTTTCGGGGCCAGGCCGACGAACGCCGTGTTGCAGGACTTGGCGAAGTCGACGTGGAACGGGACGGTGCCGAGCACCTCGCCCTCGGCGTTCTTGAACTCGCGGCCGGCGACGGTGGCCTTGGCCGGGCAGGCGACGGCCGTGTCGGCTGTGACGGCCTTGCGCTGCAGCAGCCCGTACGCCGAGACGGCCTTGAAGGTGGAGCCGGGCGGGACCTGGCCGGTGAGCGCGGTGTCGACCGAGCCGCCGTCGGGGCCGTTGGCCACCGCCAGGACCGAACCGTCGCTGACCTTGATGGCCACCAGCGAGCTCGGCTGCTTGACCGGGGCGAGGGCCGCGTCCGCCGCGAGCTGGGTCTGCACGTCGATCGTGGTCTTGACCGGCTGGCCGGCGACCGGCTTGGCCGAGAAGAGCTCGGTGTCCTTGGGGGTGTCGTCGGACTCCGATGTCGGGCGGGCGACGACCACGGACAGGCCGGGGGTGCCGCGCAGCGTGGCGTCGTACTTCTCCTGGAGACCGCCGTGCCCGACGATGTCGCCCTGGATGACGGTCTTCGGGTTCTCGTCGATGTCGTCGCGGGTGGCCTGGTCGGCCGTGCCGAGCAGGGCGCGGGCGAAGGCGCGGGTCGGGGCCAGGTCGCGCTTGGCCTCCTGGAACCGGGTGCCCTTGAGCGGGCGTACCTCGTTGCGGATCTTGAGGTAGTCGGGGCGGCGGAGGGTGACCACGTCAACGAAGGCGTCGGGGGTGGCGGCCTTCACCCGGGTGGCCAGGTCGTTCATGTCGACCGTGACGCCGACCTTGGCCAGGCTGGTGGTGAGGGCCTTCTGGAGCTGGGCCAGGTCGGTGATCTCCTCCGGGACGACGCCGATGGTCACCACGTCGCGGGAGGTGACGATCGGCTGCCCGGCCGCGTCGAGGATGCTGGCCCGGGTCGACCCGACGCGCTTGATCCGGACCTTGTCGCCGGCCACGAGGTCACCCTGCACGAGCGACGGCTCCCAGATCACCGACCAGCCGTCGGTGTTCTTCTTGGTCAGGCGCACGGTGCTCTGGTACGACCAGGTGACGTTGTCGGCCAGTTTCCAGTCGACCTTGATCGGGCTGGTCGCGACGTCGCCGGACTCCTTGGGGTCGCCCGCCTTGGCCACCGTGAACTGGGCGTTGACGAGCTCGCCGGTGAGCTCCTTGAGCTGCGCCTGCACGTCGGCCGAGGCGAGTTTGCCGCCGGCCGCGCTGACGAAGCCGATCTTGCTCAGGTCGTTGCGCCGCCAGCCGGCCAGGAAGTCGTCGAGGGTGCCGTCGGGCCCGTCCTTCGAGCACCCGGCGAGCAGACCAGCGGCCAGGGCCAGGGTGGCGGCAACGGCGACGTACCGGCGCATGGCATCACCTTTCGCGGGGTACTGGGACGGATCAGACGTGACGGTAGTCAACCGATGCCCGTCCCGTTGACCCGCCCAAGGTGAGATAGGTCAAAATCGCCGCCGATCGGCCCGTTCACACCGCGAGTGTGATCGCCGCCGCGGGCGCGTTCTAGGCTGTCCTCGACACGTTCGAACCCACAGTGTGGTGGGTGAGGGGAGCGGTAAGACCATGGCTGTCGCCGATGAGGCCGCAACCGATTCCGATGTTGATCTGGACTATGCCGCCGGACCCGGGCTGGCCCTGACGGGGCGCCTCGGCGCCTCCGCCGAGGAAGGCGAGCTCGACGAGCCGCTGCCCAACGGGGAGCGGCTGGTGGCCCAGGCCGTCGAGGTCGCGGGCAACGATCACGCAACCGCCCAGCTCGTGGGCCGCTTCTGGCGGTTCGCGCCCGACGAGGAGCTGGTCGGGTTCACGCCCCAGGAGATGTACGACGCCGCGGTCGCCCATCGCGAGCTCGCCCGCACCCGGTTGCCGGGCGAGCTGAAACTGGCCATCACGCCGCCGTCCGGCTCGCAGTGCCACACCATGGTGCAGATCGTCACCGACGACATGCCGTTCCTGGTCGACTCCGTGATCGCCCTGCTCTCGGCCCACCAGTTGCAAGTGCACCTGCTGGTGCACCCGTTGATCGTGGTGCGCCGCGAGCCGCTGGGCGCGCTGGCCGAGCTGGCGGCCGACGTCGAGCCGGACGACGCGATCGAGGGCGACCTGGTCGAGAGCTGGATCCGCATCGAGATCGACCCGATCCGCAGCGAGGAGACCCGCGAGCAGCTGCACAACGAGGTCCGCCGGGTGCTGACCGACGTGCGCGACGCGGTCGAGGACTGGCCGCGGATGCGCCAGCGGGCCATCGTGATCGCCGACGAGCTGGCCACGGCCCGCGGGTCCGAGGGCAAGCTGCCGGTGCCGGACAAGGACGTCACCGACTCGATCGAGCTGCTCAAGTGGCTGGCCCACGACCACTTCACCTTCCTCGGCTACCGGGAGTACCGGCTCGACGGCGACGTGCTCGGGGCCGTCCCCGGCTCCGGGCTGGGCATCCTGCGCGGCGACAGCAAGCCCCGCAAGCTGTCGACGATGACCCCCGAGGCGTACAAGCGGGCCCTGGAGAAACGGCTCCTGGTGATCACCAAGGCCAATTCCCGGGCCACGGTGCACCGGTCGGCTTATCTCGACTACATCAGCTTCAAGACGTTCGACGCGTCCGGGGCGGTGGTCGGCGAGCGCCGCTTCCTGGGCCTGTTCAGCTCGTCGGCGTACCGCACGAGCGTCCGCGAGCTGCCGGTGGTCAAGCGCAAGGTGATGGAGGTGCTCGACCGCTCGGGCCTCTCGCCGCGCGGCCACTCGGGCAAGGACCTGCTGCAGATCCTGGAGACCTACCCCCGCGACGAGCTCTTCCAGATCAAGACCGATGACCTGTACGAGGCGGTGATCGGCGTCCTGCGCATGGCGGGCCGCCGGCAGCTGCGCCTGTTCCTGCGGCGCGACGGTTACGGCCGGTTCATCTCGTGCCTGGTCTACATGCCCCGCGACCGCTTCACGACCGGCAACCGGCTGCACATGCAGGAGATCCTGCTGCGCGAGCTGAACGGGGTCGGTCTCGACTACACGACCCGGGTCACCGAGCGGATGCTGGCCCGCGTGCACTTCATCGTGCGGACCGACCCGGCCGACCCGCCGGGCCAGGTCGACCCGAACGCCCTGGCCGAGATGCTGGCCGACGCGACCCGGATGTGGGACGACGACTTCTCCCTGGTGCTGGAGCGCAAGCTCGGCGAGGAGGCGGCGCGCGAGCTGTTCGGGCGCTACTCGGCCGCGTACCCCGACAGCTACAAGGACGGCCACACCCCGTACGAGGGCATGCAGGACCTGGCCAAGCTGGAACTCCTCGAAGAGGAGGGCCAGCTGGAGATGCACCTCTACCGCAAGCGGCGTCCTGGCCGCACGGGCGAGCCCGAGCCGGACGATCACGACGTGCGGTTCAAGGTCTACCGCTACGGCGAGCCGATGCTGCTCTCGGCGGTGCTGCCGGTGCTGCACTCGCTGGGCGTGCAGGTGGTCGACGAGCGGCCGTACGAGATCCGGCGCAGCGACGGCACGGTCTACCTCTACGACTTCGGGCTGCAGCCGCCGGCCGCCCACCGCGAGCTGGCCGAGGTGCGCCCGCAGGTGGAGAACGCGTTCGCGGCCGCCTGGCGCGGTGAGGCCGAAGTGGACGGCTTCAACGAGCTGGTCCTGCGGGCCGGGCTCACCTGGCGGCAGGTGGTGGTGCTGCGGGCGTACGCCAAGTACCAGCGGCAGACCGGCAGTGTCTTCTCCCAGCGCTACCTGGAGTCGACCTTCATCGCCTACCCGGAGATCGCCCGCCTGCTGGTGCGGCTCTTCGAGACCCGGTTCTCGCCGCAGCTGGAGGCCGGTGAGGAGCATCGATCGCGGCTCGCGGACGAGCTGGTCGACCGGATCACCGGGCTGCTCGACGACGTGGACAGCCTCGACCAGGACCGGATCCTGCGGTCCTACCTCACGCTGATCCAGGCCACCCTGCGGACGAGCTTCTTCCAGCGCGGGGCGGACGGGCGGCCCAAGTCGTACGTCGCCTTCAAGCTCGACCCGCAGGCCATCCCCGACCTGCCGCAGCCCCGGCCCAAGTACGAGATCTTCGTGTACTCGCCCCGGTTCGAGGGCGTGCACCTGCGCTTCGGCGCCGTGGCCCGCGGTGGCCTGCGCTGGTCGGACCGGCGGGAGGATTTCCGGACCGAGGTCCTCGGCCTGGTCAAGGCGCAGATGGTGAAGAACGCGGTGATCGTGCCGGTCGGCGCCAAGGGCGGCTTCGTGCTCAAGCAGAAGCCGGGCGACCGCGACGAGGCGGTGGAGTGCTACAAGCGCTTCATCACGGCGCTGCTCGACGTCACCGACAACATCCACAGTGGCAAGATCGTGCCGCCGGACGACGTGGTCCGGCACGACGGCGACGACCCGTACCTCGTGGTCGCGGCGGACAAGGGCACGGCGACGTTCTCGGACATCGCCAACGAGATCTCCGTGGCCAAGGACTTCTGGATGGGCGACGCGTTCGCCAGCGGCGGCTCGGCCGGCTACGACCACAAGAAGATGGGCATCACGGCCCGCGGCGCCTGGGAGTCGGTCAAGAAGCACTTCCGCGACCTCGGCGTCGACACCCAGACGCAGGACTTCACCGTGGTCGGCGTGGGTGACATGAGCGGCGACGTGTTCGGCAACGGCATGCTGCTGTCACCGCACATCCGGCTGGTGGCGGCCTTCGACCACCGGCACATCTTCCTCGACCCGGCGCCCGACGCCGCCGCGTCCTTCGCGGAACGGCAACGGCTCTTCGATCTGCCGCGCTCCTCCTGGGACGATTACGACAAGTCGCTGATCTCGGCGGGTGGTGGGGTCTACCCGCGTACGGCGAAGTCGATCCCGGTCTCGCCGGAGATCCGGGCGGCGCTCGAGCTCGACGACGCCGCCGCGATCAGCCCGACCGAGCTGATGCGGGCCATCCTGCGGGCGCCGGTCGACCTGCTCTGGAACGGCGGCATCGGCACCTACGTCAAGGCCGCCTCGGAGACGCACGCGGACGTCGGCGACAAGACCAACGACGCCATCCGGATCAACGGCGGCCAGCTGCGGGTCCGGGTCGTGGGCGAGGGCGGCAACCTGGGCCTGACCCAGCGCGGCCGCATCGAGTTCGCCCGCACCGGCGGCCGCATCTACACCGACTTCATCGACAACACCGCCGGTGTCGACTGCTCCGACCACGAGGTCAACATCAAGATCCTGCTGGGCGGCGCCGTCACCGACGGCGAGCTGACCCTGCCCGAGCGGGACGAGTTGCTGGCGGCCATGACCGACGAGGTCGCGGCGCTGGTCCTGCGGGACAACTACGAGCAGGCCCAGGCCCTGGGCAACGCCCGGTCGCAAGCCCACTCGCTGCTGCCGGTGCACCGCCGCATGCTCACCTGGCTCGAGGAGAGCGGCCAGCTCAACCGCGAGCTGGAGGCCCTGCCCAGCGACGCCGAGCTGGCCACCCGCTACGAGAACGGCGAAGGCCTGACCGCGCCCGAGTTCGCGGTGCTGCTGGCCTACGTCAAGATCGCCGCGGAACGGGAGGTCTTGGCCGACGAGCTGGTCGACGAGCCGTGGACGACGTCGGTGCTGCACAAGTACTTCCCGACGCCGCTGCGCGAACGCTTCGCGACCCGGATGGCCGGTCACCGGCTGCGCCGCGAGATCATCACGACGGCCCTGGTCAACGAGGTGGTCAACCGGGGCGGCACGTCGTTCATCTTCCGGGCCATGGAGGAGAGCGGCGCGTCGGCGGCCGACGTCATCCGGGCCTACGTGGTCATCCGCGACACGTACGGCCTGGCCGAGATCTGGGCCGACGCCGAGGCCCTGGACAACCAGGTGCCGACGCCGGCCCAGACCCTGGTCTTCCTCGAGTCGCGCCGGCTGCTCGACCGGGCCGTCCGCTGGCTGGTCAGCACCCGGCGCTCGCCGATCGACGTGGCCGGCGAGGTGGCCCGGCTGGGCCCCGGCGTGCGCGAGCTCATGCCGCGGATGTCGGCCGCGCTCAAGGGCAACGAGCGCCTGTCGATGGACGAGCACATCGCCTGGCTGGTCGACAAGGGCGTCCCGATGGAGCTGGCCGAGCGGGTCACGCTGGTCAACTACGGCTTCGGCCTGCTCGACATCCTGGAGACGGGCGTGGCCACCGGCTGCGACCCGGAACAGGTGGCCCCGGTCTACTACGTGCTGTCCGAGCGCTTCCACATCGACCAGCTGCTGTCGCACATCTCCAAGCTCCCACGCGGGGACCGCTGGCAGACGCTGGCCCGGATGGCGCTGCGCTACGACCTGTACGCGGCGCTGGCCGCCCTGACCGCCGAGGTCCTGCAGTCGACCCCGGCCGACGCCTCGGCCGACGACCGGGTGTCGCAATGGGAACGTGTCAACGCAGCTTCCATCGCCCGGGCCGCCAACGCCATGGGCGACGTGGGCGACACCCCGGCCGAGCTGGCGGCACTGTCTGTCCTGCTCCGCCAGATCCGCACCCTGGTCAAGACGTCTTCGGCCGCCTGACCCGTTATTTCGCCAGGACGGCTTCCGTGCCGGCCACGAGAACGGCCAATCCGTGCTCGAAAGCGTCGTCCGGCCGCTGGTAGCCGCCCGACTGGAAGGCCGCGGTGAGAGTGGGCAGCTGGGCGAGAGCCGAAACCTCGGCCTCGCCCGGCGGCCCGACGGTGGCCTGCTCCTGCAGGACGAAGCCGTTCGTGTAGTCGGCGATCGTCATGATCGTGAGGAGGGCGCCGGCCGGGGTGAAACCCAGCCGGACCATGGCGGCCAGCTCCTCCTCGAAGCCGTGCAGAGCATCCGGCGCCCGCCGGGCCGAGGTGATCAGGCGGGCGCCGTCGCGGTGGGAGAGAAGCGATCGGCGGTACGCCCGGGCGCGCCGCCGAAGCCACTCGGGCCAGGGCTCATTGTCGTGAGGCGGGCCCATCCCGGCGCGCTGGATGACCGCGCTCGCCATCCCGTCGAGCAGCTCCTGCTTGGTCTTGAAGTGCCAGTAGAGCGCGGGTGACTGCACATCGAGCGAGGCCGCCAACTTCCGCACGGACAGGCCGTCTAAACCCACCTCGTCCAGCAGCCGTAGACCGGCATCGATCAGCACTTCTCGCGACAGGCCCTTCACGGGTCTACCTTAGCAGTGCTAAGTTCTCCTTAACGGTGCTAAGGGGGATGCGATGATGATCGATGAGGGACGGGGTCGCCCGATCCTGGTGCTGCACGGCGGCATGGGAAATCTCACCAGCTGGGCCCGGGTGACCGACCGGCTGCGCGATCACTTCCGCACGGTGCGGCTGCACCGCCGGCAGTATCGGCTCGATGTGCCGCGCAAGGTGACCATCGCCGACGAGGTGGCCGAGGTTCGCGAGGCCGCGCTCGCCCTCAGCCACACCCCCTCGACCAACGCGGCCGCAGCGGGTGCAGCGGCCTCGACCAGCTCGCCCGCTCCGACCGGCTCGACTCCGGCCAGCCGGACCATCCCGGCCGGCTCAGCCACTCCAGCGGCTGCAACCGGCTCCGCCGCTCCGGCCAGCTCTCCAGCGGCTGCAACCGGCTCCGCCGCTCCGGCCAGCTCTCCAGCGGCTGCAACCGGCTCCGCCGCTCCGGCCAGTTCGGCCTCTCCGGCGGCCCTCGCCTCTCCGGCGGCCCTCGCCTCTCCGGCGGCCCTCGCCTCTCCGGCGGCCCTCGCCTCTCCGGCGGCCCTCGCCTCTCCGGCGGCCCTCGCCTCTCCGGCGGCCCTCGCCTCC
>NZ_JBFAOX010000005.1:271621-360091 GCF_040675435.1 Actinoplanes sp. NPDC049598 | reverse complement strand
GCCTCTCCGGCGGCCCTCGCCTCTCCGGCGGCCCTCGCCTCTCCGGCGGCCCTCGCCTCTCCGGCGGCCCTCGCCTCTCCGGCGGCCCTCGCCTCCCCGGCGGCCCTCGCCTCCCCGGCGGCTCCGGCCCCCGCTGCGACCCCGGCGCCCGCGGCGACCCCACCGACCACCGCGACCTCCGCGGTCGCGCCGGCCTCCGCGGCTCGCCCGGGTTCTTCGGCCTCGGCGGCTACCCGCGTCCCGGCGGCTTCTCCGGCCTCCGAACCCAACCCTGCCGCCCCGACAATTCCCGCCATACCGACAATTCCCGCCACCTCGATAATTCCCGCCACCCCGACAATTCCGGCCGCCCCGGCAATCGCCGCTGCTCCGGCCGGCTCAGCGTGCCCAGTGGAGTCGGCGGCTGCGGCGGGTTTGGCCGGCGTTGCGGCGGTGGAACGACGGCCAGTGCTGGTGGGGCACTCGTCGGGGGCGGTGGTGGCGCTTGAGGCGTTGGTGGCGGATCCCGGGCTCTACTCGGGGGCGGTGCTCTACGAGCCGCCGCTGGTGGTGGAGGGGCCGCTGAGTGGCGGGGCGGGGCCGCGGGCTCGGGCGGCGCTCGCGGCGGGTAAGCCGGGGACGGCGTTTGCGATCTTCATGCGGGAGGTGGCGCGGATGCGGTCGCCGATGGTGGCGGTGGCGAAGTTTGCGATGAATCGGCGGGCGGCGGAGATCGGACCGCTGGTCGAGCGGCAGTGGGATGACAACGATGCCATCGATGCGCTGGGGTGCCGCTTGGCGGCGTACAAGGCCATTGAAGTGCCGGTTTTGCTCTTGGGGGGAGAGCGCAGCCCGCGGCACCTGACCGAGCGGCTGGACGCGCTGGAGCGGGTGTTGCCGAACGCGACGCGGATGACCATGCGGGGGGTGGGGCACACGGCGGAGCGGACCGCGCCCGAGCGGGTGGCCGCGGCCATTTCGGGCTTCTGCTGACGGATACCCGTACCCCCGAGGGGTATGCTTCGAGGCATGGAGCGGGTGATCGAGCTTGAGATCGGTGGGATGACGTGCGCGGCGTGCGCCAATCGCATCGAGAAGAAGCTGAACCGGGTCGACGGCGTGAGCGCCACCGTGAACTACGCGACCGAGAAAGCCCGGGCCACCGTTCCGGCCACGATCTCCGCGGCCGACCTGATCGCCGTGGTCGAGAAGACCGGCTACACCGCGGCCGAGCCCGCTCCCGAGGCGCCGGCCGAGCCCGCGCGGCGGGACGCGTTGCGTGATCGGCTGCTGATCTCGGCCGCGCTCAGTCTTCCGGTGATCGTTCTGGCCATGGTCCCGTCGTGGCAGTTCGACTACTGGCAGTGGCTGTCGCTCGTGCTGGCGTCACCGGTCGTGGTGTACGGCGGCTGGCCGTTCCACCGGTCGGCCTTCGTCAACCTGCGGCACGGCGCGGCCACGATGGACACGCTCGTGTCGATGGGCACGCTGGCCGCGTTCGGATGGTCGATCTGGGCGCTGTTCCTCGGCGACGCCGGGATGCCGGGCATGACGCACCCGTTCTCGCTGACCGCGAGCGACGGGGACGCGATCTACCTGGAGGCGGCGGCCGGGGTCACCACGTTCCTGCTGGCCGGGCGCTATCTGGAAGCCCGGGCCAAGCGGCGGGCCGGTGACGCGCTGCGCTCGCTGCTCGAGCTCGGGGCCAAGCAGGTCACCGTCCTGAAGGACGGCGTCGAGCGGGTCATTCCGGCCGGTGATCTCACGCCGGGTGACACCTTTGTCGTACGCCCCGGTGAGAAGGTCGCAACCGACGGGGTGGTGGTCGACGGAGTGTCGGCGCTGGACGTCAGCCTGCTGACCGGGGAGTCGGTGCCCGTCGAGGTACGCCCGGGCGACCCGGTGACGGGGGCGACGGTGAACGCGGGCGGCCGTCTCGTGGTGCGGGCCGAGAAGGTGGGCGCCGACACCCAGCTGGCGCAGATGGCGAGGCTGGTCGAAGAGGCGCAGAACGGCAAGGCGGCCGTCCAGCGACTGGCCGACCGCATCTCGGGCGTGTTCGTCCCGGTGGTGATCGCGTTGGCGATCGGGACGCTGGGCTACTGGCTCGGTACGGGCCGGGGCACCGACGCGGCCTTCACGGCGGCCGTAGCGGTGCTGATCATCGCGTGCCCGTGCGCGCTGGGTTTGGCCACTCCGACGGCCCTGCTGGTCGGCACCGGCCGGGGAGCGCAGCTCGGCATCCTGATCCGCGGCGTCGAAGCCCTCGAGTCGACCCGCCGCGTGGACACCATCGTGCTCGACAAAACTGGCACGGTGACCACGGGCCGGATGACGGTGACGTCGCTGGTCGCCGCCGAGGGCCACGACCCGGCCTCGCTGCTGAGGTTGGCGGGAGCTGTCGAGGCGGCCTCGGAACACCCGATCGGCCGAGCCATCGCCGCCGCGGCCCACGAGCAGGGTGCACTGCCCGCCGTGGCCGACTTCCGGGCGACAGCCGGCGTCGGCGTCCGCGGCCGGGTGGACGGCGTGGAGGTCGCCGTGGGAACCGGACGGCCGCCGGGCCCGGTCCCTGTGCCCGTGTCGCTCGGCTCGGCTGCGTCGCTGGGCGGGGCCACATCGGCGGTGCGGGTCGGCGTGGACTCGGCGGACGCGGCGACGTGGGTTGAGGTGACTGTCGACGGGGCGGTGGCCGGGTGGGTGGCGCTGGGGGATGCGGTGCGGCCTACGAGCAAGGCGGCGATCGCGGATCTGCGGCGGCTCGGGCTCGAGCCGATGCTGGTGACCGGTGATGCCGCGCCGGTGGCCGAGGCGGTGGCGGCCGAGGTGGGCATCACCGAGGTCTTCGCCGGGGTGCTGCCGGCGGGCAAGGTCGACGTCGTGAAGCGGCTCCAGGCCGAGGGCAAGTCGGTGGCGATGGTCGGCGACGGCGTCAACGACGCCGCGGCGCTGGCCCAGGCTGACCTCGGGCTGGCCATGGGCGCGGGCACGGACGTCGCCATCCAGGCGTCGGACCTCACCCTGGTCCGCGACGACCTCACCGCGGCGGTCGACGCCGTCCGCTTGTCCCGCCGCACCCTGAACATCATCCGCGGCAACCTGTTCTGGGCCTTCGCCTACAACGTGGCCGCCCTGCCCCTGGCCGCGGCCGGCCTCCTCAACCCCATGATCGCGGGCGCCACGATGGCCTTGAGCTCGGTCTTCGTGGTCCTCAACAGCCTGCGCCTGCGCACCTTCAAGGCCGCCTGACCGTTCCCGCGCCGGGCTGGACGCGCGGGGGGTCGGTGCTCGCGCGGGTGGGTGCCCGCGCGTGGGTGACGCTCGCGCGGGGGAGGGTGTTCCGTGCGGGGATAGAGGCTGCGCGGTCGGACGGCGGGGTGGGCCTGCGCTTGTCGGCGGGCTTTCAGGCGTACCGCCGGAGGGGTTGAGGTGTTGGCGGGAAGCAGCGTGAGCCGGGCCGGCGGCGGATTGCTCCCGAAATCCGCGGCCGGGCCCGGCTCACCGTCTGCGTCGCGAGGGCTCGGACTGGTCCCGTAGTTCGAGTCCTCTGTTGCGACGTCCCCAGACCCACCTGCGGTGATAACGCTACGTGCCGGTGGTTGTCGGCCGTAACCTCTGGGTGGTCGAAATGGCCGTTCGGCCCACACGAATCAGGCGACAGATCCGGAAATCTCCGGACACTGTGGCATATAACGAGTTGGCTGATTACTAACGGTGATGAATGACGGGCGCTACCGCGGGTGATCAATCGTCCCGGCGGAGATTGTCGATCAAGGCGAGGACCTGCCGCAACGCCGGTCGCAGAACCCGCAGGCGGGAGAGCGAGACGAGCCGGTCGATCAATGGCACCGCGCCGTCGATCAGCCGCCGGGTCCGCCGCTGCTCCGGCGACTTGTCGTACACCCAGAACAGGATCACGCCCATCCAGCCCAGCCACAGCAGCTCGGGCAGCTCCCGCCGCAGCTCCGGGTCGAGCTTGGCCGCCGACCCCTCCACCACGTCCCGGAAGATCGCGATCGCGGCCTCCCGCGCCGGCGACGACTCCCGCGAGAACGGGCTCAGCGGCGACGACGGCTCGGCCGCGCTCTTGAAGAACGTCGCGGCGAAGGAGTGGTACGGCGCGTTGACGTCGATGCCGGCGTGCAGCACCCCCCGCAGCCGCGGCGCCAGATTCTTCTCCGTGGCCAGCACGTGCTCGGCCGCCGCCCGGTGCGCCGCCTGATTCCGGTCGTAGAACCCCTGGATCAGGTGTTCCTTGGAATCGAAGTAGTAGTACGCGTTCCCGACCGCGACCCCCGCCTCCTTCGCGATGGCGCGCATGGTCGTCTCCGCGTACCCCCGCTCCCGGAAGAGCCGCAGCGCCGTCTCCAGAATCAGCTGCCGCGTCTGCTCCCCGCGCGCCCGTCGCGGCCTGTCCGCCCCCGCCCCGCCGGCGTCGGTGAGCGGAAGGGCGTCGGCGGTCGCCGGGTGGTCCGGCCCGGTCGGCTCAGCGGCAGCGGTCGTCACACCCGCCACCGTAGTCCCCGACCCGTGCCCCCATCACCGTCGTCTCCCGCGTGGCCTCCCGAATTGCTGACACCGCCGCGATGAACTTCCGCGCCCCCGGCAGCAGCCTCGGCGAACTGATCCGCTCGGCCATCGCGCGGTAGTCCGCGAGCGCCCACAGGCAGGCCACCCACGCCCCGTCCCCCACATAGACGGAACCGTCATCCCCGATCACCGTGATGTCCCGCAGCGTCGCCTCGTGGTCGAGCCCGACAAATCGCTGCCTGGCCTCGCTCGACCCCGCAGGGACAAATTCCAGCGGTACGAGTTGCGGCCGCCCCCGCAGCCACCGGCAAGCCGCCCGGCAGACCGGGCAGCCCGCATCGAACAACACGGTGAACGAACCGATCCGCCCCGCTCCCGCCCCGGTCTCGATCCCTCTGTTCCCGTCGGCGGCCAGCTCCTCCGCCCGGGCGAGAGCCGACCCTTCTATCTCAGCAAGAGCCGTTTCCTCGGCGGCCGGGTGAGGGTTTTCGGTCCCGGCGGGGGCCGTGCCGGAGGGGCCCCCGCCGGGTCGGGCGACCCGGCCGGCCCCGTGTCCGGCCGGGTCGGGAACAGGGTGGGTGGTCATGCCCGGGCCGGGGGTGGGGTCTGCGGGTGGAACGGAAGCCGCCCGGCCGGCGGGAGGGGCGGCGTGCCCTGCTGCTGGCGCAGGCGCCCGCGGCGGTAGCGGCCCAGGAAGAACACATTGCAGAAATGCAGGACGCCAAGGACGAGCAGCACCAGCCCGATCTTCATGGAGAGGGTCTCGAGCGCCTCGCTCGTGTCCGCGATCGCCTGCCCCGAGCGCATCGTGACGGTCACATATCCCAGGTTGAGCAGGTAGAAGCCCATCACCAGGAGCTGGTTGACCGCCTTGGCGAGCTTCGAGTCGGCGAAGACATCGGCCAGGAAGACGAGTCCGTTCCGGGACAGCGTCGTCGCCACCCAGACGGTCAGGCCCACGCTGACCGCCAGGTAAACGAGGTACATCCACACCTTCGGGTCCATCGGACCACCCTTCTTGAACACGTTCAACTTCGCTTCCGAGAGTAAACCCGAACTTGAACATGTTCAAGAGAGCCCCTGAGGTGATGCGCTCGACGGCGAGGACAAGGCGCTGGGCGATGGCAGTGGATGCACGGCGGAGTGGAAGTGATCGGTGCGGCGGCGTAGGGGTGGCGGCAGTGGAAGCCCGGCGGGGCGGCGGTGATGGCCGCGGCCGCGAGGTGGAGGCGGCGCGAAGGGGTGGCGTGGAAGCGCGGCGGGGTGGCGGTGACGGGCCGAGGCCGCGACGTGGGGGCGGCGCGAAGGGTGGCGTGGAAGCGCGGCGGGGTGGAGGTGATGGGCCCAGGCGCGAGGTGGAGGCGGCGCGAAGAGTGGCGGCGGTGGAGGTCCGGGGGCGAGGCGGGTGAGGGAGGCGGGCCAGGCGGCCACGAGGCCGGCCGTGGCGATGGAAGTTCGGTGGGGTTGGAGGACGCCTGCCGCGGGGGCGACGAAGGCCCAGGGCGGGTGATTGCTACCCCAGGCGGCTCGGTGCGGAGGAGGGGAGGGCAGGGCTGTCGCATGGCGAGGGCGGGAGCGCGTCGCCAACGGCCGCGCGAGAAGCGGGATGCGGGTGACTCGTTGGGGCGGCGGGTCTGGCCTGCACGCTGTGTACCTGCCATGATCGCTCGGGGTCGATCGGCGGGGGTGAGGGTGACGCGCCGGGACCGCTACGCTGCGCCTGGATGTTCGCTGGGCGCCGGTAATCTAATAGGAAATAATCCTAAATAAGTAGGGGATCGAACATGGCCGCCACCCGCCTCCCGGGCACACCCCGGCTGTTGCGCGCGCTCAACGACCGCGCGGCGCTGGAACTGCTGCTGTCCCGCGGGCCGCTGACCCGGGCCCAGCTCGGCGAGATGACCGGCCTCAGCAAGGTCACCGCCTCGCAGCTGGTGGAGCGTCTCGAGCAGCGTGGCCTGGTGCGCCGGGTGGGCGAGCAGGCCGGCGGGCGGGGGCCCAACGCCCAGCTGTACGCGGTGACGCCCGGCAGCGCGCACGTCATCGGGGTCGAGGTGGGGCCGGAGCGGGTCGTGGCCGCCTGCGCCGACATCACCGGCACGATCATCGGGCGGAACGAGCAGTCCACGAAGGACACCGACGATCCGGTCGGCGTGGTGCACAACGCCGTCGTGCAGGCCGCCACCGAGGCCGGCACCGACATGGGTTCGGTGCGGCGGGTCGTGCTCGGCACCCCGGGCCTGGTCGACCCGCAGAGCGGCGAGATCTCGTTCGCCTGGGACCTGCCGCGCTGGCACCGGGGTCTGCTGGACGACCTGCGCCGTGATCTGCACACCCCGGTCGTCTTCGGCAACGACGTCAACATGGCGGCCGTGGCCGAGTCGAGCACGGGTGCCGCCACGGGCGTACGCGACTTCTCTCTGATCTGGGTCGGCCGGGGTGTCGGTCTGGCCAGTGTCATCGACGGGCGGCTGCACCAGGGCAGCACCGGCGCCGCGGGCGAGATCGGCTATCTGCCCGTGCCGGGGGCCGAGGTGCCGCGGCATTCGTCCAAGCGGGCGGCCAAGGGCGGGGTTCGCGGCGCGTTCCAGAGCCTGGCCGGGGCCGAGGCGGTCAAGGCGATCGGCAAGAAGTACGGGTTCCGCGGCGCCGAGGGGGCCGATGTGATCCGGGACGCGGTCGCGGCCGGTGAGGCCGGCGAGCCGGTGCTCGACGAGCTCGCCTCCCGGCTGGCGCTCGGGGTCGCGGCCACCTGCGTGGTGCTCGACCCGCCGCTGGTCGTGCTGGCCGGCGAGGTCAGCCAGGCCGGTGGCGCGGCGCTGGCCGACAAGGTGGAGCAGGAGGTGGCCGCGATCACCCTGGTCCACCCCAAGGTCGTGATCACCGGGGTGGAGGCCGACCCGGTCCTGCACGGCGCGCTGTGGACCGCGCTCGACGCCGTACGGGACGAGGTGTTCGGCTCGACGACAGCCTGAGAGCCGACGGCAGCCTGAGAGCCGACGGCAGCCTGAGAGCCGACGGCAGCCTGAGGGGCGGCGACAGCCTGAGGGTCTGCACCGGGCTGAGGCAAATCGCGTGGTTGGATGGGTGCCGTGACTCTCCCTCCCGACGACGACACTGTCATCGCGTTCGACCGGGTCAGCGTGATCCGGAACGGAAACTTCCTGGTTCGCAGCCTGTCCTGGCAGGTCGAGCTGGACGAGCGCTGGGTCGTCCTCGGCCCCAACGGCGCCGGCAAGACGACCCTGCTCAATCTCGCCTCGGGCCGCCTGCACCCGTCCCGCGGCACGGCGTACGTGCTGGCCGAGCGTCTGGGGCGGACCGACATCAACGAGCTGCGGACGCGGATCGGCCTGGCCACCGGCCAGTTCGCCGACCGGGTGCCGGCCGACGAGCGGGTGCTGGACGTGGTCGTCACCGCCGCCTGGTCGGTGGTGGGCCGCTGGCGGGAGAGCTACGACCCGCAGGACGAGGGCCGGGCCCGGCAGCTGCTGGGCCAGCTGGGCATGGGCTCGCTGGCCGATCGCGAGTTCGGCACGCTCTCCGAGGGGGAGCGCAAGCGCACGCTGATCGCCCGCGCCCTGATGACCGACCCCGAGCTGATGCTGCTGGACGAGCCCAGCGCCGGTCTCGACCTGGGCGGCCGGGAGGATCTGATCGCCCGGCTGACCGAGCTCGCCCTCGATCCCGACTCGCCGGCGATGGTGCTGGTCACCCACCACGTCGAGGAGATCCCGCCCGGTTTCACGCACGGGCTGCTGCTGCGCGAGGGCTCGATCGTCGCCGCCGGCCTGCTCGGTGAGGTGATGACGGCCGACAACCTGGGCAAGACCTTCGGCCTGCCGCTGATCGTGGAGCGCCGCGGCGACCGGTACACGGCGCGGGCGGCCTGATCGTGGCCCCGCGCATCGTGGTGGCCGGCAGCGCCAACATGGATCTGGTCGGGCTGGCCGAGCGTCTGCCCCGGCCGGGTGAGACGGTGCTGGGCGACGAGTTCCTGATGATGCCGGGCGGCAAGGGCGCCAATCAGGCGATCGCCGCCACCCGGGCCGGTGGCCAGACCTGTTTCCTGGGCGCCATCGGCTCCGATTCGTTCGGGGTCAACCTCAACGCCCAGCTCCACGGCGCCGGCGTCGACATGACCCACGTCCGGACGACGTACGGCGTCTCCGGGGTTGCCGTGATCATGGTGGACCGGGCCGGGGAGAACTCGATCCTGGTCGCGCCCGGCGCCAACAGCGCGTTCACCGGCCTGACGGAGGGTGAGAAGGCCACCATCGCCGCCGCCGACGTGCTGCTCTGCCAGCAGGAGATCCCGGTCGAGACGGTGGTCGAGGCGGCCCGGGCGGCCCGCGCCGGCGGCACCCGCACGGTGCTCAACGCCGCGCCGTTCCGCGCGCTGCCGGCCGAGCTGCTGGAGAACGTCGATCTGCTGGTCGTCAACGAGGTCGAGGCGCTGGCCATCACCGGCGGCGACGAGATCGACGTGCCCGGGCTGCTCGCGCTGGTGCCGCGGGTGGTGCTGACCCTGGGCGGCTCCGGTTCCCGCTACGCCGACCGCGAGGGGCGCGACGAGCACGTCCCGTCGTACAAGGTCAAGGTGACCGACACGACGGCGGCCGGCGACGCCTTCACCGGCGCCCTGGCGGTCGCCTGGGGCGAGGGAAGAGACCTGATCGAGGCCGTACGCTGGGCGAACGCGGCCGGTGCGGCCTGCGTTCGCAAGATTGGGGCCTCGAACTCGCTGCCCACCCGAGCCGAGATCGACGAGATCTACCACAGCTAGTTCTGGCGGGCCGTGGTGACGAAGCGGTTCACCTCGGAACGCAGCACCTCGGCCAGCTGGGAGAGCCCGGTGCTGGCCATGTCGCCGCCGCCGTCGACCGCGGCGGCGATGCCGTTCACCAGGCCGGCCATCTCGCGGATGCTGTTGGTGACCGTCTCCAGGACGGTCACCGCGTCGTTGGCCACCTCCTGCACGGTGTTGACCTGGCCCATGATCTCGTTGCTGGAGGCGCTGGTCTCGGTGGCCAGGTTCTTCACCTCACCCGCGACCACGCTGAAGCCCTTGCCGGCCTCGCCCGCCCGGGCCGCCTCGATGGTCGCGTTCAGCGCGAGCAGGCGGGTCTGCTTGGCCACCGCGTTGATCAGGTCGACCGCCGTACGGATCTGATCCGAGGCCGACCGCAGCGAGGTCACCGTGGACAGGCCGCGCTCGGCCTCGGCCACCGCGTCGCGGGCGAAGTCGGCCAGTCCGTTGGCGGTCGCGCCCATCTCGGTGGCCGCCGTGGCCACCTGCTCGGAGACCGAGAGCACGGCCGATTCGAGGTCGTCGGCGAGCGCGACCCGGGCCGCGGCGGCCTGGGCCACCCGGGCCGCGTTCTCGCTCATGGCCGCGGTCGAGGCGGAGATGTCCTCGGCCGCCATCCGGAACGCGCCGCGCAGGCCCCGGGTCAGGATGCGCCGGTGGAAGCGGCCCTCGGCGGCCGCGGCGGAGGCGGCGCTCGACTCGCGCAGGAACGCGTCGCTGGTGTCGAGCAGGTTGTTGATCGCGGTGCGGGCCGCCTGTGCCTCGGCCGTGTCGCCGATCGAGGGCAGGCGGGCCTCGAGGTCACCGGCGGCGGCCTTGCGGCACACCTCGGTGATCAGGGACAGCACCTCGTCCGCCATCAGGGGGCACCGCTGGTCAGGGCCCACACGTACTCGTCGTACGTCTGCCCGCCGAGCTCCGCGAGGAGAGCCTGCCGGCCCGCCTCGGTCGCCGCCTTGGGGCTGGATTCGCGCGCCTCGACCGCGAGGAGGTGGTCGTAGAGGCGGCTCACCCGGGTGATCACCGGCTTCTCGGGCAGACGCCGGTTGGAGTGGTAGCCGACCAGCCGTCCCCCGGCGTCGAAGGAGGGGGTGACGTGCGCGAAGACCCAATAATGGGCGCCGTCGGCGGCCAGGTTCTTCACGTACGCGAAGATCTCCTGCCGTTCCCCGAGGGTGTCCCAGAGCAGCTTGAAGACGGCCCGCGGCATGTCCGGGTGCCGGATGATGCTGTGCGGCTGCCCGGCCGCCTCGGCCTCGGTGAGCGCCGAGACCCGCAGGAAGACCTCGTTGGCGTACGTGATGACGCCGCGCGGATCGGTCTTGGTGACGATGATCTCGTCGGCGCCGAACGTGCGCTCGACTCCGGTGGGGCGGGTTCGGGTGGCTCGCATCGTCTCCGATGGTCACCCGGCGGCGGAAGGGCGCGCTCGCTAATCCGAAAAAACGCGCCGGGCCCACAAAACCAGCGGCACCTGCAGCGGCAGGCGGCCGTAGGCGATGGCCTTCCTGGCGGGCGGGGCGTGCCGCCAGTCGACGGCCATCTTGACGTTGGCCGGGAACACCGCGGCGAACAGCCCGGCGGCGGCCAGAGCACCCACGCGGCGGGTGCGCGGGTGAGCGATCGCGGCCGCGACGGCCAGCTCGGCCGCGCCGCTCAGGTAGGTCCAGGCGCGCGGGGAGCCGGGCAGCGAGCGCGGCACGATCGAGTCGAACGGCTTCGGCGCCAGGAAGTGCAGCGCGCCGGTGGTCGCGAGCAGCGCGGTCAGGCCCGCGGCGTCTTTTCTCACTCGCGCAACTTAACGGAGGGCTCCAGGGCCCGCTGCAGGGCGCGGTAGACGCGGCCGAAGCGCGCCGAGTCGGGCGTACGGAGCAGCAGGACCTTGCCGGCCGGGGTCCGGGCCCAGATCTCGCGGGTGCGGCTGCCCCGGTCGTACGAGCGGTCGACCTGCTCCAGCAGCACGTCGGCCAGGGGCAGGGTGGCCAGGCCGATCAGCACGCCGCCGCCCACGAGGGCGATGGTGGTGCTGGTGGAGGCGTCGATGAGCAGGGCGACCATGATGCCCAGGGCGCCGAGCACGAGCGGGACCAGGATTGCCAGCCCCAGCGCGCCCCGGCCGGCGATGGTCGTCCAGGAGCGGCGCCCGCGCGTGTGCCACACCTGGATCAGGTCGTCCAGACCCAGGCTGACTCCGTTCATCCGGACGCCCGTCGATGTGATCGTCACATCGGGATCCCGGTAGTAGGTGGTCATCACCGTCTCCGTACCCGTCGTAGGCTGACCTGAACCAAACCTCAGGAGGGTTTTGCCGTGGGCGACTTCGTGACGCTGGAGACCAGCGACGGTGTAGGAACCATCAAGCTCGACCGGCCTCCGATGAACGCCCTCAACACCCAACTTCAAGAAGAGCTGCGGGCGGTCGCGCATTCCGCCGCGGCCGACGAGGGGGTCAAGGCCGTCATCGTGTACGGGGGTGAGAAGGTCTTCGCCGCCGGGGCCGACATCACGGAGTTCACCAAGGTCGGCTACCAGGACATGGCCCTGCGGGCCGAGGCGCTGTCGAGCGCGTTCGACGCCGTGGCCCGCATCCCCAAGCCGGTCGTGGCCGCGATCACCGGCTACGCGCTCGGCGGCGGCTGCGAGCTGGCCCTGGCCTGCGACTGGCGGGTGGTGGCGGAGGACGCCAAGCTGGGCCAGCCGGAGATCAAGCTGGGCATCATCCCGGGCGCCGGCGGCACTCAGCGGCTGGCCCGGCTGATCGGCCCGGCCCGGGCCAAGGATCTGATCTTCTCGGGGCGGATGGTCGACGCCGAGGAAGCGTTGCGGATCGGGCTGGCCGACCGGGTCGTCCCGGCCGGTGACGTCTATCGGACAGCCGTCGAGCTCGTGACGCCGTACGTCTCCGGGCCGTCCCTGGCCCTGCGGGCGGCCAAGCTGGCCGTGGACGGCGGGCTCAACCTCGACCTGGCTTCCGGACTGGCCCTCGAGTCGCAGCTGTTCGCCGGGCTGTTCGCCACCGACGACCGGGTCGAGGGCACCACCGCCTTCGTCGAGAAGCGTAAGCCCACATTTACGGGCCGCTGACCCTCGCATATATCGATCAGTTGCCATAAAGTCACGCGGTGTGGAACCGGTTCCGGTCACGCGAGGGGTGCGGCGCACCGTGCGCATGGCCGTGGCCCTGGTGATCGGGCAGGCGCTGCTCTGCGCGCTGATCGGCTGGCTCACGCTGGGAAGAGCCCATTCCGGCCCGGATGGTTCCGGCGCGGCGGTCGATCAGGCCGCCGCCCCACCGCCGGCCGTGGTCCCGGCCCCGAGCCCGCCGGCCGCCCGTCCCGCGCCGCCTGCCGTGACCTCACGCGATGCCGAGGCCCCGGCTAAAAAGACGCGCCGGCCGGCCAAGACAACGACGTCCGCCACTTCACCGGACAAAACGGTCAGCCCGGCGGCATCTACTACCGAGCCGCCTGCGCCGGCCCCGCCGCCCACCACGTCGCCGTCCTCAGCGCCCAGCCCGACCCCCTCGAGCGAACTGATCCTGCTGCCACCGATGCCGCCGACCGAATCGCCCGCTCCGCGCTATTCGCCGGAACCCGACTTCGACGACGAGGTGCAGCGAAATGTGACCGTCGGTGACCGGTGCCGTCCCGAGGGTGCGTACGGGCGCACCCGCGACGACCGGCTCGTTCGCTGTCTGCGCTTCCACAATGACCCTCCGCGCTGGAAGATCGTCTAACGGCGGGTACCCCCTAGACTCGGTCCATGCCCATCGACCCCGGTGAGCCGAAGCGGCATGCCCTCGGCGTGGACTTCGGCACCTCGAACACTGTCGCGGTGGCGCGCTGGCCCGACGGCCGCGCCCGCCCGATCCTGGTCGACGGGTCCCCGCTGCTCCCCTCCGCCGTCTACGCCGAGCCCGACGGCAGCTTCGTGGTCGGCCGCGACGCCGTGCACGCGGCCCGCTTCGACCCGGCCCGTTTCGAGCCCAACCCCAAACGGCGCATCGACGACGGCCTGGTGCTCCTGGGCGACCAGGAGATCCCGGTCGGCGACCTGATCGCCGCGGTGCTGGCCCGGGTGGCCGAGGAGTGGCACCGCGCGGTCGGCCCGCTGCTGCCCGAGGTGACGCTGACCTGCCCGGCCACCTGGGGCGCGACCCGCCGCACGCTGCTGGCCGAGGCGGCCGCGCAGGCCGGGCTGACCCGGGCCCGGCTGGTGGCCGAGCCGGTCGCCGCGGCCACCTACTTCGCCGAGGTGCTCGGGCGCGACGTGCCGATCGGGTCGGTCGTGGTCGTGCACGACTTCGGCGCGGGCACGTTCGACGCCAGCGTGGTGGCCCGTACGGCCTCCGGGTTCGAGGTGATGGCGGTCGACGGCCGGGACGACATCGGCGGCCTCGACATCGACGCCGCCATCGTCGAGCACCTGAAGACCGACGAGTGGCAGCGCCTGATGGAGCCGTCGACGGCCCAGGAGCGGCGGGCGCAACGCCAGCTCTGGGAGGAGGTGCGCATCGCCAAGGAGCGGCTGTCGCGCACCCAGTCGGCCGACTTCGTGGTGCCGCTGCTCGACACCGAGGTCCACCTCACCCGCGACGAGCTGGAGAAACTGGCCCGGCCCATCCTCGACCAGACGGTGCGGATCACCAAGGGCCTGCTCGACTGGGCCGACCTGCCCGAGGGGCGGCTGGCCGGGGTGTTCCTGGTCGGTGGCGCGAGCCGGATCCCGCTGGTCGCCACGCTGCTGCACCGCGAGCTGGGCGAGGCCCCGGTGGTCATCGAGCAGCCCGAGCTGGTGGTGGCCGAGGGCAGCATCCTCGCCGGGGCGGCCCTGCTGACCTCGGGCCCGGCCGCGCCCGGGCCGACTGCGGAGATGCGGCTGGTCTCGTCGGGCAAGGCCGAGTCAGCGACCGTACGGGTCGAGGCCGCTCCGCTCCGGGAAGAGGCGCCGCCGCTTCCGAAGACCATGCCCGTCCCCGAGCACATTCCCGGGACGACCGGGCTGCAGCCGCCGGTCGACCCGTGGCCGGACGCCGATCATCACCACTGGGCGATCGACCCGCACGCGACGGTGCCCACGCCGAAGCCCGCGCCGGCCTACGAGCGGCCGGCGCCGGTGAGCGCGCCGCCACGCACCGAGCGGCCCGTCTCCGTACCGCCCCGGGGTGTCGCCACGCCGAGCCGGCCGATGTCGCCGGTCCCGCAGCCGTACCAACCGCCGGCCCCGGCCCGAGGCAACAAGCCGCGCAAGCGCCGCAGTGGGTTCGTCCGTTTCCTGCAGGTCCTGTTCAGCATCGTGCTGATGATCGTGGTGCCGCTGTTCGCGCTGGTGGTGGCGTACGGCTACGGCAACGGCGACTCGCTCGGGGTGGACGCGGAGAACCTGTTCCGGGAGATCTGGGAGCTGCTCGGGATCTGACTCTCCGGTAACTTGCTGGACATGGCTGAGGTGATCGAGGGGCACGGCGGCGATCTGGCGCTGGCCGCCCTGCGCGCGTACGGGGTCGACGAGATGTTCACCCTCTCCGGTGGGCACGTGTTCCCGCTCTACGACGCGGCCCACAAGACCGGTTTCCCGATCTACGACGTACGTCACGAGCAGTCCGCGGTCTTCGCGGCCGAGGCCGTGGCCAAGCTGCAGCGGCGTCCCGGCCTGGCCGTGCTCACCGCCGGCCCCGGCGTGACCAACGGCATCTCCGGCCTGACCAGTGCGTTCTTCAACGCCTCGCCGGTGCTGGTGCTCGGTGGGCGGGCGCCCGCGTTCCGCTGGGGGTCGGGCAGCCTGCAGGAGTTCGACCACGTGCCGCTGGTCAGGACGATCACCAAGTACGCCGGCACGGTCGGCGACACCGACGCCATCGCGGGCGAGATCGGGGCCGCGCTGACCGCCGCCCTCACCACGCACCGTGGTCCGGCCTTCCTCGACCTGCCACTCGAGATCATCTTCTCCACCGGCGAGGCGACCGCGCCGGGCGAGCCGGCCGTCCCGGTGATCGAGCCCGATCCCGACCTCGTTGCGAAGGCCGCCGGCCTGCTGGCCTCCGCGGCGCGGCCGGTGATCATCGCGGGGTCGGACGTGTGGGGCGGCGACGCGATCGGTGAGCTGGTCGCCGCCGCGGAGAACCTGCAGATCCCGGTGTTCACCAACGGCATGGGCCGCGGAGCTTTGCCGCCCACGCACCCGCTCGCCTTCGCCAAGGCGCGGCGGCCCGCCCTCAACGAGGCCGACGTGGTCTGCGTGATCGGCACGCCGCTCGACTTCCGGCTCGGCTTCGGCGAGTTCGGCGAGGCTCAGGTCGTGCACATCGTGGACGCGCCGTCGCAGCGGGCCACCCACGTGACGCCGGCGGTCTCGCCCGCCGGGGACCTGAAGTTGATCCTCTCGGCGCTGGCCGGTCACGCGGGCGACCGCGTGGACCACGCGGAGTGGATCGAAGGGCTGCGCTCGGCCGAGGACGCCGGCAAGGCCCGCGACGCCGAGGCCATGGCCGCCTCGACCGATCTGATCAAGCCGGCCCGGGTCTACGGCGAACTACGCAAGATCCTCGCGCCGGACGCGGTGACCATCGGTGACGGCGGCGACTTCGTCTCCTACGCGGGCCGCTACCTCGAGCCGTCCCAGCCCGGAACGTGGCTCGACCCCGGCCCGTACGGCTGCCTCGGCACCGGCATGGGATATGCCATGGGGGCCCGGGTCACCTACCCCGACCGGCAGATCTGCGTGCTCCTCGGCGACGGGGCGGCCGGCTTCTCCCTGATGGACGTGGAGTCGCTGGTCCGGCAGCAACTCCCGGTGGTCATGGTGGTCGGCAACAACGGCATCTGGGGCCTGGAGAAACACCCCATGCAGGCCATGTACGGCTACGACGTGGCCGCCGACCTGCAGCCCGGCCTGCGTTACGACGAGGTGGTCCGTGCCCTCGGCGGCGCCGGCGAGACGGTCGAGAAGGCGGACGGCATCGGCCCGGCGCTCGAACGGGCCTTCGCCGCGGGCGTGCCGTACCTGGTCAACGTCCTCACCGACCCGGCCGACGCCTACCCGCGGTCGTCGAATCTGGCCTGATCTAGTCGTCCTCGCTCTTGTTGAGGTCCTTCTCCCACTGCGCGAGCATCTCGCGGTCGCGGCGGGATTTCTCGACGTCGACCGACCGCAGGAAATCCGGGTCGTCGTCGGGGGAGGAGGGCCTCGACGGGGTGCGGCGCACCGGGCCACCCTCGGTCGGCGGGGGCAGCGGCCGGCCCCACACGAAATAGGCGAGCGGGCCGAGCAGCGGGATCAGCAGGATCACCAGAACCCACACCAGGCGCGGGGCGTTACGCACCCGATCGGCCGACAAACAGCTGATCAGCGCCAGCACGAAGAGAATCAGCTGCACGGCAGCCAGGAGGATGAACAACCGGACCATGTGGCAATGATGACGCGCCCCGGCGGTTCCGGCGACGATCAGAGCGTGACAACCGGACCAAATTGGTCGGCGGACCCCTTTCAAGTCCCTTGCCGCGGCTCGCGCCCGAGCTGCCGGTGGCCGTCAGATGACCACGATCAAGCCGCCGATCAGGGCGAACGCCGCTGCCAGCAGGGCGTAGGCGGGAATCGTCCGGCGGGCCGGGTTCGGCGGGCTGGCGCCGAGACCCCGGGCCCGGCGGTACGCGATCGCGACCATCACGGCCCAACCCACCAGCACGAGCGAGCTGCCGACCCACTTGCCGGCGTTCGTCGGGTCGGTGATGGCCGGCCGCAGCGCCAGCAGGGCGACCGCCGCTCCGGAAAGCGCGGTGCGCCGCCACGCCAGCCGAGTCCGCTCCGCTGCCGCGCCGTGGTCATCGCTCATGCCTTGATCGCGTCTATTCTTTGATCGCGTTGATCAACACGGTGGCGATCAACAGCAGGGCGCCGAGGGCCACCACCAGGGCCAGGATCGCCGGGAACTTCGAGCCCGGCAGCTCCTCGCCGAGCCGCATGGCCCGCTCCGTACGGGCCCAGTGGTCGACCGCGCGCAGCGCGACCACCCCGCCGAGCAGCAGCAGGGCAATGGCCAGGCCTTCGCGCAGAAAGGTGATCGGCAGCGGCGGCAGGAACTGGGCGCAGGCCAGCCCGCCCGCGATCAGCGCCAGCCCGGTGCGGATCCAGGCCAGGAAGGTGCGCTCGTTGGCCAGCGAGAACCGGTAGTCGGGGGTGCGGCCGACGGTCGGCGTCTTCTCCGGGTCGAACCACTGCCGTAACACCTGGTTGATTATCGACCGTCGAGGTCAAGAAGGCGGGCCCACAGCATGCGGACTTCGTCACTGACGCAGGCCTCGCGTGGGCGGCCGCATCGACACCAGGGACTGTCGGGTCCGGCACGTCCATGGGTGTCCGGCGCGGCGCGTACGGCGTCTGGGGGAGTATGTGAGTCAGACGGACGCACCAGCGGAGTGATTTGGCCGGACATGTGGCGACACCTCCTCATCGTGATCGTATCGATCATGCAGGTGAGGCGGGTGAGGTGAGTCACTCTAGGTGCACGACACGTGCAACTTACTGACGGGTAACCTGACGTTAATGGGCCGGCGGTCATAACAGGAGGGTCGTAAAAGCGCGATGAACATCGTCGTACTGGTGAAGCAGGTACCCGACTCCGGTGCCGAGCGCACCTTGAGCTCTTCGGACAACACGGTCGAGCGCGCCTCGGCCAGCAACGTCATCAACGAGATGGACGAGTACGCCATCGAGGAGGCGTTGAAGATCAAGGAGGCGCACGGTGGCGAGGTCACCGTGCTGACGATGGGCCCGGGCGGGGCGACCGAGTCGATCCGCAAGGCGCTGTCGATGGGCCCGGACAAGGCCGTGCACATCTCCGACGACGCGCTGCACGGCTCCTGCGCCGTCGCCACCTCCAAGGTGCTGGCTGCCGCCCTCGGCCAGCTGAACGCCGACCTGATCCTCTGCGGCGCCGAGTCGACCGACGGCCGCGTGCAGGTCCTGCCCCACATGATCGCCGAGCGTCTCGGCATCGCGGCGCTGACCGGCGCCCGCAAGCTGACCGTGGACGGCGCGCAGCTGACCGCCGAGCGGCAGACCGACGAGGGCTACGAGGTCGTCACCGCGGCCACCCCGGCCGTCGTCTCCGTGTGGGACACGATCAACGAGCCGCGCTACCCGTCCTTCAAGGGCATCATGGCCGCCAAGAAGAAGCCGGTGCAGGCCCTGACGCTGGCCGAGGTCGGCGTCGACGCGGGCGAGGTCGGCTTCGCCGGCGCCACGTCGCAGGTGCTCGAGTTCTCGAAGCGGCCGCCGCGTTCGGCCGGCACCAGGATCACCGATGAGGGCGACGGCGGCGCGCAGCTCGTGTCGTACCTCGCCACCGAGAAGTTCGTCTGAGAGGGGCCGGTCATGGCTGAAGTTCTTGTCGTCGTGGAAGGCTCCGTCAAGAAGGTCACGCTGGAGCTGCTGACCATCGCCCGTGGGCTGGGCTCGCCGTCCGCCGTCGTCTTCTCCGACGACGCCGACCAGGCCAAGCTGGCCGAGTACGGGGCGGAGAAGATCTACGTCGTTCCCGCCTCCGACTACCTCGTCGCGCCGAAGGCCACCGCCGTGGCGTCGCTCGTGCTCCAGAAGCAGCCGGCCGCCGTGCTGCTCGGCTCGACGCAGGAGGGCAAGGAGATCGCCGGCCGCCTGGCCGTCAAGCTCGACAACGGCCTGCTGACCGACGCGGTCGAGGTGGCCGCCGACGGCACCGCCACCCAGGTCGCCTTCGCGGGCTCGACGATCGTCAAGTCGAAGGTCACGAAGGGCCTGCCGATCGTGACGATCCGCCCCAACTCGGTCACCCCGGCCCCCCAGCCGGCCACCCCCGCCGTGGAGAACGTCACCGTCGAGCTGTCCGAGGCGGACAAGCTGACCAAGGTCGTCGAGCGGGTCACCGAGACCAAGGGCTCGCGCCCCGAGCTGACCGAGGCCGGCATCGTCGTCTCCGGCGGCCGCGGCGTCGGCAACGCGGACAACTTCAAGCTCGTCGAGGAGCTGGCCGACCTGCTCGGCGGCGCCGTCGGCGCGTCCCGCGCGGCCGTCGACTCCGGCTTCTACCCGCACCAGTTCCAGGTCGGGCAGACCGGCAAGACCGTCTCCCCCCAGCTGTACGTGGCGCTCGGCATCTCCGGCGCGATCCAGCACCGGGCCGGCATGCAGACCTCGAAGACGATCGTCGCGGTCAACAAGGACCCCGAGGCCCCGATCTTCGAGCTCGCCGACTACGGCGTGGTGGGCGACCTGTTCAAGGTCGTGCCCCAGGCCGCCGACGAGATCCGTAAGCGTAAGTAACGGTCCTCACGTCGAGACGGCCCGGCGCTGTGCGCCGGGCCGTCCGTCGTCAGGCATAAGCTTCATCGTGATGGCCTACTTGGATCACGCGGCGACCACGCCGATGCTCGCCGAGGCGCTGGAGGCGTATGTCGCCGCCGCCCGCGAGGTCGGCAACCCGTCGTCCCTGCACGCGGCCGGCCGGCACGCCCGGCGGCTGGTCGAGGAGTCCCGCGAGCGGATCGCGGCGGCCCTCGGCGCCCGCCCGTCCGAGGTGGTCTTCACCAGCGGCGGCACCGAGAGCGACAACCTGGCGACCAAGGGCATCTTCTGGGCCCGCCGCTCGGCCTCGCTCAACCACAACCGCGTCGTGACGTCCGCCGTCGAGCACCACGCGGTCATGGACGCGGTCGACTGGCTCGGCGCCCACGAGGGCGCCCAGGTGTCGTGGCTGCCCGTCGACGCGGCCGGCCGGGTCGACCCCGCGTCCCTGGCCGAGGTCGTCGACCAGTACGGCCACGAGATCGCCGTGATCAGCGTCCAGTGGGCCAACAACGAGGTCGGCACGATCCAGCCCGTCGCCGATCTCGCTTCCCTGGCGGCCGAGGCCGGCATCCCGTTCCACACCGACGCGGTCCAGGCCGTCGGTCAGGTCCCGGTCGACTTCACCACGAGCGGCGCCGCGGCCATGACGGTGACCGGCCACAAGGTCGGCGGTCCGGTCGGCGTCGGCGCCCTGCTCCTCGGTCGCGACGTGGCCTGCACCCCGCTGCTGCACGGCGGCGGCCAGGAGCGCGACGTACGCTCCGGCACCCTCGACACCGCGGGCGTGGTCGCCTTCGCCACCGCGGTCGAGACCACAATCAAAAACCAGACCTCCAACGCCGTACGGGTCGGAGAGCTGCGCGACGACCTCGTGGCCCGCGTGCGAGCGGCCGTGCCGGACGCGGTGTTCAACGGCTCCCCGACCGAACGGCTGCCCGGCAACGCCCACTTCAGCTTCCCCGGCTGCGAGGGCGACGCGCTCCTGATGCTGCTCGACGCCCAGGGCGTCTGCTGCTCCACCGGCTCCGCCTGCTCGGCCGGCGTCGCCCAGCCCAGCCACGTCCTGGTCGCCATGGGCGCCGACGACGACCGCGCCCGCTCCTCCCTCCGCTTCACCCTCGGCCACACCTCAACCCCCGCCGACATCGACGCCCTCCTCACCGCCCTCCCCGGCGCCGTCGAGCGAGCCCGCCGAGCCACGGCTTGGAAGACCCCGCGCTGACCAGCCCCACCCGGCAGCCCTTGCTTCCCTCGCCGCTCTCACCCCTGTTGCGGTTGTCCTCAACCCTCTTGCGGTTGTTCCCACCCCTTTCGCCGGCCGCCCTCGCTGCCCACCCCTGCTGTGGTTGGCCGCGCCCCTTCCGCGGTCCGCCCCTCCCGCAGCGGCTCTCCCGCAGCGTGGCCCCTCCCGCAGCGTGGCTCCTCCCACAGCCCGCCCTTCCCGGAGCGTGGCTCCTCCCACAGCCCGCTCCTCCCGCACCCCGCTCCTCCCACAGCCCGCCCCTCCCACAGCCCGCCCCTCCCGCAGCGCGGCCCCTCCCATAGCCCGCCCCTTTCCGCTTTGGCGGCTTCGGGGCTTCGGGGGCGGATCACCGCGGCGGGAAGTGTCGGGGGGTGCGGATAGGCTTGGGGCATGCGAGTTCTAGCGGCCATGTCGGGCGGGGTCGATTCCGCCGTTGCCGCCGCGCGTGCCCATGACGCCGGTCACGACGTCACCGGGGTGCATCTGGCGCTGGCGCGTAACCCCCAGACCTATCGGACGGGCGCGCGAGGCTGCTGCACGCTGGAAGACTCCCGTGACGCCCGCCGTGCGGCCGACGTGATCGGCATCCCCTTCTACGTGTGGGACATGGCCGACCAGTTCCACGAGAACGTGGTCGACGACTTCGTCGCCGAGTACGCCGCCGGCCGTACGCCCAATCCCTGCCTGCGCTGCAACGAGAAGATCAAGTTCGAGGCGGTGCTCGACCGGGCGGTCGCGCTCGGCTTCGACGCGGTCGTCACCGGCCACCACGCCCGGCTCGGGGCCGACGGTCTGCTGCGCCGCAGCGTCGACGACGCCAAGGACCAGTCTTATGTGCTGGCCGTCCTCACGGGCACCCAGCTGTCCCGGGCCGTCTTCCCGCTCGGCGACTCGACCAAGGCGCAGGTGCGCGACGAGGCCGCCGCGCGTGGCCTGGCCGTGGCGGATAAGCCCGATTCGCACGACATCTGCTTCATCGCCGACGGCGACACCAAGGGCTTCCTGCAGCGCAAGCTGGGCGAGGCCCCGGGCGACATCGTCGACGGCCGTACGGGTGAGAAGGTCGGCACCCACAACGGCGCCTACGCGTACACGGTCGGCCAGCGCAAGGGCCTCGACCTCCGCGTCCCGGCCGCCGACGGCCGCCCCCGCTACGTCCTGTCGATCACCCCGGTGACCAACACGGTCACCGTCGGCCCGCGCGAAGACCTCGCCGTCGACGTGGTGACCGCGACCCGCCCGATCTGGCACGGCGCCGCCACTCCCGTCGAGTGTGACGTCCAGCTGCGCGCCCACGGCGAGGTGGTCCCGGCCGTAGTGACCGTCACCGACGGCACGCTGACGGCCCAGCTGCTCTCCCCGGCCCGTGGCGTCGCCGCCGGCCAGGCCATAGTTGCCTACCGCCGCGACCCCGCGGCCGGCGACATCGTCCTCGGCTCAGCCACCATCACCGCGGGCACGGCTTCGCCATCGCTGTCCTCAGCCCGCTCCACCGCGACCTCGGCCCCGACCCCCGCGGCCTCGGCCTCGACAACCCCGGCCTCTATGGCCGGTGAGCCGGTGGGGGCCTCAACATCCCCCGCTTCTCCTTCCACCGCGTCGACCTCGCTGGCGTCTGTCGCCATGGGCTCACCGGCGGCCGGTGAGCCGGTGGCCGCCGGTGTGGCTGGAGACAGTCGTGGCTGATTTTCCATGGCCGGTGGGGGCGGCTACCGGGATCGGGTCGTTGCCGGGGGCGGATATCGCCGAGGCGCAGCGGATTGTTTTCGGGGAGCTGCCTGATCTGCCGCATCTGGCTGAGCTGCCGGGGCGGGGGCCGGGGGCGGACATGATCGGGCGGAGCGCCGGGTTCCTGGTCGATCTGCCGGTGCAGCTCTACGCCGGGCGGTGGCAGGTGGCGCCGCGGGCGGGTCAGGACAACCGGCGTACGGCCGATCTGCTCGAACGCGACCTGGACCAGCTCACCGAGCAGGGGGACGGCTTCGCCGGGACCTTGAAGTTGCAGTCGGCGGGGCCGTGGACGCTGGCGGCGAGCATCGACCGGCCGATCGGCGGGCGCTTGCTGCGCGACCCCGGGGCCGTTCGGGACCTGACCGAATCGTTGGCCGAAGGCCTGCGCCGGCATGTGGACGAGGTGCGCAAGCGACTGCCGCGGGCGAGTCTGCTGCTGCAGATCGACGAGCCGTCGCTGCCGGCGGTGCTGGCCGGGCGGGTGCCGACCGAGAGCGGCTTCGGGGCGTACCGGGCGGTCGACGGGCCCGACGCGGCGACCGCGCTTCGAACGATCGTCGAGGCCGTCGGGGTGCCCGTGATCACGCATTGCTGTGCTGCGGGCGTACCGCTCGATGTTTTCCGGGACGCGAGGAGCGCGGCCGTCGCGATCGACCTGTCGCTGCTGAAAGATCTCGACCCGCTGGGGGAGGCGATCGAAGCCGGGGTTGGTCTCTTCGCCGGGGTGGTGCCGTCGGTCGCGCCCGCGGCGGCTTCCGCCGATCCGGCTGCCCCGGCCAAACGGGCGGCCGAGCGGGTCGCCACGCTGTGGAAGCGCCTCGGGTTCCCGCGGGCTCGGCTGTCGCAGCAAGTGGTGGTCACTCCGGCCTGTGGGCTTGCGGGCGCGACCGAGCCGTACGCGCGAGTGGCGCTCACCGCGAGCCGGGAGGCCGCACGGCGGCTGGCCGAGACGGAAGAGTGAGCCCGGCGCGTCGGCGGCACAAAAATGTCAGAGGTGGCGACTACCGTTCCTCCTAGAAGTCGAGCAGGGAGGTCACGGTGCCTGAGCAGGCGAGTTCCAAGAGCACGAGGGAGAGCGACGAGGCCGTCGTGGCCGGTCCCACCGCCGAGCAGGAGGCCGCCGCCGGCCAGGACCCGACGCCCGAGGCGAGCGCGCGGCATGCCGAGCTGAGCGACGAGCTGCGCGGTCATCAATATCGCTACTACGTGCTCGACTCGCCGACCATCTCCGACGCCGAGTTCGACAAGCTGCTGCGCGAGCTCGAGGCGATCGAGACCGAGTTCCCGGCGCTGCGTACGCCCGATTCCCCGACGCAGAACGTCGGCGGCACGTTCTCCACCCTCTTCACCCCGGTCGAGCATGCCGAGCGCATGCTCTCGCTCGACAACGTCTTCGACGACGACGAGCTGAACGGCTGGGTCGAGCGTACGGTGCGCGACGCCGGCGGGCCGGTCGAGTTCATCTGCGAGCTCAAGGTCGACGGCCTGGCGATCAACCTGACCTACGAGAAGGGCCGCCTGGTCCGCGGCGCCACGCGCGGCGACGGGCGTACGGGTGAGGACGTCACCTCCAACGTGCGCACCATCCGCGAGATCCCCGAGCGGCTGGCCGGTGACAACCCGCCGGAGCTGCTCGAGGTGCGCGGCGAGATCTACTTCCCGGTGTCCGCCTTCGCCGATCTCAACGCGTCGCTCGTCGAGCAGGGCAAGGCCCCGTTCGCCAACCCGCGCAACGCGGCCGCCGGCAGTCTCCGCCAGAAGGATCCGCGGGTCACCGCTTCGCGCGGTCTGCGCATGGTCGTGCACGGCATCGGCGCGCGGGAGGGCTTCACGCCGACGTCGCAGTCCCATGCGTACGAGGCTTTGAAGGCCTGGGGTCTGCCCACGAGCTCCCGCTGGAAACTGGTCGACGGGATCGACGGCATCCGGGAGTACATCGCGTATTACGGCGAGCACCGCCACGACGTCGAGCACGAGATCGACGGCGTGGTCATCAAGTGCGACCCGGTGGCCATCCAGGGCCGCCTGGGCTCGACGTCGCGCGCGCCGCGCTGGGCCATCGCCTACAAGTACCCGCCCGAGGAGGTCACCACCAAGCTCCTCGACATCGCCGTGAACGTGGGCCGCACCGGCCGGGTCACCCCGTTCGCGGTGCTCGAGCCGGTCAAGGTGGCCGGCTCCACGGTCGCCCAGGCCACCCTGCACAACGCGCGCGAGGTCGAGCGCAAGGGCGTGCTGATCGGCGACACCATCGTGCTGCGCAAGGCCGGCGATGTCATCCCCGAGGTGCTCGGCCCGGTGGTCGACCTGCGCCCCGGCGACGCGCACCCGTTCGTGATGCCGACGCACTGCCCGGCCTGCGGTACCAAGCTGGCGCCGGCCAAGGAGAGCGACATCGACATCCGGTGCCCCAACACGCGTTCCTGCCCGGCGCAGCTGCGCGAGCGCGTGTTCCACCTGGCCGGCCGCGGCGCCTTCGACATCGAGGTGCTGGGCTACAAGGCGGCCCAGGCCCTGCTCGACTCGAACGTCATCACCGATGAGGGCGACCTGTTCGCGTTGACCGAGGAACAGCTGCGCCAGTCCCCGTTCTTCGTCAACCAGGACGGCAGCCTCGGCACCAACGCCGTCAAACTCCTGGAGAACCTGGCCGGTGCCAAGGATCGTCCGCTGTGGCGCGTCCTGGTCGCCCTCTCGATCCGCCACGTCGGCCCCACCGCCGCCCAGGCCCTGGCCCGCCAGTTCGGCTCCATGGACGCCATCGAGGCCATCGTCGCCGCCCCACCCGGCAGCGCCGAGGAGGCCGCCGCTGTGGAAGCCGCTACCGAGTCGACCGGCGCGCCGGCCCTCGCCACCACTGACGCTGCCGCTTCGGAAGGCAAGGGCCTCACGGCCGGCGGCGAGGGGGAGGGCGAGGGCGACGGCGAGGCGGCCAAGAACGGCAAAGCCGGGAAAACAAAGGCCGAGCCGGACATCTTGTCCTCAGTGGAGGGAGTCGGCCCGACCATCGCCGAGAGTCTCCGCGAGTGGTTCACCGTCGACTGGCACCGCGAGATTGTCCGCAAGTGGCGCGACGCCGGCGTCCGCATGGCCGACGAGCGCGTCGACGAGGGCCCCCGGCCCCTCGAGGGTCTCACCGTTGTCGTGACCGGCACCCTGGCCACCCACTCCCGCGACCAGGCCACCGAGGCCGTCACGTCCCGCGGCGGCAAGGTGAGCGGCTCCGTCTCCAAGAAGACCGCTTTCGTCATCGTCGGCGACAACCCCGGAAGCAAGTACGACAAGGCCCTCTCCCTCAAGGTCCCCGTCCTCGACGAGAGCGGTTTCGCCGTTCTCCTCTCCGACGGCCCCGACGCCGCCCGTGAGGTGGCCGAGTTCGCCCCCGAAGCCGGCTGACACCTCAGCCGGGCCCCATGCGTCTGCGCGGGGTGCGACGAGGGTGTGGCCGGAAAAGGTGTCACTCGAACGGGGTAATTTGGGTTTATTGAACGTTTGAGGGCTTATGCCGATTTGATAACGGCAAAGCGGTTTCGCGGTGAAATGGGCATGTGGATCTATCGTGGGAACGATTGGTTGATCCACGCCATGGTGGAGGTCGCATGGACGCCGCACGCCCCCGCAACTCCACGGCGAACCGCCGCTCGGCCGAGTCCGGCCACGTCGGGAGCGAACACATGTCCGCGTCCGGATATCCGGAAAGCGATCGTCCTGTCCGCACCGAAAGGACAGGGGGGCACGTCCACGCGGAGGGCGAGCGTGCGTCCGTCCGCGCCGAGGAGGAGCCGGGGTTCGTCCACGCCGAGGAGGAGCGGGGGTTCGTCCGCGCCGAGGAGGAGCGGGGGTCAGTCCACGCCGGGACTGAACGTAAGCCCGGCGATGGTGGAAGTGAGCGCGGGTTCGGGCGCGCTGAGAGCGGCGCTGATCCCGGTGGTGGGTTCGAGGCGGGGCTCGGGGGCAAGGACGTGCGGCTTCACGGGCCCAGGCGGCGGCGGGCGCTCATCATCACCGGGGCGTGGGCTCTGGTTGCTGCGGGGCTGCTCTGGGTGGTCGACGTGGACGGGTTCGCGGGTCTGCCGGCGGCCTACTGGCTGATGGCGGGGCTGGCTGTCATGGTGGATGCGCGGCCCTACGTGGTGGCCGGGCGGCGGGCCAGTTCGGTGATTCTGCCGTCGATTTGTTTCACCTTCGCCATGGTGCTGGCCTGGGGGTTCGGGGCGGCCCTGGCCGTGCAGGTGGTCGCCGTCGCTGTGGCGGGGGTGCGGATGCGGCAACCGGTGCGGCGGACGGTTCATTTAGCGGTGCAGCATGCAGTGGCGTTGGGGGCGGCGGCCGGGATGGCGGCTGTCGTCTCGCTGCGGATCGGGCCGCGGTTCGACTGGGAGGACGCGCTGCTCACCGTGGCCGCGGCCACGGCCTGGATTGCGGGGCGCTACGGGCTGGCGGCGATCGTGGGGCGGTTCGTGGCCGAGCGGCCGGGGCGGCGGCGTGGGGTCGAGGTGCTGGCCACGGGGGCCCTGCTCCTGCTCGGGCCGGTGGTGCTGGCCACGGCTCAGGTCGGGCTGGCCTTCGTACCTCTGGTCCTGTTGGCTCTTCATGCCGTGCACCGGATGGTTCGGTCGGCGGGGGAGTTCGAGCGGGCGGCCCGGGTGGACGCGCTCACCGGGCTGCCGAATCGGCGGGCGTTGCACGCTTCGGTTCAGGCGCAGGGGCGTGGGAAGCGGCTGGCGCTTCTGCTTCTGGACCTCGACCGGTTCCGTACGGTCAATGATGCCCTGGGGCACAGCGTGGGTGACCGCCTCCTCGTCGAGGTGGCCCGGCGGCTGGCCGCCGTCGTGCCCGCCCATGATCTGGTGGTGCGGCTCGGTGGGGACGAGTTCGCGGTGCTGGCGACGCGGGTGGACGGGGCGCCCGGCGCGCGCCGCATCGCGCACCACCTGGCCGAGGCGCTGAACCGGCCGTTCACCTTCGACGGGATGCCGGTCGACGTGACCGCCTCGATCGGGATCGCGTTGCAGCGGGAGCCCGGCGGGGACGGCGCTGCCCTGCTGCGGCAGGCCGAGACCGCCATGTACGACGCGAAGCAGCGCGGGGACCAGGTCGCCGTCTACGGGCCGGACGCGGCGCACCACTCGCCGGACCGGCTGACCCTGCTGGCCGACCTGCGGCACGCGCTGCGGGAGGACGCGCCCGACGACGGGATCACGCTGTTCTACCAGCCGCAGATCGCCATCGCGACCGGTGAGGTGGTCGGGGTGGAGGCGCTGCTGCGGTGGCGGCACCCGGCGCGCGGCCTGGTCGGGGCGGAGGAGCTGATCCGGGTGGCGGAGCCCACGCCGGTGATGCGGCTGCTCACCGAGCGGGTGCTGCACGAGGTCATCGCCCAGCTCGCCCAGTGGCGCGACGAGGGGCGGCCGATCCGGGCCGCGGTCAACGTCAGCGCGCGCGACCTGCACGTCATGGACATCGCCGACCGGGTCGAGGATCTGCTGCGGGAGTACGCCGTACCGGCCGACCTTCTGCAGTTGGAGATCACGGAGAGCGCGTTGATGGCCGACCCGCACCGCGTCCTCAACACGATCACCCGGCTGGACCGGATGGGGATCGCCATCTCGCTCGACGACTTCGGCACCGGTTATTCGAGCCTGCAGCACCTGCGCCGGCTGCCGCTGGCCGAGGTGAAGATCGACCGGTCGTTCGTGCTGGGCATGGCCACCGACCGGGGTGACGCCGCCATCGTCCGCTCGGTGATCGACCTGGCCGAGGCGCTGGGGCTGCGGGCCGTCGCCGAAGGGGTCGAGGACGAGCGCACCTGGCGGCTGCTGGCCGAGGCCGGCTGTCACGCGGCCCAGGGCTGGTTCCACGCCCGCCCGATGCCCGCCGCCGAGCTGGGCCTCTGGCTGTCCCGGTACCGCCCGGTGCGGCTGCCACCGGCGTCTCTGCCCCGGCCGTAGAAGAACCCGCCGGGCGAAATAGACTTCACCGGTCAGCGTCGCATTCGAGGAAAGTAGGGGCAGGATGGCCGCCATCTCCCGCGAAGAGGTCGCGCATCTCGCGCGCCTGTCGCGGCTCGCCGTGACCGAGGAGGAGCTGGACCGGTTCGCGGGGCAGCTCGACGTGATCCTCCAGTCCGTCGCGCGCATCGGTGACGTGGCCGCGGATGACATCCCGCCCACCTCCCACTCCGTGCCGCTGACGAACGTGTACCGCGACGACGTCCCGACGCCGTGCCTGACGCAGGAGGAGGCGCTCTCCGGCGCCCCCGACCCGTACGAGGGCCGTTTCCGGGTGCCGCGGATCCTGGACGAGGAGGACTGACCGTGACCGACTTGATCAAGATGTCGGCGGCCGCCCTCGCCGCCAAGATTGCTTCCAAAGAGGTCTCGGCCGTCGAGGTGGCGCAGGCGCACCTCGAGCGCATCGACGCCGTCGACGAGAGCGTGCACGCGTTCCTGCACGTCGACCGTGAGGGCGCGCTGGCCCAGGCGCAGAGGGTCGACCGGGGCGAGATCACCGGCCCGCTGGCCGGGGTGCCGGTCGCGGTCAAGGACGTGATCGCCACCAAGGGCGTGCCGACCACGGCCGCCTCGAAGATCCTCGAGGGCTGGCGCCCGCCGTACGACGCGACGCTCGTGGAGCGGCTGCGCGCGGCCGGCACGGTGATGCTCGGCAAGACCAACATGGACGAGTTCGCCATGGGCTCGTCGACGGAATACTCCGCGTACGGCCCCACGAACAACCCCTGGGACCTGGGGCGCATCCCCGGTGGCTCGGGCGGCGGCAGCGCGGCGGCCATCGCCGCCTACGAGGCCCCGCTGGCCATCGGCACGGACACCGGCGGCTCGATCCGCCAGCCGGGCGCGGTCACCGGCACGGTCGGGGCCAAGCCGACGTACGGCGGCACCTCGCGCTACGGCCTCATCGCGTTCTCCTCGTCGCTCGACACGCCGGGCCCCTGCGCCCGCAACGTCGAGGACGCGGCCCTGCTCCACTCGGTGATCGCCGGCCACGACCCGCGCGACTCCACCTCGATCCCGCAGCCGGTGCCGGACGTGGTCGGCGCGGCCCGCCGCGGCGCCTCGGGCGACCTCGCCGGGGTCAAGCTGGGCCTGGTCAAGGAGTTCGCCGGCGACGGCTCGGAGCCGGGCGTGCTGGCCGCGTTCCACGAGTCGCTCGAAGCCCTGGTCAAGCTGGGGGCCGAGGTCGTCGAGGTCTCCTGCCCGCACTTCCAGTACGCACTGCCGGCCTACTACCTGATCGCCCCGAGCGAGGCGTCGTCCAACCTGGCCCGCTTCGACGGCGTCCGGTACGGCCTGCGCGTCGGCGACGACGGCAACCGCTCGCTCGAGGAGGTCATGTCGCTGACCCGCGAGGCCGGCTTCGGCCCCGAGGTGAAGCGGCGGATCATCCTGGGCACCTACGCGCTGTCGTCCGGCTACTACGACGCGTACTACGGTCAGGCCCAGAAGGTCCGCACCCTGATCACCCGGGACTTCCAGTCGGCCTTCGAGCGGGTCGACGTGCTGGTCTCGCCGACCACGCCGTTCGTCGCGTTCCCGTTCGGCTCGCGCACCAGCGACCCGTACCAGATGTACCTGGCCGACCTGTTCACCATCCCGACCAACCTCTACGGCGGCCCGGCCATCTCGGTGCCGTGCGGCCTCTCCGAGGGACTCCCGGTCGGCTTCCAGGTGATGGCCCCGACCATGGCCGACGACCGCATGTACCGGGTCGCCGCCGCCCTGGAGTCGGCCGTCGGCACCCTCACCCCGCCCGCGCTGTAGTTGGGAGCTCACGAATGACCACCACCGTGCTGCCCTCATACGAGGACGCCCTGTCCCGCTACGAGCCGGTCATCGGCCTCGAGACCCACGTCGAGCTGGGCACGGCCACCAAGATGTTCTGCGGCTGCCGCACCGACTTCGGCGCCGAGCCCAACACCCAGGTCTGCCCGGTCTGCCTGGCCCTGCCGGGCGCGCTGCCGGTGGCCAACCGGGCCGGCATCGAGGCCACCATCCGGATCGGCCTGGCCCTCAACTGCGACATCGCCACCTGGTGCCGCATGGCGCGGAAGAACTACTTCTACCCCGACATGCCGAAGAACTTCCAGACCTCGCAGTACGACGAGCCGCTGTGCACCGACGGCTACGTCGACGTCGAGGTCGAGGGCACGTCGTACCGGATCGGCATCGAGCGGGTGCACCTCGAGGAGGACACCGGCAAGACGCTGCACGTGGGCGGCGCGACCGGGCGCATCCACGGCGCCACCGAGTCGCTGGTCGACTACAACCGGGCCGGCATCCCCCTGGTCGAGATCGTCACCAAGCCGGTGCCCGGCCTGGGCGCGCTGGCCCCCGAGGTCGCCAAGGCGTACGTGGCCGAGCTGCGCGACATCATCCGCTCGCTGGGCGTCTCCGACGTGCGCATGGAGCAGGGCTCGCTGCGCTGCGACGTCAACACGTCGCTCAACAAGCCGGGCGAGGAGTGGGGCACCCGCACCGAGACCAAGAACGTCAACTCGTTGCGGTCGGTCGAGCGGGCCGTCCGCTCCGAGATCATCCGGCAGTCCGCCCTGCTCGACGAGGGCACCCGGATCTTCCAGGAGACCCGGCACTTCCAGGAGAGCACCGGCGACACCCGGCCCGGCCGCTCCAAGGAGACGGCGACCGACTACCGCTACTTCCCCGAGCCCGACCTGGTGCCGATCGTGCCCGACCCGGCCTGGGTGGCCGAGCTCAAGGCCGCGCTGCCGGAGAAGCCGAGCACCAAGCGGGCCCGGCTGCGTGAGGAGTGGAGCATCAGCGCGATCGACATGGAGTCCGTGGCCAACGCGGGCGCCGTCGACCTGATCGAGCAGACCATCGCCGCCGGCTCGTCCCCCGCGGGCGCCCGCAAGTGGTGGATGGGCGAGCTGGCCCGCCGCGCCAACGAGACCGGCGTCGAGCTGGCCGACGTCGGCGCCACCCCGGCCCAGGTGGCGGCCCTGCAGAAGCTGGTCGACGAGGGCAAGCTGAACGACAAGCTGGCCCGCCAGGTGCTCGAGGGCGTCGTGGCCGGCGAGGGCGACCCCGCCGCCGTCATGTCCGCCCGCGGCCTCGGGGTCGTCTCCGACACGGGCGCCCTCACCGCCGCTGTCGACGAGGCCATCGCCGCCAACCCCGACATCGCCACCAAGATCCGCGACGGCAAGGTCGCGGCGGCCGGCGCCCTGGTCGGCGCGGTCATGAAGACCACGCGAGGCCAGGCCGACGCCAAGTCCGTCCGCGAGCTGATCCTGCAGCGCCTCGGCGTCGCATAAGAGCCAAGCGGAAGTACGCTTCGTCGAAAAGCGCCCGGGCCGACCAGCCCGGGCGCTGCCGTCCCGGCCCCTCTGCCGCGGCTTCCGGGCTGTCCTGCAACGAAGCCTTCAAAAGCCCGCGCGGCCGGAGCATCATTTTGCGCCGGTCCTGCTCCCAGCAAGCGTCGCGCAGCAGCCCGCTGGCGGCCTGTGGTGCGGCTCACCGACTCGGCAACGCACTCCTCGGCCCTCCGGTGCATCTCGATCGGGGAACGTGCCCGGACCCCGGGCCGGCGATAGGGAGTGAACATGACCACCGTGCAAGAGGTGCCGGAGCTGCTGCGGCCGGCGATCGAGAAGTACCGAGACGAGGCCGAGGCGCTCGGCCGTCTGCCCGAGGAGCTTGTCCGCGAGCTCGTCGCCCACGGCGCCTTCCGCCTCTCCACGCCGCGGGACTTCGGCGGCTTCGAGGCCTCCACGGCCGAGGTCCTCGACGTGCTGAGCAGGGTCGCACGCATCGACGGGCCTACCGCCTGGATCCTGTGGAACATGAACCTGGGGTTCATCTCCGGCTTGCTCGCCGAGTCCCGGGCCCGCGAGGTGTGGGCGCCGGGCCGTGACCCGCTGATCGCCCACTCCGGCAAGCCCGGCCGATTGGTCGCCGCGGACGGCGGCTTCACGCTGAGCGGCCGCTGGCAGATCGTCAGTGGCGCCCACCTGGCGGAGCGGTTTCTGCTCGCCGGAGTGCTGACCGATCCGGCCGACCCGGGGCGGGACGCCGGCCGGTACTTCTGCTTGGTCCCACGGTCGTCGGTGACGGTCCTGGACACCTGGGACGTCGTCGGAATGCGGTCGTCGGACAGTAACGCGGTCGTCGCCGAGGAGGTGTTCGTGCCGCAGGACAGTATCTTCTCCTTCTCCACCCCGAACCGGTTCGCGGACCGGCCCGCCTACCGCCTGCCGACGGTGCACCTGCTCTACCCCGGCGGCGCGGCGGTCCTGATCGGCATGGCGCAAGGCGCCGTCGACGAGCTGGCGGCCCTGGCCAAGACCAAGACCACCATGTCCGGAGGGACCCTGGCCGCCACGGAGGCCGTCCAGGATGCGCTCGGCCGCGCCACCGTCCAGGTCGCCGCTGCTCGGGGCCTGCTGATGGCCGCTGTCACCGAGCTGGCCTCGTCGACCGAGCCCACCGATGAGCAGAGGGCGGCCCTTCGTGGCTCCATCGCCCACGTCGCCGAGACGGCCCGCACGGTGCTGACCGCGATGTACACCGCCGGCGGCTCGAACCCGCTGTACACCCCGAGCCGCCTGGGCCGTATCTTCCGTGACGGCATGGCGGCCGCCCAATCCGCCAACCTGTCGGCCGCTCAGTTCGCGTTGCGCGGCCGAATTCTGCTCGGCGAACCCGCGGGGGTGCCGTTCATCTGAAACAGGAGAACCTGAGCGGCTGATCCGTCAGCGCTGCGGGACCACCGAGGCCGAGGGAGTGGGCGATTCGGGTTCGGCGCCGATGACGTTGCGCTGCATCTCCACGTTGGATTCGCCGGTGCCGCCCAGCGAGATGTCGTCGTACGCCTTGAGCTGGTGGTTCTCGTCGAAGTAGAGGACCGACAGGCTGAGCGGGGTCGGCTCCTCCTTCTCCAGGCCGCGCAGGCCGGCGCCGCCGGTGGAGCCCTCGACCATCAGGCGGGTGGCGATCGGCGCCTGGGCGGCGGCCCCGGCCGACGGCGACGGGGTGGGCGAGGCCGAGGCGGCCGGGTCGGCGGCCGGCGCCGGTAGCAGGCTGACCTCGCGCTGGTGCTTGTGGCCGGCGAGGACCAGGGGGACCACGCCGGACAGCGGCGGCGCCATGGCCGGGTCGTGCACCAGGGCCACGTCGACGGGCTTGCCGGCCGTACGGATCGTCTCGGCCAGCTGGCTGCCGGAGCGCAGCAGCGGCGACTCGGCCGCGGTGTCCTGGGCGGCGGGGGTCTCGCTCTTGTCCGGGGTGAACTCCGGGTCGCCGATGCCGGCGATGGTCAGCCCGTCCACGGTGGTGATCTGGTTGTCCAGCACGACCGCGTTGTCCTGGCGCTTCACCGCGGCCTGGATGGCGGCCGAGTCGTGGTTGCCGCGGACCCAGATGTACGGGACGCCGACCGACGGGATCGACGCCGCGTAGCCCGTCTCGGCGCTGCTGCCCCAGTCGACCAGGTCGCCGGTGTCCACCACGGCGTCGATCTCGAAGGTCTGCACCACCGTGCGGATCAGGCCCCACGACGACGGGTTCAGGTGCAGGTCGGAGACGTGCAGGATGCGCGTGGTGTTGCCCTCCGGCTCGTACACGGGCAGGGCCGAGACCGTGGTGTAGAGGCGGCTGACGTTGCTGACGATCTGCTGGAGCTGGTCCGCGTACTTGCCGTAGTTGTCGGCGATCCGCCGCGCGTCACCGACCACCGCGGGCGCGTTGACGAGCAGGCCCTCGTAGCGGGGCTCGGCGATCGAGTCGGGCCGTAGCGTGCCCGCGGCCAGGCCGAGGCTGCCCCCGGTGACGACCAGGGCGGTCACGCCGGCCGCGGCCACCCGCCGGACGCTGCGGAAGATCAGGGCGGACAGGAGCAGGGCGGCCAGGATCGAGATGCCGAGCGTGCGCACGCCGAGCCGGATCACACCGGTGCGGACGTCGTCGACCGCGTTCGTGCCGGCCGAGCTGAGCGCCGTCGGGTCGTCGATCAGCGCCTCGGTGCGGCTCTGGTCGAGCGAGGCCAGGTTGACCTTGAGGTGGATCGGGCCGTCGTGGCTGTCCAGGTGCAGCGAGCCGAGCGGCGGCAGGTCGACCTCGGTGCCGCCGAGCAGGGACGGGCTGATCGACATCTCGGCCCGGAACGGGCCGACGTTGAGGTCGGCGTGCGCGAACAGCATCGTGCCGATCACCACGCCGCCGACGCTGACCAGGGCGATGGCGGCGGCTGTACGCACCCGGCGGGTCCACTGGTTGCGGTGCACCCGGCCGGTGACCCGGGCGGTCGTACGCGCGTATCGCTGCACTGCTGCCCACAGGCGGCGCCACGTCGCCGCCGAGGCCGTCTGCTCGGTCATCGTCGGCTCCCTGCCCCCACCCGCTTCCCGTCAAACCGTGCCATGGTCAACTGCGCCCGGCGCCACCATCGGAGAAGACCAGCCGAATGATGCGGTCGTCGTCGGTGGCCGGGTTGCCGTCGTCCTCCCGGTTGGACGTGCTCACCCAAAGCGAGCCGTCGGGGGCGGTCACGATGCCCCGCAGCCGGCCGTACTCGCCGGTGAGCACCGCCTGCGGGGTGCCCAGGACCGTGCCGTTGCCGGTGACGGTGAGCAGGTAGACGCGCTGGCCGAGCAGGCAGGCGGTGGCCACGGTCTGCTCGAGGGCGGCCACGCCGGAGCACGACGAGTCGGCGATCGGCCAGCTGAACATCGGGTTGGTCAGTTTCGGGTCGCTGCCGGGGCCGTCGGCTTTGGGCCAGCCGTAGTTCTTGCCCTTGGCGATCACGTTGAGCTCGCCGGACTTCTTCTGGCCGGTCTCCGTCGCGTACATCCGCTTGGTCTTGTCCCAGGTGAGGCCCTGGACGTTGTGGTGACCGGAGGACCAGACGAGGGAGGTCTTGACCGGGTTGCCGGGCGCCGGCTTGCCGGCCGTGGTCATCCGCAGGATCTTGCCGGCCAGGCTTTTCGGGTTCGCGGCGAGCGTACCGGTGGGGGTGCCGTCGCCCGTGCCCGCGTAGAGGAAGCCGTCGGGGCCGAAGGCCAGGGCCCCGCCGTTGGCCGAGGCCGAGCGGGGGATGCCGGTGAGGATGGGCTGGAGCTTGCCGCCGAGGGTGAGCTTGCCGACGCGGTTGTCCTTGGCCGTGGAGTAGTAGACGTAGACGGTCTTGTCGGTCTCGTATTTCGGCGAGACCGCGATGCCGAGCAGGCCGCCGTCGCCGGACGCCTGCACCTCACTCAGCCGCTGGGCCTCGGTGATGGTCAGACCGTCCGCGTTCGACTCCGGGCCGACCTTGAGGATGCGGCCGGTGTCGCGCTCGGTGACCAGCGCCGTGCCGTCGGGCAGGAACGCCATGCCCCACGGGATGTCGAGCGCCTTGGCCAGCACGGTGACGGCGACCTCCTGGCTGCCGCCGCCGGGGTCGCCGCTGCTGTCGCCGGACGGCTCGATCGCCGAGGGTTTGGGCAGGTTGGGCGGGGCGCCCTGCTGGTCGGGATCGGGCGGCCCGAAGCTGCACGCCGCGGTCAGCGCGAGCACGGCGGCCAGCGCCGCGGCGACGGCCCGGCCTCGGCGGGAACGCACGATCACTCGACCTCCTCGATCTCGACGCACCCCAGGGTAGCGGCGGAACCTGAGTCAGTCGGCGTCCTTGATCTCCTGCCCGCCGGCTTCGAGCACGCGGGGCAGGTTTTCCGTGGTCACGGCGGTCAGCTTGATCACGTTGCCGTTGTCGAGCAGGGCCGAGACCTGGCCCCGCGCGTCCGGGGCGAGCTCGGTGACCCGCGGCCACGGCACCCGGGTGCTGCCGACCAGCGCCTTGACGCGCAGCTCGTCGGCATAGACGTCGGTGCCGGCGCGCCAGGCCCAGACGAAGAAGACGATCGGGATGAGCAGGACCGGGGTGAGCTCCCACCGGGCGCCGGCGAACGGGATGGCGCCGAGGAAGGCCAGACCGGCCGCGACCAGCAGGGCACCGGTCTTGCGGACGCGCAGAAGGGGCTTGGAACTCACCCGTCCAGTGTCCCACCCGCGTTGTCCGCTGTTTCTGTCGGACCCGGGGCGGATACTCGGGGCCATGACAACGCTGCTCGCGATCGGAACGCAGAAGGGGCTGTTCCTGGCCACCAGCGACGACGACCGCCGGACCTGGCAGGTGGGTCCGGCCCAGTTCTCCGGCACGGCGATCTACACGGTCGGCGTGGACACCAATGGCTCCCGGCTCTACGCAGCCGTGGACAACTCGCATTTCGGGCCGAGCATGGCCGTGAGCGACGACCTGGGGCGCTCCTGGGACGAAGTGCCGATCGCCTTCCCCACCGATGCCGGCGCGTCGGTCGAGCGGATCTGGCAGATCGTCCCCGCCGGCCCGGACGTGATCTATGCCGGCTCCCAGCCGTCCGCGCTTTTCCGCTCGACCGACGGTGGCCGCTCGTTCGAGCTGGTCCGCGGCCTGTGGGACCACCCGCACCGGCCGGAGTGGGGCGCCGGCTTCGGCGGCCAGGCCGTCCACACGATCCTGCCCCACCCGACCGACCCGCTGAGCCTGCTCGTGGCCATGTCGACCGGCGGCGTCTACCGCTCCACCGACGGCGGCGAGAGCTGGGCTCCGGCCAACAAGGGCATCAAGGCGTACTTCATGCCCGACCCGTGGCCCGAGTTCGGCCAGTGCGTCCACCGGGTGGCCCGCGACGCCGCCGACCCCGACCGGCTCTATGCGCAGAACCACCACGGCGTCTACCGCTCGGCCGACGGCGGCGACTCCTGGCAGTCGATCGCCGGCACGCTGCCCAGCGACTTCGGCTTCCCGATGGTCGCCCACCCGGCCCGCCCCGGCGTGATCTGGAACTTCCCGCTGATCGCCGACTCCCAGCGGCACCCCGCCGACCTGCGCTGCCGCGTCTTCCGCTCGACCGACGCCGGTGAGAAGTGGGAGCCGCTGGCGGCCGGCCTGCCGGACGGGCCTTATTACCCGGTCGTGCTGCGCGACGCCATGTGCGCCGACGACGGCAGCCCGGCCGGCGTCTATTTCGGCACCCGGGCCGGTGAGGTCTTCGCGACCCGCGACGAGGGCGACACGTGGACGACGGTGGCCACGCATCTGCCCGACGTGCTCTCGGTGCGGGCGGTGTCGGTCTGATGCCGACCTTGCTGGTGCCGGGCGTGCTGCGGGCCGAGGCGGGCGGCGAGCGCCGACTGGAGATCACCGCGTCCGGGACGCTGGCCGCCGTGCTGGCCGAGGTCGGCGAGCGCTGGCCCCAGCTGGCCCGGCGCATCCGCGACGAGCAGGGCGCGGTCCGGCGCTATGTCAACGTCTACGTCGACGGCGAGGACAGCCGGCGTGGGGCCGGTCTGGACACGCCGGTCGCCGACGGCTCCGAGATCCAGGTGCTGCCGTCGGTGGCCGGCGGGTGCGGTCCATAGCGGACGACCGTAACCTGTTCGAGGGACGTGTCGTTTTCTCTACAGCGCCTGTACAACCCCCCTTACCCGGCGAGATTCCCAGAGGATCGTCGATTTGGCAGTGCCGCCCCCCACCGCACCTGCCACCCGGTCGCCCCAGGGCCGGGTGTTGCTGCTCGGCGTGCCCGCCGCGGCCGCGGCCGCGATCCTGCTCGCGGCCGCCGGCGGGCTGATCCCGGGCCGGCTCGCGCTGGCCCTGGCCGTCGGCGGCTACGGGCTGTTCGCAGCGGCGATCCTCGTCCGCGCCGCCCTGGACATCCACCACGCCGACGGCACGTTCGTGGCCTGCCGCGGCGCCGGTTTCGTCGGTATGGGCGGGCTCGCGACGGCCTTGACGGCCACCGTCCCGGCCTGGTCGCCGCCGGGCGCCGCCGTCTGGGTCACGGCCGGGCTCGGCGCGGCTGCGGCGTTCTACTCCGTCGGCACCCTGCTGCTGCCCGGGGCCGGGCGGGGCTGGGCCCTGCACAGCCGGCGCGCCTTCGACGGGCTCGGCCTCGGCGTCAGCATCGCCTTCGCCGGCTACCTCATCCCGCCGGTCAAACAGGCCCATCCGGCGACCCTGCCGGTCACGTTGATCACCGCCACCGGCCTCGCGATCGTGCTGGTCTCCGTGCTGCGGGGCACGCCGCACCGGCGGCCCGCGATCCGCTGCGGAGCCGGCGCGATCACCGTCCTCATCGGCCTGTCGGTCGTGGCCACCCTGATCACCATGGGCTCCGAGGTCAACATGGCCCTGATCGGCCTGCCGATCGTGGCCGGTCTCGCGCTGACGGCCGACGGCGGCGCCCGCCGCGGCCTGCCCCTGCCGCCGCTCGAGCCCCGCAACCCGGATCAATACCTGGCGAGCTACCCGCTGCTCGCCGTGCCGGCCGCGGTCGGCGTCATCGCGGCCATCTGGCATCTGGTCGAGGTCCGCAGCTTCGACCCGACCAGCATCATCTTCGGCATCGCCATGGTCGCCGTGCTCGCCATGCGCGAGCTGCTCGTGGTCCGCGACATCCGGAGGTACGCGGGACAGCTGCAGACGGCCGAGGCGCACTTCCGCTCGCTGGTCGCCGGGGCCACCGACCTCACCCTGGTCCTCGACGAGCAGCTGCGGATCCGCTGGCAGTCCCCGGCCGCGTCGCGGCTGTTCGGGCTCACCGACGACGAGGTGGTGGGCAAGGCGTTCGCCGACCTGATCCACCCGGACGACGTGGCCGACGCCCGCGAGACGATCGACGCGGTGCTGGCCGGCGAGCACGCCGACGGGCCACCGGCGCTGGTCACGGCCCGGCTGCGGGACGGCGCCGAGCTGTGGCGCGACACCGAGTCGACCATCTCCGACCAGCGCTCGGTGCCCGAGGTGGCGGCTTTGGTCGTGCATGTGCGCGACATCGGCGAGCGGCGCCACCTCGAGCGGGCGCTGCACAAACTGTCGTACACCGACCAGCTGACCGGCCTGCCGAACCGGCGGGCCCTGATGCGCGACCTGCTCGCCTACCGTCGCCGCGCGGGCCGGCAGGGCACCCTGCTCGTGATCGACCTGCACGGGCTGGGCGACATCAACGACGCGCGCGGCCGGGAGACCGGCGACGCCGTGCTCATCGAGATCGGCCGGCGCCTTCGCACCCTGCTCGGCGACGGTGACGTGCCGGCCCGGCTCGGCGGTGACGAGTTCGCGGTGCTCACCGCCGACGGCGCGGTCCTGGCCTACGCCCTGGCCACCCGCATCGCGACCGTGCTGGCCGAGCCCCACCAGCTCCCCGGGGCCGTGGTCGAGGTGCACACCAGCATCGGTCTGGCCGAGCTGGCCGGCGGCGGCGACTCCGACGAAGTGCTGCGCCACGCCGACCTGGCCCGCAAACGGGCCCGCCAGCTCGGGCTGGACCGGGTGGAGTGGTACGACCCGGACGTCGAGATGAAGCTCAACCGCCGGATGGACCTCGAGCGCGAGCTGCTCGGCGCGATCGAGCGTTACGAGCTCGACCTGGTCTTCCAGCCCGTGGTCGGCCTGCGCGACGACCAGCCGGCCGGCGTCGAGGCCCTGCTGCGCTGGCGCCACCCCACCCTCGGCACGATCATGCCGAACGAGCTGCTCCCGATCGCCCGGGCCGTCGGCATCGCCCCCGAGCTCGACGAGTGGGTCCTCGACACGGCCTGCAAACACCTCGCGGCCTGGTCCACCGGCGACACAGGCTTCTGGCTCTCGATCAACGTGTCCCCGCGCGAGCTGCTGACGGCACGTTTCCCCGACCGCGTCGCCACGACCCTGCGGCGGTACGGAATCACGCCCGATCGCCTGATCGTCGAGGTCGCCGAGGACTGGATCGCCGAGGACGTGCCGGCCATCGTCGCCTCACTCTCCGGCCTGCGCAAACTGGGCGTCCGGGCCGCCCTGGACGACTTCGGCGCGGGCCAGGCGTCGCTGTCCCACCTGCGCCGCCTCCCGGTCGACATGCTCAAGCTGCACGCCTCCCTGACCAACACCGACCCCGAGCCCGCCCCCGGCCACGGCCCCGCCGTCATCGACGTCGTGGTCAGCCTGGGCCGCCGCCTCGGCCTGGAGATCGTCGCCAAGGGCCTCGAGTCCCCCGACCAGATCGAGCGCGCCGCCCAGGCCGGCTGCCTCTACGGCCAGGGCTTCGCCCTGGGCCACCCCGGCCCCGCCGAACGCATCGAGGCCTACCTCGAAAGCCATCGTGCTTGACGGTCTACCCCACAACCTGGCCGCTGCCACTCATGACGCCGCCGGTGCATGGCAGTTCATCCGGTATTTCGCCGACAACCGTGACCTGGACGATGCCGCTCTGAGGGTGTTGGAGGAGCGGTTCGAGCGCGCGATTCCTGACTGTCCGCTCTGGACGGTGGCTGGCCGATGAGGCGGTTCGCGGGGCCGGGGTGATCCTGCGGGCGGATGCCGGCACGTGGTTGTGGTGCCGGGCGGTGTCGGCCGGGACGGTGGGGGCCGTGCGGCGGGTCATGCCCGGGGAGTGGTTGATGAGCAAGAGTAGGACCCCGGCGCTCCCAGGGTGGGGCTGGGAGCGCCGGGTGGTCAGCGGGCGGCGTCGTTGAGGCAGCGGAGGACCGGACGGGTGGTGAGGGCGGCCGGGTCCAAGGGTGCGTCGGACGTGATGGTGAAGGTGGCCGACTCGCCGGGGAGCAGGGTCACGGCGGCCTGGTCGGGTTCGGCGGTGGGGTGCAGGCGGTCGGGGAAGATGGTCAGGGCGCGCAGGATCGAGGCGGCGGTGACCGTGACCTTTGTGGACCCGCCGGTGGTGACCTCGACCGTGTAGTCGGCGGCGGGCCAGGGGATGTCCTTGTCCTCGGCGAAGAACCACCACGCCCGGCGCCCGTCGATCTCGGCCACGACGAACTCCGTGGTGGGATCGCCGGGGGTGATCACGTCGGCCGGCAGGGGCAGGGTGACGGCGCCGGCGGACGGCGCTGTCGCCTCGAGGGAAACCGCGGCGAGGACCTCGCCGGTCAGGGTGCGGCGGGTCACGGTGGCGGAGAAGACCCAGGCGGTACGGCTGTCGTTCACCGCCACGAGCGCCGGGTCCCCGTCGGGCGCGACGACCGTGCCGGGCTCGATGTCGGCCGAAGGGCCGCCGGCCACCAACGGTGATCCGGTGCGCGGCTGCAGGGTGAGCAGGCGGTCGGCGTAGGCGTCGCGCAAGGCGTACCACAGGGGTTTCTTGTGACCGTCGCCGTCGACGGCGGCCCAGGAGGTGACCGGCCAGCAGTCGTTGAGCTGCCACATGATGGTGCCGGCGCAGAGCGGGCGCAGCGAGCGGAAGTGCTCGATGCCGAAGGCCAGCGCGCGGGCCTGGTTGAGCTGGGTCAGGTAGTGCCAGTCGTCGAAGTCGCGCGGCGCCGGGAGATGGTTGGCGATGCCCCGGGCCAGTTTGAGGTCACCGTCGCCGGCCTTCTGGTGGTGGGCCATGCCGGGCGAGTCTGGGGTGAGCGGCTCGTCGGAGATGGAGCGGCGCAGCGTCGAGTAGGTGGGCGGGGCCTGGAAGCCGAACTCGGCCACGAAGCGCGGGCGGTAGGCGGCGTACTTCGTGTAGTCGTCGGTGTTCCAGACGTCCCAGATGTGGGTGGTGCCCCGGGCCGGGTCGTTCGGGTAGCGGTCGGGCGCGCCCGAGTAGGGGCTGCCGGGCCAGTACGGCCGGGTCGGGTCGAGTTCGGCCACGATCTTCGGCAGGAGGTCGTAGTAGTAGGCCGTGCCCCAGCTGAGCCCGTTGAGCAGAGGCTTCCAGCCCCAGTCCTCGTGGCCCCACAGGTTCTCGTTGTTGCCGGTCCAGAGCGCCAGGCTCGGGTGGGAGGCCAGGCGTACGACGTTGTGCCGCGCCTCGGCCTCGATCTCCGAGCGGAACGGCTCCTCCTCCGGGTAGGCCGCGCAGGCGAACAGGAAGTCCTGCCCGACCAGGAAGCCCATCTCGTCGGCCAGCTCGTAGAAGTCGGCCGACTCGTACCGGCCGCCACCCCAGACGCGCAGGTAGTTGACGTTCGCGTCGGCCGCCTGCCGGAAGCGCTGGGCCAGACGTGTTCGGGTGACCCGGTTGCCGAAGACGTCGTCCGGGATCCAGTTGACGCCGCGGACGAAGATCGGCACCTCGTTGACGTGGAGCACGAAGCCGTCGCCGGCGGTGTCGACCCGTACCGACCGGAAGCCGACGCGGCGCGACCACCGGTCGAGCTCGCCGGCCGCGCAGGTGGCCACCACGTCGAGGTCGTACAAGGCCTGATCCCCGTGACCGCGCGGCCACCACAGCGCCGGATCGTCGACCGTGAGGATCAGCAGCGCCTCGACACCGTCCACAGTGGCCTGCGCGGTGCGGCCGCCGATCGAGGCCGTGATGGTCACCGGCTCGTCGGACGCCCGCTCGAGGCGCACCCGCAGCTCGACCCGGCCGACGCCGCCGGCCACGGTCACCTGCGGGCGTACCTCGGCCAGCCGGGCCACCGACCACGTCTCGAGCCCGATGGGTTGCCAGATCCCGGCCGTGACCAGGGTCGGACCCCAGTCCCAGCCGAAGTTGCAGGCCTGCTTGCGGATGAAGTTGAACGGCTCGTCGTACGCGTTGGGGCGGCGCCCCAGACGCTGCTGCTCCGCCTCGGCGTACGTGTAGGCGCTGGTGAATTTGATCTGAAGGGTGTTCTCGCCCGCCCGCAGCAGGGGGCCGACGTCGAAGCGGTAGCCCCGGTGCATGTTGGCCGTCGCGCCGACGGGCGAGCCGTTGAGCGAGATCGCCGCGACCGTGTCCAGACCCTGGCAGACCAGATCCGTCCGGGCGTCCTCAGAACCGGAGAAGGAGAACGTGGTCGCGTAGTCCCAGTCGGTCCGGCCGATCCAGGCGAGCTTGGTCTCGTTCTCGTCCAGGTACGGATCGTCGATCTGCCCGGCTGCGAGCAGGTCGGTGTGCACGCAGCCGGGTACGACGGCCGGTATCGCCGGGACGTCGCCCCCGGAGACGGTCCAGCCTTCGTGCAGGGATCGGTACGAGGTCACGGTTCTCCTTAGCAGCGGGTCAGGACTTGACGGCGCCTTCCATGATCCCCCGGACGAGTTGCCGCCCGCCGAGCAGAAGCAGAACGATCAGCGGAACGGTGGCCACGAAGGCGCCCGCCAGCACCCGCCGGTAGATCACGTAGTTGCCGCTGGCCAGGTCGGAGAGGGCGACCATGGACGTCGGGAACTCGGTGCCGTTGAGCGTGATCAGCGGCCATTGGAAGTCGTTCCAGGCCATGACGAAGGTCAGCAGGCCGAGGACGGCCAGGGCGGGCCGGATCGCCGGCAGCACGATGTTCCAGTAGACGCGCATGGTCAGCGCGCCGTCGATGCGGGCCGACTCGACCAGCTCGTCCGGCACGGCGTGCCCGATGAACTGCCGCATGTAGAACACGCCGAACGCGCTGACCAGGCCGGGCGCGATGACCGCGAGCAGGGTGCCGTTCCACTGCAGCTTGCCCATCACGATGTAGAGCGCGACCACGCCGAGCTGGTTGGGCACGGTCAGGGTCAGAATCACCACGATCATCAGCGCGTTGCGCCCGCGGAAGCGCAGCTTGGCGAAGGCGAAGCCGGCCAGCGAGCAGAAGAACAGCGTGGCCGCGGTGATCGCGGTGGCGGTGATGAAGCTGTTGATCAGCGACGCCGTGAAGTAGACGTCCTGCAGGGTGAAGACCTCGTTGAGGTTGGCCATCAGCTGGCCGCCGGGGATGACGGACGGCGGCATCTTGGTGACCGCCTCGTCGGTGCTGGTGGCGATCACGAACATCCAGTACACCGGGAACGCCGAGAGCAGCATGATGGCGACGAGACCGGCGTACGTCTTCCACGTGCCGGGCGTGTCCTGCGGCGCCCGCAAGGCGAAGCGGTGGGTGCTCACCGGCCACCTCCGATCCGCTTGGTGGCCAGGGCGTTGACCCCGGCGACGATCAGGATGATCAGGAACAGGGCCCAGGACATCGCGGCCGCGTAGCCGAGGTTCAGGTCCTTCCAGCCGACCTTGTAGATGAGCTGGGCGATGGTCTGGAATTGGTGGTCGGAGCCGCCGGAGGCCGACTGCGGGTTCTCGTCGAACATCATCGGCTCGTTGAACAGCTGCAGCCCCCCGATGGTCGACAGGATCACCGTGAAGACCACGACCGGCTGGATCATGGGCACGGTGATCTGCCACAGCTGTCGCCACGGTCCGGCGCCGTCCACCGCCGCGGCCTCGTACACGTCCTTGGGAATGGTCTGCATGGCGCTCAGGTAGAGCAGCGCGTTGTAGCCGATCCACTTCCAGTTGACCATCGTGGCGATGGCGATCCAGCTGCTCCACTTGGCCGCCCGCCAGTCGAGCGGATCGTCCTGGCCGAAGCCGACCAGCGACAGGAACCAGTTGGCCAGGCCGTAGTCGCGGGAGAAGAAGACCGCGAAGACCAGGGTCGAGGCGACGACCGGGGTCAGGTACGGCAGCAGCACGCCGATGCGCCACCAGGTGGTCGCGCGCAGCTTGCGGTTGAGCAGGTTGGCGATGATCAGTGCCGCGATGAGCTGGGGCACGGTGGAGAGGACGAAGATGCCGAACGTGTTGCCCAGCGCGTTCCAGAAGTCCTCGTCGGACAGCAGCTTGGTGAAGTTGCCGAAGCCGGCCCACCCGGTCAGCGTCGGGTCGTCGAGCCGCCAGTTCCGCAGCGCCACCACGCCGTTGAAGATGATCGGGAACAGCCCGAAGATGCCGAAGAGCAGGAAGAAGGGCGCGATCAGCGCGTACGGGACGGTCTTGGTGTCGAACCGGTGGAGCCAGAGCCGGGCTTTGGTCGGCGTCTTGGGCGGCTGGGCCCGATGGTGCGCCGCCGGCCGGAGCTGGGTGAGGGACAAGGCCACTCCTAGGGAAGGGCGGGGCGGCCCACGCCGCCCCGCCGCTTGACTCAAGTCAGGACTTGGCGGCCTTCTCGGCTTCCTTGACCGCCTCGGCCCAGGCCGCTTCCGGCTTCAGGCCCCCTTGCTGTACGCGGGTGATGACGTTCTCGACCGCGACGCGGGTCGGGCCGTTCTTCTTGCCCAGGTACTGCGGCTTCAAGTTCTCGGCGGTGGCCGCGAAGATCTGCCCGGTGGGGGCGTTGCTCATGAACTCCTTCTTGTAGTCGAGCACCGCCGGGTCCTTGTAGAGCGCCGGCTGCGAGGGCAGGTTGCCGACGGTCTTGAAGACCTCGATCTGCTGCTCCGGCTGCACCAGCCACTTGACGAAGTCGACGGCCGCGTCGATGTTCTTGCCCTGCGACGGCACGGTCCACCAGGAGCCGCCCCAGTTGCCGCCGCCGCCGGGGATCGAGGCGATGTCCCACTTGCCCTTCTGGTCGGGCGCGGTGTCCTGGATGTGGCCGAGCATCCACGCCGGGCAGGCCAGCACGGCGAACTGGTCCTTCTTGAAGCCCTGGTCCCAGTTGGGCTGGAAGCTGGCCAGGTCGGCCGAGAGGTCGGCCTGGATCGCCTTCATCGCGGTGTCGAAGGCGATCTTGGGGCCGCCGTCCATCTGCAGCTGGTCCTGCTCGTTGTAGAAGCCGACCGGCTGCTGGGCGAGCACGGGGTTGAACATGTTGGTGCCGGAGTCGACGAACTTCTTGCCGGTCTTGGACACGTACTGCTTGCCGACGTTGATGAACGAGTCCCAGCTGGGCCAGAGCTTCGAGACCGCTTCGCGGTCGGTGGGCAGGCCGGCCTTCTTGAACAGGTCGGTGCGGTAGCACATGGCCAGGCCGCCGACGTCGGTGCCGAGACCGATCTGCTTGCCGTCCGGCGACAGCGACTGCTTCCACTTCCAGGGCAGGTACTTCGACTCGAACTCGGCGCCGCCCTTGTCGAGCAGGTTGACGAACTTGTCGGCCTGGCTGCGGAACTGAACGATGAAGCCCTCGTCGACGGCCGAGATGTCCGGCGCGCCGGAGCCGGCCACGAGCTTCTTCTGCAGGTCCTCGTGCTGAGCGTTGAACTCGCCCGAGTTGAGCACGATCTTGACGTTCGGGTGGTCCTTCTCGTACGCGGCCTTGAGCTTGTCCAGGCCCATGTCGCCCCAGAACGCGATCTTGAGCGTCACCTGACCGCCGCTCGCGTTGTCCTCGTTGCCGCCCTCGAGCGCCTGCCCGCTGCATCCCGCGACCACCAGGGTGGCCGCGATGCCCGCAGCGGCGGCACGCAGAGTCCGTTTGCCCAGCCGTCCCATTACGCCTCCATGGCGGAGAGAAGAATTCACTGAACCGGATAAGTTGTGGAGACGCTAGAGCGGGGCTCGATGACTGTCAATAGCTTGTTACGGGGTTGATCTGTCATCGTTGTCAGTACAGGGTAAGCGGGGCAAATCGGAAAGTTAGGGCGATCAGCGTTTACAAAGCGGTGTGTGGGCGGCGACACTTAACCGATCAAGTCGGCGGGTTGCTATCGGGGAAGTCCGCGTGAGAGCGCTCTACCGATCCACGTCGGAGTGGGGTGCGCCGGTAAGCTCAGCGGGAACAGAGGAGAGCGAGTGAAGCGGCCGACGATCGCCGACATCGCGCGGCGTGCCGGGGTGTCCAAAGGCGCCGTGTCGTACGCGCTCAACGGGCAGCCGGGAGTCTCCGAGGCGACCCGGCAGCGCATCGTCGCGATCGCCCAGGAGATCGGCTTCAACCCGAACAGCGCCGCCCGCGCCCTGTCCGGCGCCAGCGCCCGCGCTGTGGGCCTGACCCTGTGCCGGCCCGCCCGCATGCTCGGCATCGAGCCGTTCTTCATGGGCCTGATCAGCGGCTTCGAGGCCGAGCTGGCCGCCCGCTCGTACGCGCTGACCCTGCAGGTCGTGGCCACCCCCGAGCTCGAGGTCGAGGTCTACCGCCGCTGGTGGGGCGAGCGCCGGATCGACGGCGTGATCGTCACCGACCTCCGGGAGAACGACGTCCGCATCCCCGTGCTGCAGCAGCTCCAACTGCCGGCCGTGGTGATCGGCGGCCCGGGCGACACCGGCCGGATAGCCCAGGTCTGGTCGGACGACGCCGGCGCGGTCACCGAGACGGTCCGCTACCTGGTGGCGCTCGGCCATCGGCGCATCGCCCGGGTCAGCGGCCTGCCCGACCTGCTGCACACCCAGACACGCACGAAGGCCTTCTCCGCGGTGTGCTCCTCGCTCGGGCTCAACGAGGCGGTCACCGTGCCGTCCGACTACACCGGCGAGGAGGGCGGCCGGGCCACCCGGCGGCTGCTCATCGGCAACGACCGGCCGACGGCGATCATCTACGACAACGACGTGATGGCGGTGGCCGGCCTGGCCGTGGCCCAGGAGATGGGGCTGGCCGTCCCCGGCGACCTGTCGATCGTGGCCTGGGACGACTCCCCGCTGTGCAGCCTGGTCCACCCGCCGCTGACCGCGCTGAGCCGCGACATCGCCGAGTACGGGGCGCATGCCGCCCGCGAGCTGCTCGCGGCCATCGACGGCAAGCAGGTCGGCAACGTCGAGGCCGGCACGGCCCACCTCACCCCCCGGGGAAGTACGGCCCCTCCTCGCTGAAGCCGTTCCCATCGGGCAACTTTCGTCGTTGCTCGATCCATGAGCACAAGCACGGGGCTGAGCCATCGCAAGATCGTTGAGGTGCTGGCCGGGCTGATGCTCGGCATGTTCCTGGCCGCGCTGGACCAGACCATCGTCACCGCGGCCATCCGGACCATCGGCGACGACCTGCACGGGCTGAGCGTGCAGGCCTGGGTCACCACGGCCTACCTGATCACGGCGACGATCTCGACCCCGCTCTACGGCAAGCTGTCGGACATCTACGGCCGCAAGCGCTTCTTCCTGGCCGCCATCACGATCTTCGTGATCGGGTCGGCCGCCTGCGCCTTCGCCGGCTCGATGTACCAGCTCGCGGGCTTCCGGGCGCTGCAGGGCCTGGGCGCGGGCGGGCTCTTCTCGCTCGCGCTGGCTATCGTCGGCGACCTCGTGCCACCCCGCGAGCAGGCCCGCTACCAGGGCTACTTCCTGGCCGTGTTCGGATCGGCGAGCGTGCTCGGGCCGGTGATCGGCGGCTTCTTCGCGGGCGCCGACGAGATCCTCGGCATCGCCGGGTGGCGCTGGGTCTTCCTGGTCAACGTGCCGATCGGCGCCCTCGCGCTCTTCGTCGTGGCCCGGGTGCTGCAGATCAAGCACCAGCGCCGTGACCACCGGATCGACTGGTGGGGCGCGCTGACCATCTGCCTGTGCCTGGGCCCGCTGCTGACGGTGGCCGAACAGGGCCGCGAATGGGGCTGGACCTCGACCCGGTCCCTCGCCTGCTACGTGGTCGGCGGGGTCGGGCTGCTCATGTTCCTGCTCGTTGAGGGGCTCATGCGCGAGGAGGCGCTGATCCCGCTGCGGTTCTTCCGCAACCGGACGTTCGCGCTCACCGCCGGTGGCGGATTCGTGGTGGGCATGGGGATGTTCGGGGGGCTTGCGGTGCTTCCGCTCTATCTGCAGATCGTGCGTGGAGCGACACCGACCGAGTCCGGGCTCCAGCTCCTCCCGCTCACCGCCGGGATCATGCTGGGGTCGCTCGTCTCGGGCCAGGTGATCAGCCGGACCGGGCGCTACAAGATCTTCCCGATGCTCGGCGCAGCGCTCATGATCGTCGGGTTGGCGCTGCTGCACCTGATCGGGGTGGAGACGCCGTACTGGCGTACCGGTCTGTTCATGGGGGTCTTCGGGCTCGGGCTGGGCTGGGTGCTGCAACCGGTCACGCTGGCCGTGCAGAACGCCATGGCCCGCTCCGAGATCGGCGTGGCCACCGCCTCGTCGACGTTCTTCCGGCAGATGGGCGCCACGGCCGGCACTGCGATCTTCCTGTCCATCCTCTTCGCCACGGTCGGCGACAAGATCGGCGCCGCCTTCGCCGACGCCTCCGACGAATCGGACTTCCAAGCGGCGGTCAAGGCCGCGGCCCCGGGCGACAAGCCGATCTTGGAGGCGCTGAACGGGCGGCCGGCGCTGGACGACACGTCGTTCCTCGAGCGTGTGACCCCGGTGCTCGCCCATCCGTTCAAAGTGGGCTTCTCCGAGGCGATCGACACCCTGTTCCTGATCGCCGCCGCCGTACTTGTGGTGGCCTTTGTCCTGTTCCTGTTCCTGCCCAACCTGCCCTTGCGAAGCCGCGCCGAGCACTCGCCGACTGTCGAGCAGCCGGGCGCGGAGGGCGGCGGGACGGTCGCCGGGCAGGTTGGCGCCCGAGGTCGCGAGGCGGTCGCGGAGCAAGGCCCGGAGCGGGTGGGTTCGCAGCGTGTTGATGCGGGGCCGGCGAATTCGGAGCGGGTGGATGCGAGCCAACTGGGTGGTCTCAGCCGCGAGGCGATCGCGGAGCGGGTGGGCGCGGAGCGTCGCGAGGCCGCCGGGGACGGAGGGGTGGCCGCGGCTCGGAAGAGTGGAGGAAACGGCGAGGTGACGGAGGAACGGGAGATCTGGCCCGGAAGCGACGCGGCGGCCGAACGAGTGTGGCGGAGCGACGACGAGGGTGCCGAAGGAATCGCGCGACGTGGCGACGTAGGCGCTGGGCCGGGCCCGCGGGGTGGTGCTGAGGGGGCCGCGGCGGGGACGAACGGCACGGCAGGGCGCGAGGCGGGTGTCCGGGCTGCCGAGGTGGCGGCGGGGGCGAACGACATGGCGGGGCGTGTGGCGGGTGGCCGGGAGGCGGCTGGGGTTGAGCATGCGATGCGGCGAGGGGTGACGAGCGGGAGGGCGACCGATATGAGCGCTGCGCAGGCTGTCGTTCTGGGGCGGATCGATGGGCCTGGTGGCGAGCCGCTGCCGGGGGCGACGTTGACGATCACGGACTTCTGGGGGCGGGAGCTGGCGCGGGCGGTCACCGATGGTGGTGGTGCGTACCGGATGGAGCTGAACGTAGGTGGCTCGCTGCTGCTCATCTGCGCGGCCGAGAATCACAAGCCGGCGGCGGCGACGATCAATGTGGGGGCGGGGGAGATTCGGCGGGTCATGTCGCTGGCGGGGGCCGGGCTGATTCTGGGGCGGGTGCTCGACCGGGGTGGGCGGCCGGTCGAGGGGGCGACGCTCACGCTCACCGGGGCCCGCGGGGACGTCGTCGCTACCACCACGGCCGGGGCGGATGGGCGTTATCAGCTGCCGGGACTCGACGGGCGTGAGTACACGCTGACCGCGACCGCGCCGCATGCCGCCGCCGTCTCCCGGACGGTCTCGGCGAACGAGCCGGCCGACCTGGTCCTGACCGTCGGCGGGGTGCTCACCGGCAACGTCCGGGCGGCCGGTTCGGGGCAGCCGATCCCGCAGGCGTCGGTGCTGGCCGTCGACCGGACGGGTGCGGTGGCCGGCGCGGCCACGACCGGGCCGGACGGGCGCTACGAGCTGCGCGACCTGCCGCCGGGTGTCTACACGGTCGCGGCCAGCGGTCATGCCCCGGTCGCCACCCGCGTCGAGCTCGACGGCGACCGCACCGACCATGACATCACGCTGGGCAGCCCGGTTCCGGCCTGAGAGCCGGGCGGCGACGAGGGGAACCACCCGCCGGCCCGGCGGCGGCCGACGGCCGGGGCCCCGCACCAAGCTGGTGCGGGGCCCCGGGTTCGGTCGCTTGCTTCTGGGTGAGCCGAAAAGGCGTACGTCCTACTCAGGAACCCGCCGGTAAGCGCCGTCGCTGGCACTCGTCGCCATCGAGGCGTAGGCGCGCAGCGCCGCCGAGACGGGGCGCTGGCGGTCGACGGGGGAGTAGGGCTTCGCCCGCCGCTCCTCCTCGTGGCGGCGCTGGGCCAGCTCGTCGTCGTGGACGTTGAGCGTGATGCTGCGGCCCGGGATGTCGATGGTGATCTCGTCGCCGGTCTGGACCAGCGCGATCAGGCCGCCCGCGGCCGCCTCGGGGGAGACGTGGCCGATGGACAGGCCGCTGGTGCCGCCGGAGAAGCGGCCGTCGGTGATCAGCGCGCACGCCTTGCCGAGGCCGCGGCCCTTCAGGAAGCTCGTCGGGTAGAGCATCTCCTGCATGCCGGGGCCGCCCTTGGGGCCCTCGTAGCGGATGACCACGACGTCGCCCTCGACGACCTGCTTGCCGAGGATGCCCTCGACCGCGGCGTCCTGCGACTCGAAGACGCGGGCGGGGCCGGTGAACTTCCAGATCGACTCGTCGACGCCGGCCGTCTTGACCACGCAGCCGTCGGGGGCGAGGTTGCCGAAGAGGATGGCCAGGCCGCCGTCGACGGTGTAGGCGTGCTCGACGCTCCTGATGCAGCCCTTCTCGCTGTCCGTGTCGAGCGTGGCCCAGCGGTTCTCGGTGCTGAACGGCTGGGTCGTGCGGACGCCGCCGGGCGCCGCGTGGAAGAGCTCGAGCGCCGCCTCGGACGGGTTGCCGCCGCGGATGTCCCACTCGCCGAGCCACGAGTCGAGGTCGGGCGAGTGGACGGAGCGGACGTCGGTCTTGAGCGAGCCGCCGCGGTGGAGCTCGCCCAGCAGCGCGGGGATGCCGCCGGCCCGGTGCACGTCCTCCATGTGGTATTTCGGGCTGTTCGGGGCGACCTTGGACAGGCACGGCACCCGGCGCGAGATGGCGTCGATGTCGGCCACGCTGAAGTCGAGCCCGGCCTCGCGGGCGGCGGCCAGCAGGTGCAGCACCGTGTTGGTCGAGCCGCCCATCGCGACGTCGAGCGCGACGGCGTTCTCGAAGGCCGAGCGGTTGGCGATGCTCCGGGGGAGGACCGACTCGTCGTTCTTCTCGTAGTAGTCCCGGGCGATCTCGACGATCAGCGAGCCCGCCTTCTCGAAGAGGGCCTTGCGCGAGGCGTGCGTGGCCAGCGTCGAGCCGTTGCCCGGCAGGGCCAGGCCGATCGCCTCGGTCAGGCAGTTCATCGAGTTCGCGGTGAACATGCCGGAGCAGGAGCCGCAGGTCGGGCAGGCCGACCGCTCGATCGTGTCGAGCTGGGCGTCGGTGACCTTCTCGTTGGCGCTGGCGCTCATCGCGTCGACCAGGTCGAGCTTCTCGTGCACGATGCCCTCGATGGCCACCGTCTTGCCGGCCTCCATCGGGCCGCCGCTGACGAAGACGGTCGGGATGTTGAGCCGCAGGGCGGCGATCAGCATGCCGGGCGTGATCTTGTCGCAGTTCGAGATGCAGACCAGGGCGTCGGCGCAGTGCGCGTTCACCATGTACTCGACCGCGTCGGCGATCAGCTCGCGGCTGGGCAGCGAGTAGAGCATGCCGCCGTGACCCATGGCGATGCCGTCGTCGACCGCGATCGTGTTGAACTCGCGGCCGACGCCGCCGGCTTTCGCGATCGAGTCGGCGACCAGGCCGCCGAGGTCCTTGAGGTGCACGTGACCCGGTACGAACTGGGTGTAGCTGTTGGCGATGGCCACGATGGGCTTGCCGAAGTCGTCGTCGGTCATCCCGGTGGCGCGCCAGAGGGCACGCGCGCCGGCCATGGTCCGACCGTGGGTCGAGGTCCGGGAACGCAGGTCAGGCATCCCCTCATAGTGCCACTGGCCGAGACGTAAACAGCCGTTTGCGTCCACAGGTCGGGATCGAAACGATAGCTATATCGATCGAGATCAGGCAGAGTGTCTCCGTGCAATCACCGTCCGGCGTGGAGCTGGCGGGGCTCGCCGGCCTTCTCGTCGCGGTCCCGGCCGTCGCCCTGCTGGGCAATTCCGGGCGCCGGCACACGGGCGCGGCCCGCCGGGCCCATCTCATCCTGGCCGCCGGCGGCGCCATCGCCACCGGGGCCGCCCTGGCCGGTGTGCTCAGTGTGTTGATCACCACGGCCGCCCCGCCCCGGATGGCCCTGGGCACCGCGGTCGCCGTCGGCACCGCGATCGGCGTGCTCGTCCTGCTGGCCGGCACCGCCGTGCTGCCGGGCGCGGCCGAGAGCCCGGGCGTGGCCGTCCGGCGCCTGCTCGACGGGCTTGTCGTGGCCGCCGCCATCTGGTTCGTCGGCTGGGTGCTGCTGAGCGAGCCGACCCGCGTGCTGGGCGGCGCCACCCCCATGGCCTGCCCGTCGGTTCTGGTCCCGGCCGGGGCCGGGGTGATCTCGCTGGGCCTGACGATCGTGCTGGCCATGCACGCGCACCGCCCCCGGCTGATCACGGTCCGGGTCGCCACCGGCGTGACCCTGGTCGCGTTCGCCGCGGTCGCCATCGCCTCGGGCATCTGCCAGGACGTCGACGGCCTGGTGCTGACCGGCGCGCTCCTGCTGCCGGCGGGGCTGTTCGTGATCGCCCGCGCGGTCGAGGTGGCCGACCGGCCCGTCCAGGTCGTCGGCGACGTGGCCGACCGCAGCAACACGGCCTACGCGTTCGTCCCGATGGGCGCCATGATCGTCGCGCTCGGCTACCACCTCGCCCAGGGCGGCGGGTTCGGGCTGTACGGCTATCTCGGCGCTGCCGTCGAAGGGCTCGCCCTGGTCTCGCGGCAGTGGCTGGCCCTGCGGGACGTACGCCGGTACACGCTCGAGCTGCGCCGGCGCGAGGCCCACTTCCGCGAGCTCGCGCACACCGACCCGCTGACCGGGCTGGCCAACCGGCGCGGGCTGCGCAAGGCGCTGCTCGACGACGAGCAGCCCCAGGTACTGGTCGGCATCGACCTGGACGGCTTCAAGACGGTCAACGACATGCGCGGGCACGACGTGGGCGACGCCGTGCTGGTCGAGGTGGGCGAGCGGCTGCGCCGCAACCTGCTCGACGGCGACGTGGCGGCCCGGCTCGGCGGCGACGAGTTCGCGGTGTTGATGCGGGGCACGGCCGACGAGGCCATGCTGACCGCGCACCGGCTGCTGGCGGTGCTCTGCGAGCCGTACGAGGTGGACGGCGGCTCGGTCTTCCTGTCGGCCAGCCTGGGCGTGGCCGACACCGGTGAGCTGATCCGCGACGCCGACCTGGCCCTGCGCTACGCCAAACAGCGCGGCAAGAACAGGGTCGAGCGCTACCAGGCCCGCTACGACGAGCTGCTGCGCCGCCGGGGCACCCTGGAGAGCGAGCTGCGTCACGCCATCGACCGCGAGCAGCTGCGCCTGGTCTTCCAGCCGGTGGTGGCGCTGCCGTCGATGCGCCCGGTCGGGGCCGAGGCGCTGCTGCGCTGGCATCATCCGACCCTGGGAGCCGTCCGCCCGGACGAGTTCATCCCGGTCGCCGAGGAGTCCGGGCTGATCAACCGGATCGGCGCCTGGGTCCTCGAGCAGGCCGTCATCCAGCTCGCCGACTGGCTGGCCAAGGGCCACGACGTCTGGGTCTCGGTCAACCTCTCGCCCAAGGAGCTGCACGCGGTCGACTACGCCGGCCAGGTGGCCGACGTGCTGGCCGAGCACGGCGTCCCGGCCCAGCGCCTGGTGCTGGAGGTGACCGAGCACGCGGTCGCCACCGACATGGAGGAGCTGATCGCCCGCCTGGCCGAGCTGCGGGCCACCGGCGTGCGGATCGCCCTCGACGACTTCGGCGCCGGCTACTCGTCGCTGGGTCAGCTGCGCACGCTGCCGGTGGACATCCTGAAGATCGACCACGCCCTGGTGGCCGAGCCGGAGTCGCGCACCGGCACGGCGGCGCCGCTGGTCGACGTCGTGGTGCGCATCGGCCACCGGCTCGGGCTCGAGGTGCTGGCCGAGGGGATCGGCACGCCGGCCCAGCGGGCCGTGGTCGAGGAGGCGGGCTGCCGGCTCGGGCAGGGCTCCCTGTTCGGCTGGGGCGTGCCCGCCGAGCACCTCGAGGCGCAGCTGCAGACGCTGCGTACCGGCACCCGCGCGCTGCCCACCCCGCCCAAGCCGGCGCCGCCGGCCGACCTGCCCGCGCGCAGCCAGATGGTGGCCCTCGGGCCCGGGATGCGGCAGCTCAGGGCCGTTCTGCCGACCGACCCGGCGTTCGGCGCCCGAACGGGTGAGCCGTCCGAGTGATCAAAATATGGGATCAGTTGACTCACCGCGTGAGATGCGGGAAGGTGTTTCCCATGTGCTTCGCGTCCCGAGTACTTATGTGAGCGCACTCCCGTCGGCCGATCTGCCGACCCGAGTGCGCTAGGTCCCGTGCTTCCCGCACGAGGGCCTTTTTTGTTGCTCAAGTACCGGACCGACTGACCCGTAAAGGTTTGTGAGTAGCCATGACGAGACCGACTCCTGAGACTCTCGCCCACCGAGCCAACCCGGCCACTGTCGCGGCGGCCGCGTCCTCCGCCCCGGCCGTAGCCTCCCCGGTCCCCACCTCGGGCGCCGGGTCGCTCGTGCGGTCGCTGGAGGCGCTCGGCGTCGAGGTCGCGTTCGGCATCCCGGGCGGGGCGATCCTCCCGGCCTACGACCCGCTCTACGACTCCAAGGTCCGGCACATCCTGGTCCGCCACGAGCAGGGCGCCGGCCACGCCGCCACCGGGTACGCGCAGGCCACCGGCAAGGTCGGCGTCTGCATCGCGACCAGCGGCCCGGGCGCGACCAACCTGGTGACCCCGATCGCCGACGCCTACATGGACTCGGTGCCGATCGTCGCGATCACCGGCCAGGTCGCCCGCCCGGCGATCGGCACGGACGCCTTCCAGGAGGCCGACATCCAGGGCATCACGCTGCCCATCACCAAGCACAACTTCCTGGTGCAGACCCCGGAGGAGCTGCCGCGGATCCTGGCCGAGGCGTTCCACCTGGCCGCCACCGGCCGCCCGGGCCCGGTCCTGGTCGACATCCCGAAGGACGTGCTGCAGGCGCAGACCACCTTCACCTGGCCGCCGACGCTCGACCTGCCCGGTTACCGGCCGACGCTGCACCCGCACGGCAAGCAGATCCGCGAGGCGGCCCGGCTGATCGCCGCGGCCAAGCGCCCGGTGCTCTACGTGGGTGGCGGCGTGCTCAAGGCCGGCGCCACCGACGGGCTGAAGAAGCTGGCCGAGATGACCGGCATCCCGGTCATCACCACGCTGATGGCGCTCGGCGCCTTCCCCGACTCGCACCCGCAGCACCTGGGCATGCCCGGCATGCACGGCACGGTCCCGGCGGTGTACGCGCTGCAGAAGAGCGACCTGCTGATCACGCTGGGCGCCCGCTTCGACGACCGGGTGACCGGCCGGCTCGACTCGTTCGCGCCGGACGCCAAGGTCGTGCACGCCGACATCGACCCGGCCGAGATCGGCAAGAACCGGCACGCCGACGTCCCGATCGTGGGTGACGCCCGGCACGTGATCGACGAGCTGATCGCCGCGGTCTCGGCCTCGTCGCCCGAGCCGGGCCGGTACGAGTCGTGGTGGGCCACGCTGAACGACCTGCGCGAGCGCTACCCGCTGGGCTACGACGAGCCGGATGACGGCTCGCTGGCCCCGCAGTACGTGATCGAGCGGATCGGCGAGCTGGTCGGGCCGGACGCGATCTACGTGGCCGGCGTGGGCCAGCACCAGATGTGGGCCTCGCAGTTCATCAAGTACGAGAAGCCGGCCACCTGGCTCAACTCGGGCGGCGCGGGCACCATGGGCTACGCGGTGCCGGCGGCGATGGGCGCCAAGGTCGGCAAGCCGGACACCCCGGTCTGGGCGATCGACGGCGACGGCTGCTTCCAGATGACCAACCAGGAGCTCGCGACCTGCGCCCTGGAGGGCATCCCGGTCAAGATCGCCGTGATCAACAACGGCAACCTGGGCATGGTCCGGCAGTGGCAGACCCTGTTCTACGAGGGCCGCTACTCCAACACCGAGCTCGGCACGCACAAGCACCGCATCCCGGATTTCGTGAAGCTGGCCGAGGCGCTGGGCTGCATCGGCCTGCGGTGCGAGTCGAAGGACGACGTCGACAAGATCATCAAGCAGGCCATGGAGATCAACGACGCTCCGGTGGTCATCGACTTCACGGTCGGCAAGGACGCCATGGTGTGGCCGATGGTCCCGGCCGGCACCAGCAACGACGAGATTCTGTTCGCCCGGGACGTTCGCCCGGCCTTCGAAGAGGACGACCTCTGATGAATCGGCACACTCTTTCGGTGCTGGTGGAGAACAAGCCCAGCGTGCTCGCGCGCGTCAGCGGCCTCTTCTCCCGGCGCGGCTTCAACATCGACTCCCTGGCGGTCGGCGAGACGGAGAACCCGGACGTCAGCCGCATCACGATCGTGGTCAACGCCGACTCCTCACCCCTGGAGCAGGTGACCAAGCAGCTCAACAAGCTGGTGAACGTCCTCAAGATCGTGGAGCTGGACCCGCAGCAGTCGGTCCAGCGCGAGCTCCTGCTGGTCAAGGTGCGCGCCGATCGCGCGCAGCGCAGCCAGGTGCTCGAGACGGTCGAGTTGTTCCGGGCCAGGGTGATCGACGTCGCTCCGGACACCCTCACCATCGAGGCCACGGGTAACCCCGACAAGCTGGACGCGTTGCTGCGCGACCTCGAGCCGTACGGCATCAAGGAAATGGTCCAGTCGGGCCTCGTGGCCATCGGCCGCGGCTCCCGCTCCATCACCACCGGCCCAGCCCTCCGGGCTGCGTAACCAAGAAGGATTGCAGAAGAATGACCGCGGAAGTTTTCTACGACGACGACGCCGACCTCTCGATCATCCAGGGCAAGAAGGTCGCCGTGATCGGGTACGGCAGCCAGGGCCACGCCCACTCGCTGTCGCTGCGTGACTCGGGCGTCGAGGTGGTGGTCGGCCTCAAGGAGGGCTCCAAGAGCCGGGCCAAGGCCGAGGAGCAGGGCCTCGAGGTCAAGACGCCGGCCGAGGCGTCGGCCTGGGCCGACGTGATCATGCTGCTGGCGCCGGACACCGCGCAGCGCAAGATCTACGCCGAGTCGATCGCGCCCCACCTGTCCGCGGGCAAGGCGCTCTTCTTCGGCCACGGCCTCAACATCCGGTTCGAGCTCATCAAGCCGCCGGCCGACGTGACCGTGGCCATGGTCGCCCCCAAGGGCCCGGGTCACCTGGTCCGCCGCCAGTACGTGGACGGCAAGGGCGTGCCGTGTCTCGTCGCCGTCGAGCAGGACCCGACCGGCGAGGGCCTCGCGCTCGCCCTCTCCTACGCGAAGGCGATCGGTGGGGCCCGCGCGGGCGTCATCAAGACCACCTTCAAGGAGGAGACCGAGACCGACCTCTTCGGCGAGCAGGCCGTGCTCTGCGGCGGCACCGCGGCCCTGGTCCAGACCGGCTTCGAGGTGCTGACCGAGGCCGGCTACGCCCCGGAGATCGCGTACTTCGAGTGCCTGCACGAGCTCAAGCTGATCGTCGACCTGATGTACGAGGGCGGCATCTCCCGCATGCGCTACTCGGTGTCGGACACCGCCGAGTTCGGTGACTACGTCAGCGGCCCGCGGGTCATCAACGCCGAGACCAAGGCGGAGATGAAGCGGATCCTGGCCGACATCCAGTCCGGCGAGTTCACCCGCCAGCTGATCGAGGACGACGACAACGGACGTCCGCTGCTGACCAAGTACCGCGAGCAGGGGGCCAACCACCCGGTCGAGGTCACCGGCCGCAAGCTGCGCGACATGATGAGCTGGGTCGACCGGCCCATCACCGAGACCGCCTGATTCAGGCCCGAAATAGCCCGGCCCTTTAACGGGGCCGGGCTATTTCTTATTCGGAAACAGCTCTGTTACGTGGCATTTACGTGCGGTCATACCAATAGGGACTCACGCGGGTAACCTCGCGACATGAGACTGGGTGATTCTTTCCGGAGCGAGCGTTTCGGAGCGGTCCGGATCCACGAGCTCCAGAGGGTCATCGAGCTGGACTCCGGCCGCTCGGAGGCCTTGCGCGAAATCGAATCGCAAATGGTGGTTGTCGTTCCGTGCATGAACGAGACACGGTCCGTCATCGAGGGTGTTCTCTCCGGCATTCCGCACGACTGTCTTATCGTGCTCGTGTCGAACAGCGACCGGCAGCCGGTCGACCGGTACGAGATCGAGGCGCAGACGGTCGAGCAATTCTGCCGCCTGGCCGGGCGCTCGGCGATCACGGTGCATCAGCGCGATCCCGGGGTGGCGGCGGCCGTCAAGGCGGCCGGCATGCCCGAGCTGATCGACGACGACGGGCTCGTGCGGGCCGGCAAGGGCGAGGCCATGCTGCTCGGCCTGGCGCTGGCCGCGATGACCGGCCGCAAGTACATCGGCTACGTCGACGCCGACAACTACGTGCCGGGCTCGGTGCACGAGTACTGCAAGGTCTACGCGGCCGGGCTGCAGATGGCCGACTCCCCGTACGCCATGGTCCGGATCTCCTGGCATTCCAAGCCGAAGCTCCGCGACGGCCGGCTCTTCTTCAGCCGCAAGGGCCGCAGCTCGCAGATCACCAACGAGTGGCTCAACCGCTTCCTGGCCGAGTACTCCGGCTTCGGCACCGAGGTGATCGCCACCGGCAACGCCGGTGAGCACGCGATGACCCTCGACCTGGGGCTGAAGCTCCGGCTGGCCGGTGGCTTCGCCGTCGAGCCGTACGAGTACCTGGACCTGTTCGAGCAGTTCGGCGGCGTCCTGGAGAGCACCGACGCCGACGTGATGGCCAGCTCGGTGCCGGTGCTGCAGGTCGAGACCCGTAACCCGCACTTCCACGACAACAAGGGCGAGGAGCACGTGCAGGGCATGCGCATGCAGGCCCTCAACGTCCTCTACCACTCGCCGGTGACGCTGCCCTCGGTCCGCCAGGCCATCCTCGAGTTCATGGTCGAGCAGGGCGCCCTGGAGATCGGCCAGGAGCCGCCCCGCGAGCGCGTCTACCCGCCGGTGGGCACGCTCGACCTGGACCTTCTCTACGACGCGCTGGACGCCGAGGCGCTCAGCTTCCGCCAGCCGGACGGCCTCGCGATGACCGGCCGGCCCTCGGCCCCTCCCATCGACCGGGCCTCGATACCACGCAGGGTCGCTTAGCGATTACCATCGCGGGCATCGACAGTCCGCGATGGATGGAGACGCATGGCACCCGTCGTCCTGGTCGCCGAGGAGCTAGCTCCGTCCGGTGTCAGCGTCCTGGCCCACGACTACGACGTGCGGGCGGTCGACGGCGCCGACCGGGACGCGCTGCTGACGGCCGTGGCCGAGGCGGACGCGCTGATCGTCCGCAGCGCCACCAAGGTCGACGCCGAGGTGCTGGCCGCCGGGGCGCGGCTGCGCGTGGTGGCGCGGGCCGGCGTCGGGCTCGACAACATCGACGTCGCGGCGGCCACGGCCCGGGGCGTCCTGGTGGTCAACGCGCCGACCAGCAACATCGTCTCGGCCGCCGAGCAGGCGATCGCGCTGCTGCTCACGGTGGCCCGGCACACGGTCCCGGCCGCGACGGCGCTCCGGGCGGGCCGGTGGGAGCGCTCGCGTTTCACCGGGGTCGAGGTGCAGGGCAAGACCGTCGGGGTGGTCGGGCTCGGCCGCATCGGCGTGCTGTTCGCCCAGCGCATGGCCGCCTTCGGGACCCGGCTCATCGCGTACGACCCGTATGTCCAGCCGGCTCGGGCGGCCCAACTGGGCGTACGGCTGGTGGGTCTGCATGAACTGCTCCGGGAGAGCGACTTCATCTCGGTGCACCTGCCCCGCACGCCCGAGACGACCGGGCTGATCGGGGAGAAGGAGCTGGCTCTGGTCAAGCCCGGCGTACGGATCGTGAACGCGGCCCGGGGCGGGCTGATCGACGAGGCCGCCCTGGTCGCCGCGCTGCGGGACGGCCGGGTGGCGGGGGCCGGGCTCGACGTCTTCGTGACCGAGCCGCTCACCTCGTCGCCGCTGCTGTCCTTCGACAACGTCGTGGCGACCCCGCACCTCGGCGCGTCGACCGCCGAGGCGCAGGACAAGGCCGGTCTCTCCGTGGCCCGCAGCGTCAAGCTCGCGCTCGACGGCGAGTTCGTCCCGGACGCGGTCAACGTGCAGGCCGGCGGGGTGGTCGACGAGGACGTACGGCCGCTGCTGTCGCTGGCCGAGAAGCTCGGCAAGGTCTTCACCGCGGTGGCCGGGGGCGTCGCGGCCAGCGTCACCGTGGAGGTACGCGGTGAGATCGTCTCCCACGACGTGGCGGTGCTCCGCCTGGCCGCCACCAAGGGGCTGTTCACCGCGGTCGTGGACGAGCGGGTGACCTACGTGAACGCGCCCCAGCTGGCGGCCGACCGCGGCGTCGAGGTCGAGCTGGTGGTCAGCGACGAGCCCTGCGAACACCAGAACCTGGTGACCGTGCTCGGCGCCCTGCCCGACGGCCGGCGGGTCAGCGTGTCCGGCACGCTGACCGTCACCGGCGCCCGGGAGATCGCCAAGCTGACCGGCGTCGACGACTTCGACCTCGACCTGAACGCCGACGGGGTGCTGCTGTTCTTCCGCTACAGCGACCGGCCGGGCGTGGTCGGCGCGATCGGCACCATCCTCGGCGAGACCGGCGTGAACATCGCGGCCATGCAGGTGGCCCGCCGCACGGCCGGCGGCGAGGCCCTGATGACGCTGACCGTGGACTCCTCGGTCGACGCCGAGCTGCTCTCCACCGTGGCTTCCGCCCTCGGCTCGAGCCGCGGCCACGTCGTGGATCTCCGGATCAACGGCTCCTGACCGGCGGCGGATAGACCGTGCCGTCCTGCAGGTCGAGCAGATCCAGGTTGAGCTCGGCGGCCAGCCGCTCGATCGTCTCGAGCACGACGTCCGGGCAGTTCTCGTCCAGCCTCATCTGGATGTGGTCGGCCGCAGCATGCAGCGGGGCGTGCGCCCAGGGTGAGCCGGGCGCCGAGGCGCGCGGGCCACGGTCGGGATAATCACTGGTCAGGGCGTCATAGAAGGCGACGACACGCGGGTCGGCCGGGCGTTGCGGGTGCTCGCCGCGCGCACAGCGCGCGTTGGCGGCCCGCACGGCGTCCGGCAGGTCCGTCTGGTCCATCGCCCACACCACGAGGTCGAAACTCACCCGGCGCATGCTGCCATCCGGCGCTTGCGAACTACGTTCCCGACACGCGGGGGATGCGTCTTGCGCGTCTTTAGTCCGCATCGCTAGCGTTGGGCCTGCCGTGAGGCGTTGGTGGGCCCGTCTTCGGGTGACGTGTCCGCTACCGTCCGTGCGGTTGAGTTACATTCGGCGGGACCGAGCCACGCGTACTCGTCGCAACAGCCCCCGTGATCGTTTGCCGCGATCCCGGGGGCTGTTGGTGTTCAGGCAGCCTTTAGTCTGAACAAGGGTGGCGGCGGGGTGGTGGGATGGGGCCCATTAAGTGGGACTGGCTTACCGAAGATCGGGACGGGCGGGTTAGCCTCTCAGAGGTACCCGACTTGAGGAGCAGAACGTGAGCGTGGCGCGGATCGCGGTGGTGGCCGGCGACGGCATCGGTACCGAGGTGACCGCGCAGGCTCGCAAGGTCATCGAGGCCGTGCTCCCGGGTGCGGAGTTCCAGGACTACGACCTCGGCGCCCGCTTCTACAACCGTACGGGCGAGGTCCTCCCGCAGTCCGTCGAGGACGAGCTGGCCGGCCACGACGCCATCCTGCTCGGCGCCATCGGCGACCCCAGCGTCCCGCCGGGCGTCCTCGAGCGCGGCCTGCTGCTCAAGCTCCGCTTCGACTTCGACCAGTACGTGAACCTGCGCCCCTCCAAGCTCTGGCCCGGCACCACCAGCCCGCTGGCCGGCGTGAAGCCCGGCGAGATCGACATGGTCGTGGTCCGCGAGGGCACCGAGGGCCTCTACGTCGGCGCCGGCGGCGTCCTGCACCAGGACACCCCGGCCGAGATCGCGACCGAGGAGAGCCTGAACACGCGGCACGGCGTCGAGCGGGTCGTCCGTGACGCCTTCGCCCGGGCCCAGCGCCGCGACCGCCGCCACGTCACCCTCGTCCACAAGACGAACGTGCTGACCAAGGCCGGCAGCCTCTGGGCGCGCACCTTCAACGCCGTCGCGGCCGAGTTCCCCGACATCACCACCGAGTACCAGCACATCGACGCGGCCAGCATGTTCATGGTCAGCAACCCGCAGCGGTTCGACGTGGTGGTGACCGACAATCTCTTCGGTGACATCCTCACCGACATCGCCGCGGCCGTTACCGGCGGCATCGGCATGGCGGCCAGCGGCTCCGTCAACCCGGAGCGCAAGTACCCGTCGACCTTCGAGCCCGTGCACGGCTCGGCGCCGGACATCGCCGGCCAGGGCATCGCCGACCCGGCGGCCGCCATCCTCTCGGCCTCGCTGCTCCTGGAGCACCTGGGCCACCACGACGAGGCCCGGCGAGTATCCGAGGCGGTCGCGGCCGAGGTCGCGTCCCGCACCGCGGGCGCGCCGCTGCGTACCGCCGAAGTCGGCGACCACGTCGCCGCGGCCCTCTGATTCTCGTCACTCCCTGATCTGCTACGGCGGATCTCTCACCCGCGGTCTCCGTTTTAACGACCGTTCGGGGTAGATTCTTGAAGCACTACGGGTGCTTCCGCATGCCTAAATCTTTGTAGAGAAAGCAGGTCCACCTGTCATGAGTGGTGGTGACATCCTCGATTTCGAGATCCGTCCGAACCCGGCACCCGTGGGCGACGCCGAGCGCGCCGCGCTGCTCGCCAACCCCGGCTTCGGCCGCATCTTCACCGACCACATGGTCACCGTGCGCTACGCGGACGGCAAAGGCTGGTACGACCACCGGGTCGAGGCCCGCGCGCCGATCCCGATGGACCCGGCCTCGGCGGTGCTGCACTACGCCCAGGAGATCTTCGAGGGTCTGAAGGCGTACACGCTGCCCGACGGCGGCGTCGCGATGTTCCGCCCGGACGCCAACGCGGCCCGTTTCGCCGAGTCGGCCAAGCGGATGGCCATGCCCACCCTGCCCGTCGAGACGTTCCTGGGCTCGCTGCGCGAGATCATCAAGGCCGACCGGCAGTGGATCCCGGAGGGCGAGGAGGGCAGCCTCTACCTGCGCCCGTTCGCCTACGCGAGCGAGGTCTTCCTGGGCGTGCGCCCCGCCATGGAATACCTCTACCTGGTCATCGCCTCGCCCGCCGGCCCGTACTTCTCGGGCGGCGTCAAGCCGGTCTCGCTCTGGGTGACGCCCGACTACACCCGGGCCGCGCCCGGCGGCACCGGCGCGGCCAAGTGCGGCGGCAACTACGCGGCCGGCCTGTCGGCCCAGGCCGAGGCGATCGCGAACGGCTGCGACCAGGTCGTCTACCTCGACGCGATCGAGCGCAAGTACATCGACGAGCTCGGCGGCATGAACGTCTTCTTCGTCCTCGACGACGGCACGCTGGTGACCCCGCCGCTGACCGGGACCATCCTGCCCGGCATCACCCGCGACTCGGTCATCAAGCTGGCCGGGCGGGCCGGCCGCAAGGTCGAGGAGCGCCCGGTCAGCCTCGACGAGTGGCGCGCCGGCGCCGCCTCCGGCGCGATCCGCGAGGCCTTCGCCTGCGGCACCGCGGCCGTCATCACGCCGATCGGCGTGGTCAAGAGCGCCGACGCCGAGTTCACCGTCGGCGACGGCGGCACCGGCCCGGTCACCACCGGCATCCGCAAGCAGCTCGTCGACATCCAGCGCGGCCGCGCCGAGGACCCGTTCGGCTGGGTCCACCGCGTCCTCTGACGGTTCAGGCGCCGCCTTCGGCTCACGCGAAGAAGGCGGCGCTTTGTTCGTCGGCCGGGTAGTACGACTCGATGGCCACCTCGTCCAGGGTGATGTCCATCGGCGTGCCGAACGTGGTGATGGTGGAGAAGAGCCGCAGCTCCCGCCCGTCGACCCGCAGCACCATGGGGATCACGACGTCGTGCCCGCCGCTCGGCGTTCCCCCTTCGGCCAGGAGATCCTCGTACAGGGCGGTCAGCTCGGGGTCGGGCGCGGCGGCGAGCTGGCGTGCGATCCGGGCGCGGAAGACGGCCCGTACGTCGTCGAGGTTGACCACCAGCGCGGCCAGCCCGCGCGGATGCAGCCCCAGCCGGACGAGGTTGACCGGGGGCTCGAGCAGCTCGGGGTCCACCCGGGCGAAGAACGGCTCGACCGCGCGGTTGACCGTCACGATGTTCCACCGGCGGTCGAAGGCCAGCGCCGGATAGGGCTCGTGCGCCCGCAGCACCCGCCGGACCGCGTCCCGGGCCGCCCGCAGAGCGTCGTCGTCGAGGGGGCGTTCGGCGTAGCGGGGCGCGAAACCGGCCGCGAGCAGCAGCCGGTTCCGGTCACGCAGCGGCACGTCGAGCTGCCCGGCCAGCCGGAGCACCATCTCGGCGCTCGGCCTTGACTTGCCGGTCTCGACCAGGCTGACATGCCGGGCCGACACATCGGCGGCGATGGCCAGATCGAGCTGGCTGACGCCGCGGCGCTGCCGCCACTGCCGCAGAAGCTCACCCACGGTGTACACGCTCATGCAGCGTACTGATCGTGGGGCCGAGCGCCATGAACTCCGATGTCATCGACAACCCGCCGCGGCCGCCGCGACACTTCCGGCATGACCAACAAGGACATCGTCCAGAAGGCCCTGACCACCCTGCTCGAGACGGGCGATGCTGCGGGTCTCGCCCCGTTCCTGAGTGACGACTTCGTCCACCACCGTCCCGGCCTGCCCGACCGGGACAAGACCGAGTGGCTGGCCGCCGTGGCCGCCTCGCTGGGACCGACCGCCGGTCTCCAGGTGGAGATCGAGCATTTCCTGGCCGACGGCGACTGCGTGATCATGCACTCCCGCCGGGGGTTGCCGGCCGGCCCGGCGATCGCCGTGGCCGAGATCTGGCGTGTCCGCGACGCCCGGGTGACCGAGGGCTGGGAGCTCATCGAGCCGGTGGCCCAGGCCGCGGCCAACCTGAGGTGGTGGGAGGCCGCTACGGGGTGAGCAGGTGGGCGCGCATCGAGGTGAGCTCGGTGTCGGTCAGGCCGAGGTCGCGGGCGAAGTTCTCGATCGAGCCGTGGCGGGTGCGCAGGTCGTCGAGGAAGAGCTGCATGGCCTCGGGCGGGGAGTCGAACATGTGCTCGTTGCCCTGGACCGCCTCGGGGTTGGTCTTCAGCAGGTACTCGGTCAGCCGGGCCATCGCGGTCGTGGTCAGCGCGTAGTCGGCGGTGATGTCCGCGTCGGAGACGCCGAGCAGGGAGAGGGTCAGGGCGCAGACCGTGCCCGTACGGTCCTTGCCGGCCATGCAGTGCACGATCACCGGGGCCGCGGCCGGGTCGGCGATCAGCCGCAGCGACTCGAGCAGGCCGTCGCGCCCGGTCTCGGCGAAGTCCAGGTAGCGATCGGCCAGCCAGCGCTCGTGGACCACGTCGTCGGGGTGGTCGACCTCTTCCCAATCGATGTGCTTGAGCACGATGTTGTGGTAGTCGAGACCGTGGTCCTCCGAGACCCGGCCGAACTTCTCGATCTCGTGCGGTCGCCGCAGATCGATGACCGTGCGGAGGCCCAAAGACGAGAAAGCCGCGGCGTCGGCCTCGCCGAGCCGGTGCAGGTTGTCCGAGCGGAACAGCCGCCGCCAGCGCACCGTCCGGCCGTCGAGGCCCTGATAGCCGCCGACGTCCCTGAAGTTGTAGATAGCGGAGAAGCCAAGATTCCGGGGGTACTGGTCCACAGCCACCACCCCAACCTAGCCCGCGCTGTCGATCCCTCTCTCGGGTGACCGCGTCCCAGCTGGTGGATTTCTTGTCCCAGCAAAAGCGGTACGTGGCACACTTCGCTACGTGACCCACACCGTGCTGATTATTGGCACCTAGCGCGCCGGCTGACGACTCGCCGACGCGCAGACCTCCCGCATCCGCGGGGGGTCTTTTTGTTGGGCCGGGAAAAATCCTCGGAAGGGAAGCGTCATGGAGTACCAGGTCTTCGACACCACGCTGCGCGACGGCGGGCAGCGGGAGGGGATCAGCTACTCGGTCGCCGACAAGCTGGCGGTCGCGAAGCTGCTCGACGAGTTCGGCGTGGGCTTCATCGAGGGCGGCTGGCCCGGCGCGATGCCCAAGGACACCGAGTTCTTCGAGCGGGCCAAGACCGAGCTCGACCTGAAGAACGCCGTCCTGGTCGCCTTCGGCGCCACCCGGAAGGCCGGGGCCACGGCGAAAGAGGACCCCCAGGTGCAGGCGCTGCTCGACGCCGGGACCCCGGTCGTCTGCGTGGTCGCCAAGAGCGACATCCGCCACGTCGAGCGGGCCCTGCGCACGACCGGCGACGAGAACCTGGCCATGGTCCGCGACACCGTCGAGCATCTGGTGGCCAGCGGCCGCCGCGCGTTCGTCGACTGTGAGCACTTCTTCGACGGCTTCCGCTACGACCCCGCGTACACCGCCAGCGTGGTCAGGACGGCCATCGATGCCGGCGCCGAGCGGGTCGTCATGTGCGACACCAACGGCGGCATGCTGCCCTCGATGATCACCAAGGCGGTCCACGAGGTCGTCGAGCGCACCGGCGTCCCGGCCGACAAGCTCGGCATCCACTGCCAGAACGACACCTCGTGCGCGGTGGCCAACACGGTGGCCGCGGTCGAGGCGGGCGTCAAGCACTTCCAGTGCACGGCCAACGGCTACGGCGAGCGGCCCGGCAACGCCGACCTGTTCGCCGTGGTCAGCAACCTGCAACTCAAGCTCGGGCTGCCGGTCCTACCGGAGGGCTGCCTGGAGAAGGCGACGCGGGTCTCGACCGCGCTCGCCGAGATCGCCAATATCGCCCCCGACACCCACCAGGCTTATGTCGGGGCCGCCGCCTTCGCTCACAAGGCGGGGCTGCACGCGAGCGCGATCAAGGTGGATCCGCTGCTCTATAACCACGTCGACCCGGCGGTTGTGGGCAACGACATGCGGATCCTGGTGACCGAGATGGCCGGCCGGGCCAGCATCGAGCTCAAGAGCCGCGAGCTCGGGATCGACCTGGCCGGCCATCCGGACACCCTGTCGGCGATCACCCGCAAGGTGAAGGAACTGGAGGCGGGAGGCTGGTCGTTCGAGGCCGCCGACGCCTCGTTCGAGCTGCTGGTGCGGGGCGAGCTGCCCGGGGCGGGCCTGACCCGCCCGTTCGGCCTGGAGACGTACCGGGTGCAGGTCGAGCACCGCGAGGACGGCGCCGTGGTCTCCGAGGCCACCGTCAAGGTCCGTGTGAACGGCGAGCGGGTGATCGCCACGGCCGAGGGCAACGGCCCGGTCAACGCGCTCGACGAGGCCTTGCGGGCCGCCCTGACCGCGCACTACCCGCAGCTGAAGACCTTCGAGCTGAGCGACTTCAAGGTACGGATCCTGGAGGGCACCCACGGCACCAACGCGGTGACCCGGGTGCTGCTGGAGACCGGTGACGGCGAACGCGACTGGACCACGGTCGGCGTGCACGAGAACATCATCGAGGCGTCCTGGGTGGCCCTGGTCGACGCGCTGACGTACGGCCTGGCCGAGGCGAAGTGAGGATCTTCTCCGGCTCGGCGTTCGAGGAGCAGATCGGCTACGCCCGCGCGGTGGTCGACGGCGACCGCGTGTACGTCTCCGGCACCACCGGCTTCGACTACTCGACGATGTCGATCTCGGAGGACGTCGCCGAGCAGGCCGAGCAGTGTCTGCGCAACATCGGCGCCGCGCTGGCCGAGGCCGGTTGCTACTTCACCGACGTCGTGCGGGTTCGCTACCTCCTCCCGAACCGCGAGGACTTCGAGCCGTGCTGGCCGGTGCTGCGCAAGTACTTCGGCGATGTCCGCCCGGCCGCCACCATGCAGGTGTGCGGCCTGGCGGACCCGCGGATGCTCATCGAGATCGAGGTGGACGCGCGGCGTCGCTGATCACCTCGATCGCCGCGGCCAGCGGCATCGCGTCCAGTTGACTGCCGTCGCGATGCCGCAGGGCGATCAGGCCGTCCGGCGCCTCCCGGCGGCCGATCACCCCGGCGTACGGGATCTTGCGCTCGGCCGCGGCCCGGATGCGCGCCCCGATCGACCCCTCGTGGTGCACCTCGACCCGCAATCCGGCCTCGATCGCGGCGGCGGCCGCGGCCGAGGCGGCCGGCGCCTGATCCTCGGCCACCGGCAGGACGGCCAGCTGCACCGGCGCGTACCAGACCGGGAAGGCCCCGCCGTGCACCTCGATCAGGTGCCCGAAGAGCCGCTCCATCGAGCCGACGAGGCTGCGGTGCACCATGACCGGGCGCGAGCGGCCGCCGTTCGCGTCCGCGTACTCCAGGTCGAAGGCCGCCGGCTGGTGGAAGTCGACCTGGATGGTGGCCAGGCTGGACTCCCGGCCGGCCGGGTCGATGATCTGCACGTCGATCTTCGGCCCGTAGAACGCGGCCTCCCCGGGCGCTTCGACGAAGTCGACGCCCTCGAGCCCCTCGCGCAGCAGGGCCTCCGCCTTGGCCCACATGGCGTCGTCGCCGGAGTATTTACCGCCCTCGCCGCGCAGCGAGAGCCGGTAGGACGAGGGCTCGAAACCGAGCGCGGCGTGCGCCTGCCGCATCAGCCGCAGCACCTCGGCCACCTCGGCCGCGACCTGATCCTCGGCACAGAAGACGTGCGAGTCGTTGAGCTGGATGGACCGCACCCGGCCGAGGCCGCCGATCACCCCCGAGCGTTCGGCCCGGTACATCGGGCCCAGCTCGGCGATGCGCAGCGGCAGGTCCCGGTACGACCGCTGGCGCGATTTGAAGATCAGCGCGTGGTGCGGGCACTGGCTGGGCCGCAGCACCAGCTCGTCCCCGCCGATGCGCATCGCCGGGTACATGTCCTCCGCGTAATTGCGCCAGTGGCCCGACAACTCGTACATCTGGCGCTTGCCGAGCGCGGGGGAGTGCACGTGCTGATAACCGGCCCGGCGCTCCAATTCGTACAGGTAGGACTCGACCGCGTGGCGGGCGGCGGCCCCGCCGGGCAGCCAGAACGGCAGGCCGGCGCCGATCAGCGGGTCGGAGTCGAACAGGTCCAGCTCGCGGCCGAGCCGGCGGTGGTCGACGATCATTTCGGGGTCTCCTTCGGGTTCTCGGCCCGGGCGAGACAACCCCGAAAAAGCCCCGGGCATCTCGCCCGGGGCAGTGGTCAGCGCGCGCCGGGTCGTCCCGGCGTCGTCAGCTGCTGACCGAAGTTCATGCCGCCGATGCTAGGGCCGCCCGCTCCGGCCGGCATCCGAATATTCGTCGGCCAGCAACTGGAACAGGACGTGGTCCTGCCACTCGCCGGCGATCCTCAGGTAGCGCGGGGCCAGCCCGAAGCGGCGGAACCCGTTGCGCTCCAGCACTTTCTGCGAGGCCGCGTTGTGCACCAGCGTGCCCGCCTCGATCCGGTGCAGGCCGAGCTCGCCGAAGGCCAGACCGGCGACCCGGCCCACCGCGGCCGACGCCACCCCGCGCCCGTTGGCCGCGGCGGCCACCCAATAACCGAGGTGGCACGACTCGAACGGGCCGCGGGCGATGGCGGTGAGCATGATCCGGCCGACGATCCGGCCCTCGTCGACTATCACGTGCGGGAGGGTGACGCCGGCCTCGTACTGCCGGAGGGTCTCCCGGATCAGGCGCCGCTGGCCGTCGTCGGTGAAGAACTCGGGCGGGCGCACCGGCTCCCACGGCTCGAGGAAGTCGCGGTTCTCCCGCAGCAGGGCCGCCACCTCGGCCGCGTCCGTCTCCTCGGTCAGACGGGTGGTGACGGCCATCAGGCCGCCTCGGGCAGCATCAGCTCGGCCACGATGGCGCGGTGGTCGCTCTTGGGAATGCCCTGCACGCTGACGTCGCGGACGCCGATCCGCTCGTCCACCAGCACATGGTCGATGGTGACGGGCGGGAGCGGCTTGCCGTCGTACGGACCCCACGTGCCGGCCAGGCCCTTGCCGGTGGCGTCGGCCGCGTCCCGGTAGCCGTGCGAGATCAGCTTCCGCAACGGGGTGTGGTCGAGCGTGGCGTTGAAGTCACCGAGCAGGATCCGCGGCGTCTCGCTCGTGTCGGCGTACGGCTCGGCCAGCAGATCCTCGCGCCACTGGCCGAGGATCGACTGGGCGTACGGGGCGATCGGGTGGGCCGAGGTCACGCTCACCGGCCGCGCGCCGGGGGCGTGCACCGTCGCGTACGCCTGCATGAAGCCGCCGCCGTTCCGCTTGGCCCCCACCTCGGTGATCGGAAAGCGTGAGTAGACCCCCGAGCCGTCGGCCTCCGGCTCGTCGGCCAGTGACGAGTACGGCAGGAGAGCGCCCAGCCCGGCCGCGGCCAGCGCCTCCCGGCCCTGCGGGGTGAACTCCTGCACGACCAGCACGTCGATGTCCCGCTCGCTGACCAGCTTGACGATCGTGGCTGGATCGGCCGCCCCGAAGAGCATGTTGCTGGTCATCACGGTCAGCTTCACGCCCTGCTGCGGACCGCGGTCCCGGCTCGGCAGCGCGCGCGGCAGGACGGCCACGGTCAGCAGGGCTGCGGCCACGAGCGCGACGCCGCCGACCGTCCAGCGACGGGTGGCCAGGGCGAACACGGCGGGAAGCCAGGACCAGGCCGCGATGTACGGGGTGAAGGCGAACAGCTGCACCAGCGGGCCGCGTTCCCAGCCCCCGAGGCGGACGACCGCCCAGATCAGGCCGGGCAGGATGAGAAGCCAGAGGAGCACGGTCGGCGCGGCCTTTCGTCGTAGTGCTATCCCAGCCGTCACGCTTGCGCTGCCGGCACAGTGACAAACGCGATTACGGAGCGGTGGTCGCTGCCGTCGACGCCGTGCACCTGAACATCACGTACCCCCATCCGTTCGTCGACCAACACGTGGTCGAGGGTGACCGGCGGGATCGGCTTGCCGTCGTACGGCCCCCAGGTCCCGATCAAGCCCTTACCGGCGGCGTCGGCCGCGTCCCGGTAGCCGTCGGCGATCAGGTCGCGCAGCGGGGCGTGGTCGAGGGTCGAGTTGAAGTCGCCGAGCAGGATCCGCGGCGTCCCGCTCCTGGCCGGCCGGGGCTCCTGCTCGAGATCGGCCTTCCAGGAGGGCAGGGCCTCCTTCGAGTACGGCGCGAGCGGGTGGGCCGACTCGACGGTGATCGCCGCCGCGCCGGGCGGCTGGATCGTCGCGTACGCCTGCATGTTGCCCTCCTGCAGGTTGTCGCCGTTGAACCGCTGCGAGCCGGCGCCGGTCATCGGGTATTTCGAGTAGAGCCCGGACCCGGTCGTGCCCACCTCGTCGGCCAGCGCCTTGTACGGCAGCAGATCGCCCAGGCCGGCCGCGGCCAGCCCCTCGGCCGCCTTCGGGGTGAACTCCTGCACGGCCAGCACCTCGACGTCGTGCTCGCGGACCAGCTTGACCACCGCCGCCGGGTCGGCCCGCCCGAAGAACGTGTTGAGCGTCATGACCGTCAGCGGGACGCCGCTTTCCCCCTCTTTATCGGGAAGCGCACGCGGCAGGACGGCGGCACCCAGCAGGATGGCCGCGAGCGCGGCCGCGGCGGCGATCAACCACTTGCGGGCGAGCAGGGCCGCGATGAGCGGCACCAGGGTCCACGCGGCCACGTACGGCGTGAAAGCCATCACCATCACGACATAGCCGGGCTCCCAGCCGAGCGACCGGAAGACCGCCCAGACCAGGCCCGGCAGGGTCAGCAGGGTGAGGAGCACGGTGCGCCTCACCCGGCGACCCGGCCGGACCCCGGCCGGCGTTGTGGTGATCGTCATGGCGGCCAAACTAGCGGGCCAACCTTGCCGGTCCCTGAGATCGCGCGCTAACTCACAATTTAGATGTCAGCGTCGACGATCTGTTAGATGTCCGCGTCCACGATCTCGCCGATCCCGGCCGCCACCAGCTCGTCCCGGATGGCCGCGGCGTCACCCTCGACCACCAGCGTCAGCCCCTGCGGGTGCAGGTGCCGGCCCGCGGCCGCGGAGACCTCGGCCAGCGGCGTCTCCAGGTAGCTACGGCGCAGCTGCGGGTAGTAGTCGTCGGGCAGGCCGTAGAGCACCAGCGTGCTCAGCGCCCCGACGATCGAGCCCGGCGTCTGCATCTCCACGCTGAGCTGACCGGCCCGCCACGACCGGGCCACCGCCAGCTCGTCCTCGGTCACCCCGTCGAGCTGGGTGCGGTCGATCTCGCCCAGCGTGTCGACGATGGCCGGCACGGTCACCGCCGTCTGCACCCCCGCCGCCACCTCGAACCGGCCGAACCGGCGGGACATCGCGAACGAGCCCCGGATGCCGTACGTGTAGCCCTTGACCTCGCGGATCAGGTGGTTCAGGCGCGAGGTGAAGGCGCCGCCGAGCACCGTCGCGGCCAACGTCATCGGCACGTAGTCGGGAGTCGCCCGCTCGGCCGAGCGGTGCCCGATCCGCAACGTCGACTGCACCGAGCCCGGCCGGTCGACCAGGATGATCCGGCGGTGGTCGCGCACCGGCACACCCAGCGGGGCCTCGACCGGCAGCGGGTCACCCTCGGTGCCGGCGAACGCGGCCTCACCCAGCGCGGCCAGGTCGAGCGTGTCCAGGTCACCCGCGACCAGCAACACCCCCGGGCGGCGCATCCAGCTCTGGTGGAACGCGAGCACGTCGTCCACGGTCACGGCGGCCACCGAAGTGGGGTCGCCGTGCATCGGCCGGCCGAAGCGCTCGGCCACCCCGAACAGGTCGGCCCGCAGCGCGGCGTCGGCCCGCGGGCCGGGCTGGGCCCAGTCCATCCGCAGCGCGGTCACCTCGTCGTCGCGCACCCGGGTGACGTCGGCCGGGTCCAGCTTCGGGGTGCGGGCGGCCTCGGCCGCCAGGCGCACGGCCCCCAGCAGCTGCGGGACCGGGGCCGAGACCCCGACCCGGAACGTGTCCCAGTCGACCGACGGGGCCAGCTCGGCCCCGAGGGTCTCCAGCGCGATGGCGTACGCGGCGGAGTCGCGCCGGGCCGTGCCCTCCTCCAGCGACTTGGCCAGCACCGTGGCGGTGCCCTCACGGCCCTGGCTCTCCCGGGCCGCGCCCGCGTCGAGCATCAGCATCGCGGTCGCCAGCAGCTGACCGGGCATGTGGGCGCCGATCACCGTGCCCCCGGCGACGGTGACCCGCTGCAGGTCCGGGAACGTGTACGGCCGGGCCTCGCCCGGCTCGGGACGGGTGGCGATAAGGGTCATGGTTGCTCCTCGGGGACGTACGTGAGGGTGACCCTCGACTCGGGCTTCAATGCGAACTCGGCGGCCTCGGTCACGTCGTCGGCGGTGACCGCGAGCCACTGCGGCAGGCGGTACGCGGCCGCCTCGGCCTCGCCGAACTGCGTCGCGTAGCGGCTCAGGGTGTCGGCCCGGCCGCCCACCGTGGACACCTGCCGCCACCAGGCCGTGGTCAGCAGGGCCTTGGCCCGGGCCAGCTCGTCCTCGGTCACCGGCTCGGACACCAGGCTCGCGATGACCTCGTCCAGGCCCTGCTCGAGCTCCTCGACCGGCACGCCGTCCTTGGCCGTGGCCGTGATGATCAGCGGGGCCGGGGCGTGGGCCAGGTCGACGCCGTACGAACCGATGTAGTCGGGCTGGGCGATCCGCTTGCCGTCGGCCAGCCGCTGGTAGAGCCGGCTGCCCCGGCCGTTGCCGAGCACCGCGGCCAGCACGGTGATCGCGTCGTATCCCTTGGTCCCGAACGGGTGCGTCCGATGCGAGATGTAGATCCTCGGCGCCGGGACGGCGGCTTTGACTAATTCGCGTTTTGCGGATTCTTGTCCGATATGTCCCTTAGGCGCAGCGGGAATGCCGGGCACCGGCTCCAACAACCCGAAGTACTTCTCGGCCAGCGCGAACACCTGCTTGGGCTCGGCGTCCCCGGCCACGGTCAGCACGGCGTTGTTGGGCGCGTAGTACTGCTGATGGAAAGCCTTGAACGTCTCCAGGCCGGCCGCGTTCAGATCCTCCATCGACCCGATCGTGGCGTGGTGGTACGGGTGGCCCACCGGGTACAGCAGCTCCAGCAGCCGCAGCCAGGCGTCGCCGTACGGCACGTTCTCGTACCGCTGGCGGCGCTCGTTCTTGACCACCTCACGCTGGTTGTCCAGCGTCTCCTGGGTCAGCGCCGGCACCAGCCCGCCCATCCGGTCCGCCTCGAGCCACAGGGCCAGCTCGAGATGCTCGGCCGGCATCGTCTCGAAATAGTTGGTCCGGTCCGGGTTCGTGGTCGCGTTCAACGACCCGCCGTTGCCCTGCACGAGACGCATGTGCTCGGTCTTGGCCACATGCTGCGACCCCTCGAACATCAGATGCTCGAACAGATGCGCGAAACCGGTCTGCCCGGCCGGCTCATGCCGCGAGCCGACGTCATACCAGAGATTGACGCAGACGACCGGTGCTGTCCGGTCCTCGCTCACCACGACCCGCAGGCCGTTGGCGAGTCGCGTGGTTTCAATAGGCCACGGATAGCCGGTCGTGACAACCGGCACGCTTGGGGACGTCACCCACCCATACTGCCCCCTGGGTCAACGTTTTCTTGATCGATAACCGCGTGGCGGTCCGCGCGGGCCGATGCCATGCTGTCCTGCGTGACCGAGGACGTACGCGTGAACGACCGCCTGAGCATCCCGGCGGCTGAGCTCGCGTGGCGTTTCTCGCGCTCCAGCGGCCCGGGCGGTCAGGGTGTTAACACCACCGATTCCCGGGTCGAGCTGTCCTGGGATCTGGCCGGCTCCCAAGCCCTGCCCGCCTTCTTGAAGGAGCGGGCGATGGCGGCGCTGTCGGGGCGTCTGGTGCACGGTGTGCTGACGATCACGGCCTCCGAGTTCCGCTCCCAGCTGCGCAACCGCGAGGCGGCCGCCATGCGCCTGGCTCACCTGGTGGCCGCGGCGATCGCCCCGCCCCCGCAGGCGCGCAAGGCCACGCGCCCGTCCCGCGGCTCGGTCGAACGCCGTATCGCCAGCAAGAAACGCCGCGCCCAGACGAAGCAGAACCGCCGGTCTTTCCCCACGGATTGACCCGTTCTGCCCCGATAATCGAGCGGTGAACCCGTCCCGCCTCACCGTCGCCCTCGTCGCCGGCGGCAGCTTCACCTCCAGCATCACGGTGATCCTCGTCCTGGCTGCCCTCCTCGGCCTGGGCGACCGCACGGTCCTCTACGTCCTGGTCGCCCTCTGCGCCCTGACCGCCGCCGCCATGCTGATCACCGCCGCCCGCCTGCGCGCTAGCTGAACAGCTCCAGGGGCTTGCCGAGGATGGACATCAGGCGGCGGGTGGCGGGGGAGAGGCCGGCCAGCGTCACCAGCTGGCCCTCGGCGTCGTAGAGGTCGTCCAGGGCGCGGGCGATCCCCGGGGTCGGTGGGCGCAGGTCCCGCTCGACGCGGGAGAGGTGGCCCGGGTCGATGTGGGCGGTGCGGGCCGCCTCCCGCAGAGAGCGGTCGCCACGCAATCTGCGGGCCATTTCGCCGAATGTCTCCACGGCTCCTCCTTCATCGGGGTGTTGCCAATTCACGACCGATTTCTGGCAACGCGCGCCAACTGGTCTCGCAACTATAGTCGCACGCCTAGTCCGATGTGGAGTGAGGGTTGTGTGATGCTGCCTCAGCCTGGGGATGTGCTGGATGTGGGCCGGTCGGCGAGCGTGCAATTCGCTACGCCGATCCGGTTCCGGGTCATTCGGGTGCACGACTGGCAGACCTACACCGGTTGGGTGTGGCTCGACGGCTACGAGCTCGACGCCGTCGGGGACGCGCTGGACCGGCGGTCGATATTCGTGCAGGTCGCGGGTCTGCGACCGGCGCCCGAAGGGCTCGACGGCGGTGCCGGGCCGCCGAACGGGGCGGGGCCGGTCAGCGGTGATTGAACGGGGCGACGGCCTCGCGGTTGCGGGCGGCGTCCTCCGGGCCCATCAGCTCTTCGCAGACGCGGATGAGCCGGGCCCGCAGGGCGGCCGCGCGCCGGGCGAACTCGCGCTGCCGGGCCACGTACTCCGCCTTGCCCTCGGGGGTCTCGATCTTGACCGGGTCGAAGCCGTACGAGGACAGGTCGTACGGGCTGGCCTGCATGTCCAGCAGCCGGATGTCGCCGGCCAGGGCGAAGCAGTCGAGAGCCAGCGCGCCCGGGACGGCGGGGCCGAGCTTGGTCGCCCACTTGTGCACGTCCATCGCGGCGTGCAGGCAGCCGGGCTGGTCGAGGTCGACCTGGGTCGCGCGGGTGGGCTGGAGCCGGTTGAGGCCGACCGCCTCGGGGGTGAAGAAGCGGAAGGCGTCGAAATGCGTACACCTGATCGGGTGATCCTCGACCACTCGATCGGTCTCGGCCTGGCCGAGCCGCAGGGGCAGCGGATGGCGGTGCTCCCGGTCGCGGTAGACCATGGCCCACTCGTGCAGGCCGAAGCAGCCGGAGAAGACCGGGCGGGACGCCGTCGCCGTCAGCAGGCCGTGGATGTAGCGCACCGACTCGCCGCGCGCGTGCATGAAGGCGACCTCGTCGAGCGTGACCACCCCGTCCGGGTAGGTCATGTAGAACTTCCACGAGGCCTGCTCGGCCACCCCGGCCGGCGACGGGGCCAGCCCGGTGCCGACCCCGGGGTGCCATCGGCGCAGCACCGAGGGCCGGGTGCCGTAGTAGTCGTACAGAAAGTCCTCGATGGCGTGCTTCTCGCCGGAGGCGCGGCGGGCACGGTGGCCCGCGGTCATCTCGTCGGCCCGCTCGGCATGCGCCCGGGCGATAGGAATCCAGGTGACCGAGGGCAGCGTCGTGGTGAGCGTCCTCACCTGCTTGATCCCCATCGCACCAGCGTATCCAGCCGAGGCGATCAACACGATCACCGTCACGCGCCAATGAGCCGCGCCACGGTGCTCACTCCCGGCATATCCGTCCATTTCGGTAAGTTAATTTTTCGGACACCGCACACCTGCAAAATTATGTAGCACATCTACTATATCGTTGATAACGTCCCGGACATGACTCTCGCGGGGGCGCTCACGACCGGCCCGGAGGTGCCGGCCGGCGAGCGGGTGATCGACATCAACGATCTCCACATGCGCTACGGGCCGAAAGACGTGCTGACCGGCGTGACCTTCGCCGCCCGGCGCGGCGAGGTCCTCGCTCTGCTCGGCCCCAACGGGGCGGGCAAGACCACCACGATCGAGATCCTCGAGGGCTTCCGGATGCGCTCTTCCGGAGACGTACGGGTCCTGGGAGTCGATCCCGCCGGCGGTGGCGAACAGTGGCGCTCCCGCCTCGGCGTGGTGCTCCAGTCCTGGCGTGACCACGGCAAGTGGCGCGTCGGCGAGCTCCTGGAGCATCTGGGCCGCTACTACCGGCGCTACCGCCGCCCCTGGCCGGTCGCCGACCTTCTGACGGTCGTCGGCCTGACCGCGCAAGCCGGCACCCGGCTGGCCCGGCTCTCGGGCGGCCAGCGCCGCCGCCTCGACGTCGCGATCGGCATCGTCGGCCGTCCCGAGCTGCTCTTCCTCGACGAGCCCACGGTCGGCTTCGACCCGGCGGCCCGCCGCGAGTTCCACGACCTGGTCCACCGGCTGACCGATGTGGACGACACCACCATCCTGCTCACCACCCACGACCTCGACGAGGCCGAGAAGCTCGCCGACCGGATCGTGATCCTCTCCGGCGGCCGGATCATCGCCGACGGCTCGGCCGACGAGCTGTCGCGCCGGGTCACCCGGGAGAGCGAGATCCGCTGGACCCGCGACGGCCAGCGCTTCGTCCACTCGGCCGCGGAGCCGACCCGGTTCCTGCACGAGCTGCTCGTGCAGTACGGCGACGACGTCACCGAGCTCGAGGTCCGGCGCACCAGCCTCGAGGACACGTACATGCGGCTGGTCCGCGACTTCGAAGGGAGCGGGCGATGATCGAGACGCTCCGGCTGGGTGTCGCCCGCGGGCTCATCGAGCTCCGCCAGACGCTGACCACGCCGCTGGACCTCTGGGGTTACCTGTTCCCGACGATCCTCTGGCTCGGGACGCTCTTCTTCATGCGCAACGCCACGGTCCCGGGCACGTCGTTCTCGCTCGGCGCCAGCGCGCTGCCCGGCATGCTCGGCATGAACCTCGCCTTCGGCGGCCTGATCACGATCGCCCAGCTGCTCGTCGTCGAGCGGGAGGACGGCACGCTGCTGCGGGCCAAGGCCACGCCGAACGGGATGGGCGGCTACCTGATCGGCAAGGTGGTCGCGGTCGGCGGCATGACGCTGGTCGCCCTGCTCACCGTGCTGATCCCGGGGGCCTTCCTGGTCGACGGGCTGCAGCTCGACGCCGGCGGCTGGCTGACCCTGCTCTGGCTGGTGCCGTTCGCCCTGCTGGCCACGATGCCGATCGGCGCGGCTCTCGGCTCGCTCTTCGAGAGCCCGCGATCCTTCCCGTTGGTCATGCTGCCGATCTTCGCGGTCATCGCGATCTCCGGCGTCTTCTACCCGATCACCGCCATGCCGGGCTGGTTGCAGGGCGTCGCCCAGATGTTCCCGATCTACTGGCTAGGGTTGGGCATGCGCTCGGCGTTCCTGCCGGATGCGCTGGCCGCGGTCGAGATCGGCGACTCCTGGCGCCACCTGGAGACGTTCGGCGTGCTCGCGGTCTGGGCGCTGGCCGGCCTGGCGCTGGCGCCGGCGCTGCTGCGGCGGATGGCGCGCCGGGAGTCCGGTTCGGCCGTCGCGGCGCGGCGTGAGCGGATGATGACCACGGTCGGGCGGTAGGGAATTGGGCAACGAGGTCACGTACAACCGGATCGCCATGCTGCGCGCGGAGCGCGGCATCTCGCGGCGGCAGCTCGCCGAGGCCGTCGGGGTCCACTACCAGACCGTCGGCTACATCGAGCGCGGTGAGTTCAGCCCGAGCCTTCACCTCGCCCTCAAGATCGGGCGGTACTTCGAGGTGCCGATCGAAGTGATCTTCGCCCTCGATCCGTTCCCGCGTCTTGGCGCGACGGCGGACGACGTCCGGCGCCCGGCGTAGATTTCGGGGCACAGCTGTAAGCCGCGAACAGGAGATCATCGTGCGTTTCGCCCGTTTTGTCCATGCTGGTGGAGTCTCCTTCGGCGTTGTCGAGGGTGACGCCTCCGGCCTGACCATCGCCGAGATTTCCTCCCTGCCGTTCGAGGAGGTCCGCTTCACCGGCCAGCGCTGGGCCCTGGCCGACATCCGGCTGCTCGCCCCGATCTTCTCGAGCAAGGTCATCGGCGTCGGCCGCAACTACGCCGACCACGCCGCCGAGCTCGGCAACGAGGTGCCCAAGGAGCCGCTGATCTTCATCAAGCCGTCCACCTCGGTGATCGGCCCCAACGACGCCATCCGGCTCCCCCCGCAGTCCCAGCGCGTCGAGGAGGAGGCCGAGCTGGCCGTCGTGATCGGCGCCACCGGCGCCCGCCGCGTCGACCGGGCCGGCGCCGAGAAGGCGATCTTCGGCTACACCATCGGCAACGACGTCACCGCCCGCGACCTGCAGCGCAGCGACCCCCAATGGACCCGGGCCAAGGGCTTCGACTCGTTCTGCCCGATCGGCCCGTGGATCGTCACCGGCCTCGACGTCAGCGACCTCGAGATCCGCTGCGAGGTCGGCCGCAACCCCGACGCCATGGAGGTGCGCCAGATCGGCCGCACCAAGGACATGGTCTTCGACGTGCCCACCCTCGTGTCGTACGTGTCGCACGTCATGACCCTGCTGCCCGGCGACATCATCCTCACCGGCACCCCGGCCGGCGTCAGCGAGATCACCTCCGGCGACACCGTCTCGGTGAGCATCCAGGGCATCGGCGAGCTGCGGAACCCGGTCGTCTCCCTCGACTGAGCTCTATTTCCGTATACCCTACGGAGATGAGAATCCTGGTCACCGGGGCCACCGGGAACATCGGGCGGATGGTCGTCGACGAACTCCTGGCCGCCGGCGCCGACGACATACGGGCCCTGACCGTCGACCCCGGCCGGGCAGCGCTCCCGGCCGGAGTCGACGTCGCCCGCGGCTTCGTCGGCCGCCCCGAAACCCTGCGCCCCGCCCTCGACGGCGTCGACGTGATGTACCTCGCCCCGCACATCCCCACCGCCCACGAAGCCTGCCGGCTGGCCGCCGACGCCGGCGTCCGCCGCATCGTCGACCTGGCCGGCGCCAAAGGCGACCACTGGCAGGCCATCGAAGACGGCGTCGAAGCCTCCGGCATCCCCTGGACCCACCTCGAACCCGGCGAATTCATGGCCAACGCCGACCTGTGGGCCCCCCAGATCCGCGCCGGCAACGAAGTCCGCGACGCCTACGGCGACGTGGCCAACGCCGCCATCGCCCAAGAAGACATCGCCGCCGTCGCCGCCCACGTCATCCTCAACCCCGGCCACGACGGCAAATCGTACGAACTCACCGGCCCCGAAACCCTCACCCGCCGCGAAAAAGTCGCCGCCATCGGCCGCGCCCTAGGCCGTGACCTCCACTACATCGAACTGCCCTACGACGAAGCCCTCAAGCAGTTCGAAAAAACCATGGGCGAGTACGCGAAGTGGTACCTCGACGGCCTAGCCGCCACCGTCGGCCACCCCCAACAGGCCGTCACCACCGTCGCCGACCTGCTCGGCCGGCCCGCCCTCACCTACGAACAGTGGGCCCACCGCCACCAGGACATCTTCCGATGAACCGAACCCGATTTGTTGGTCATGCGGGGGTCGGGTAGAGTTCTTTCTCGGCACGGCAACGCGGTGAAAACCACGACGCCAAGCCAATGGGGTATGGGGTAATTGGCAGCCCGACTGATTCTGGTTCAGTTAGTCTAGGTTCGAGTCCTGGTACCCCAGCGCTACAACTCCCGCGGGAGAGGCGGCGCTGGACTTCTGATAGAGTTCGGCCCGTCGCAAACGCGAGAGCGAAGCGAAAAGCAGTACAGCGAGTCCACGGCCCCGTCGTCTAGCGGCCTAGGACGCCGCCCTCTCAAGGCGGTAGCGAGGGTTCGAATCCCTTCGGGGCTACATTCGGGTTGACCCCTGTCAGCAGAAAGCGCTGACAGGGGTCATTTCGCATGTCTGCCTGGGGGGCGACCCCCCAGACCCCCACGGTGCGGTGGGCGCGGTGGGGGAGTTGGTCGCGCTTGGGGGCGTTGGGCCTTCGGCCCTCGCCGGGGCTGGCGTGTCGGCTGAGAATGTACGGTTCCCAGCCCGGCTTGGCGCCGCGCAGCCCCGCCCGGCCTAACCCAACCCTGCCCGGCCAACCTGGTCCGGCCCCGGCCTCGCCCAGCCCGGCCTCGCCCAGCCCGGCCTCGCCCAGCCCGGCCCAACCTGGCCCGGCCCCGTCTCGCCCAACCCGGCCACGCCCCGGCCCCGCCCGGCCCGACCCGCCTCGCCCAGCCAGCCTCGCCCAGCCAGCCAGCCAGCCTCGCCCGGCCCCGCCCGGCCCAGCCAGCCTCGCCCGGCTCGGCCCAGCCTCGCCTCGCCCGGCCCAAACCGGCCAAGCCCAGCCCAGCCCCGCCCGGCTCGGCCCCGCCCCGGCCCGGCCCCGCGCAGCCCCGCCCCGGCCCGGCCCCGCGCAGCCCCGCCCCGGCCCGGCCCCGCGCAGCCCCGCCCGGCCGAACCCGGCGCAGCTCGCCCGGCGATCTACCAGGTCGTCCCGCGGTGGCCCAGCCTCGCCCGGCTCGCCCCGCCCGGCCCCGCTCGGCCCGACCCCGCCCGGCTCGGCCTGCCCTGCCTGGCCCAGCTCGGCGCAGCCTCGCCCGGCGGGGCGCGGCGCAGCTCGGCCCCGCCCCGCCCGGCCCAACCCGGCGCAGCTCGCCCGGCGATCTCCCAGGTCGTCCCGCGGTGGCCCAGCCCCGCCTGGCCCAGCTCGGCGCAGCCTCGCCCGGCCCCGCCCGGCCCGGCCCCGCCCCGCTAGCCCCGTCCGGCCCGGCATGTGCTGGCTCGCGCAGGCCTGCCGGGCTTGCCCCGCCTGCTGGGCCGTGCGTGGTTTTGCTGGCTGACACCGTTCGCGGGGCTGGGCGGCTCGGTCGCCTGGGGTCGCCCGGCTGGTGCTGGCTGGTTTTGGGGGGTGTTCGTTTTGGGCGTAAAGGCTGGGAGGGCGGAATCAATACGGTGGGGGGATGAGGGACATTGCGGTCAGGCGGGTGGACTATGGCTACTTCGTGCGGCCGGGGGAGGAGACCGGGACGGGGGCGGCGCGGGTTGAGCCGACGTTCGGCTACCTGGTTGAGCATCCGGAGGCGGGGCGGCTGCTGGTCGACACGGGGATGGGGCGGGATGCGTGGGTGGACGGGCATTACCGGCCGACGCGGGTGGGGCTGGGTGATGCGTTGAAAGCGGCGGGGACCGACCACAGTGGCATCCGGTTTGTGGTGAATTGTCATCTGCACTTCGATCACTGCGGGGGGAATCCTGAGCTGGCGGGGACGCCGGTGTTCGCGCAGCGGGCCGAGTTGGCGCTGGCGCGGGCGGCGGAGAGTCACACGCTGCCGGAGTTGGTTGATCACAAGGGGGCGCTGATCGAGGAGATCGACGGCGAGGTGGAGATCATGCCGGGGGTGCGGATCGTGCCCACGCCGGGGCATACCGCGGGGCATCAGTCGGTCGTGGTGACGCGGCGGGACGGCACGGTGATCGTGGCCGGGCAGAGTCACGACAACGCGAATCTGTTCACCAGCGACGTGCTGGGGCGGCACGCCGGGGTGGGGGAGCAGCCGGCCTGGCTGGGCCGGCTGCTCGAGCTTGATCCGCGGCAGGTGGTCTTCGCTCACGACAACGCGGTGTGGACTCCAGGCTCCAGCCAGGTCAGTCTGCCCTGAGGGAAGGCGGCGTCGATCTCGGCGCGGCCCTCGTGGAAGTGGGACCAGCCCTCGTAGTGCACGGGCACGATTCGCTTCGGCTTGATGTGGTCGGTCAGGGCCACGGCGTCGCGGCCGGTCATGGTGAAGCGGGCCGGGCCGGTCAGGCCGAACTGCACCTTGCCCAGGTGCAGGATGGCCGTGTCGACCTCGAAGCGGTCAGCCACCTGCCGTACGCCGGGGAAGTCCACGGTGTCGCCGGAGATCCAGACGACCGTGGACGAGCCCTTGGGGCGCAGGGCGAAGCCGGTGGTCGGGCCCACGATGGGCACGCTCCACCACGGGCCGTGCCGGGACGGGGTGGCGGTCACCTCGACGTCGCCGATTCTGGTGGACGCCCACGGGGCCAGGCCGGTGGCGTTCAGCCGGCGGCCGGCGGCGGGGGTGCTCACCACGACCGGCACCCGTTTGAGCAGGGCCCGGCCGGTGTCGTCGAGGTTGTCGGCGTGCTGGTCGTGGGTGAGCAGCACACCGTCGAGCGGCCCCAGCGCCGACGCCGGCAGGGCGGGGCCGGTGGTCTTGCGCGACGACGTGCCCCAGCCGAACGAGTAACGCCGGCCGGGGTCGTCGAACGTCGGATCGACCAGCAGCCGTACGCCTCCGATCTCCAGCAAGGTCGTCGGCCCGCCGATGTGGGTGATGGCCAGTGTCATTTCTTGTTGGCCAGCGCCCAGTCGAGGACCTCGTCGGCGATCGCCTCCCAGCCCTTCTGCGCCGGGAGCAGGTGCGCGTAGCCCTCGTACTCCTTGCGTTCGGTGATGGTGTTCGACTTGTAGTGCTTCTGGTTCGACTCCTGGATGGCCGGCGGCATGATGTGGTCCTCGGAGGCGGAGACGAACAGCAGCGGCGCCCGGTTGTCGTTGTGGTAGTCGACCCACGTGTCCTGGTGGCCGGGCTGGAAGTTGGCCAGCACCCCGCCCCACAGGATGCCGCCGCTGGCCGGGATCGCGTACCGCTCGTACAGGTAGCGCGCCTCCTCGTCGCTGAAGGTGTTGGTGAAGGCGTACTTCCATTCCTCGAAGCTGAGCGGGATCGCCTTGTTCCGGTTGGCCGGGCTCTTCAGAACGGGGAAGGTCGACTTCAACTGCGAGAGCGGCACCACCCGTACGCCTTCGGTCGGCGCCGAGTTGAGCGCGACCCCCGCCACGCCGAAGCCGTGGTCGAGCAGGATCTGCGTGAACGCGCCGCCCGCCGAGTGGCCGATGATGATCGGCGGCTCCGGCAGCGCCTTGATCGCCTCCTCGTAGCGGGCGATGATCTGCGGCACGGTGACGTTTACGACCGGCGTCGGGTCGGCGTTGAGCGCCTCCACCTCGACGTCGAAGCCGGGATAGGCCGGGGCGATCACCTGATGACCCTTGGCCTCGTAATGCGCTTTCCAGTTCTCCCAGCTGCGCGGCGTCACCCAGAAACCATGAACGAGCACGATCGGAGTAGTCATGTCCAGATCGTGGTGGGAGCGTGTCCATTCGCGCACCACGCGTCACGCGTAGTCAGTCGTGCAACGTCTCCCGCAGCTGCCGGCGCGAGCTGACCCCGAGCTTCCGGTAGACCTTGCGCAGGTGGTAATCCACAGTGTTCGTGCTCAGGAACATGTGCGCGGCGATCTCGGCGTTCGTCCCGCCGTTGCGGGCCAGGCGGGCCACGGCGGCCTCCTGCGGGGTCAAGGCCGTTTCGTCCTCCGGCTGTACGGGGGTGAGCACCGTCCCGCCGAGAGCCCGCAACTCCTGGCGCGCCCGCTCGGCGAAGGCGCCGGCCCGCACCTCGTCGAACATCTCCAGCGCCAACGTCAGGTGATAGTTGGCGTCGCGCCGTCGACGGCGGCGGCGCAGCCACTCCCCGTACAGCAAGTGGGCCCGAGCCAGATCGCCATGGGCGATCGTCCCGCTCAGCTGGATGATCGCCTGCTGGTAGTGCCTTTCCGCGTCCTCGGCCCCGGACAGCAGCGCGCAGCAGCGCTCCAGCAGGCCCATCACCCGCGGCATGCCCGAGGCGACCACGGCCAGCGACAGATCCGAGTACGCCTGCTCCGCGGTCTTCCGGTCGCCGGCCCGCAGCGCCGCCTCGACCAGATCGGGCAGCGCCCACGCGTACCGTCGCGGCCGGCCGAGCTCGACGAGCCCGCGCAACGTGTCCCGGGCCGAGGCGTAGTCGCCGGCCGCGATGTCGAGGACGGCCAGGCTGAGCCGGGTCGTGCCATGCAGGCCACCTAAATGCAACGCCGCGAAGACGTCCAGGGTGGGTCGGATGCTCTCGCGCGCCTCGGCCGGGCCGCGCCAGGCCAGCAGCTCCGGATGTTGCCAGACCGGCTCCTGAGCGGCGGTCAGACCGATGGCCTGACGTAGCCGCTGACCGGCCGTGTCGTGCCGGTCAGCCTCGTCCAGCCGGCCCAGCATGGCCGCGGTGGTCGCGCCCAGGAAGTGCACCAGATCGAGCCGGTGCAGCGCGCCCGTACGCCGCGCCACCTGCTCGGCCCGGTCGAGGATGGTCCTCCTCGACTCGTCGTCCCACAGCAGATGGCAGAAGTTGACGCCCACCACGAGCCGGTTGAGCAGTTGCTCCTCGGGCCGCCTCGGATCGGTGATCGCCGTGACCGCCCGCCGCAGCGCCGGCACCCCCGACTCGTAGCCGCCCACCGTGAACGCCGCGTATCCCGCGAGCAGCAGCCCGTCCAGGTCGTCGTCGCCGGCCAGCGGCGCCGCCACGGCCGCGATCCGCGCCTCGGCGACCCCGGCCAGATGCTCGGCCGTCGTCACGTGCTCGATCGCCTGCAGGACCGCCTCCCGCGCCCGCGCCCGGTCGTCCCCGAACGCCTCGGCCGCGGCCAGGCACTTGGCCGGCGCGTGCAGCAGCCCCTCCGGCACTCCCGCATCGACCTCGGCGTAGGCCCGCGTCATCAGCGCCGCCCCGCGGGCCGCCCCCGGCAACGTCCGTTCGTCGACCGCGTCGAGCAGCGCGAGCGCCCGGGCCGGTGCGCCCGCCGCCATCGCCGCCCCGGCCGCCCGCACCCGCCGCCGTGCTCGCAGCGCGGGATCGGGAGTCAACTCGGCCGCCCGCCCCAGAAAACCGGCCCGGGCGGTGTGCCCGCCGCGCGCCCCGGCCCGCTCGGCGCAGCGTTCCAGATCGGCCGCCACCGTCTCGTCCGGCCCGTCCGCGGCCGCCGCCCGATGCCAGGCCCGCCGGTCCGCCTCACCCGGATCCGTCACCGCCGCCGCCAGCGCCCGGTGCGCGGCCCGGCGCTCGGCCGCACTCGCCGCCCCGTAGACCGCCGACAGCACAAGCGGATGCCGGAAGTTCACCGGCGGCGACCCGGTGACGAACCGGTCCGCCTCGGCCGCCGCCGCATCCGCGCCCAGCTGGGAAGCCGCCGCGGCCACGAGTGCCCCATCGCCGCCCGCGTTGGCCGCCGCCAGCAGAAGCCAGGTGCGGGTCGCGGCCGGATAAGCGGCAATCCGCTGCGAGTAATGACTTTCCGGCCGGCTCCCGATCGGCATCGGCTCGGGCAGCGGCGTGGTCCCATCCCAATGATCGGCCGTCAGCTCGCGTCCCAGATCGGTCAGCGCCAGCGGATTGCCACCCGTGACCGCCACGATCCGCGCCGCCAGCGCCGGATTGACCGCCCCGTCGACCACCTCGCCCAGAAGCGCCACCGCCGCTTCCGGCTCCAGCCCGCCGATCCGCCGCACCGGCAACCCCGGCAACGGATCCGCGTCCCCCGGCTCCGCCCGCAGCCCGAACAGCAACACCACACCCTCGGCGTGCAACCGGCGCCCGACGAAGGCCAGCGCCCGCAACGATTCGCTGTCCACCCACTGCGCGTCATCCACGATGCAGAGCCGCGGCTCCCGCGCCAGCAACGTCAACGTGGCCAGACTGACCAGATACAGATCGGCCGGCGCCCCATCGGAAAGCCCGCAGGCCACCTCCAGCGCCACCCGCTGCCTCTCCGGCAGCCGATCCCGCCCACCCAGCATCGGCACCAGAAGCCGATGCAACGCCGCATACGGAAAATCAGCCTCAGCCTCGACCCCGCTCACCCACAGGGCCCGCCCGTCCGCCCGCTGCGCCCGCCGAAGCAGAGACGTCTTACCGACGCCCGCTTCACCCCGCAACACCAGAGCCGCACTACGCCGCTCCCGCCGCCCGGCCACCAGCCGGTCGAGAACGGCGCCCTCCGCCTCCCGCCCGAAGAGTCGCACGCCGCGACTTTATCGACGACCGGCGCTCCCATCACAGGCCCGAAAGTCTCCGATCCCCCGTATCTGAGGCCGAATTCCCGTCGATCGCGGCGTGGCTTGTGTGCTCGCCGCCCCGGCCTGCTCGGTCGCGGCGTTGGCTTGTGGGTTGGGTAGTTGTGTGCCCGCAGCCCGCAGCCCGCAGCCCGCAGCCCGCAGCCCGCAGCCCGCAGCCCGCAGCCCGCAGCCCGCAGCCCGCAGCCCGCAGCCCGCAGCCCGCAGCCCG
>NZ_JBFAOX010000005.1:83979-271524 GCF_040675435.1 Actinoplanes sp. NPDC049598 | reverse complement strand
CCGCAGCTCTCGGCCCGCTTGGTCGCGCTGTTGGCTTGTGGGTTGGGTAGTTGCGTGCCCCCAGCCCTCGGCCCGCGCGGTCGCGGCGTTGGCTCGGGGCTGTGTGCGCTTCGGGCCCGTTCATCCGCGGCATTGATCTCGGGCCTGCGGTCGCGAGGCAGCCACGTGGGCTCCGCGCCCGACGGGAATCACAGCGGCCCCATCGCGGCTCGTCCACCCGCGGCCCGTCCACCCGCGGCCCGCCCACCCCAGGGGGCCACCGCCTCGACGCATTGTCGCGCAAACAACGAAGATCGTGTCGGGGCCCTGTGGACACCCCGGCTTCTGTGGATAACAGCCCGGCAGCGGAAAGCGGCTGTTCCGCGGGCTCAGCGGCTTCGCGTGGCGCTCGCGGAGGACGGAAGCCGTTGACTCGGCGAACATGAGGGCCGTCGAGTGGCGCTCGCCGAATTCGTTGGATCGCCTTCGGCCCAGCGCGGGGGAGGGCCGGATCGGTTGCTCGCCCGGACGACGGCCGACGGGCGGCGGGGTCGATGGCCGCTGGCGACGGCCGTGCCGCGACGGGGTCAGCCGCTGTAGCCGCGGGCCGGAGACTTCGGAGGACTGCCGTTGCGGCAACGGGTTCAGTCGCTGGGGGAGGGCTGGATCTGCGCGGAGGACTGCCGTTGCGGCAACGGGTTCAGTCGCCGGGGGAAGGCTGAACCTGCGCGGACGACCGCCGTTGCGGCAACGGGTTCATTCGCTGGGAAAAGCTGAACCTGCGCGGGCGACTGGCGTCGCGGCGGCGGGGATCGGTTGCTGCTCGCGCACGACGGCCGTTGCGACGGCGCAATCAATTGCTGTTTTGCTGGCCACGGTGTTACGGCAAGCGGGATCAATCGCCGTTCGCGCCAGCGACGGCCGTTGCGGCGAGGGGACAAGGCGCTGGCGACCGCCCTTGCGGCGGCGGAATGCGGTCGCCGCAAGGGCGGCGGGATCAAGCGCTGTTCGCCCGGCCGTCAGCGGTCGGATAAGTCGTTGTACGCGCCCACAGTCACTGCCGCGCCCTCACAGCCCGGAAAGGCGCTGTCCCGCCCGCACCACAGCCATCGCGTGCCGTTCCCCCGGCCGGCGCCCCAAACGCTCTATCGGACCGCTTATTGAGATGGACGCGATGACTCTCCCGGTCCGATCCCGGATCGGCGCCGAGACGCTGGCCACACCCGGCTCGCGTTCGGCCACACTCTGCGCCCACCCGCGCCGCCGGACCTCGGCCAGCGTCCGGCCCGTGAACTTGCAGCGCGGCAGCAACGGCATCACAGCCTCCGGCGGCTCCCACGCGAGCAGGATCTGCGCCGCCGAGCCGGCCACCATCGGCAGCACCGATCCGACCGGCACGGTGTCGCGCAGGCCGCTGGCCCGCTCGGCCGCGGCCACGCAGATGCGCTCGTCGGCCCGGCGCAAGTAGAGCTGCGCGCTCTCCCCGGTCGCGTCCCGCAATGCGGAAAGCAGGGGCTCGGCCGCGGTCAGCAGCACGTCCGGCGCTGCGTTGGCCAGCTCGCCCAGCCGGGGGCCGGGGCGCCAGCGTCCCTGGGTGTCCCGGACCAGCATCCGGTGGATCTCCAGGGCCTGGGCCAGGCGATGTGCGGTCGCCCGGGGAAGTTTCGTGCGGTCGACGAGTTCGGCCAGGCTGGCGCCGTCGACGCATGCCGCGAGAATGACGACCGCCTTGTCGAGAACGCCGACACCGCTCATACTGTGTCCCACAAGCCGAAACATACCTCCCAGAATTTAGGATGTCCAGATGGTGGGAGTCACTCCGAGGACCCTGGCCGAGAAGGTCTGGGACGACCATGTCGTGCGTGCTGCCGAGGGTGAGCCTGATCTGCTCTACATCGACCTGCACCTCTTGCACGAGGTGACCAGCCCACAGGCCTTCGACGGCCTGCGGATGGCCGGTCGTCCAGTTCGACGCACCGATCTCACGCTCGCGACCGAGGACCACAACACGCCGACCGGTTATTCCGACCCGGCGTTCAACACCAAGCGCGGCGAGCTTTTCACGATCGCCGACACCACCTCGCGGACGCAGATCGAGACGCTGCGCAAGAACTGCGCCGAGTTCGGCGTGCAGATCCGCCCGCTGGGCGACGTCAATCAGGGCATCGTGCACGTGATCGGCCCGCAGCTGGGCCTGACCCAGCCGGGCACGACCATCGTCTGCGGCGACTCGCACACGGCCACCCACGGCGCTTTCGGCGCGCTGGCCTTCGGCATCGGCACCAGCGAGGTCGAGCATGTGCTGGCCACCCAGACGCTGCCGCAGGCGAAGCCGAAGACGATGGCCGTCACGGTCGTCGGCGAGCTCGGCCCGGGCGTCAGCGCCAAGGATCTGATCCTCGCGCTGATCACGCAGACCGGCACCGGCGGCGGCAACGGCCACATCGTGGAGTACCGCGGGGACGCCATCCGCAAGCTCTCCATGGAGGGCCGGATGACCATCTGCAACATGAGCATCGAGTGGGGCGCCAAGGCCGGCATGATCGCGCCCGACGAGACCACGTTCGAGTACCTGAAGGGCCGCGAGCACGCGCCCCAGGGCGAGCAGTGGGACGCCGCGGTCGAGTACTGGCGCACGCTGGTGACCGACGAGGGCGCCGAGTTCGACACCGAGATCATCCTCGACGCGTCGGCGATCAGCCCGTTCATCACCTGGGGCACCAACCCGGGCCAGGGCGCCCCGCTCGACAGCGTGGTCCCGGACCCCGAGGAGTTCATCGAGGAGACCGACCGCAACGCCGCCCGCCGCGCCCTGGAGTACATGGATCTCGCGCCGGGCACGCCGTTCCGGGACGTCGAGGTCGATGTGGTCTTCGTCGGCTCGTGCACCAACGGCCGCATCGAGGACCTGCGGGCCGCGGCCGACGTCATCCGCGGCCACAAGGTCCATGACGGCGTCCGCATGATGATCGTGCCGGGGTCGTACAAGGTGCGTGAGGCGGCCGAGGCCGAGGGTCTGGACAAGATCTTCACCGAGGCCGGCGCCGAGTGGCGTTTCGCGGGCTGTTCCATGTGCCTGGGCATGAACCCGGACACGCTCGACCCGGGCCAGCGCGCCGCCTCGACCTCCAACCGCAACTTCGAGGGACGGCAGGGCAAGGGCGGCCGTACGCACCTGGTCTCGCCCCAGGTCGCCGCCGCCACCGCCGTGGTCGGCAAGCTGGCCGCCCCCGCGGATCTCTGAGAGAGAGCGAAAAGACGTGGACAAGTTCACCACTCACAGCGGCAAAGTGATGCCGCTGCGCCGTTCCGATGTGGATACCGATCAGATCATCCCCGCGGTGTATCTGAAGCGGGTCACCCGCACCGGTTTCGAGGACGGTCTGTTCAGCGCCTGGAAGGACGACCCGTCCTTCGTCCTCAACAATCCGGCCCACGCCGGGGCCACGATTCTGGTCGCCGGGCCCAACTTCGGCACGGGCTCGTCGCGTCAGCACGCGGTCTGGGCGCTGCGTGACTGGGGCTTCAAGGTGGTCATCGCGGCCCGCTTCGGCGATATCTTCCGGGGGAATGCGCTCAAGGAGGGTCTGCTGCCGGTCCAGCTCGATCAGAAAGCCGTCGAGGCCCTCTGGGATCTCGCCGAGAGCGAGCCGGAAAAGCAGATCACGGTTGATCTGGGCGCCCGTCAGGTGCGCGTGGACGACGCCTCCTGGTCGTTCCCGATCGACGATTTCAGCAGGTGGAGGCTTATGGAGGGCCTCGACGACATCGGACTGACGCTGCGCCACGAGGACGCCATCACGGCGTACGAGAAGAAGCGCCCGGCCTTCAAGCCGGTCGTCGTCTGAGGTTCGCCGAATCCCTGTCGTGGCACGAGATTTCGCCCCCACCGAGTCTTCGGTGGGGGCGATTTCGTTGTAACGCAAGGGTTTTTTTGACGCTAATGTTTGTGTCTGCTGGTCAGAGGGCATACGGTGCGCGCAGAATGGCTCGCATTGGGCCACTTCTCACGTTCGGGAGGAAAATCGTGAACAAGGCCGAGCTCATCGAGGCGCTGGCCGCCCGGCTAGGTGACCGAAAGACGGCGACCGCCGCTCTGGACGCGGTCATCAGCGAGGTGCAGAACGCCGTCACCAAGGGCGACCGGGTTGCCATCACCGGCTTCGGCGTCTTCGAGAAGCGGGCACGCAATGCGCGTACGGCCCGCAATCCTCGCACCGGCGAACCGGTGAAAGTGAAGAAAACGTCGGTGCCGGCGTTCAAGCCTGGCACCGCCTTCCGCGAGATGGTGGCGAGCGGAAAGGCCGCGAAGGCCGCGGCTCCCGCCAAGAAGGCCGTCGCCACCAAGGCCACCGCGACGAAGGCGACGGCCACCAAGGCGACCGCCACCAAGGCCGCGCCCGCCAAGACCGCCGCCACCAAGGCGACGGCGACCAAGGCGGCGCCGGCGAAGTCCACGGCCACCAAGGCCACCACCGCCACCAAGGCGACGGCGACCAAGGCGACGACCGCCACCAAGGCGACCGCGGCCAAGAAGACCGCCGCCACCAAGGCGACCCCGGCGAAGTCGACGACGACTGCCGCCACCAAGACGGCCGCCGCCAAGAAGACGACGGCGACCAAGGCCGCGCCCGCCAAGACCGCCGCCACCAAGGCGACGGCGACCAAGGCGGCGCCGGCGAAGTCCACGGCCACCAAGGCCACCACCGCCACCAAGGCCACCGCGGCCAAGAAGACCGCCGCGACCAAGGCCGCCCCCGCCAAGAAGGCCGCCACCGCGACGAAGACCGCCGCCGCGGCCAAGAAGACGACCGCTCGTAAGACGACGACCGCGGCCGCTGCGGAGACCCCGTCGCGCGCCCGCGCCGGCCGTACCCGCAAGACGAACTGACGCAAGGCACCGCCGAGAAGGCGTCCACCCTTACGGTGGACGCTTTTTCTGTGTCCCGGCGGGGAGGCCGCCGGGGTGTCTACGGTCCGGGCATGGATAGTCCGCGAGGGCTGGTGGGCCGGTCGCTGATCGCGGCGCTGCTGTTCGCGGCGGCCGTCGTGCCGGGCTGGGTCCTGGGTGGTCTGGCCGAGCGCTGGACCGGTTCGGCGTTGCTCGACTGGATCGTCACGGGGGCGTGGGCCGGTCTGGCCGTACGCATGCTGGCCCCGTGGGCGTCGTACCGGCCCCGGGACGGCTGGCTGGGGTTGATCCCTGTCTACAACTGGTATCTCGTCTGTGTGCTCACCTGGCGGGTCGCGCTGCTGCCCTACCGCGACTGGGAGCCGCGCGACGACGAGCTGTGGCGGGCCCGCTGGCTGACCGGCGACCTGCTCGGCCTGTGGCGCGCGGACCCGCTGCCGCCCCAGCGGCGCCCGCGTGACCGGGTCAGAGCCGCGAGCGCCCCAGCAGCCGGTCGCCGGCCCAGGTGAGCAGCCAGCTGTCGCCCTTGGGGGTCTTGTAGGGCGCCGGGTCGCTCTCGTCGGCCAGCGCGGCCAGCAGCCCCGGGATCAGCTTGCCCTGACTGCAGACCACGGTCAGCCCGCGCTCGCGCAGCTCGAACAGCCGCTGGGCGGCCAGTTTGGCCTTGGCCGGCGCCTCGTCGGCGTCGGCCGGCTCGGCGAAGCCGCCGTCCATGACGATCGGCATGCCGCCCATCGCGGCCGCGAGTGGCTCCAGCGTCTGCTTGCAGCGCAACGGCGTGGCCGCCACGAGACGCTCCGGCCCGATCGTCGCGGCCAGCGCGGCGAAGCGCTCGGCCTGGCCCAGCCCGACCGGGTCGATCGGGCGCAGCGCGTCGTTGCCGTTCCATTTCTTGCGCTCGCCGGCGTGCGCGTGGCGCACCAGGACGGTCACCGCGGTCACCCGCGGCAGCCCGGCCACGTGCTCGAGGAGCTTGCGCTCGTCGTCGTAGCTGACCCGCGCGGCCGCTTCGGCGAGCGGGAGCCACTCGACGCGGTCGACCTCGTCGGTGTCCTGCACCGGGGCCTCGTCGCCGGTGACCGCCATCAGCCAGTAGTCGACCGTCTTGGGGCGGCCGTCGGGCAGGTCGTACGCGACCTGGGGCAGGGCCAGCTGGGGACGGCCCCGCCGGCCGGTCTCCTCCCGGACCTCGCGGACCGCGGCCAGCAGGGCCGGCTCGCCCTTGTCGACATGACCCTTGGGCAATGCCCAGTCGTCGTACCGGGGGCGGTGGACCAGGCAGACCTCGAGGCCGTCGCCGGCCGGGCGGTAGAGCACGCCACCCGCGGCGCGGATCGGCTCCGGCATCAGACCGCCTTCGTCCGCTTGTCGACGCGGCGCAGCAGCGCCTCCTGCAGGTGCATGCTCGCGTCGGTCTCGCTGGCCGGGTTGCGGTGCCAGGTGCCGTCGCCGTGCAGGTCGAAGCCCTCGGTGGCGTCGTCCATGGACAGCTCGAGAACGTAGCGCAGCTCCTCGCGGGCGCTCTCCTTGACCACCCGGACCAGCGCCTCGACCCGGCGGTCGAGGTTGCGGTGCATCAGGTCGGCCGAGCCGATCCAGTACTCGGCGTCGTCGCCCGCGCCGAACCGGAAGACCCGGGAGTGCTCCAGGAACCGGCCGACGATCGAGCGGACCCGGATGTTCTCCGACAGGCCGGGCACGCCGGGCCGCAGCGCGCACATGCCCCGGATGATCAGGTCGACCTTCACGCCGTCCTGCGAGGCGCGGTAGAGCGCGTCGATGCTCTCCTCGTCGACGAGCGAGTTCACCTTGATCTGCACGAGCGCCTCGCCGCCCTCGCGGGCGATGCGGGCCTGCTCCTCGATCCGCTCGATCAGGCCCGAGCGCACGCCGTGCGGGGCCACCAGGAGGCGGCGGTACTTGCGCTGACGGCTGTAGCCGGTGAGGACGTTGAACAGGTCGGTGACGTCGGCGCCGACCTCCGGATCGGCCGTCAACATGCCGAAGTCCTCGTACAGCCTCGCGGTCTTGGGGTGGTAGTTGCCCGTGCCGATGTGGCAGTAGCGCCGGATCTGATTGCCCTCCTGACGCACCACCAGGGCGGTCTTGCAGTGCGTCTTGAGGCCGACCAGGCCGTAGACGACGTGGCAGCCGGCCCGCTCCAGCGTCCGGGCCCAGGCGATGTTGGCCACCTCGTCGAAGCGCGCCTTCACCTCGACCAGCACCACGACCTGCTTGCCGGCGGCGGCCGCGTCGACCAGCGCGTCCACGATCGGCGAGTCGCCCGAGGTGCGGTAGAGCGTCTGCTTGATGGCGAGCACGTTCGGGTCGGCCGCGGCCTGCTCGATGAAGCGCTGCACGCTGGTCGAGAACGAGTGGTACGGGTGGTGGACCAGGATGTCGCTCTCGCGCAGCCGGTTGAAGACGCTGCGCGGCACCTCGCCGTCGGCCAGCTGCGGGTGGGTGGCCGGGACGAACGGGCGGTCCTTGAGGTCGTCGCGGTCGGTGTCGCCGAACACCTGCCACAGCGCCGACAGGTCGAGCAGGCCGGGCACCCGCTGCACGTCCTCGCTGTCCATGTCGAGCTCGCGCACGAGCAGCTCGAGCACGTGGTCGCTGATCGAGGCGGCCACCTCGAGCCGCACCGGCGGGCCGAAACGGCGCTGGGCCAGCTCGCGCTCCAGGGCCTGCAGCAGGTCCTCGTCGCGGTCCTCGTCGACCTCGAGCTCGGCGTTGCGGGTCACCCGGAACAGGTGCCACTCGAGCACCTGCATGCCGGGGAAGAGCTGGTCGAGGTGGACGGCCACCAGCTCCTCGACCGGCAGGAAGCGCACGCCCCGGCTGTCGTTCTGCACGGCCACGAAGCGCGGCACGTTGTTCGGCACCTTGATCCGGGCGAACAGCTCGGCGTTGGCGTCGTCCGGGTCCCGCAGGGCCACCGCCAGGTTCAAGGACCGGCTGGAGATGTACGGGAACGGGTGCGCCGGGTCGACCGCGAGCGGGGTCAGCACCGGGAAGATCTGCTCGCGGAAGTACGTCCGCAGGCGCTCACGCTCGGGCGCGTCGAGCTCGGCCCAGGAGACCATCTCGATGCCCTCGGCCGACAGCTTGGGCCGCACCTCGTCGGCGAAGCACGCGGCCTGGCGGGTGATCAGGTCGGCCACCCGCTGCGAGATCATCTCAAGCTGGTTGCGCAGCGAGCTGCGGTCGCCGCCGCGCATCGGCAGGCCGGCGCTGAGGCGGCGCTTGAGCCCGGCCACCCGGACCATGTAGAACTCGTCCAGGTTGCTGGCGAAGATGGCCAGGAACTTGGCCCGCTCCAGCAGCGGGGTCTTCGGCTCCTCGGCCAGCGTCAGCACGCGGGAGTTGAAGTCGAGCCAGGACAGCTCGCGGTTGAGGAAACGGTCCTCGGGCAGGTCCGGACGGCTCTGCTCGGGCGTCTCAACGGGTTCGGCGGTGGCGGTCACTGGTTGCTCCGTTGTCTTCTGCTCGGCCGATCGCGGGACGAAACGGCCGTTCGGGCCACGCCGACGGCTTTCCGGGGTCCGGGGCGGGGTCTGCATCGCTCCATCATTGCCGCTTTCCGCGCAACGTGAAACGAACAAAAATGGATGGCTTCAGTCGAGGCCCGGGATTCTCACCTGGCGGACAACGCCGCCCGGATCGCGCTCCACCGCCACCCGCTGACCGAGGCGGAGCTTGCGCAGCCCGGAGCCGTCGAACGCGGGCGCGTCGAAGGCCAGCTCAGTCCCGTCGTCCAGGAGCAGCGTGCCGCTGCGGGCGCCGGAGTCGAAGGTCGCGATGGTCCCCTGCATGTCCCCGACGCTACCGTCTCAGGCGGCCGAGACGCAGGCCACCTTGAGTCCCAGATCACGCAGCAGGGCGCAGGTGTGCGGGCCCGCGCCCAGGGCCAGCACGGTGGCCAGGTCGGCCGGGGTGTCGACGTCGTGCCGCAGGCCGGGCCAGTCGCCGTCGAGGGCCCGCGCGCCCGACTCGGCATGAGCTCGCGCCGACCCGGGACCGAACCGAGGTTCCAGCGGTACGCCCGCCGGTGCGCCCAGAAGCACGGTGCCGGTGCCCGCCGCGTCGGCGACGAACGAGCGGGCCTCGCCGGCCTGGCCCAGCGCCTCCCGCAGCTCGGCCGGGCGCAGCGCCGGCAGATCACCGGCCAGCACGGCCCGGTACCGGTTGAGCCCCGCCACCTCGTCGGCGCCGTACCGCATGGCCTCGTTCAGCCCCGCGTCCGGAAGATCGGGCACGACCCGGGCGCCCAGCCGGGCCACGGTCTCGGCGGCCAGTGAGTCGTCGGTCACGACGACGAGCTCGCCGACGGCGAGGACCGCGGCGGCGGTGTCGCACACCATCGCGAGCGCGAGATCCGCGTGCCGGGCCGCCGGGACCGCGCCGCGCAACCGGCTCTTGGCCGCCGTCAGCCGCTTGACCGGCATGATCGCCGTCCAGTCGCCACCCATTCGTCTGTGCTCTCCTTTGGCATGCCCTTCCGGCCCTCGCCTGCAGCCGCCGTTGTCAGGTCCGGCTTACTGCCGCTCGGTGCAGGCGGTCATATCGAGTGTGCCAGCCACCGGGTGTAAGGACCCCTACCTGGTACCGCGGGCCCGGAGCGGGCATGATTTCGTACTTGAGACGCGGCGGGCACACGCCGCGCAAGCAGGTAGGAGGGGCCGTGGCGCACCGCAGGCTCGGATTCTGGCGGCGGTTCGCGGCCGTGCTGGTGATTCCCGTGCTCAAGGTCTGGACCAAGCGGACCTGGCTCGACATGGAGAAGATCCCGCAGTCGGGCGGCGTGATCCTCGTCCCCAACCACGTGTCGCACTTCGATCCGCTGGTGGTCGCCCACTACATCTACGGCACCGGCCGGTGGCCGCAGTTCCTGGGCAAGGCCAGCCTGTGGAAGGTGCCCGTGATGGGCCCGTTCCTGCGCAAGGTCAAGCAGATCCCGGTCGAGCGCGGCAGCGTGGAGGCCGTGAAGTCGCTCGACGTGCTGGTCGACGCCCTCAACCAGGGCGGCGTCGTGGTGATCTACCCGGAGGGCACCACCACCCGCGACCCCGAGCTGTGGCCGATGCGCGGCAAGACCGGCGCCGCCCGGCTCGCCCTGGTCACCGGGGCCCAGGTCGTCCCGATGGCCAACTGGGGCGCCCAGGACATCTTCGACCCGCGCACGAGCAAGCTCAGCCTGCGCCCGCGCCGGCCGGTGACCGTGACCGCCGGCGACCCGATCGACCTGAGCCGCTGGGCCGGCGCCACGCCCTCACGGGCCGTGCTCGAGGAGATGACCGAGCACATCATGCGCGAGATCAGCGCCCTGGTCGGCACGCTGCGCCACGAGCCACCGCCGCCGGTGCTCTACGACCGGCCGAAGCGCAAGGCCTCGACGTCGGAGGAGAGCGCGTGAGCCGGGCCGCGGTCATCGGTTCCGGCGCCTGGGGCACGGCCTTCGCCAAGGTGCTGGCCGAGGCCGGCTCGGACGTGACGATGTGGGCCCGGCGCGACGCGGTCGCCACCTCGATCCGCGACGCCCACGTCAACGAGGGCGCCCTGCCCGGCATCAAGCTGCCCGAGCGGATCACCGCCACCACCGATCTGGCCGAGGCCGTGGCCGGGGCCGAGCTGGTGGCGATCGCCGTGCCGTCGCAGACGTTGCGCGGCAACCTGGCCGAGTGGGCCGGCGCCTTCGCGCCCGGCTCGACCATCGTGTCGCTGATGAAGGGCATCGAGCTCGGCACGACCAAGCGGATGAGCCAGGTCATCGTCGAGACCGCCCGCGTCGAGCAGGACCGGGTGGTGGTCGTCTCCGGCCCCAACCTGGCCCCGGAGATCGCCGCCGAGCAGCCGGCCGCCACCGTGGTCGCCGGCACCGACGCCGAGCGCTGCCGGGCCGTGCAGCACGCGATGGCCCTGCCCTATCTGCGCCCGTACACGAGCGAGGATCTGATCGGCTGCGAGCTCGGCGGCGCCGTCAAGAACGTGATCGCCCTGGCCTACGGGATGGCCGCGGCGATGGGCCTGGGCGACAACACCCGGGCCTCGCTGATCACCCGGGGCCTGGCCGAGACGGCCCGGCTGGGCGCGGCCCTCGGCGCCGACCCGCTGACCTTCGCCGGCCTCGCCGGTCTGGGTGACCTGGTCGCGACCTGCTCGTCCCCGCTGTCGCGCAACCGTACGTTCGGTGAGCAGCTCGGTCTCGGCAAGACGCTGGAGCAGGCGCAGCTGGCCGCCCGGCAGACGGCCGAGGGCGTGAAGAGCTGCCTCGCCATCCGTGACCTGGCCCGGGCGCACGGCGTGGAGATGCCGATCACCGAGCAGGTCGAGAAGGTCTGCCACGAAGGCGCCGACCCCCGGGTCGCTGTGAAATTGCTTATGGGCCGGGAGATGAAGCCAGAATGAGTTACTCGGACGGCACGCGTGCCGTGCACGCCGGACTGCCCGATCCCGCGGTGGGCGAGCCGTTCCTGCCGGGGCCGGTCTTCGCCGCGCCCTACCACCTGGACCCCGCGGACGGCCCGGGTCAGAACGACTACGCCCGCACCCAGCACCCGACCCGCCGCAACCTCGAGTCGGCCATCGGCGAGCTGGAGGGCGGCCGTACGCTCGTGTTCGCCAGCGGTCAGGCCGCCATCACGGCGCTGTTGCTGGCCGTGCTGCGCACCGGCGACACCGTGGCGCTGCCGTCCGACGGCTACTTCACCGTCCGCGCGTTCGCCGAGGGCACGCTGCGCGACCTCGGCGTGAAAACGGTGCTGGTGCCCACCGCCGGTCCCTACCCGAGTTTCGAGGGCGTCCGCCTGGTGCTGCTGGAGACCCCGGCCAACCCGGGCCTGGACGTGTGCGACGTGGCCGCGGTGGCGCAGGCCGCGCACGCGGCCGGGGCGCTGGTCGCGGTGGACAACACGACCGCCACGCCGCTCGGGCAGACCCCGCTGGCGCTCGGGGCCGACGTGGTCGTCGCCTCCGGCACCAAGGCCCTGACCGGTCACTCGGACGTCCTGCTGGGTTACGTGGCCACGAACGACATCGCGCTGTTCGACAAGGTCGAGACGTGGCGCAAGCAGACCGGCGCGGTGCCGGGCGCGTTCGACGCGTGGCTGGCCCACCGCTCGATCGCCACGCTCGACCTGCGGCTGGCCCGGCAGACCCAGAACGCGGCCGCGGTCGCCGATTTCCTCGCCGCGCGTGACGACGTGACCGGCGTGCGCTGGCCGGGCCGGCTCGGTGACCCGTCGTACGAGGTGGCGCAGCGGCAGATGCGGCGCATCCCCGGCGTGGTCTCGTTCGACCTGGGCGACGAGCAGCGGGTGGCCCGCTTCCTGGCCGCCTCGGGGCTGGTCTTCGCGGCCACCTCGTTCGGCGGGGTGCACAGCACGGCCGACCGGCGGGCCCAGTGGGGCGACGACACCTCGCCCGGCTTCGTGCGCTTCTCCTGCGGCATCGAGGACACGGCCGACCTGCTGGCCGATCTGACGGCGGCGCTGGACGAGGCGTGAGCGCGGCCTGGAACAGCTTCTCCGGTGACCAGGTCGCGTCGCTGACGCAGGGGGCGAGCTTCTTCGCGGAGCCGGGGGAGCGGGAGTGCCCGGCCTGCGGCGAGCGGCGGCTGCGGGCGTACTTCAACGCGCCCGCGGGCGCCAAACGGCCGACCCTGGTCAGCTACGTGTGGTGCTCGGCCTGCCTGAAGTTCGTCGGCACCCGGGCCAAGCACCCGGAGGGGCTGGTCTTCAGCGACCCGCTGGCCGTGCTGCCGGCGGGCGAGCGCCGCGACCTGGAGCGGAGCCTGGTCGGCTTCCTGGCCCACCTGGACCGGCTGTGGGACGAGGGTGTGCTGCCGCAGACGTTCGCGGCCTAGACACCGTTCTTGCCGGCGGTGGCGACGTGCGTCTATGGTTCGTTACATGAGTAATGAACCACTGAACTAGGGAGGCTCGGCGTGTTCCACGACCGCAGCCCCATCTATCTCCAGATCGCCGAGGGCATCAAGAACGACGTCCTGAGCGGCGCCCTCGAGGAGGACAGCCAGGTCATGTCCACCAACCAGTACGCGGCGTTCTACCGGATCAACCCGGCCACCGCGGCCAAGGGCTTCGCCCAGCTCGTCGACGAGGGCGTGCTCTACAAGCGGCGGGGGATCGGCATGTTCGTCAGCCCCGACGCCCGGGCCCGGCTGCTGGCCGAGCGCCGCGAGCGGTTCTTCGCCGAAGTGGTCGCCCCGATGCTCGACGAGGCGAAACGGATCGGCATCGGCGTCGACGAGATCGTCAAGCACCTGGGGGAGAAGTGAGCATCGAGATCCGCGGCCTGACCGTCCGCTACGGCGGCACCGTCGCCGTCGACAACGTCGATCTCGACCTCGAGAGCGGCAAGATCTACGGCCTGCTGGGCCGCAACGGCTCGGGCAAGACCAGCCTGCTCAGCGCGATCGCGTCCTACCGCAAGCCGTACGCCGGGGTGGTCCGGATCGACGGCGCGGAAGCCTTCGAGAACCCGCGGGTGGCCCGCCGCACCTGCTTCATCCGCGACACGCTCGACCTCAGCGACTCCGACCGGCTGCGGGCCGCGCTCGACCTGGCCGCCCGGCTGCGGCCCACGTGGGACGGCGCGTACGCCGCGCATCTGATCGAGGTCTTCGATCTGGACCCGCGCAAGCGGGTGTCGGCGCTTTCCCGCGGCCAGCGCTCGGCCTTCGGGGTCGTGCTCGGCCTGGCCGCGCGCACCCCGCTGACCATTCTCGACGAGTCGTACCTCGGCATGGACGCGGTGGCCCGGACTCTGTTCTACCGCGAGCTGCTGGCCGACTACCTCGAGCACCCGCGCACGATCATCCTCTCCACCCACCTCATCGAGGAGGTGGCCGATCTCTTCGAGCGCGTGGTCATCATGGATCGCGGCCGGGTCATCGTGCACGACGAGACGGACGCCCTGCGCGGCCGTGGCGTCACGGTCACCGGGCCTTTCGCGGCGGTCACCGACTTCGTCGCCGGTCACCCGATTCTGGGCGAGCAGACCCTGGGTGACGTACGGGCCGTGACGCTCGACGGCCGTTTCGGCCCCGACGAGATCGCCCGGGGCGAGGCGGCCGGCCTGAGCTTCGGCCCGATCGGCATCCAGGACCTCTTCGTCCACCTCACCTCGCAGCCGCTGGAGGCGTCGCGATGACCGTGTTCGGCACCCTGTTCCGGCTCCACCGGTTCATCCTGATCGTCTTCTGGGCCATCATGCTGGTGGTCGAGATGGTCGGCCTGGTCGTCATCAACCAGGCGGTGGGCGCGCCGAAGTTCAGCTTCTGGCTCGTGATGGCCGGCTCGGCGATCAAATACTGGCCGCTGGTGGCCGGCATCCTCGTGATCAGCCTGCACCTGAAGGTGTTCGTGGCCAACGGCGTCACCCGGACGGCGTTCCTCGGCGGCCTGGCCCTGTTCGGGACGGCGTTGACCGCGCTGTTCGCCGTACTGGCCGTCGCCGGGCACGCCCTGGAGAGCCTGCTGCTGGGCTTGTTCGACCAGCGCGGTTCGACCTATCCGGTGTTCAGCCTGGCCGGTGCGCCCGCCGAGTTCGGCCACCTGCTGCCGGGCGCGATGGCCTACATGGTCACCGGGATGCTGGTCACGGCCGGCTTCTACCGGTGGAACCCGTGGGCCGGGGTGCCGCTGATCCTGCCGGGCGCGATCCCGCTCGCGGTGGCCGAGAACCTGGTCCGCTTCGACGAGTTCGGCGAGACCGCCCACCGCCTGCCGTACGGCCCGGCGCTGGCCGTCACGCTCGCGGTGATCATCGCCGGATTCCTGGCCGTCTACGCGGTGATGCGGGACACGCCGATCCGCCGCACGTCGGGCTGACTACAGCCGGTAAGGGCCTGGTGAACTGCGCGTTTGCGCCGTACCGGCGGATCCCGGGGGTGGCTCACGCAGAGTAGGGTCACCCCCGGCAAGCCCCGCTAGCGAGAGGCCCGAAGAGAAGTGACGACCCCTCGGAAGACCCGAGTCGCGATCGTGTTCGGCGGTCGCAGCATCGAGCACGCGATCTCCTGCGTGAGCGCCGGAGCCATTCTCGGCGCTCTGGACCCGGATCAGTACGAGGTGGTCCCGGTCGGCATCACCCGCGAGGGCCAGTGGGTGCTGGCCGGTGAGGATCCCTCGACGCTGGCCATCACCGACCGCAAGCTGCCCGAGATCACCGCGGCCAGCGGCGCCGAGGTCGTGCTGGCCGATGCCGAGCTGATCGTGCGTGACCCGGGTTCGGGCGTCGCCTCGATCGCCGACGTCGACGTGGTCTTCCCGGTGCTGCACGGGGCGTACGGCGAGGACGGCACCATCCAGGGCCTGCTCGAGATGGCCGGCCTGCCGTACGTGGGGGCCAACGTGTTCGCCTCCGCGGCCGCCATGGACAAGGAGTTCACCAAGAAGCTCGCCACCGTCGAAGGCATCCCGGTCGGCCCGTACGCGGTGCTGCGGGCCGGTGTTTCGCTGTCGGAGGCCGACAAGGAGCGCCTGGGCCTGCCGGTCTTCGTGAAGCCGTCGCGGGCCGGCTCGTCGCACGGCATCACCAAGGTCACCGACTGGGCCGACCTGGACGACGCCGTGGCCACCGCCCGCCGGATCGACCCCAAGGTGCTCGTCGAGGCGGCCATCGTCGGCCGTGAGATCGAGTGCGGCGTGCTGGAGAGCGAGGCCGGCGGCGCCCCCGACGCGTCCCTGCTGGCCGAGATCCTCGTCGGCGACGACGAGTGGTACGACTTCGAGACGAAATACCTCCAGGGCAGCCGGTACGACCTGCCGGCCGATCTGCCGGCCGAGGTGACCCGGCAGATCCAGGATTACGCCCGGCGCACCTTCACGGCGCTCGACTGCGCCGGCCTGGCCCGCGTCGACTTCTTCGTCACGGCCGACCACCAGGTCTACCTCAACGAGATCAACACGATGCCCGGCATGACCCCGACGTCGATGTTCCCGCTGATGTGGGCGGCCACCGGCCTGGAGTACCCCAAGGTCGTCGACCGTCTGGTCCGCACCGCGCTACGCCGCGGCACCGGTCTTCACTGATTGCAGCCGGTCGGGACGCCGGAGGCCTTCGACTTCACGGTCCTGACCACGGCGTCCGAGAACTCGTTGGCCCACTGGGCGGTCTGCTCGTAGCTGCCGGGCACCTGCACCTGTACCGCGACCTCACGGTCCATCGTGGTGAAGATGTCGGTGGCCGGCAGATCCTGCCCGTACCAGCAGACGCCGTTCATCTTGAACATGGTCGCGTCCAGCGGCACGCAGCCCGCGTGGCCGCCGTCGGTGCGCTCGCACATCGTCGGCTGCGGCAGGCCACAAGCGACGGTGATGGGCGGCTCGCCGTAGGCCGCGTTCTGCTCCGGGCCGGCGCTCACCTTGCGCGGCGGCAGGCCCCGGACCGCGGTCGGCAGCTGCGAGGTGACGGCCAGGCAGACCTGGGCGGTACGCGCGTCAAGCTTGGCCGCCGGCATCTGCACCGGGGTGGACGGAACCACAACCGGAGTGGAAGCGGCGGCCGTGGGCTCGTCGCTCGCGCCGCCGCCGTCCGGCGCGATCTTCCAGAAGACCAGGAGACCCACGATCAAAGCCACCGGCACGGCGATGACCGTCGCCCACAGAGCGGCGCGCCGGGTTGCCGGATCCGGGGTTTTGACCGGGGGTTTCTCCACGTCGACCATGTCAGAGGTTTACCACGGAGCAGGTCAGCGTCCGCATGATGCCCGGAACGTACTGGACTTTGCTCACAATGAGGCTGCCCAGATCGTCCACGGTGTGCGCCTCGGCCAGCACGACCACGTCATACGGGCCCGTGACCGCGTCGACGCGGACGACACCGGGTATTTTGCCGATCGCGGCGGCCACGTCATGGGCCTTTCCGACCTCGGTCTGGATCAGGATGTATGCCTGGACCACTCTCCGACTCCATTCCGCTGCCGCGTAACCCGAACGTGAAACTACCGTAACGACCAAGAACGAAAGGCCCTACTCACGTGAGCATTGCCGAGGCCGGCGAGTTCGGGCTCATCGCCCGAGTGGTCGCACGGCTCGAGACCGGCCCGACCACGCTGCTCGGCCCGGGCGACGACAGCGCGATCGTGGCCGCGCCCGACGGTCGGATAGTGGCATCCACCGATGTCCTTGTCGAGGGCCGGCACTTCCGCCGGGACTGGTCCAGCGCGGCCGACGTCGGCCACCGGGCCGCCGGGGCCAACCTGGCCGACATCGCGGCCATGGGCGCCACCCCGACAGCGCTGCTGGTCGCTCTATGCGCCCCGCCCGACCTGGACGCCACCTGGGCCGAGGAACTGGCCGGTGGCCTGTCGGCCGAAGCCGCCACCGTGGGCGCCGCGGTGGTGGGCGGTGACATGTCGTCGAGCCCCACCCTCACCATCGCCGTCACCGCCCTGGGCGACCTGGCCGGTCAGGCCCCCGTCCTGCGCAGCGGCGCCCAGCCCGGCGACATCCTGGCCCTGGCCGGCCGGGTCGGGCACGCCGCCGCCGGCTACACGGTGCTCTCGCGCGGCTTCCGCACCCCCAAGACCCTGGTCGAGGCCTACCGCCGCCCGTCGGTGCCCTACCCGGCCGGCCCGGCCGCCGCCCGCGCCGGGGCCACCTCGATGATCGACATCTCGGACGGCCTGCTCCAGGACCTCGGCCACATCGCGAAGGCCAGCGTCGTCGGCCTGGACGTGCACAGCGCCGCCTTCGAGGTGCCGGCCCAGATGCGCGACGCGGCCAAGGCCCTCGGCGTGGACCCGCTGCAGTGGCTCCTGGCCGGTGGCGACGATCACGCCCTGGCCGCTACCTTCCCGGCCGACGCGCCCCTGCCGGACGGCTGGCGCCGGATCGGCCGTGTCCACGAGGGCACCGGGGTGACGGTCGACAAGAAGCCGTGGAGCGGGCCGCTGGGGTGGGACCACTTCCGCTGACCGTGGTCCGCGCCACGGCTCCGGGCCGAGCAGGATGCATTCTGACTACCCTGGGCCTCGTGTCAGACATCAAGATCAGGCGGGCCGAGCTCGCCGAGCCGGTGGTCCGCCGGCTGCTCGTCGACGTCCTGCAGGAGCTGGCCGACCGCTACGGCGGCAGCGGCGACGACACCCCGATCGACGCGGCCGAGTTCCTGCCCCCGAACGGCGACTTCTTCGTGGCCGACGACGGCGAACGGCTCATCGGTTGCGCCGGTTGGCGCCGGCACGGCGAGGACGCCGAGCTGAAGCGGATGTTCACCGCGAAGGCCGCCCGTGGTCGCGGCCTGGGCCGCCGGCTGCTCGCCAAGATCGAGGAGTCGGCGCGGGAGGCGGGTTGCCGCCGGGTCATCCTGGAGACCGGCGACAAGCAGCCCGAGGCCATCAGCCTGTACGAGAAGACCGGATACACCCGGATCGAGGACTTCGGCTACTACGCCGGCGAAGAGGGCGTCCTGTCATTCGCCAAGGCGCTCTGACCGGCCCGGCGTCGGCCTCCTCCGTCGGCGCCGCCGGCTTTTGCCCTCGGCGCCCCGCCGACTCCCGCCCGGGCGCCTTCGCCGGCCCGCCGTTCTGCCGACCCCGCCCTCGGCGCCCCGCCGACTCCCGCCCTAGCGCGTTCGCCGGCCCGCCGTTCTGCCGACCCCGCCCTCGGCGCCCCGCGGGCTTCCGGGCAAACGCAACCAGCCCTCCGGCCGAGTGGCCGAAGGGCTGGTGGACGACGAACTAGGTCAGGCGCGGGTGACCTTGCCGGCCTTGATGCACGAGGTGCAGGCCTTGACCTTCCGGGTCGTGCCGCCACCCGCGGGGGTGCGCACCGACTGAATGTTCGGGTTCCAGCGGCGGTTGGTCCGCCGGTGCGAGTGGGACACGTTGTGGCCGAAGCCCGGTCCCTTGCCACAGACGTCGCACACGCTAGCCACGGGTAACTCCTGGGTCGAAACGAAAACTGAAGGCGCCCAGCGAACAAGGCCGCAGGCAACCCGGCAAGGTTACATGATGCTCCCGCGAGTCGGCCAATCGGTGGCCGACCTGGGCCTTCGACCACCCCACGAGAGTGCTGCCGCAGGCAAATGTCAGAGGTGGTTAGTACGATTTTCGCGTGCTGGAGACCTTGGACGCCGCAGCCGTACGCCGCTGGTGCGGCGGCGGCCTCCGCGCGCTCCGAGCCCACCAGCACGAAATAGACGAGCTGAACGTCTACCCCGTCCCCGACGGCGACACCGGCACCAACCTCGTCCTCACCCTCACCTCAGCCCAGGAGGCCCTCGACGCCACCGAGCCGGCCCCCGGCCCCCCACCCACTGCGGTGGCACCCACCCCAACGGCCCGGACCGCGGCGATCCCAGGCATTCCGGCGGCCTCGCGTGGGGCGGCGGCTGCCTTGAGTGAGACCACCGCCGGCGCCTCGCCCGCTGGGGCCCTGCGGCGGATGGCCCGAGGGGCGCTGCTGGGCGCGCGCGGCAACTCCGGGGTGATCGTTTCGCAGATCCTGCGCGGCATGGCCGACAGCCTCGCTGCTTCGGCCGCCGTTCGCGGGGTCGAGCTGGCGCGGGCGCTGCGCTCGGCCTCCGAGGCGGCCTACGCGGCTGTCGCCCGCCCGGTCGAGGGCACGGTCCTCTCGGTCGTGGCCGCCGCCGCCGAGGCCGCCGCCCGTGTCCGGTCCGACGACCTGCTGGCCGTCGCCCGCGCCGCCGCCCGCGCCGCCTCGGAGGCCCTGGCCCGCACCCCCCAGCAGCTACCCGCCCTGGCCCGAGCCGGCGTGGTCGACGCCGGCGGCCGCGGCCTCTGCCTGCTCCTCGACGCCCTGGTCGAAGCCCTGACCCCCGCCGCCCCCACCGACCCGGCCTCCACCGACCCGGCCTCCACCGCCTCCGCTTCCGCTTCTCCCGCGGTCCGCGAGCCCACCTCCGCCAACTCGGCGCCGACCTCCGCTTCCGTCTCCCGGGCCGTCCGTGAGCCCACCTCAGCTCTCGCCTCCGCCACCTCGGCTCCCACCACCTCGGCAGTCCGCGAGCCCACCTCGGCCCCGACCTCCGTCGCCTCGCCCTCTCTCTCCTCGCCTGTCCTCTCTTCTGCCGCCACCTCCGCGTCCTCCGCCCCCACCTCTGCGTCCTCCGCGCCTTCCGCCACTGCGCCTTCCGCCTCCGCCTCCGTCTCTGCGCCTTCCGCCTCCGCCTACGTCTCTGCGCCTTCCGCCATCCCGGCTTCTTCGTCTGCGATTACTGGCCTGCCGACGGTTACTGAGCCGGGCAATGAATTGGACCGAGGCGACGCCGGGCTGGGCCACAAAGCGGAAAAAAGCCGCACAAACCCCGAGGGTGAATACGGCTACGAGGTGCAATATCTGCTCGATGCCGCGCCCGCTGCGGTGGACACGCTGCGGGGAGTGCTCGACGGGCTGGGGGACTCGCTTGTGGTGGTCGGCACGGGTGGCGACGGCCTTCAGACCTGGAACGTGCACGTTCACGTGGCCGCCGGGGGGATCGGGCCGGCCATGGAGGCCGGGGTCGAGGCCGGCCGGCCCTATCGGATCAGCGTCACCCCGCTCGATGACAACGGGCACGGGCCGGGGGAGGCCGACCGCCCCGTGCGCAAGCGGGGCGCCGTGGTCGTGGCCGCCGGTGATGGTCTGACGTCGCTCTTCGAGGCCGAGGGGGCCACCGTCGTCGACCGTAATCCGTCGACCGGCGAGATGCTCACCGCGATCGCCGCCACCGGTGCTCGCTGCGTGGTCCTGCTTCCGAACGACGCCAACACGCATGCCGTCGCCGTTTCGGCGGCGCGGGAGGCCGAGAAGACCGGGGTGCGGGTCAGCGTCGTGCCCACCCGTTCCCCCGTACAGGCCCTGGCTGCCCTGGCCGTGCGTGACCTGACCCGGCCTTTCGCCGATGATGTGATCGCGATGGCCGAGGCTGCCGGCGCCTGCCGGTACGGGGAGGTCTGTACCGCCCAGCGGGACTCGCTGACCGTGGCCGGGCCGTGCCGGGCCGGTGATCTGCTCGGTCTGGTCGACGGCGAGGTGCATGTGATCGGCGACGACCTGGCCGCGGTGAGTCTTCAGCTGCTCGACCGGATGCTGGGCGGGGGTGGCGAGCTGGCCACCCTGGTGCTGGGCGCCGGCGCCCCGGACGGCCTGGAGGACAAGCTCCGCGGCTACGTCGCCCGGGCCTGGCCCTTCGTCGAGCTGCACAGCTACGCGGGCGGGCAGCCCCGCTACCACCTGCTGGTTGGAGTGGAATGAGCGAGCGCACCACCATCGACACCCCGTTGACGAAGGTCCTGGGCGCCAAGACCGCCAAGGCCCTCGCCGACCACCTCGACCTGCACACCGCCGGTGATCTCGTTTACCACTTCCCGCGGCGTTACGACGAGCGTGGGGAGCACACCGATCTGCGGAGTCTGGAGATCGGCGAGCAGGTCACCCTGCTGGCCCAGGTGCAGGGCATCAATGTGAAGCCGATGCGGCAGCGGCGCGGCAACATGCTCGAGGTCACCATCGGCGACGGCTCGGGGGCCACGCTGACCTGCACTTTTTTCAATCAGGCGTGGCGGGAGCGGGAGCTGCGTAAGGGTCGTTGGGGCCTGTTCGCGGGCAAGGTCACCGATTTTCGGGGCAAGCGCCAGCTCAACGGCCCGGCTTACCAGCTGCTCAGTGTGGATGCCACGCAGGATGAGGCGGCCGAGGAGATCGAGGAGTTCGCGGGCGCGCTGATCCCGGTCTATCCGGCCGCGCAGGCGGTGCCGACCTGGGTGATCGCCAAGTGTGTGCGGACCTTGTTGGACACGTTCGAGGCGCCGCCCGATCCGCTGCCGGCGAATGTGCGGGCCAATCGCAATCTGGTCGGCATCGGCAAGGCGCTGCACGAGATTCACCGGCCCACCTCGCAGGAGGCCCTGCAGGTGGCGAAATATCGTCTCAAGTGGGACGAGGCGTTCGCCGTCCAGGTGACTTTGGCTCAGCGCCGGGCCAAAGCTCAAGGCACCCCGGGCCGCGCGCGGCCACGACGGGACGACGGCATTCTCGCCAAGTTCGACGCCGGCCTGCCGTACGAGTTGACGGACGGACAGCGCAGCGTCGGCGAGGAGATCGCGGCCGATCTCGCGCAGCCGCACCCGATGCACCGGCTTCTGCAGGGCGAGGTCGGTTCCGGCAAGACCCTGGTCTCGGTGCGGGCCATGTTGCAGGTTGTCGACTCGGGGGGTCAGGCCGCCCTGCTCGCCCCGACCGAGGTTCTGGCCACCCAGCACTTCCGTGGCATCAGCGCCCAGCTCGGTGCGCTCGGCCGGGCCGGTGAGATCGACGGCGATCCCGCCGGCACGCAGCTCACTCTGGTCACCGGCTCGCTCGGCGCCGTCGCCAAGCGCAAGGCCCTGGCCAAGGTGGCTGACGGCACGGCCGGCATCGTGATCGGCACGCACGCCCTGCTGTACGAGGGTGTCGACTTCCACGATCTGGGTCTGGTGGTCGTGGACGAGCAGCACCGGTTCGGCGTCGAGCAGCGGGACGCGCTGCGGGCCAAGGCTGCCACACCCCCGCACGTGCTGGTCATGACCGCGACGCCGATCCCGCGCACGGTCGCCATGACCGTTTACGGCGACCTCGAGACGTCCGTGCTCTCCCAGCTGCCGCGGGGCCGCTCGCCGATCGCCTCGCATGTGGTCCCGCCCGAGAAGCCGGCCTTCCTCGACCGGGCCTGGCGTCGCTTGCGCGAGGAGGTGCAGGCCGGCCATCAGGCGTACGTGGTCTGCCCGCGCATCGGCGCCACCGGGGCCGAGGAGGACGAGGAGCCGCCGGGTGACAACGAGCCGGCCCGGCGCCCGCCGCTGGCTGTGACCGAGGTGATGCCGATCCTCGAGGAGGGTCCGCTGCACGGCCTGCGGATCGAGATGCTGCACGGCAAGATGCCGGCCGAGGAGAAGGACGCGGTGATGCGCCGCTTCGCCGCCGGTGATCTCGACGTGCTGGTGGCGACCACGGTGATTGAGGTCGGGGTGGACGTGCCCAACTCCACGGTCATGGTGATCATGGATGCCGACCGGTTCGGCGTCTCCCAGCTGCACCAGCTGCGGGGCCGGGTCGGCCGGGGCTCCGCGGCGGGCATCTGCCTGCTGGTCACCGAGTCGGTGGAGGGCACCGCGGCCCGCGAGCGGCTCGACGCGGTGGCGTCCACGACGGACGGGTTCAAGCTCTCCGAGATCGACCTCGAGCAGCGCCGTGAGGGTGACGTGCTCGGCGCCTCGCAGTCGGGCAAGCATTCCCATCTGCGGCTGTTGTCGCTGCTGCGCGACGCCAAGCTGATCACTGACGCCCGGGCCGAGGCGGCCGAGCTGGTCGCCGACGACCCGGCCCTGACCAAATACCCCGCTCTGGCCGCCTCGGTGGCCGCCTTCGTGGACGAGGAGCGGGCCGAGTACCTGGAGAAGGGTTGATCCTGCACATCTGCTCCCGGGCCGCCTGGGACGAGGCGGTCACGACGGGGACGTACGAGGGTGACACGCTGGCCAAGCAGGGCTACATCCACTGTTCGACGGCCGCGCAGGTCAGCGGCCCGGCCAACTTCCTGTTCCACGGCCGGCGCGATCTGGTGCTGCTGGAGATCGACGAGGCCCGGTTGCCGGTGCCGGTGACGTGGGAGCAGGGCGATCCGCCCAAACCGGACGGTGAGCTGTTCCCTCATCTGTATGCGGCGTTGCCCGTCAGCGCGGTGGTGGCCGTCCACGAGTACCAGCCGGACGCCGACGGCACTTTCCACCCGCCCCGGATATAGCAAAAGGCGCCCCGGCCGAAGCCGGGGCGCCTTTCAGCTGACACCTATCAGGCGGTGAACTTCACCTTACGGCGACGCGCCATGATGAAGAGCACGGCACCCACGGCGAGCAGCGCCGCGGCACCGGCCGCGATGCCACCGGCGGCGGCACCGGTCAGCGGCAGGCTCTCGCCCTCGTCGCCGCCACCCTGGCCGGGGGCCGGGGCGGGGGACTCGCTGGCGGACGGGCTCGGGGAGGCGCTGGCGCAGTCGGCCGGCTTCTCCTCCTCGTCCCACTTGATCGCCTCGTACGCCTCGCCCTGGACGGTCGGGGTGACCTCGAGGCCCTTGGCGCCCTTGAAGGTCACGCTCTTGGTCTCGCCGGCCTTGACCACGACGGTCTGGGCCTCGCCCTTGTTCGGGGTGAACTTGGCGTTGATGGTGGTCTTGCCCTTGGAGTTGTCGATGTGGAAGATCAGCGAGTCACAGGTGACCTCGTAACCACCGGTGAAGTCATCGGCGGGCTGCTCCGGGGCGGTGCAGTCCTCCGGCTTCTGCCAGGCGCCCTTGAGGACCGGCTCCTTGGTGCTCTTCTCGGTGACGACGATCTCGCCGGCGCTCTTGCCCGGGATGTCGACCTTGACGGGCTCGCCCTGGGGCTTGACCGTGACGTCCTTGGTGTAGCCGTCCGAGCCCTTGATCGTGAAGACCGCGTCGGCCTTGGCGTCCTTGCCGTTGGTCAGCGTCACCGCGACACCGTCGCAGTTGGAGACCAGCGCGGCCTCCGGCTTCGGCGTGGCCGGGGTGGAGCACTTGCCGTCGAGCTCGACCGTGCCGGTCGAGGGCTCGTACTGGATCCAGTCGTCGCTCCACTTGACCTGGACGGTCAGCGAGGCCGAGGTGGCGGTGCCCGGGACCTTCTGGACGCCGCGGAGAGGCTTGTTGCTCTCGTACGGGAAGACCGGGTCGTTGTCGTCCGGGGTGTGGGCGATGCCGTCGACGGGGCGGTCGGCCGGCGTCTGCTGCACGTTGATGAAGCGGTAGTTCTCGGACTTCGGCGTGCGGCCGTTGTCGGTCTTCACCGTCCAGTTGACGATGTACTCGCCGGTGGCGGTGTCGCAGTAGGCCTTGCCCTTCACCGCGCTGTAGTGAGCGCTGGCGGGCGAGGCGAAGAACGCGACACCGGCGAGGCCGATGAGCGATCCGGCGGCTACGGCGGTTGCTCGCCGCAGCTTGGACTTCAGCAGGTTCACGCCTACTCCTGTACTGGGGATAGGTCAGGGTTTGCGGCGGGGAAGCGGCGGGCACACACCGATGAAACAGGCGCTGGCCAGCGACAACGCCTCCCCACGTCGTCGGCCGACGCCCGGTGGAGAGCGTCAGCAACAGCGCCTGACCTTAGCTACTAATAAGAAGCTGGGAAATCCCTCAGAGGAGCTTAAGAACGTTGTTGTAGATCCGTGATCTTCCATAGACCGAACGAATTCGGATCAATGCTCTACGTGGCGGCGTGATGCGGAATTGTTCACTCTTCGGTTGCGGTGCGTAAGTGGTGAAGTAGCTTCGAGTCGTGTTCACCGCAAATTTCCCCGAGCCGCGATGACCAGGATCATCGCCGGAGCGCACGGCGGCCGGCGCCTGTCCGCACCCGCCGGCGCGCTGACCCGGCCCACATCGGACCGCGTCCGCGAGGCGTATTTCAGCGCCCTCGATTCGATGATCGACCTTTCCGGCACGCGCTTTCTTGATCTTTATGCCGGTTCCGGCGCGGTCGGCCTGGAAGCGATCTCGCGCGGCGCCGGTCACGCCCTTCTGATCGAGGCGGACGGCCGGGCCGCCCGCACGATCCGGGACAACATCGTGGCGCTGCGCCTCGGTGGCGCGGCCCGGCTGGTCACCGGCAAGGTGTCCCAGGTTCTGGCCGGCCCGCCCGACGGCGGCCCGTACGACGTGGTCTTCGCCGACCCGCCGTACGCGGTGACCGACCGCGAGATCACCGAGGTGCAGACGGCCCTGGTCGAGGCGGGGTGGCTGGCCGACGACGCGGTGCTCACCGTGGAGCGGTCCAGCCGGGGCCGGTCGATGGAGTGGGTGGACGGCATAACAGCCGATCGGAGCAGGCGTTACGGGGAGACCACACTTTGGTACGGTCGCCGATCATGAGACGAGCGGTGTGTCCCGGCTCCTTCGATCCGGTCACCAACGGCCACCTCGACATCGTCGGGCGGGCCAGCCGGTTGTTCGACGAAGTGATCATCGGAGTGCTGATCAACCAGTCGAAGACCGGCCTCTTCACGATCGAAGAGCGGATCGAGATGCTGCGCGAGGCGACCTCCGCGTACCCGAACGTCCGGGTGGCCTCGTTCCACGGGCTGCTGGTCGATTTCTGCCGGGCCCAGGGGGCGGCGGTGGTCGTCAAGGGTCTGCGCGCGGTCAGCGACTTCGACTACGAGTTGCAGATGGCGCAGATGAACATCGGGCTCTCCGGCGTGGAGACCCTCTTCATGCCGACCAACCCGCTCTACTCCTTCCTGTCGTCGAGCCTGGTCAAGGACGTGGTGAAGTGGGGCGGCGACGCCTCGGCCTACGTGCCGGACTTCGTCGGCGAGCGCTTGGTCACGCGGCTCAAGCAGAACTAGGCGCGCCGGGCGGTCGGTGCGAGGTTCAAGCAGTACCGTGAGCCCACTGAGTCCAAAAGGAGTGAGCATCGGTGGACCCGCTCGACCGCATCGACGAGATCATCGAACTCGTGCAGGAATCGCGCTCCGTGCCCATGTCGCGGACGAATTTCATGTTCGACCGCCACGAGATGATCGAGCACCTCGACGTGCTCCGCTCCGAGCTGCCCAGCGAGCTGCGCAAGGCCGCGGCCGTGCTGGAGGAGCGTGACCGGATCATCGAGGCCGGCCGCCGCGAGGCCGACCGGATCATCAGCGAGGGTGAGACGGAACACGCCCGGCTGGTCTCGGTCAACGAGATCACGGTCTCGGCCGAGCACGAGGGCGCCCGCATCGTGGCCGAGGCCCGGCAGGAGGCCCAGCGCCTGCGGGAGGAGGTCGACGACTACGTCGACACCGCCCTGGCCAACTTCGAGCAGTTCCTCACCCGCGCGCTAGCCTCGATCGAGCGCGGCCGGGACAAGATGCACGCTCTCCGGGAGATCGGCACCTTCCAAGGGGAAGACAGCGAGCGCCCCCTGCCGTTCTAGTAATGCCCCTGGCGAAGCAAGGGGCCCGGGCACACCCGGATTCGACGGTATGGCGGCAGCTCAGGTAACCTTTTCTGTCGGCCTATCTCTCAGGCTGAGGAACAACGATGCCCAAGTCACCACAGAGTCACCTCGATCCCAGGCAGCCGCTCGTCGTCGACACGACGAAACTTCCGCGCCAGCCTGGTGCGACGCGTGCCCTCAAGCGGGTGATCCCGGCCCCGGCGGACCTCGGTCTGGAGTTGCTCTCGGTTCCCGAGGGGTCTGACGTCGAGCTCGATCTCGTGCTCACGTCGGTCTCCGAGGGGGTCTATGTCAGTGGCAACGCCCGCGGCTCGCTGGTCGGCGAGTGCGGTCGGTGCCTCAACGAGATCAACGAGCCTTTCGACGTCAAGATCGCGGAGCTGTTCGCCTACGAGGACAGCACCACGGAGGAGACGACCGACGAGGACGAGGTGGGCCGGATGCAGGGCGACCTGCTCGACCTGGAGCCGGCTCTGCGGGACGCGGTGGTGCTGACCCTGCCGACGAACCCGCTCTGCCGACAAGACTGCCCAGGCCTGTGCCCCGACTGCGGGGTGCACTTCGACGACCTTCCGGCCGATCACAGCCACGAGGAAGTCGATCCCCGCTGGGCCGCTTTGCGTAACCTAACGAACACCGAGGAGAAGTAACCGTGGCCGTCCCCAAGCGCAAGATGTCGCGCAGCAACACCCGGTCCCGCCGGGCGAACTGGAAGGCGACCGCGGTGCAGACCGTGGAGTGCCCCCAGTGCAAGTCGCCGCACCTGCCGCACACCGCGTGCGGGGTCTGCGGCACCTACAACGGTCGTCAGGTCCTCGAGGTCTGAAGCCGCGCTAAGTGACGCGCCCGATCATCGGGCGGGTCTCGCCTGCGCAACGGCGTCCCGGTGCTTCGGTCTCCCCACAGCTCGCTGTCGGGGAGCCGGGCACCGCGCGGATCGCCGTCGACCTCCTCGGCGGGGACAGTGCTCCCGCCGTCGTGGTTGACGGCGCTCTGCGTGCCTGTCAGGCCGACCCGGCCCTTCACTTGCTGCTCGTCGGCCCGGCGGAAGCCGCCGACGAGCTTCTGCACGCCCTCGACCCGGCCGAGCACGGCCGGGTCGCCCGTCTGCCCATAGCTCCGGGTGAGCGCGTGGAGAGCTGGGTGGAGTCGGGCGTACGCTCCGCCGTGCTGGCCGTCGCCCAGGGCGAGGCCGACGCGATGATCTCCGCCGGCAACACGGGCGCCACGGTGACCTCGGCCGCGCTCGGCCTGGGCCGTGACCCGGGGGTGCGCCGCCCACCGCTGGCCGCCGTGCTGCCCACCGTCGCCGGGCGTGTGGTCCTGCTCGACGTGGGTTCCTCCGTCGACCCGGACGAGGAGACCCTCGCCATGCACGCCCGCCTCGGCGCCGCGTACGCCTCGGTCGTGCACGGCGTCGCCGCGCCCCGGGTGGGACTGCTCACCATCGGCGCCGAACGGGGCAAGGGCGACCGGCTGCGCCGGGCCCTCCCGCCGGTCCTGGCCGCCCTCGATCTGCCCGGCGGCGCCCGGTACGTCGGCCTGGTCGAGGGCAACGACGTCGTCGCGGGCACCGCCGCGGACGTCGTGGTGACCGACGGTTTCTCCGGGAACATCCTGCTCAAGGGCCTGGAGGCGGCTTACGTCGAGCTCGGGCCGCCCAATCCCGCCACTGGCGCACCGCCCCCGCGCGCCGCCCTCCTGCTCGGCGTCGCCGGCACCGTGGTGGTCTGCCACGGCGCCGCCTCCGGGCCGGACGTGGCCGCGGGCATCGCGTTCGCCGCCGACCTGCATCGCCGGGCCGCCGTCGCGGCCATGGCCGAGATGATCGAAGCACAACGAGGTGTCTGAAGATGAACGATAAGCGCCGCCGGCCGCCGACCCTGCCCCTCGAGGAGGCATTCGGCGTCCCGATCGAGCCCACGCTGCTCGAACGGGCGCTCACCCACCGCTCCTACGCGTACGAGAACGGTGGCCTGCCGACCAACGAGCGCCTGGAGTTCCTGGGCGACTCGGTGCTCGGCGTCGTGATCACCTCGGCGCTCTTCCACAACCACCCCGACCTGCCCGAGGGGCAGCTGGCCAAGCTGCGGGCGAGCGTGGTCAACATGCACGCGCTGGCCGACGTGGCCCGCGGGCTCGGCCCCGAGGGGCTCGGCAAGCACCTGCTGCTGGGCAAGGGCGAGGAGACCACCGGCGGCCGGGACAAGGCGAGCATCCTGGCCGACACGCTCGAGGCGCTGCTCGGCGCGATCTACCTGGACCATGGGCTGGACACCGCGGGCGAGGTGATCCACCGGCTCTTCGACCCGCTGATGGTGGAGTCGGCCAGCCGGGGCGCCGCCCTCGACTGGAAGACGAGCCTGCAGGAGCTGACCGCCGCGCTCGGCCTGGGCGTGCCGGACTACGTGATCGAGGACTCGGGCCCGGATCACGCCAAGACGTTCACCGCCTGGGTCGTGGTGGCCGGCGAGCGGTACGGGGGTTCGGAGGGCCGCAGCAAGAAGCAGGCCGAGCAGCGGGCCGCCGCGGCTGCCTGGCGGATCCTGACCGAGCGTACGGCCGAGCCGGACGGCGCCCTGCTCGACAAGGCGGAAGAGAAAGACCAGGAGTGAGCGTCGCCGTCGAAGAGCGTCCCCGGCTGTGGGATGCCGCGGGCGCGTGGCGCGGGGTGGGCACGGCAATCGGGATCTTCGCGCTCACCCGGGTGGCCCAGCTGCTGATCCTGGGGTGGCTCGACGCGGCGTCGGACGACCCCATCGGCATCCGGAACCGCCTGCTGGTCTGGGACGCCGGGTGGTTCCTGAAGGTGGCGGTCAACGGCTACCCGCACGGCTACACGTACGACCTGGCCGGCCAGCTGCAGGGCAACGAGCTGGCCTTCTTCCCGGTCTACCCGATGCTGATCCGGCTCGTCGCGTCGCTCGGCATCCCGGCCTCGACGGCCGCGCTGATCATCAGCTGGGCCGCCTCGGTCGGCGCGGCGCTCGCGCTGCACCTGCTCGGCACGTCGCTCTACGGCAAACGGGCCGGCTGGGCGCTGGTGGCGATCTGCTGCTCGGCCCCGGTCTCGATCGTCTTCTCGATGGCCTACTCCGAATCGATCTTCGTCGCCCTGGTGGCGGGCATGCTCGTGGCCGCTCACCGGCGCGTGTGGTGGGCGGCCGGGCTGCTCGGCCTGTTGACCGCGCTGAGCCGCCCGACCGGCGCGGCCGCCGCCGTCGCGCTGGCCGTGGCCGCCGTCCTGGCCGTCCGGGAGGATCGGCGGAAGGCCTGGCAACCCCTGGGCGCGGCCGCCGTCGCCCTGGCCGGGGTGCCGCTCTTCCTGGCCTGGGTCGGCTGGCGGGTCGGCGACCCGGCGGCCTGGTTCCGGATCCAGGCGGCCGGCTGGGGCACGTCCTTCGACTACGGCTCCAGCACGATCAAGTTCCTGAACACGACGCTGAGCACGGGTGACGGCTGGGTCCCGATCAGCGTGGCCATCATCCTGATCGCCGCCGTGGCGGCGGCCGGGGTTGCTCTGGCCGGGAAGCCCTGGCCGCCGCTGGCCGTTTACGGATTGATCGCCATGGTGCTCGTCTACGGTCAGGCCGGCTTCTACCACTCGAAGCCGAGGCTGCTCGTCCCCGTACTGTTGACGCTGCTTCCCGCGGCGGTCGCCGCCGCCCGGGCCCGCCCCCGGGTGGCGATCCTGTCGATCACCGCGTGGGCCGCCTTCGGCCTCTGGTACGGCGCCTATCTGGTCGCCGTCTGGCCGTACACGCTTTAGTCAGAGGAGTTTCCGGTGCCCGAGCTGCCCGAGGTCGAGACCGTCCGGCAGGGCCTGTCCAAATGGGTGACCGGCCGCACGATCAAGACCGTCGAGGTGCATCACCCCCGCGCGATCCGCCGCCATCTCCCGGGCGACGCGCACTTCATCGCCCTGCTGACCGGCCGGACCGTCCTCGACGTGTCCCGGCGCGGCAAGTACCTCTGGTTCCCGCTCGACTCGGGCGACGCGATCATCGGCCACCTCGGCATGAGCGGCCAGTTGCTGATGCAGCCGGCCGAGGCCGAGGACGAGAAGCACCTGCGGATCCGGTTCACCTTCACCGACGGCGGCCCCGAGCTGCGCTTCGTCGACCAGCGGACCTTCGGCGGGCTGTCGCTCTCGGAGGGCGGGGCCGAGCTGCCGGACGAGATCGCGCACATCGCCCGCGACCCGATGGACCCGCTCTTCGACGACGAGGTCTTCGTCGACCGGCTCCGGGCCAAGCGCACCGAGATCAAGCGGGCCCTGCTCGACCAGACTTTGATCTCCGGCATCGGCAACATCTACGCCGACGAGGCGCTCTGGCGGGCCCAGCTGCACGGCGCACGGCCGACAGATCAACTGACCGGGCCGGCCGTACGCCGTCTGCTCGCCCACGTCCGCGACGTGCTCGGCGAGGCCATCGTCGCCGGCGGAACGAGCTTCGACGAGCTCTACGTCAACGTGAACGGTGAGAGCGGCTACTTCGATCGCGCCCTCAACGCGTACGGCCGGGAGGGCGAGCCCTGCCACCGCTGCGGCACCCCGATCCGCCGCGAGCAGTTCATGAACCGCTCGTCCTTCAGCTGCCCCCGCTGCCAGCCCCGCCCGCGAACGATCCGGCGCTGATGTACGGGCTGGCGTCGGTGGCCAGCCCGAAGCCGGCGCCCCGGCGGCCCATCAGCCGGCGGGCGGCGGTGAGCAGCGCGGTCGGCACCCCGTGCACGATGTGCCCGTCGCCCGGCCGCATGCCGTCGCCGTCCCAGCTCTGGTAGGCCTCCCACGGGCCCTCGAAGGTGCAGATCCGGACGCCGAGATCACGGTAGAGCGGATGGGTCGGCACGCCCGGGTTGAGCACGACCCGGTGCAGCCCCCGGCGGGCGGCCAGCCGGACGGTCAGCGCGACCGGGCCGACCCCGCCCGAGCCGGCCGGGGCCCGGTCGAGGAACAGACCCTCGGCGCCGTCCTCGCGCCAGGCGTCCACGTCGGCCAGCACGTCGGCCAGCGAGCGGCTGCCCCAGTCGAGGTCGATGCGGCCCAGCGACTGGTGCAGGCTCCGGCGCTCGCCCGGCAGGTCCCGGACGATCCAGGTGTCGCCGTCCAGCGGCAGTTCGGGGGACGGGTGGGCGTACGGGGGGAAGAGTGTCTTCACTCGGATTCTCCGTTCGTCGGCGGCGGTCATGGAGCTGGGTGTTCACCGGCGGCGGGCACGGGGTTTCCCGCTCGCCGGCGCCGTCCTTCGTTGGTCTGCGGCCGTCAGGGCTCTGCGGTCGCCTGTTGGCGTCAGGGCGTTCTTCGGTCGGCGGCGGGGGTCAAGGCGACGGCGAGCAGGCCGGCCAGGTGGGTCGCGGCGAGGACGGCGACGCCGTCGGGCAGGGCGCCGGCCGCGGGCAGCGGGAGGAGCGGCAGGGTGGCCATGGCCACCGGCGGCGCGGCGGCCAGGCCCGCGGCCAGGCCGGGACGGCCCCGCGCGGCCAGCAGGAACGTGACGGCGAAGACGCCGCCGAGCAGCGTGCCGCCGGCCAGGCCGAGCACGTCGGCGCGGGCCGCCGATTCCGCGGCGAGCCGATAGGCGGCCAGCGCGAGCGCGACCCCCACGGCGAGCGGCGGGAGCAGCCCGGCCAGCGTGATCAGCGTGACGCCCCGGACGTGCTTCTTGTAGGCCGCCTGGTTCTCCGCGGTGTCGAGCCCGGCGTCCACCTGGTCGGTGTGCCAGCCGATCAGCGCCTCGAGGATCGGCACGGCCAGCAGCAGCGGCAGCCAGAACGGCATGGTCGGCCCGGACGGTCCGGCCTGCCATAGCAAACCCACACAAATCGCCTGAGACGCGCCGATGACCAGGAACGTGCCGCCTCGCCGCAGCTCGGTCCGGGCCGGCCGGGGCATCCGGCCGCACAGCCCGGGGATCACGACCGGCCGGAACGCGCGCACCGTCGCCACCACGATGGCGGCCGGCAGCAGTGTGCCGATCGGCAGCCGCCCGCCGATCGGGTAGCCGGCCAGACCGGCCAGCGTGGCCGCGCCGAGCAGCCAGCACGGCAGGCTCCACCCGATGACGGCCGCCTCGGAGCGGGTGACGACCGCCGCCGTCACCGTGGCCAGGCCGGCCAGGCCGCCGAGGCCGATCACCAGGGCCAGGCCGCGCTCGGGGCCGGCCAGGGCGGCCGGGGCGATCCAGACCAGGGCAGCCCAGAGCGCCGCGACGGCGGCGAAGCCGCAGCCTACGAGCCGGGCCGCGGCCGACGGGCCGGCCCGCCGCGCGACGGCGGCGCCGACGCTGGTCAGGGTCTGCGCCGCCGACCAGCCGAGCAGCAGGGTGACGATCGGCACCGGCCAGGCCACCCGGCTGAGCGGCCCGGCGGCGGCCACGGCGACGCTGATCGGCCCCAGATAGAGGGCGCAGCGCAGCAGAGCCGACCGCAGACAGGTACGCCGCGCCGGCGCCCGCCGCGAGCGCGGCCCACCGTCTTCCGGGGCTTGCAGCGCGCCTTCTTCCGGGGCGTGCGCTGATCGCGCTTCCGGGGCGTGAGGTGATCGCGGTTCGGCCGGTGCCGCCGGATCGGGCTCGGGGGCGGCCTCGGGAAGCAGGCTGATCGCGTGGCGCCCCGGCGAAGGTACGCGGTGCCGTTTCCGCCGGGGCGTCTGCGTGCGGGAACGGGCGGGGGTGATCGTCATGAGTCCTCCCGGACAAGCCAGCGCAGGGTGGCGGGCGGCTCGCAGCGCGGTGCGGGCACGGCGAGCGCCAGTTCGAAGGCGGGCGCCGGCGGCGGCGCCGCGAGATCGGTGTAGAGGGCGCCGTAGACGCGGACCACCCGGTCGTGCGTGAAGTGGGTGAGCGCGCGGCGGCGGGCCGCGTCGCCGAGCTGACGCCGGCGCCCCGGCGAACGCAGCAGGCCGGTGACGGCGATGGCCAGCTCGGCCGGGTCGTCCGGCTGGACCAGGACCCCGGCGTCGCCGAGGGTCTCGGCGGCCGGCCCGACGTCGACGCCGACCACCGCCCGGCCCGACATCATCGCCTCGATCAGGCGATAGGGCGGGTCGGCGGGCCCGGGCACGTGCGCCACCACGTGCCCGGCGGTGTAACGATCACGCGGGTCGGCCGGCAGCGGGTGCAGCCGGACCGACCGGCCGAGCCGCATCCGCTCGATCTGCTCGGCGCAGTGGTCCTCGTGCGCGGCGGTCACCCCGACCAGGTGCAGCACGGTCCCCGGGACCGCGGCCACCACCTGCTCGAACGCGGCCAGCAGCGGGGTCAGCCCGCTGTCCGGCCCGCCGCTGCCGGCCCACACCACCGCGGCCTGGGTGTCGAGCTCGGCCGCGCCCGGGTACTCCGACGGGTCGACCCCGGCCGGCACCTGGACGAGCTTGGCCGCTTCGGCGCCGTGCCGCAGGGCCCAGCTGTGGTGGTAGGCGCTGAGCGGGGCGATCAGCCCGGCCTCGGCGTACCCGGTCCGGGCCACCGCGCCCCGGAACCGGCGCAGCAGCGTGCGGACCGCGGGGGAGAGCCGCTCCTCGTGCGGTTTGTGCCGGGTGACCGGCGTGCGGGCCTCGGTGAGCAACAGCGGGGTGCCCGAGCGCCAGCGCCCGGCCAGCGCGGTCAGCAGCGGCGTCGTGCCACCGACGCAGTGCACCAGGTCGGCCTCGGGCATCGGCACGGTGAGGGCGCCGAGCGCGTGCCGCAGCAGCGTGGCCGCCGTGCGGGCGTCGCGCATGCTCAGCCGGGGAACGGACTGTTCCGGTCCTGACCGCCAGGCGTCGAGCAGGGCGTCGGCCAGCGGCAGCGACGCCAGCGCGGAGGGTCGTTCCCCCGCCAGTTCGGCGAGCCGGCGGAGACCTTCGGCGAACACCCGGCCCGAGCGCTCGGAGTCGTCCTTCTCCGGCCCGGACCGGTCGAGCAGGCCCTGGCCGAGCATCTTGGCGGCGGCGCGGCCGCGATCATCCGCGTCGCCGCGCCGGCGCTCGGGGCGGGCGGAGTCGCGGCCGACCGCGACGGCGTGCGCGGATCGCACGTTGAGAGGCAGCGGGTACGCGGGGGCGGACGGCGGCTCACGGTCCGTGACGGTGAGCAGTTCGAAGCGGAACCGGCGCAGCCCCTCGACGAGGGTGCGGCACCAACCGCTGAGCGCGTCCCGCCGGTACGGGTACCCGCCGCCGGTGAGCAGGCAGACGCGCTCGGGCGACGGGGTCGGATTCACGATGGGGGCAACGACGGACCGTCGCCGGGCGCGGGAGCCTGTCGGGTAGGCGACACAAATGGACTAATTTATTCCGATTTGCCAGCTGCTTTAGGATGGTATGTCAGCATTCGTGTTTTCGCGGCGCTTTTGGATCTTTCCGAGAGCGGCGCCTGAGGTGCAAACCCGGCGTTTAACCCGCATAAGCCCAGGTCGAGCCGTCAAGGTGGCAAGATTCACTCTCGCTCCGTGCTGGTGGCAGTCTCCACGGCTTGACGGACGTTGGGTATCGGCGGACTATGGAGAAGTCGCCAGTCGCGCCCACTCATGCCCGGTTACAGCTGGGCTTGAGGGATCTGCACCTAAAGAAACACATCTGACGGTGCATAGCTCTGTGCTCTTGCGTGCCCTTGAGCATAGATGCGCGGTGCACTGGGCGCGCGTAGCGCCGGCCTCTCCGGCAACGCTTTTCACAAGAAGAAGCAGAGCTTCTCAAGGAGTCACCATGGCGAAGGCCCTCTTCGGCCACGTAGGTGCGGCGCCCGATCGGCGTCTGCTCGACGAGGTCACCCGACTGCGTTCCCGGGTTCAGTCCCTGGAGTTCGAGGTCACCCGCCTCCGGGCGGAAAATGATCGTCTCGCGGCCGCGGCCGCGGAGGCAGACGATTTCGCACGGCTGACCGAGCCCGCGCTGACCTGAGTTCCGCTGGCCGTCGTGACCCGGCGGCCATCGCTGATCCCTCGACGCACCACCCCCCTGCAGTTTTGTTTTTCGAGAATCGCGCGCGCCTCCACCCCTCGTGGCGGCGCGCATCTTTTTGCCCGATTTCCGCGGCGCCGGGTGTTGCGGGTAGGGCCATCAGCACACGCTGCGGGTAGCCTGCACCAAACGCCGACCGCTGACCCCCGGGAAATCCGTGCACCTCAAGAGCCTCACGGTCAAGGGCTTCAAGTCCTTCGCCTCCGCTACGACGCTGCGGCTGGAGCCGGGCATCACCTGCGTGGTGGGCCCCAACGGCTCTGGCAAGTCCAACGTCGTCGACGCCATCGCCTGGGTGCTGGGCGAGCAGGGCGCCAAGGCGCTGCGCGGCGGCAAGATGGAGGACGTCATCTTCGCCGGCACGTCGGGCCGGGCGCCGCTCGGCCGGGCCGAGGTGACACTCACGATCGACAACAACGACGGCGCCCTGCCGATCGAGTACACGGAAGTCTCGATCACCCGCCGGATGTTCCGGGACGGCGCCAGCGAGTACGAGATCAACGGCAACCAGTGCCGCCTGCTCGACATCCAGGAGCTGCTCAGCGACTCCGGCATCGGCCGTGAGATGCACATCATCGTCGGCCAGGGCCGGCTCGACGCGATGCTGCACGCCAAGCCCGAGGACCGCCGCGCCTTCATCGAGGAGGCGGCCGGCGTCCTCAAGCACCGCAAGCGCAAAGAGAAGGCGATCCGCAAGCTCGACGCGATGCAGGTCAACCTCAACCGGCTGACCGACCTCACGGCCGAGCTGCGCCGCCAGCTCAAGCCGCTCGGCAAGCAGGCCGAGGTGGCCCGGCGCGCCGCCGGCATCCAGGCCGACCTGCGCGATGCCCGGCTCCGGCTGCTCGCCGACGACCTGCACACCCTGCGCACCACCCTCGACAAGGAGATCGCCGACGAGTCGGCCATGCGTGAGCGCCGCCAGCAGGTCGAGGCGGAGAACCGCGAGATCCAGCGCCTGCTGGCCGACCTCGAGCTGGCCCACGCCGAGGACGCTCCACTGCTGCAGGCCGCCCAGGACACCTGGTACAAGCTGTCCGCCCTGCAGGAACGCTTCCGCTCGACCGAGCAGCTCGCCACCGAGCGCCTGCGCCACCTCGCCGCCACCCCGGACGAGGAACGGCCCGGCCGCGACCCCGACCAGCTCGAAGCCGAGTCGGAACGGGTCCGCGAGCAGGAGGAGGAGCTGCGCGAGGCGCTCACCGACGATCAGATGCGCCTGGCCGAGGCGATCGAGCACCGGCAGGACCTCGAACGCCAGCTGGCCGCGGCCGAGGGCGCGCTGCGGACGGCGGCCAAGGCCATCGCCGACCGCCGCGAGGGCCTGGCCAAGCTGGTCGGCAACGTGAACGCGGCCCGCGCCCGTACGGAAGGCGCCACCGACGAGATCGAGCGCCTGGCCGCCGCCCACACCGACGCGATGATGCGGGCCGAGGCCGCCCAGGCCGAGGTCGACCTGGTCGCGGCCGAGTCGTCCGACGCCGACCGGGACAACGTCGAGCTCGACGCCCGGCACGCCGAGGCGGTGGCGGCGCAGGAACGCGCGGCCGCCGTCGTCAAGGAGCTCTCCGACGCCGAGCGCGCCGCCGAGAAGGACGCCGCAAGCTGGAAGGCCCGCGAGGAGGCGCTCGCCCTCGGCCTGCAGCGCAAGGACGGCGCCGGGGCCCTGCTGGCCAAGGGGACCGAGGTGCCGGGCCTGCTCGGCAGCCTGGCCTCGATGCTGACGGTCCGGCCCGGGCACGAGGCGGCGATCGCCGCCGCGCTGGGCACGCTGGCCGACTCGGTCGCCCTCTCCGGGGTGGACGAGGCCGTCGAGGCGATGCGTACGCTCAAGATCGCCGACGCCGGGCGGGCGGCGCTCGTGGTCGCGTCGCCGGCGGGGCCGGGCATGCAGGGTTCGCTCGACGCGTTGCGGCCGGCCCTGCCGGACGGCGCGATCTGGGCCCCCGACGTGATCGACTGCCCCGAGACGGTGCGCGCCGCCCTGCACCGGGCGCTGCGGGACGTCGTACTGGTCAATGATCTTCCGTCGGCCGCGACGCTGATCGCCGGCAACCCGGAGCTGCGGGCAGTCACCCCGGACGGGGATGTGCTGGGGGCGTACGCCGCCGCCGGAGGCTCCGGAAAAGCCTCCAGTTACATCGAGGTCCAGGCCGCCGTGGACGAGGCGAAGGCCCGCCGGGCCGAGGCCGAAGCCGCCATCGGCGAGCTGAAGGCGCAGCTGGCCGAGGCCCGGGCCGAGGTCGCGCAGCACAAGGAACTGGTCAACGCGGCCGCGACCGAGAAACGCGCGGCCGAGGGCCAGCGCAACGCGGCCGCCCGCCGGCTGGCCGAGCTCGGCGCCGCCGCCCGCTCGGCCAAAGCCGAGTCCGAGCGCCTCGGCGCCTCCCGGCAGAAAGCCGAGTCGGCCCGCGAGGCCGACCTGATCCGGGTGGCCGAGCTCGAGGAGCGGCTACGGCTGGCCGAGGCCACCCCGATCGACGAGGAACCCTCCACCGACGAGCGCGACCGGCTGGCCGCGCTCGTGCCCCAGTCCCGGCAGAACGAGATGGAGGTACGCCTCGCGGTGCGCACGGCCGAGGAGCGCGTCGCCTCCATCGCCGGCCGGGCCGACTCGCTGCTGCGCCAGGCCAACGCCGAACGGCAGGCCCGCGAACGCGCCGCCGCCCGCCGGGCCGCCCGCGCCCGCGGCGCCGAGATCGCCCGCGCCGTCGCCCTCGGCGCGGCCGCCGCCCTGGCCCGCGTCTCGGTCTCGCTGGCCGCGGCGATCGAGGTCCGCGACGAGCTGGCCCAGGCCCGCACCGCCCGCGAGGCCGAGCTGCAGGAGGTACGGGCGAGCGCCAAGCGGTTCGTGGCCGAGCTGGAACGCCTCACCAACGAGGTCCACCGCGACGAGGTGGCCCGGGCCGAGCAGCGCATGCGCATCGAACAGCTCGAAGCCAAGGCGGCCGAGGACTTCTCCCTCGACGTCGACACGCTGATCACCGAGTACGGGCCCGAGCAGCTCGTGCCGCCCACCCAGGCTGAGGTGGCCCAGGCCGAGAAGGACGGCAAGCCCGCGCCCGAACCGGTGCCGTTCCACCGGCCCACCCAGGAGAAAAGGTCCAACAAGGCCGAACGCGACCTGGCCCTGCTCGGCAAGGTCAACCCGCTCGCGCTGGAGGAGTTCGCGGCGCTGGAGGAACGCTTCAAGTTCCTCTCCGACCAGCTCGAAGACCTCAAGGCCACCCGCAAGGACCTGCTCACCGTGGTCAAGGACGTCGACGACCGGATCCTCGAGGTCTTCGCCTCGGCCTTCGAGGACACCGCCCGCGAGTTCCAGACCGTCTTCCAGGTGCTGTTCCCCGGCGGCGAGGGCCGGCTGGTGCTCACCGACCCCGAGGACATGCTGACCACCGGCGTCGAGGTCGAGGCCCGCCCGCCCGGCAAGAAGATCAAGCGGCTGTCGCTGCTCTCCGGTGGCGAGCGCTCGCTGACCGCGGTGGCCATGCTCTGCGCGATCTTCCGGGCCCGCCCCTCGCCCTTCTACATCATGGACGAGGTCGAGGCGGCCCTGGACGACGTCAACCTGGGCCGGTTGATTACCCTCTTCCAACAGTTGCGGGAGAAGAGCCAGCTGCTCATCATCACGCACCAGAAACGCACGATGGAGGTCGCGGACGCCCTCTACGGCGTCACGATGCGCTCCGGCGTCACCCAGGTGATCAGCCAGCGCCTCAACCGCGAACCGGAGGACTAGGAATCATGGCGCGTGACCGGGCCCGGGCCCTGCTGATCGACTTCGACGGCGTCCTGCGCCGGTGGGACCCGGCCCCGATGATCGCCGTCGAGGTGAAGTACGGCCTCAAGCCGGCCGCCCTCCTCGAGACGTCGATGGCGTGGGACATCTACCGCCCCGCCATGGCCGGCGAGATCACCGACGCCGAGTGGATGAGACTCGTCGCCGACCGCTTGCCCATCGACAACGCCGCATCGGCCGTCGCCGAGTGGCAGGCGTACCGCGGCGAGCCCGACCCCGACGCCCTGGCCTTCGTCCGCGAGGTCCGCGCCGCCGGCCGCAAGGTCGGCCTGGCCACCAACGCCACCGACCGCCTCCCCGGCGACCTCGACGCCCTCGGCCTGACCGGCGAGATCGACGTGGTCATCAGCTCCTGGGACCTGAAGATCCACAAGCCGGCCCCCGAGTACTTCCAGAAGGCCTGCGAACTGATCGGCGAACAGCCCAAACACATCCTCTTCATCGACGACGACGAGCGCGCCGTCCGCGGCGCCCGCGCCGCCGGCCTGTCGGCCTACCGCTGGACCGGCCCCCAGCACGTCCCGTACCTCCGCAAGGCCCTCGACCTCCCGTCGTGAACCCAGTCGGGTCAGGAGCAGCGGCAGATGCCCAGAGCGGAGATCGGCGTCCCACACGAGGGACACGACTCGGCCCGGTGCTGAGTGACGACCGGCGCCGGCCGGTTTCGCCCGGCCTTCTTTCCCTCCTTCGGCGTGGCCGCTCGCTGTGGTGACGGCTGTCGCTCCGGGTCATCTTCCCGCGTCGCCGAGCGACCTGGAGCCCGGTAGGTCTTGACGACCGGAGGCTCCGTCCGCGCCGGCTCGGGCGGAACGGGGAGCAGCGCTTTCTCGACGTCATGGTGACTGATCTCCGGCCATCCCAGCCCCTTCAGCCTTTTCCGAATGCCCTTGCTGCCGATTCCCGGAACGCTGGCCTGAATGTGCCGGATCGCGTCGGCGAGGGTTCTGTACGTGGTCACCACCGGGGCGTCTCGCCGGGATCGGGTGGCCGGCCGGGCGGAGCGTGGTGCGGGAGCACGGCGCCCGCTGCGCCTCGTGACCTGGTCGACCCAGGATTCCGCATGGGTGTCGGCCGGATCGTCGTTACCCCGGTCGAACCGCGGGTTCGCCGGTTCGAGCGCGTTCTTGTTGGCGTACCAGTTGTTGATCGAGACCACCACGTACCCCCAACCGATTGACCCCGAGCGTAGCGATCTTGTGGGTGGTGGGCGGACCGACTGTTCGGTCCGGGAGTTCTGGCCGGGAGCTGGAGTCGCGTGGTGCTCAGGCGCCGGTGGTGCCGTCGAGGCGTTCGCGGAGCAGGTCGGCGTGGCCGTTGTGGCGGGCGTATTCCTCGATCATGTGGAGGTAGACCCAGCGGAGGCTGCGGGGGGCGCCGGAGTCCATGGGGAACTCCTGGTCCAGGGTGTACCGGGTCACGGCGCGGTCGGCGGCGGCGCACTCTTCGGTGAAGACGGCCCAGGCTTGCGCCGGGTCGGTGGTGGCGATGTCCTCGAGGTCGGCGTCGGGGTGTTCCGGCGTGTTGTAGAGGGTGGTCACGCCGGGCTCGTGGGCGATGCGCTGGCGGAACCAGACGCGTTCGACGTAACTCATGTGCCGGACCAGGCCGAGCAGGGTGAGGTTGGAGGGGGCGGCCGACGGGCGGCGGAGCTGGTCGGCGGTCAGGCCGGCGCATTTGCTGAGCAGGGTGCCGCGGTGCCAGTCGAGCCAGCCCTGCAGCATGGCCCGCTCGGGGCCGGTGTGCGGTTCGCCGGTGCGGTCGACGGAGGGTGCTGTCCAGGTAGTCATCGGGGGTAGGTCACCTCGGCCACTTCGAAGAGGGTGCCGTCCTTTTCGGTGCCTTCCACGCGGACGGTGGCGTCGGGGCCGTGGAGGCGCAGGGTGCTGATGGCGTTGCCGAAGTAGGGGCCGGCCAGGCGGGTCCAGCGCCAGGCGGGTTTGCGGACGCCGGCCGAGCGGGCCAGGCCCCGTACGCCCTGGGCGGCGGCCCGGGACCAGCTGAAGCGCATCAGGGGGCGCATGAAGGCGGGCACCTGGTTGTGCACGGGGGAGCAGGTCAGCTGCATGACCGGGGTGGCCATGGCCTCGCCGAAGTCGGCCTGGGCCACGTACGAGTGGTGGACGTCGCCGGAGAGGACGCTGATGGAGGCGGGGGCGGCGTAGGCGCCGCCCGCGCCGACGCGGTGGGTGGGTGCGCCGGGGCTGCCCTCGCCGAGGCGGCGGAACAGCTCGCCCAGGGCGTTGAAGGAGCGGCCGAAGGCGGCCCAGTGTTCCAGGTCGACGGCCCGGCGCAGTCTCTCGGCGAGGGCGGCCACGCGTGGGTTGGACGAGTCGGCGGTGCGCTCGTTCCACGCCTCGAGGTGGTGGATGGCCGGCGGCATGAGCCAGGGCAGCGAGGAGCCGACGACCAGGTGGTCGTACGAGCCGTGGGCCTGGTCGATGAACCAGTTCCACTCCTGGGCGGGCAGCATCTCGCGGCGGCCGGGGGTGAGGACGCGGCTGCAGCGGTTGTCCAGCATGATCAGGCGGGTGCGGCCGATGTCGAGGGCGTAGCTCCACTGGTACGGCTGTTCGCCGGTGTCGAGCGAGCGGCCGAACTCGTGCAGCAGGTCGGTGGCGTCGTCGACCGTGGTGACCTTCTGGAAGAGCGGGTCGGTGGCCAGCTCGTCGGGGCTCATGTTGCCCAGGTGCTGATAGACCCAGTACGAGGCGAGGCCGCCGGTGATCCGCTCGGTCCACCACGGCTCGGCCGCCATGTCGGCCCGCCAGGAGGACGACGTGTTCCAGTCGTCGATCATCTCGTGGTCGTCGAAGATCATGACGGCCGGGACGGTGGCCAGCAGCCAGCGGACCTCGGGGTCGCGCCACGACTCCAGGTAGAGCTTCGTGTACTCGTCGAAGGTGACGACCTGGTCGGACGGGCCGTCGTGGCCGGCCGCCCGGCGGCGTTTGAGGAAGCGCCGGACCTTGGCCGACGTCTTGTCCGCGTACACCTGGTCGCCGAGCAGGACGATCAGGTCGGGCCGCAGCTCGGGGTCCTGCGGGTCCTTCATCAGGCGCCGGGCGTACGCGTCGAGGGCGTCCGGCGGCAGGCGGCGGCCGGTGGCGTGCGGGGTGGCCTCCCGGCACGAGCCGAAGATCATCCGGACCGGCTCGCCGGCGTCCGCCTCAGGTCGGGTGCGGATGACCGGCGGCGGGTACGTCGACTCGGACGAGGGCCAGACCACGCGGTCGTCCAACGACACCGTGTAGGCGCTGGCCGCGCCCCGGCGCAGGCCCTCGACGACCACGAGCGCGTAGTGGTGCCCGTAGGCGGTGAAGGTGGGGGCCGAGCCGGCGCCACCACCGTCGGCCTCGACCCGCACGAAGGCGGGCTCGGTGGTCTCGACCCAGACGGTGGCGCGGTCTCCGACGACCCGGCGCAGCAGCGGGCCGATGAGCAGGTGGGCAGTCACCGGGTGGGGATCCTTAGCCTGAGGGGGTGGGGGCGTCCCATCTTCCTGCACAGGGGCCACGACCCGCCACTGCCCGGCCGACGCCACGGCCGGGCGGCGCATCTGTCAGGATTTCGGCATGGAATACGTGGTCACCGCAGTAATCCTGCTCGTCGTCCTGGTCGTCGGTGCGGTCGGCCTGGTGGTGCCGCGCATGCGCCGCCGGGAGCTGCCCCCGCAGGGCGGGTCCACCACGACACTCGAGAAGCCCACCGTCGACGAGGCCGCGCCCCCGGTGGTGGTGCCGCCGGTCCGCGACGAGGAGCTCCCGCCGCTCATCGTGGTGGAGGAGCCCGCGACCAGAGAGCCGGAGATCGAGCAGCCGGAGCCGACGGCCGGGCGCCTGGTCCGGCTGCGGGCCCGTCTCTCCCGCTCGCAGAACATGTTCGGCCGGGGCCTGCTCAGCGTGCTCTCCCGCGACCACCTGGACGAGGACGCCTGGGAGGAGATCGAGGACACCCTGATCACGGCCGACGTCGGCGTCGAGGCGACCCAGGTGATCGTCGAGCGGCTGCGCGAGCGGGTCCGCGTGCTCGGCACCCGGACGGCGGCCGAGGTGCGCCGGCAGCTGGCCGAGGAGCTGACCACGGCCCTCGAGCCGGAGATGGACCGCACCCTGAGGACGGCCCCGCACGACGGCCGCCCCGGGATCATGATGGTGGTCGGTGTGAACGGCGCCGGCAAGACCACGACCTGCGGGAAGATCGGCCGGGTGCTGATCGCCGACGGTCGTTCGGTGCTGTTCGGCGCGGCCGACACGTTCCGCGCGGCCGCCGCCGAGCAGCTGGCCACGTGGGGCGAGCGGGTGGGCGCCGAGACCGTGCGCGGCCCGGAGGGGGCCGACCCCGCCAGCGTGGCGTTCGACGCGGTCAAGCGGGGCATCGAGGTCGGCGTGGACACGGTGGTGATCGACACCGCGGGCCGCTTGCAGAACAAGGTCGGCCTGATGGACGAGCTCGGCAAGGTCAAGCGGGTCGTCGAGAAGCACGGCCCGGTCGACGAGACGCTGCTGATCCTGGACGCGACCACCGGGCAGAACGGGCTGGAGCAGGCCCGCGTCTTCACCGAAGTGGTGGACGTTACTGGTGTGGTGCTCACCAAGCTCGACGGCACCGCGAAGGGCGGAATCGTCATCGCCGTGCAGCGCAAGCTGGGCATTCCGGTCAAGCTGGTGGGTCTGGGCGAGGGTCCGGACGATCTTGCCCCGTTCGAGCCGGCCGCGTTCGTCGAGGCGCTGCTTGGCGGCTCCGCGTAGTCTCGATGGGAAAGCTAGTTGGGGGAGGGTGTTGGTGACGCAGGAGCCGGTGCGGGAGATCCCCCTGCACGGCGGCAACGTCAGCACTGTCTCCCGGGTCGGGGACACCGTGCGGCGCAACGCCGGGCCGTGGACCCCGGCCGTGCATGGTCTCCTCAACCACCTCGAGCGGGTCGGCTTCACCGGCTCGCCGCACGCCCTGGGCATGGACGAGAAGGGCCGCGAGGTCCTCTCGTACCTCGACGGCGAGTGTGGCGAGTACCCCCTGGCCCCGCACTGGGTCACCGAGGAGGCCCTGGTCACGGTGGCGACCATGCTGCGCATGTTCCACGACGCGCAGTACGGGTTCGTGCCGCCCCCCAACGCGGTCTGGCGCTCGTTCGGGCCGCCCCCGCCGGACACCGAGGTGATCTGTCACCACGACGCGGCGCCGCACAACGTGGTCTGGCGGCCGGACGGCACCCTCGCGCTGATCGACTTCGACCTGGCCTCGCCGGGGGCGCGGATCTACGACGTGGCCTACGCCGCCTGGACCTGGGTGCCCCTGTTCAGCGACCGCGACTCGTACACCCTGGGGTGGAAGAGGCCGAACCGGCCGCGCCGGCTGCGGTTGTTCGCGGACGCGTACGGGCTGATCCCGCGCGACCGGCACCGGCTGGTCCGGACCATAAGGAAGCGGATCGTCGACCACGTCGAGGGCATCCGCCGGATGGCCGCGGCCGGTGACCCGGCTTTCGTCCGCATCGTGCACAAGGGCCACCTGCGCCGTCCGATGCGTGACCTGCGCCTCCTGGACTACGAGCGGCACACGCTCGAATACGCCCTCCGCTGATTCGGGCATTTTTGCCCTTACGGGCTGTGAGGCTTTCTTCACACGTACGAAACAACCCGTCACGCGCCGGAAATCGCGCGTAGACCGTGCGTGAAACAGCGGACCGGAAGGCTCCCGTCATCAACCGGCCGAGGGGCGACGCTGCTCTGAGGGTCGTGTGGGAGGACACCTTCATCCGAGAGGAGGCAGCGTGGAGATCGATACCGGCAATACCGCCTGGTTGCTCCTGTCGTCTGCGCTCGTTTTGCTCATGACCCCCGGCCTGGCGCTGTTCTACGGTGGCCTCAACCGGTCCAAGGGCGCTTTGAACATGATGATGATGAGCTTCTCGAGCATCGGGCTGGTCTCCGTGCTCTGGGTGCTCTACGGATTCACGCTGGCGTTCGGCTCGAACGACAGCGACGGCCTCAACAAGTTCCTGGGCAGCTTCACCCAGTACTGGGGCACCGGCACGAGCTGGGCCGGTGACATCTGGGGCGAGACCGGGATCCCGACGTACGTCTTCATGGCGTTCCAGATGATGTTCGCCATCATCACCGTCGCGCTGATCAGCGGCGCGCTCTCCGACCGCTTCAAGTTCGGCGGCTGGGTCCTGTTCGCGTTCGGCTGGTTCACCCTGGTCTACGTCCCGGTCGCGCACTGGGTGTGGGGTGGCGGCTGGATCGGCGCGCAGCTGCACGCTCTCGACTTCGCCGGTGGTACGGCGGTGCACATCAACGCCGGTGCGGCGGCCCTCGCGGTCGCGATCGTGCTCGGCAAGCGGATCGGCTGGCCGCGGGAGAACATGCGCCCGCACAACGTGCCGTTCGTCGCCCTCGGCGCCGGCCTGCTCTGGTTCGGCTGGTTCGGCTTCAACGCCGGCTCCGAGCTGACCGTCGACAGCACCACCGGTGTCGCCTTCGTCAACACGCAGGTCGCCACGGCCGCCGCGCTGCTCGGCTGGATCATCGTGGAGTGGCTCCGCGACGGCAAGCCGACCCTGGTCGGCGCGTCCTCCGGCGCGGTCGCCGGCCTGGTCGCCATCACCCCGGCCTGTGGCTTCGTGGCCCCGCTGCCGGCCGCCCTGATCGGCATCATCGCCGGCGCCGTCTGCGCCCTGGCCGTGGGCCTGAAGTACAAGCTGGGCTACGACGACTCGCTCGACGTCGTCGGCGTCCACTTCGTCGGCGGCTGGATCGGCTCGCTGTCGATCGGCTTCTTCGCCACCACCCAGGTCAACGGCGCCATCACCGACGTGCTCGGCGGCAGCGAGGGCCTGTTCTACGGCGGCGGCCTGACCCAGCTGGGCCGGCAGTTCGTCGGTAGCGCGGCGGTCACGGTCTACTCGTTCGTCATCGCCCTGGTCCTCGCTCTGATCCTCAAGGCCGTCAAGCTCGGCCGGGTCACCGAGGAGGCCGAGGTCGGCGGCATCGACATCGCGGACCACGGCGAGACGGGTTACGACCTCACGCCCGCCTCGGGCTCCGGCAGCGGCGGCGCGTTCGCCATGGCCGGCCTCAAGCCGGGTCAGGGCATCGACGCGGACGGCAAGGCTGACGTCAGCCAGAAGGTCGCCGGTTAAATACCACCATGACTGCTCCGAGAGAGGGACTGAGCATGAAGCTGGTGACCGCGGTCATCAAGCCGTACCAGCTCGACGCGGTGAAGGAGGCCCTGCACGCTCTGGGGGTGACCGGACTGACGGTGAGCGAGGTACAGGGCTACGGCCGGCAGAAGGGCCACACCGAGGTGTACCGGGGCGCCGAGTACACGGTCGAGTTCCTGCCGAAGATCAAGGTCGAGGTGGTGACCGATGAGATCGACGTCGACAAGATCGTCGACGCCATCGTCACCGCGGCCAAGACCGGCAAGATCGGCGACGGCAAGGTCTGGGTGACCTCGGTCGACGAGGTGATCCGGGTCCGCACCGGCGAGCGCGGCCTCGACGCGCTCTGAGACCGACCGACACATGACACGCATGACCAGCGAGCCGCCGGCGCCGCCCTCGGTGCCCGCCGGCGGCTCGCCGGCCAAGCTGCGCGAACACATCGGCGCCGCCGCCCGCGACGAACGGGCCGCGGCGCTCGACGCCTGGCTCAAGGGCATGTTCCCGGCCCACCTGCCCGGCGTCAGCCTGGTCGCCGTGGGCGGGCTGGGCCGGCGCGACTGCGCGCCCTACAGCGATCTTGACCTCGTGCTCCTGCACAACGGGGCGGCCGGCATCGACCGGATCGCCGCCTCCCTCTGGTACCCGATCTGGGACGCCCGGCTCGGCCTCGACCACTCCGTGCGCACCCTGCCGGAGGCGCTGTCGGTCGCGCACGACGACGTCAAGGTCTCCCTGGGCCTGCTCGACGCCCGGCACGTGGCCGGCGACGCGGGCCTGAGCGCCGAGCTGGTCGCGGCCGCCTCGGATCAATGGCGGCGCACCGCGGTCCGGTTGCTGCCGCAGCTCAAGGAACTGACCACCGCCCGCTGGGCCAGCCACGGCGAGCTCGCGTTCCTGCTCGAGGGCGACCTCAAGGAGGCGGCCGGCGGGCTGCGGGACGTGACGATCCTGCGGGCCATCGGCCGGGCCGGGGTGGCCGACACGATGCGCCCGGCCGTCCGCGCCGCCAACCTGCGGGTGCTCGACACCCGCGACGCGCTGCACCTGGCCGTGGGCCGCCGGGTCGACCGGCTGGTCGCCCAGGAGCGGGCCGCGGTGGCCGAGCTGCTCGACCTGGACGACGGCGACGCGCTGCTGCGCCGGGTCGCGGGCGACGCCCGGACCATCGCCCACGCCCTCGACGACGCCTGGCGCGCGGCCGACCGCCTGCGCGGCCGCCGCCGGGGCCTGCCCGCCGGGTCGCCGGCCCGCCGCCCGGTCGCCCGCGACGTGGTCGAGCAGGACGGCGAGCTGGTGCTGGCCCGCACCGCCATCGGGCCGGTGCCCGACCCCAGCCTCTCCCTGCGCCTGGCCGCCGCGGCCGCCACCGTGCAGCTGCCGATCGCCCGGGCCACCAGCGAATGGCTGGCCTCGTTCTGCCCGCCGCTGCCCAACCCGTGGCCGCCGCCGGCCCGGGCCGCCCTGGTCTCGCTGCTCGGCTCCGGGCCGGGCCTGCTGCCGACCTGGGAGACCTGTGACCGGTACGGGCTGACCGACGCCTGGCTGCCCGAATGGGCCCGGCTGCGCAGCCTGCCGCAGCACCACCCGATCCACCGCTACACGCTCGACCGGCACCTCGTGCAGGCGGCGTACGAGGCGACCGCCTACGCCCGCGAGGTCGAGCGCCCCGACCTGCTGCTGATCGGCGCGTTCCTGCACGACGTGGGCAAGGGCCGGCCGGGCGACCACAGCGTGGTCGGCGCCCCGATCGCGGCCGAGATCGCCACCCGCATCGGCCTGCCCCCGGCCGACGTGGCCACCATCGAGAAGCTGGTCCGGCTGCACCTGCTGCTGCCCGACGTGGCCACCCGCCGCGACCTGAGCGACCCCAAGACGATCTCGTCGGTGGCCGAGGCGGTCGGTGACGCCGGCACGCTCGATCTGCTGCACGCGCTAGCCCGGGCCGACTCGCGGGCCACCGGCCCGGCTGCCTGGTCCGACTGGAAGGGCCGGCTGATGGCCGAGCTGGTGAGCCGGGTACGGACCCGGCTCGACACCGGCGAACTGCCCGAGCCGCCCGCCCCGGACCCCGAGCTGCTGGAGGGCGGCCTGCCGGCCGTGCATCTGGACGGCGACCGGATCGCGGTGGCCGCGGCCGACCGCCGGGGCCTGCTCGGGCAGGTCGCGGCCTGCCTGGCCATGCACCGCCTGGACGTGGTGGCCGCGAACACGGTCACGGTCGACCAGCGGGCGATCGTCGAGTTCCTCACCCAGCCCCGCTACGGCACGCCGTACGACCCGGTGGCCCTCGCGGCCGACCTGCGCCGGGTGGCCGCCGGGGACGTCTCGGTGACCCAGCGGGTGCGGGCCCGGGCGATGAGCGCGCGCGGTGGCACGGCCTCGCCGCGGGTGGTGTGGCAGCGCGGCGCGGCCACCGACGCGGCGATCCTGGAGCTGCGGGCGGCCGACTCGGCCGGGTTGCTCTACCGGGTGGCCACGGCGCTCGACGAGGCCGGCGCGGACGTGCGGGCGGCCCGCATCTCGACCCTGGGCGGCGACGTGGTGGACGCGTTCTACCTGGTCGGCTCGTGGGCCGACGAGGCCGAGCGCGACCGGGTCGGCGCGGCGGTGCTGGCGGCGGTCTGAGCGCCCGTCACCGCAGCTGCGGTGCGAACGTTGGTCCCGGCATGTCCCATCCCTCCGGCCTGCTCGACGACCACGTGCGGGCGATCGGTCCCCGCCTGCGTCTCGCGCTGACCGCCACGGCTGTGCGCAACCGGTCCTTCGACGCGCAGGTGCTGCTGGCCCGGGCCGCGCTCGGATCGCAGGGCACCCTGGAAGAGCTCGTGGAGGCGGCCCGCCGGGGGGACCGAAGGTGGCTTCGCCGGCGCCGCCGCAAGATCGACGGGACGCTGGTCGCGTCGGTCGCCCAGAGCATGGCCCTGCAGGACGGCACCGAGGACGCGCTGGCCCTGTTCGAGCTGGCCCGGCGCGTGCTCGGCGCGCGGGCGCTGACCCCGGCCCAGCAGATCCTGCACGCCCAGCTCGCGCTCGCTCACGAGGGCCCGGCGCGGGCGCGTCACCTGCTGCGGCGGTACCGGAAGATCGGCGAGCCGGCCCGCAAGGGCCTCGTGGCCGATCTGCTGAATCCCTTTGTTTCCAACGGTCCGGTCGAGCCTTGGCGCACGGCGTTCGGCGCGTTGCTGCCGGCGCCGGCCTTCACCGTCGAGGGTGATGAAGCAAGCCCGTTCGACCGTCTGGTGTCGGCGCCGCTCGAGAAGATCGAGGGGCCGCACCGGATCTCGGTGGTGCTCACCTCGTACCGCCCCGATCGCGGCCTGATCACCGCGGTCCGCTCGATCCTCGCCCAGACCTGGGCCAACACCGAGGTGATCCTGGTCGACGACGCCTCGCCACCCGAGTTCGACTCCATTTTGGACGAGGCGGTGGCGCTCGGCGACCGGGTGCGGCTGCTGAAGATGGCGGTCAACTCCGGGACGTACGCGGCGCGCAACGCCGGCCTGGACGTCGCGGGCGGCGAGTTCGCCACCTTCCAGGACTCCGACGACTGGTCCCATCCGCGCCGTCTCGAGCTGCAGGTGCGGCCCCTGCTCGACGATCGCCGCCTGGTCGCCACCACTTCCGAGGGGCTCTCGGTGACCGATCAGCTGCTGTGCACCCGGCCCGGGGTGCGCAGCGGCCGGTTCAACCCGTCGTCGCTGCTGATCCGGCGGAGCACGGTGCTGCGGACCGTCGGCTACTTCGACCGGCTGCGCAAGGCCGCCGACTCCGAGTACATCGGCCGGATCCAGGCCGCCTTCGGCGCCGGGCGGGTCCGCCACGTCGACTCCAAGCCGCTGGCCCTGATCCGCCTGTCGGTGGGGTCGCTGTCGCGTTCGGAGATCCGGGCCCACTGGATGCACCCCGCGCGCACCGCCTACATGTCGGCCTACCAGCGCCACCACCAGCTCATCGCCACCCGCCGGGCCAGCGCCTTCCGCCCGGCCGACGGCTTGGACCGGCCGTTCCCGGCCCCCGACCACCTGCTGGGCACGGTCCGGGACCGCCGCTACGACGTGGTGCTGGCCGGTGATTGGCGCTTCCTCGACGGCGTGCAGCGCACGGCCCTGGACGAGATGCGCGCGCTGACCGCGGCCGGGATGCGGGTGGCGCTGGTGCAACTCGACTCGCTGCGCGCGGTCCATCAGCGGCGGTGGCCGGCCGGCGCCCCGATCCAGGATCTGGTCAACGACGGGGTGGTGGACTGGATCGCGCCCGAGGACAGCGTGGAGACGGCGCTGGTGATCGTCCGGCAGGCGGCGGTCCTGCAGTTCACCGCCGGTGTCGCGAGCGGGATTCGGGCCGAGCGGACGGTCGTGGTCGCGGATCGGGCGCCGGCCCGGTCCGACGGGTCGGACCGCCGTTACGACCCGGCGATGTGCACGGCGGCCGCCCTGCGCCTGTTCGGAGCGGACCCGGTCTGGGTTCCCCAGGACGACGGGGTGCGGGCGGTGATGCGTACGGCCTGGGACCTTGACCTGATGAACTTGCCTGTCGCCCTGGCCCCGGCGGGCTGGGTCGCGGACCGGACGACCGCGGCCCCCGGACCGGCGATCGTGGGCACCGACCTGTGCGACGCCGCCGGCTGGCCGCCCGACGCGGCCGATCGTCTCGCGGTCTTCCGGCGGCTGCCCACGGCCGACGTCCGGATCCGGCTGCCCGACCGGCCCGCGGGCGAGCTCGACGTGCCGCTCGCGCCGCCCTGGCTCGGTTATGCGCCGGCCGACCTGGGCCCGCGGCCGTTCCTGCACCAGCTCGACTTCTACCTGCACTTCCCGCCGATCGAGGCGGCCGAGTGGTATTCGCGCCCGGCGGTCGAGGCGGCCCAGACCGGCTGCGTCGTGGTCATGCCGGCGCGGTACGCACCCCTGTACGGCGACGCGGCCGTCTACTGCGCCCGTTCGGAGGTGGAACCGCTGATCGCGCGTTACCGGGCCGACCCCGCGCTCTTCGCCGAGCAGAGCCGCCGGGCCCGGGCCGTCGCCGTCCAGCCCGGTTACGTCGAGTGGGCCCGGTCGATGCTGCCCCTGGCGGTCGCGTAACGCGGTGTCACGCGGGCGCGTTACCTCGATGTGTGGGCGACCAAGGAGATCATCAGGCGCAAGCTCCGCCGCCGGGCCCGGCGCTACGCGAACCGGCTGGCCGGCCTCTCCCGGCGGCAGTTGGCCGGCATCGCCGTCGCCCTGGCCCTCTCGGCCGGCGCCGCCGTGACCGCCGGCCTGCTGGCGTTGCTGCCGGCCGTCGTGCTGGCCGGGGTCATCCACCTGTCCCGCCGGATCGGCCGCGCCGACCGCTCGGCCCAGGCCGCCGTCCGCGACCTGCGCACGGTCGTGGAGCAGTTGCAGCGCCGCGTCCTCGCCTCGGTGGAGAAGGAGCGCCTGGCCGCCGGCGACCGCCATCAGGAGCTGACCGAGGCCGTCACCCGCACCGAGCGGCTGACCGGGCGCGGCGCCGAGCTGCTGCTGCGCGAGCAGAGCCGGGAGATCGAGGCCCTGGTCCAGCTCTTCCAATGGGTGACGCCACGCGCCCCGATGCCGGCCGGTGCGACCCTCAACCCGACCGACCTGCTGGGCCTGGTGCACGTCACCCGCGACCGGGCCCCCGGGCTGACCGTGGCCCTGGGCAGCGGCCCCTCGACGATCTGGCTCGGCTACACGACCGAGGCCCGCGGCGGGCGCCTGGTGGTGGTCGACCACGAGCGGGGCCGGGCCGACCGGACGCGCGCCCTGCTCGCCGAGCACGCGCTGGGCACGGTCGAGGTGCGGTACGCGGCGGTGGCCGAGCTGTCGGTCGAGGCCCGCACCGTCGACTGGTACGACGTCGACGCGCTCGACGGCCTGCTCGACATCGACCTGCTGGTGGTGGACGGCTCGCTCGCCCCGATGAAGTCGGACGCGCTGAGCCCGGCCCTGCACGTGCTGGGCCGGCGGCTGGCCGCCGACGCCGCCGTCGTGGCCGACGAGTCCCCACTGCCGCGGCAGGGCGGCTTCGGTCTCACCGCCCAGCGCCCGCTACCGGGCCGCTGGGTGGCCCTGGCCCATCCACAATCGACGGTGCCTGCATAGAAACGCGACCCCGCCGCGGGGGACGGCGGGGTCGCGCTCGCGGTTGACGTTTGGGGGTTACGCCGCCCGCACGGGGCGGCGGGGGCCGCTCCGAGCTTTGCTGTTGTGCCCCCATGAATCGGCGGCGCGGGCGGCGGGTTGACGATTCGGCGGGTGCTAAAACGTTGCCAACCGGGCCACCCGGTCGGCGTACAGCTCGTGGGCGTGATGGCGGCGGACGAAGTCGGCCCCGCGCTGACCCTGTTCGCGCAGGGCCCGGCGGTTGCCGTGCAGCATGCGCACGGTGTCGAGCAGCTCCGGCGGATCGCAGTAGACCGCCGCCTCGCCGAAGGCCTCGGCGTAACGGTAGGGCAGCACGGCCACGCAGCCGGCGGCCAGGGCGGCCAGGATGTCCGGGTCGGGGTCGGCCGGCACGTCGTCCGGCGGCAGGCGCAGGTAGAAGTCGATCTGGTAGAGGAACGAGCGCGGGCTGACGTCGGCCGGTTCGTAGACGAGCCAGGTCCGCGGCGGCCCGAACCGGCCGAACGAGCGGCGGGCGGTGCCGGCCGAGTCGAGCAGCCGCACGTCGATCCGGCCCGTGTCCGGCAACTCCTCGCGCAGGCGTTGCCACTCGGCTCGTCCGCCCCGGCAGTAACGGCCGACGACCGGGCGGTCGGCCCGCGGGCCCCGGCGGTCCAGGCGCCACTGGGCGGCGTCCAGGGTGCCGGGCAGGTCGAGCGAGGCGGCGTCGGCGGTCAGGCGCCGGCGGCCGTCCGGCCCGGCCGGCGCCCACACCGGCCGGCGGCCGAAGAGCCGCTGGGCGGCCGCCGCGGCCGGCTCGGAGACGGCGGCGTCCTCCACGACGACCCGCTGGGCCCGGACGCCGCTGGGCAGATCCGGCGCATGCTCGAGCACCTGGGCCGTGCGGGCGACCACCAGCCGGGCCCGGACGTCGTCGGTGACCTCGACCTGGATGAGCTCGCCCGAGTTGACGAGCTTCTGCACGGCCGGGTCGAGGTTCTGTGGGCCCTCGCGCAGGTTCGCCAGCATGTCCAGGTGCAGCAGGGCGGCGCGCAGGCCGCGGGCGGCCAGGGCCCGCAGTTGCCCGATCCCGGCCGTGCCGGCCCCGCCCGCGGTCGTCCAGTCACCGGCCAGCACCACGTCGTACGCCTGGGCCCCGGTCTCGCCGCGCAGCCGGCGGGGCGCCGCCCAGGTGGGCTGGCCGTGGGTGTGGGCCGTCTCGTAGGCGGAGCGGTAGGAGCGGCGGGCCGGGTCGATCCAGCCGACCGGCTCGTGCTCGGCCCGGCGGATCAGGGTCAGCGCGTCCTCCAGGTGGCGGACGGCGGGGATCCGGGCCGCGTACTCCTCGTCGGCGCCGAGCCGGAGCGGGTCGAAGTAGCCGCCCGCGCCGCGCCGGATCATCAGCGACGACGGGTGCGGGCAGCGCGGATCGGTCACACCGGGCCGGGTCACCACGAGCTCGGGCGTCACCGGGATGCCGGCCGCGGTGACGGCGAGCAGCGCCTCGTCGGCCAGCAGGGCGGTCGCCTGCTTCTCCAGCCGGAGCGGGTGCGACCAGTCACCGGCGTCCTGGAACGTCACGAAGTCGCCGGTGGCGGCATCGAGGCCGGCGTTGCGGGCGACGTAGGGGCCGCCCGGCGTCACCATCCGAATCACCCGGATCCGGGGGTCGAGCGCGGCCGCCCGGCGCAGCATCGGCCCGTACGAGGCCGGGGAGCCGTCGTCGACCAGCAGGATCTCCTGGTTGGTCCAGGTCTGGCGGATCAGCGAGCGCAGGGCGGTGAGCAGGCGGCGGCCGGGCTGACGGGTGGTGACGATCGAGGTGACCCGGCGGGGGTGACCGAGGCGCTGGAAGGGGCGGGCGGTGAGCCGGTCGAACGGGTCGCCGTCGTCGCCGGTCACCGACACCGAGGGCAGCAGGTCGCCGAGGTCCCACGGGCCGGTGCCACCGGCGTACGGGTTGCCGAGGTCGAGCCCGACGGTGCGCCGCACCGGAGGCGGGATCTCGGTCGTCAGCAGCGCCCGCGCCTGCGCGTGGTCCCCTTCGGCGTACGCGAGCTGGCAGCGCAGCCCCCGGAACTCGGGCGTGAGGTCCCCGTCGAGCATGGTCAGGGCGACGGCCCGGTCGTCCGGGCGCAGGTTCTGCAGCGCGATCACCCGCGCCAGCTCCGCGGTGAGACCGGCGCGGGCGAGCGGCTCCCGCGCGGCGATCGACCGTGCCTGCAGGGCCGCGACAGCGAGTGGGTGCATGGTTTTCGCCTCCTTCTCCTCCATGAACGACTCGGGTGAATTGTCCGTATCGCCCTGTTAGCTCGCGTCGTTGAGCCAGCCGTGTACGACGTCGCGATCCTGTCCGACCTGCGGTACCCGGGCGGCAACTCGGCGAGCATCGTGGCCGAGGTCCAGGCCCAGGCCGCCGCGGGTCTGCGGACCGTCCTGATCCACGTGCCGTCGCCGCATCTGCGGCACGCCCGCCCGTTCCAGGCGCGCATCGTGGCCGCCCTGCGCGACGGCCTGGCCGACCTGGCCCACGACGACGGGTCCGAGGTCGAGGCGAAGGTGCTGCTGATCCGCCAGCCGCGCATCTTCACCGAGGATCTGGCGGCGCCGCCGGCCGTCCGGGCCGGCCACACGATCGTCGTGATCAACCAGGTGCCGGGCGACGACGAGCGGTACTACTCGGTGGCCGAGGTTCGCGAGCGCGTCGAGCGCTACTTCGGGCCCGGCGTCGTCTGGGCGCCGATCAGCCCGCAGGTGCGGACGAGCGTGCGCGGGGCCACGCTGACCGACACCGACTGGCACGAGATCATCGAGGTCGCCGACTGGAAGGTCGAGCGCCGTCGCGAGCCGGGGGCGGCGCCGGTCATCGGCCGGCACGGGCGGCCCGATCCGGTGAAGTGGCCGCGCGATCCGGGTGAGCTGCTGCAGGCTTACCCGGACGCGGCCGACGTGCGGGTCCGGCTGCTGGGCGGGGGCGAGATCGCGGTCGAGCGTCTCGGCCGCCGTCCGGGCAACTGGGACGTGCTCGACTTCGGCGCCGAGGCCCCGCAGGACTTCCTGGCCTCGCTCGACTTCTTCGTCTACTTCCACGATCCGGAGCTGGTCGAGGCGTTCGGCCGGACGATCCTGGAGGCCATGGCGAGCGGCGTCCCGGTCATCGTGGGCCCGCATTTCCGGTCGGTCTTCGGGGAGGCCGCGCTCTACTGCGACCCCTCGGGCGTCCGTGATCTGGTCCGCCGCCTGCACGCCGACCGCCCGGCCTACGACGCCGTGGTGCGGCGGGCCCGCTCGTTCGTCACCGAGCACTTCGGCCGCGCCTCGCACATCGCCCGGCTCGCCTCGCTGGGCGTGATGCCCGGCCCGCGCCCGGCGAAGGCGGCCACCGTGACGGCCCGGCCGGTCCGGCGGGTGCTGTTCGTGGCCGACGGCATCGCGCGGTTCCGGGCCATCGCCCGGCGCCTGCCGGCCGGTCTGGAGGCGGTCGTGGTGGCCGGCTCGGCCCGCCTGCCCGAGGCCCACGCGGCCGGCCTGCTCACCGAGTACCTGCCCGCCGCGGCCGAGCTGGGCGTCTCCGAGGAACGCTGGACCGGGTTCGTCCGGGACCGCCTGCGTCACCTGATCGAGTGGTACGGGCCGCGGGCGGTGCTGGTCGGGGGAGTGCCGCACGACGGCATCGCCGCCGCCGTCGCCGACAACACCGGGCCGAGCTGGCTGTGGCTGCGCCCGGCCATGTGGAAACGGGGCACCGGCGGCGAATGGGCGGCCCGGGGCGCGCTGTTCGCCGGCATCCTCGAGCCGGGCGAGTTCGCCGCGGCCGGCGACGAGGGGTGGACCACCACGGCCCGGTCCGGAGTGACCACAGTGGATCCCATTACCGAGCTGCCCGACCGGCGACCACGCCGCACCCGGGAGAACACCCTGCTCTGCCGCGGCGTCGAGGCGAGCCTGCCCGGATTCCGCCGGGTCGAGGCCGGCCCGGCCGAGCTGGGTGAGGTGGCGCTGGCCGTCTCGCGGGCCGACTACACGAGCTTTCACGAGCTGCTGGGCGCGGCCGTGCCGACCGTCTTCGTGCCCGATCCGCGGGCCGTCGACGACGAGCTGGCCCGGGCCCGGTTCGCCGCCGCGGCCGGCGTCGCCATCTGCGCCACCAGCGACGACGAGGCCGCCGCGGCCCTGGAACGGCTGGCCGGCCGGGCGGCCCGGGAAGCACTGAGCCGCCGCTGCGCGGAGCTCTCGATCGGCAACGGCGCCGGGGAGGCCGCCGCTTGGATCGCCCGACACGCCACAGTGGAGGCTCGCGTTGGATGAGATGCTGGCCCGCTGGGAGGTGGCCACCCTGACCGGGCGGCTGCGCTGGGTCGAGGACGAGCGGGACGCCGCCCTGCGCGAGCGCGACCGCAACCGGGAGCTCGTGCTGGCGCTGCGCCGCAGCCGTTCCTACCGGCTCGGCCGGGTCCTGGTCGACCTGGCCCGCGACCCGGTGCGCTACGGGCCGGTCATCGCCCGGCGGCTGCGCCGGGGCGGCCTGGCCCCGGCGGCCGTGCCGCGGCCGGCGGCGCCACCGGTGCCGGCCCGGGTCTACGTCGCGATCGGGCTCTCCCGCCCGGCCGCGCAGGCGCTGATCCGTGCCCTGCGCCAGCGGATCCTGGTCGACGCCGATCACCTGCCGGTGGTGGTGACCGACCAGCCGGCGTTGCGCGGCCTGCAGGTGTCGGGCGTCGTCCTCGAATATCTGCCCGACCCGCAGACATGGTCGCGGCACGACCCCGGTGGCGACTGGGAGGAGCTGCTGGCCGTCCGGATCTCGCAGCTCTGCCGCGATCACCGGGCGGTCCGCGCGGTGGTGGTCGATCCCAGAGATCCACCGACGTTGGCCCGGTTGCTTTCCCCGGCGGCGTAATCTTCCGGCCGCGCCGATCGTTGGCGATGGCATGAGCGCACCAGCGATCGATGCCCCGCCCTCCCCGCGCGTGGAGATGCGCTTCGTGGTCGAGGGGCCGCCGGTCGGCGCGCTCTGGCGGCGGGCCCTGCTGCGGGCGGTGCTGGTGCCCCTGCCGGTGCTGGCCCCGCTGATCGCGCTGGCGCCGGCCCGCGACCACCGGTTCAACATCTACTGGCACGGCGGGCTGTTCCGCGACAACCCGCTGAAGATCGTGCCGCACACGGTCGACTCGCTGCCCGGCTATCTGCGGCTGGGCAACTTCCGGCTCTTCGGCCGCATGCTGGAGAAGGCGCTCGATCTGGCCGCGTACACCCTGGGCGACGTGGCCGGCCTGCCGGCCAACGTGGCCTTCCGGCTCGTCTCGTTCCTTTCGGCCCTGCTGTTGTGCCTGGTGGCGGTGGTGCTGGTGGAGTGCGTGGTCTCGCCGGGCCGGCTGTTCCGGCAGCCGCCGTCGGTCGCCGCGCCGGTCGTGCCGTTCGCGGTGGCCGCGGGCTTCGTGGCGGCGGGCGGATCGAGCCCGGTCGTGCTCTTCGGCGGTCTCTATCTGGCCTCGGCGGCGCTGGTGCTCGGTGTCGCGGCGGCGCTGTGCCGGCTGGAGAGCTTCCGGCTCTGGTGGGCTCCGCTGCTCGTGCTCGGCGGGGCCGCCCTGGCCGCGTTCAACGAGATCGCCTACCTGGCCCCGCCGCTGGCCACCGTCGCCGTCCTCGCCCGCGGTCATCTGGTGCTGGGCCACGGTCCGCGCGAGATGCTCACCTCGGCCCGGGCCAAGGCCGCCGGGTTGCTCTGGGTGGGCTTTCTTCCGGTCTTCCTGGCCGTACGGGTGGTGATCCACCGCTACTGCTCGACCGGCCGGTGTTATCGGGGATCCGACGTGCAGTTCGGGCCGGAGACCTTCGAAGCCCTGCCGGTCCGGGCGGTCGCCTGGTTCCCGCCGCTCATGTGGCAGGCAGCCGTCCGCGGTGGAAGCCCCCGCCCGTGGCTGCTCGGCCTCGTGCTCGTGGCCGCCGCGCTGGTGCTGGCCGGACTGGCGTGGCAGGCCGTGCGCGATCTGCCGCGACTGTCCGCTGTGGACCGCCGGCCGGCCGCCGCGCTCGCGGTCGTCGCGGCCGCCGCCGTGCTGCTCGCGGCCGGGATGGGGGCGCTCAACGCCGACGTCCAGAAGATGACGGTGTGGGGCCTGGGGTGGCGGGACTCGGCGGTCACCACCACCGCGGGCGCCCTGATCGTGGTGGCCGCCGTGCTCCTGGCGGCCCGCCGGCGACGGTGGGTCCTGGTGGCCGCGATCGTGCTGCTGGCCGGGGCTTCGGCCGTGTCGGCGGCGGCCAACAAGCGGCAGCGGGACACCTTCATGGCGAGCGCGCCGGCCAAGCTCTACGACCGGATCGCCGTGGAGATGGCCGATTTCGACCGCACGCCGGCCGGCGGCGAGCGGCGGTGCGCGCTGCGGCAGGAGTTCGCCGGCACCTATCCCGAGTCGTTGCGCCGCTTCGACGCCTCGCTCGACGTGGCCGCGCGGCAGCGGGCGGGGGTGCCGTTCTGCGTAACCCGGTGACCAGCACCGCGTTGACGAGGGGGACAGAAGGAGAAGCGATGCGACGGCTGCGGAATCTGACGCGGCGCCAGGCGGGACTGCTCGCCGGGGCGGCCGTGCTCTGCGCCGCCGTCGCCGCGGCCGCGCTGACCGGACAGGTCGGCGTCGCGCTCACCGTCCTCGGGCTGTTCTTCTCGGTGCTGATCGGTGGCCTGCTGCTGCTCATCCGGCGCCTGGCCACGCTGCAACGGGCGCACCGGAAAGCGCAGGCCGACATGCGGGCCGTGCTCGACCAGACCCAGCGGCGGGTGCTCGGCGCGATCGAGGAGCTGCTGCTGCACTCGGGCGACCGGCACCGCGAGCTGGCCGACCAGATGGCCGCGCAGCACCGCGAGATCCTCGCCCTGGTGAAACGCAGCGAAGGCCCCACCGGCGACGGTGAGGCCTTCGAGCGGATCGGTCAGTAACCGAAGTCCTGGGTGTAGTACGGGTTGCCGTTGGCGGCGTACGCGGTGGCCACGCCGACCGTGCTGGCCTTGCAGTTCAGGATGTTGGCGCGGTGGCCCGGGCTGGCCATCCAGCCCTTCACGACGTCGGCGCCGGTGCGGTAGCCGAACGCGATGTTCTCGCTCAGCGGGCGCGGGTAGGCGGCGGCCTTGACGCGGGTGACGAAGCTCGAGCGGCCGGCGCCGGTGTGGCTGAACGCGCCGCCACGGGCCATGTAGGCGCTGTGCCCGGCGGCCGCCTTGGTCAGGCGGGCGTCGACCGTCAGGGCCTTGCAGCCGTGGGCCGCGCGCTGGGCGTTGGTCAGCTTGACGATGTCGGCCGAGAGCTGGGTCGTGCTGACGGCGGCGGCGTTGGCGGGCGACGCAAGCAGAACGATCGCGAAGAGGGTGGCGGGGATCATGGCGATCAGGGCCAGACGCTTGGTGATCGAGGAGCGCATCGACTGCCTTTCGGTAGTGGCCGCTGCGGTTGCTACCGCCGCGTTCACCGATTAGTTCGGCCCCGCTCCAGTGATGATTACCGTTGAATGGGTGCGGTCCCGGCGCTCTTCGGTTGCCGAACGGTTCACCGGGCGTCACGGCGCTTCGCCAAGATCGTTGATCAGGTCACCGCGACCGAGGGAGATCGACAAGGTGCCGCCCGTGACCGTGCACGACGTGGCTGTGCTGGCCGACTTCCGGCAGCCGGGCACCGCCTCGGCCACCATCGCGGTCGAGGTGCACGCGCAGGCCGAGGCGGCGCTGAGCACCGTGCTGATCCACGCGCCGGCCAGCGGCAGCCGGGAGTCGGCGGTCGGCTTCCGGCCGCGGATCCGGGAGCTGATCCGCGATGGGGCGGCCACGCTCGCCCGCGAGGACCAGCCGGTCGCGGCGCGGCTTCTAGTGGTGCGCCGGCCCTGGGCCCGGCCGGCAGGCCTCCGTCTTCGGGCCGAGCGAACGGTTCTGGTGACCGGTAGGCCACCGGCCGACCCGGCCGTCTACGAGCAGGCGCGGCGCTGGTTCGGGACGGCGGCGGCGTGGGCGCCCACCAGCCCACAGGCGCGGGAGCAACTGGTGCGGGCGGCGCCCGGCGTGCGCGTCACCGAGGCCGACTGGCACGAGCTGATCGACGTCGCGCACTGGTGGCGGGACCGGGACGGTTATGTGGCCGGCGAGCCGGTGGTCGGGCTGCGCGGGCCGTTCCCGATCGATCTGGGCGATCTGCGGGTGCGCTGGCTGGGGGAGAGTTCGCCGTTCCCGCACTGGGAGCTGGTGCCGTACGGGGCCGAGATGCCGGACGAGTTCCTGCGCACCCTCGACTTCCTGGTCGACTTCCATCAGACCTTCTCGCGCTCGGCCCTCGAGTCGATGGCGGCCGGGGTCCCGGTGATCGTCGGTGAGCACCTGCGCCCGTTCCTGGCCGGCGCGGCCCTCTACTCGTCGCCGGACGGCGTTCCCGCGCTCGTGCGCGAGGTCTACGCCGATCCCGGCCGCTACCGGACCGTGGTCGACCGGGCCCGCGAGTTCGCCGAGCGCCACTATGGCCACCGCTCGCACCTGGCCCGCCTGGCCCGCCACGGCATCCGCCCCCGCCTCAACCTCCCCGGCCCCCGCCGCAACCCGGCCCTGGGCCCCGGCGCGCACGGAGCCTCCATCCCCATCCCGATCCCGCACGGCGCCTCCGTCCCAACCCCCACACCCAGCCCGGGCCGGCGGCTGCTGATGCTGTGTGAGGGCGAGGCGACGGTGGCTACGGCGATCGCGCGGCGGCTGCCGGGCGGCGTGGACGCCGTCATCGTCACGCAGGCCTACGGCGCGCCGCTTCCGCGCCAGGAAGGCTTCCTGACCGAATACATCCCGTCCCAGGCGGCGACGGGCGTCCCCGGAGAGCGCTGGAACCGGCTGCTGCGGGACCGGCTGACCCATCTGATCGAGCTGCACACGCCCGAGGTGGTGGTGGTCGACGGCCGGCCGCACGAGGGCGTCATCCGGGCCGCCGGCGACCATCCGGGCGTCCTCTGGGTGTGGCTGCGCCGGGCCTGGGACGCCGGCCACGCCGGGTGGGACGGCGTCCATGTGCTCGAACCGGGCGAGTTCGCCGCGCCTGCCGTGGCCGGGGACGGCCGGGTCCACCGGGTCGACCCCATCACCCTGCTCGACCCGGCCGAGCTGCCGGCCGTCGCTCAGGCCCGCGACGAGCTGGGTCTGGGTGACGGCCCGGTCGCCCTCGTGCAGCCCGGCATCGACCCGCGGGTCGGCGAGCATCTGGGGCGGCACGGGTTCCGGGTCGTGCACGACGTCCCGCCCGCCCGCTGCCTGCGGGCGTTCGATCTGACGGTGGCCGACGCCCGGTACGACGTCTTCCACGAGCGGCTGGCCCACGCGATCCCCACCGTCTTCGTCCCGGACGGGTCGGCGGAGCAGCGCGGCCGGGCACGATTCGCCGACGCGGCCGGGGTGGCGCTCAGCCTGGAGGAGCCGGAGCCGGCCGAGGTGCTGGACGCCGTGGTGCGGCCGGAGGTGCGGGCCGCGTTGCGCCGGCGCTGCGCCGAGCTGACGTTCGGGAACGGCGCGGCCGCGGCCGCGACCTGGCTGAGTGGGCTGCGCGCCCGGGTGAGGGGCTGATGATGCTGAACACGATGAACGAGAGGGAACGGGCCCGGTGGGAGCTGGCCGCCATGGCCGGGCGGCTCCGGTCGCTCGAGGCGCGTCTGGTCGAGCAGCGGCGGCTCACGGAGGCGTACCGCAAGGAACTTGACCGCGAGCGCAAGCGAGGCGGCACCTCCCTGATGTCCCTCGTCCTCCGATGGCGGCGCCGCGACCGGAAAAGCGCCACCAGCGCGCCTGTCGCGACCGTGCGGCCACCCGTTCACCTTTACGTGGTGCTCGGCCTGGAGCCCGGCGCGGTCCGCGAATTCGTGCTGACGCTGGGCCAGCGGCTGCTCGTGAACCCCGATCACCGGCCGGTCGTGATGACCGACTGCGCGGCCCTCGAGACCCCGCCCGACCAGGGCGTCGTGCTGGAATACCTGCCGGACCGGGCCACCTGGGAGACGCACCGGCCCGACCGCTCGTGGGAAGACGTGCTCGCCGAGCGGCTGTCCCGGCTCTACCGCGACCACGGCACCGTCCGCACGGTCATCGTGGACCGGGCCCACCCGCCGACGCTGGCCGACCTTCTGCGGTAAAACGCAACCTCTTCCTTCGGCGCGTCGTTGGCTCGGTCATGAGCGCGCTCATCTCCGTGGTCGCACCGGTCTACAACGAGGGGCCGGGCGTCGAGCGATTCGTGCGCCGGCTCACCGAGGTGCTGACCGGCGCCGGGCTGCGCTACGAACTCGTGCTGGTCGACGACGGCTCCGGCGACGACTCCTGGGACCGGATCGTGCGGCAGTCGCTGCTCGACCGGCGGGTCCGCGGCGTCCAGCTGTCCCGCAACTTCGGCAAGGAGCCGGCCGTGCTGGCCGGGCTGGAGCACGCGGCCGGCGACGCCGTGGTGGTCATCGACTCCGATCTGCAGCATCCGCCGTCGGCGATCCCGGCCATGGTGCGGCGCTGGCTCGACGGCGCCCACGTGGTGGAGGCGGTCAAGCGCAACCGCACCGGGCAGGGCGTGGTCGGCCGGCTCGGCGGGCGGTTGTTCAACCGGGCGTTCACCGGACTGACCAAAGTGGACCTCGTCGACGCCACCGACTTCCGGTTGCTGAGCCGGGCCGCGCTGGACGCGTTGCTGATGCTGCCCGAGCACTCGTCGTTCTTCCGCGGCACCAGCAGCTGGATCGGGTTCCGGCGCAGCACCATCGAGGTCGACATCGACCACCGCGAGGGCGGCGGCTCCCGCTGGACGTTCCAGTCGCTGTTCCGGCTGGCCGTCAACGGGATCACGTCGTTCACCTCGGCCCCGCTTCACCTGGTGACCTTCGTGGGGCTGGCCTTCGCCGCGTTCGCGGTGCTGCTCGGCGCGCAGACGCTGGTCCGCTGGATCAACGGCGGATCGGTGGCCGGCTTCCCGACGGTCATCCTGCTGCTGCTGGTGATGGGCACGTTCGTGTTGCTGGGCCTGGGCGTCATCGGCGAGTACCTGGCCCGCATCCACGAGGAGGTGCGTGGCCGGCCGCGCTATCTGGTGCAGGAACGGGCCGATGCGCTCTCCGTCCCCGAGGAGTGGGTCGTCGAACGTGCCGAGCGCTGAGCTGATCCGGTACGGCCTCAGCGGCGGGATCAGCGCGGCCACGCATCTCGGCCTCGGCCTGCTGGCGTACAAGGGCTTCGGCGTTCCGCCGGTCCTGTCGTCCGCCGCCGGCTTCGCGGTGAGCATTCTCGTGTCGTACGGGTTGCAGCGCTCCTGGGTCTTCCGTTCGCCCACGGCCCACGCGCGGGCCGGTCCGCGCTTCCTGGCCGTCACCGCCGTCGCGTTCACGCTCAACGCGGCGATCGTCGGCCTCGCCCCCGGGCCGTTCGCGCTTGTCCAGGGGGCCGCGATGGTCGTGATCCCCCTCGTGAACTACGCGCTCAATTCCCGCTGGACCTTCGGCGCCACCGCCACCCGGCCGCCGACGAGCAGGGTGAGGGCGGTCAGCGCCAGCCCGAGCAGCACGAACGGCCGGGCCCCGTAGTACGCCGAGAAGGCCCAGGGCAGGCCGAACGGCCGGGTGCCGCCGATCAGGACCGCGTTGTCGACCACGGTCAGCGTGGTGTCGAGGGTGTTGAGGCAGAGCACGACCATCGCGGCGATGCCGACCGGGTTGTCGAAGCGCCGGGCCAGCCGCCACCCCAGGGCCAGCCCGGCGATCCAGGCCAGGCTGGTCAGAGCCAGCGCGGCCATCGGGGCGCCGCGCTCCACCGTCAGGACGGCGTCCGAGCCCTCGCCGTCGGTCGGCTCGAATCGCAGCCGCCAGGCGTCGTTCGCCGCCACGAGCGTGCCGTCGTCCCGTCCGACGCGCCAGCCGTCGGCCTCGAGGCGTTCGCCCGCGGCCGCGAGGTCGGTCTTGGCCGCCCCGAACGACGTCCGGGCGTAGCCCGCGCGGTACTCGTCCACGCCGAGCAGCCAGTTCGAGCCGTCCTGGACGTCGTCGCCGTAGGACGAGCCGGCGACGTGCTCCACGCGGGTGATGTCGGTGCCCTTCTCCGAGCCCTCGACGACCAGGCCGGCCAGCGCGTGCATCCGCTCGTCGGTGGGCAGATCGCCGGCCAAGGCGGGCCACGTGGCCCAGGCGACGGCCCCGGCCAGCAGGGCGGCGATCGTCAGGGCGGCGGACAGACGCAGGATCAGGCGGCGCATGGCGCGAATGATCCCACCCTGATTTCTCAGAGGCGATGGGCCGTCCGGCCGGTGGTGACGCCGCGGGTGTCGAAGAAGCGCTTGGCCAGCCCGGCCAGCCGGTCGGCGTCGTACTCCCGGTGGTTCTGCACCAGGATCACCAGATCGGCCGAGGTGGCGGCGCCCTCGAGGTCGTCGGTGCGGGAGACCGCGACGTCGCCGACCGTCCATTCAGGAACGTGCGGGTCGTGGTAGAGCACAGTCGCGCCCAGAGCCGCGAGCTGGCGGGCCAGCGGGGTCGCCGGGGACTCGCGCTGGTCGGCGATGTTCGGCTTGTAGGTGACCCCGAGCAGGAGCACGGTCGCGCCGTGCACGGCCTGACCGTCGGCGTTGAGCAGATTCTGCGCGCGGCGGGCCACGTAGTCCGGCATGGTCGCGTTGATCTCCTGGGCCAGCTCGACGAAGCGGAACGGATAGCCCAGCCGGCTGCGCACGTTGTGGCTCAGATAGTTCGGGTCGATCGGGATGCAGTGGCCGCCCACCCCGGGCCCGGGATAGAACGCCTGGAAGCCGAACGGCTTGGTCGAGGCGGCCCGGATCACGTCCCACAGGTCGATCTCGAGCTCGTGGCAGAACCGCGCCATCTCGTTGACCAGCGCGATGTTCACATGCCGGTACGTGTTCTCCAGCAGCTTGGCCGTCTCCGCCTCGCGGGTGCCGCGCGTGCGCACCACGGTGTCCACGAAACGCCCGTAGAACGCGGCCGCTTCGTCGGTGCAGGCGGGCGTGTAGCCGCCGACCACCTTGGGGGTGTTGCGGGCCCCGTACCGCTCGTTGCCCGGGTCGATCCGCTCGGGCGAGAACGCGACGTGGAAGTCGATGCCGGCGGTCAGCCCGGACAGCTTCTCGAGCAGCGGCCGGACGACCTCGTCGGTGGTGCCGGGATAGGTCGTCGACTCGAGCACGACCAGCATGCCGGGCCGCAGGTTGCGGCCGATCGCCTCGGTGGCGCCGACGACGGCCCGCAGATCAGGACCATCGCCTTCGGCGAGGGGCGTCGGTACGCAGATGACGGCCGTGCCCGCCGTCGCGATGACCCGCTCGTCCGTCGTGGGGGCGAAACCGCCGGTCAGCATCTCGGCGATGTCGGCGTCGCTCAAGTCGTCGACGTGCGACCGGCCGGCGGCCAGCGACGTCACCACCGCCGGCTGCACGTCGAAGCCGGCCACCCCGAGCCCGGCCCGGACCGCCTGCTGGGCCAGCGGCAGCCCGACGTAACCCAGGCCGAGAATCACTACGTCCACGCTCATGAGTGCGGCCTCTCGGCGAGATGGTGCGCCCTCGTGGCCTGCCGCGCGATCATCGGCTTGCGGGTCGAGGACGGTGACATGGTGCCCGCGCGCGGCTTGTCCAGCTCCCAGCGCGACGGGAACGGCAGATAGGCCGGGAGGAACTCGGCCAGCAGCGCCGCCTGTTCGCCCACGAGCTCGGCCGCCGAGTCGGTGTCGTTGAGGCAGAACGCGTCCAGGTTGCGGTTGTGCAGCAGCCGGGCCAGCCGGAACGGCGTCGACGGGTCGGCCAGATCCGTGTACATGTACTCGATCTCGCCCGGCGCGGCCCGCCCGGTCAGATAGGCGTAGTACTGCTGCAGCGACGAGAGCAGCGCGATGTCGTCCGGGTGCCGGAACTGGTGCTCCGAGGTCGCCTTGACCTCGTCGGCGAAGCGCAGCTCGATCTCGGCCAGCACGCTGCGCCGCGACGGGTGCGGCGTGTGCTTCATCTTGCGGGTCAGCACCCGGCCGAACGTGTCCCGGATCAGGTCCCGGTTGTTCTTGCCGGCCGAGTTGGCCGGGGTGTCACCGGGCCGCCGCGGCGCCGGGTCGACCCGCGCCCCGGACGGGAAGAACCGGGTCAGCCCGCCCGGCGTGAAGAACATCTCGGGGGCCACCGGCCGGCCCAGGAAGACGTCGTCGTTCAGGTAGAGGAAGTGCTCGGCCAGTCCCGGGATCCGGTGCAGCCGCGACTCGATGGCCTGCGAGTTGAAGGTCGGCAGCCGCCCGGTGTCGCCGAAGATCTCCCGGTGGCCGACGACGGTCAGGTCGGCCCGGTCGAGGTCGAGCCAGGCCGGCACCTGATCGTCGGTGACCAGGAAGACGTGCCGGATCCAGGGCGCGTACGCGTGCAGGGAGCGCAGCGAGTAGCGGAGCTCGTCGCGCGACATGAAACGGGACGGGTTCGCGGTCTGCCCGTTCGAACCGGCCACCCAGCCGTTGTCGCGCAGGGCCCGGGCCTTGCGCTCGCACCAGTTCGGGTCGTCGCCGTCGACCCACGTGTAGACCGCGTCGATCGGGAAGGCCACCCGGTCCGGGCTGACCATCGTGAAGATCTCGCGGGTGCGGTAGCGGGCCAGCGGGCCCGGCACGCCGAACGAGCCGAAGATCGGCTCCGGGGCGGCGGTGGCCGGCTCGTCGGCCGCGATCGAGGTGGCCACCGGGTTGGGCCGGGGAGCGGCCAGGCGGCCGTCGACCGCGCGCCACAGCTCGATCTCGCAGGAGTAGTCGGGGCCGTAGACGACCTGCCCGGCGAGGTCCGTGACGGGCCAGCTGACCCGCAGCAGCCGGGTGGTGGCGCGGCGGCCCTTGATCACCAGCCGGCCCACCTCGGCCTCGGTCAGCGCCTCGAGCACGGCCAGCACCCGCTCGCGGTCCGATTCCAGCACGGCCACGGCCGTGCGCGTCAGCGACTCGGACGGGATGCGGAACCACTCCAGGCCCGCGGACTCCAGGGACGCGACGACGCGGTCGAGGTTCTCACGGCGTACTGCTGCGGGGTCGGACCAGGAGGAACGACGGGCCTTGAGGCGCGCTCCGGCCGTGCGGACCCGCAGCGCCGGCGCCTGGGCGACCGACGGCCGGGGCCGGCGCCGGGGGACCAGCGGGACCACCCGCCGGGCCGTCCGCAGCTGGTTCCCGGCCGCGACGCGGGGCAGCAGCCGGAGCTCGACCTGGCGCATCACGCGCCGCCGGACCGGCCAGGGCGTCAGCCCGAGGATCTGCCGCAGGGGCACGCCGTTGTTCCTTCCGCCGGGGTTCGTCGCCTTCGCTGACCCTCAACTGGCGCCTGGGCCGTAAGTGACGCCCTATATCTGCGGTATACGCGATTTGCCGTTGTGGCGATGCTTTTTCACCGCGACCGACCCCTACGGGTGCGCTCAGGGATACGGCCGATGGGCAGAGTTGCCCGGCTGCGTCATGGTGGAGGAGGTTTCGCTCGACTGGGGAGGTCGAAGATGGGCAAGGCCATCGCATTTCTCGTAGCGCTGATCGCCGGCGTGGTCGTGGTCGGCTGGGTGGCGGCCAATCTGATCGGGCCGGTGCTGTTTTACCTGATCGTGGGCGCCCTAGTGGTCGGCGGCGGGTACTACCTGTACTCGAAGGCCAAGAAGTCGATCTCTCAGGACGGGCGTACGCAGCGGCGGATCGAGGCCGCGACGAAGACGTACCGGATGCGCAACAAGTGAGGCTCCGCGCGGGCGGCTAGGCTTGCGGTGCTACACACACCTTTCGACCATGGGGATGTCGCACCGTGTTTGACACCTTGAGTGACCGCCTGTCCGGGATCTTCACCAAGCTCCGGGGCAAAGGCAAGCTCACCGACGCCGACATCGACGCCACCGCGCGCGAGATCCGTCTCGCCCTGCTGGAGGCGGACGTCGCGCTGCCCGTGGTCAAGGCCTTCATCTTCAACGTCAAGGAGCGGGCGCGCGGGGCCGAGGTCTCGCAGGCGCTCAACCCGGCCCAGCAGATCATCAAGATCGTCCACGAGGAGCTCATCAACATCCTCGGCGGCGAGGGGCGGCGGCTCCAGTTCGCCAAGCAGCCGCCCACGGTGATCATGCTGGCCGGCCTCCAGGGCTCCGGTAAGACCACGCTGGCCGGCAAGCTGTCCCGCTGGCTCAAGAACCAGGGCCACCAGCCGCTGCTGGTCGCGGCCGACCTGCAGCGCCCCAACGCGGTCAACCAGCTCCAGGTCCTCGCGGGCCGGGCCGGCGTCGACATCTACGCCCCGCAGCCCGGCAACGGCGTCGGTGACCCGGTCCAGGTCGCCAAGGACTCGATCGAGCACGCGAAGCGCACCGCCAAGGACATCGTCATCGTCGACACCGCCGGCCGCCTCGGCATCGACGCCGAGATGATGCAGCAGGCTCGCGACATCCGGGCCGCGGTCGACCCCGACGAGGTCATCTTCGTCATCGACGCCATGGTCGGCCAGGACGCGGTCCAGACGGCCGAGGCGTTCCGCGACGGCGTCGGCATCACCGGCGTGGTCCTCTCCAAGCTCGACGGCGACGCCCGCGGCGGCGCCGCCCTCTCGGTCCGCCACGTCACCGGCGAGCCGATCCTGTTCGCGTCGACCGGTGAGAAACTCGAGGACTTCGACCTCTTCCACCCCGACCGGATGGCCAGCCGGATCCTCGGCATGGGTGACGTTCTGACCCTCATCGAGCAGGCCGAACAGGCCTTCGACGAGGACCAGAAGGAGAAGATGACCGGCAAGCTGTTGGCCGGCGAGACCTTCACCCTCGAGGACTTCCTCGACCAGCTCATCGCCGTCCGCCGGATGGGCCCGATCGCCAACATCCTCGGCATGATGCCCGGCATGGGCCAGATGAAGGCCCAGCTCGACGAGCTCGACGACAGCCACTTCGACAAGGTCACCGCGATCATCCGCTCGATGACCCCCGGCGAGCGCCAGAACCCGAAGATCCTCAACGGCTCCCGCCGCGCCCGCATCGCCAACGGCTCCGGCGTCACCGTCATGGACGTCAACCAGCTGCTCAACCGCTTCACCGACGCCCAGAAGATGATGAAGCAGATGAGCGGCATGATGGGCCTCCCCGGCGGCCGCCGCAAGGCCACGAAGAGCCCCAAGAACAAGCGCAAGGGCACCAAGGGCGGCAACCGCCCCCGCACCGGCGCGGGCGCCGGCGGCGGCCTGCCCGCCGGCTTCCCGGGCGGCATGCCCCAGCTCCCCCCGGGCCTCGACCCCAACGCCCTCGGCGGCGCCGGTGGTCCTGGGGGCGGGTTCAAGCTCCCCAACCTCGACTTCAACAAGCTGATGAAGCAACAGCGGGACGACGACAAGAACTGACTGGCGATCTAGGCATGGGTACAGTAGTCTCGTGACATCCCCTGAGGAGGTTCCGATGACCGCGGCCCTTCATATGCCGAGTCTGCTGGACGAAAAGCACGACTGGACCGTCGACGACCTGGCAAGCCTTCCACAGGATCTTCGCTATGAGTTGATCGACGGAAGGTTGATCTTGCCGTCTCCCGCCTTCTTTCATCAGGACCTGTGCTGGGAGCTGAATGGCATGCTCCGGCCCCATTGCCCGCCTGGCGACAAACCTGTCACCGATCTGTCCTTGCAGGTCAACCATCGAAACGAACCACGCCCGGACGTGGTGGTGGCGCGCAAGGCATACGGCAAGCGCAGCCCCCTCCCCGTCGATGGAGCTCTGCTCGTCGTCGAGGTCGTTTCGCCGACATCCCACTTCCGTGACATGCAGGCGAAGCTGAAGGTCTATGCCACCTACGGCGTCGGCACGTATCTGATCGTTGATCCGACCTTCGAGGGCGGCGTCATGCTGACCGAGTACCGTCTCGGCGACAACGGTCAGTACGACGCCATCACCAGCACCAACAAGGTTTTCACGACCGACGTGCCCTATCGCATCGAGATCGACGTTCCGGCGTTGACGGCCCTTCGAGACGAGTACGACGAGGCTGAGGACGGCCGGTGACCCTCGGGTCCCGGCTCACGATCGACGACGTCGCGGACTTTCCCGAAGAGTTCCGCTTCGAGCTGCTGGACGGCAAGGCCGTTCGCCGTCCATCGCCGCTTCCGAGCCATCAGGTCCATATGTCCGCGGTGGTGACCGCCCTCGACCGCCGCGCACCCGACGATCACATAGTCAGCTTTGGGCTGGCAATCGAAATCGACGCCCACAACATGCCCTTCGTGGACGTTGTCGCGATGCGGGCCGAGGCGGCCGGGCACTCACCCGTTCCGGCCGCCGGGGTCACTCTGGCTGTCGAGGTCATCGCCCCCTGGTCGGAAGCGCTCGATCGTGGTCCGAAGAAGTGGCTCTATGCCCGGGCCGGCATCCCGTTCTACTGGCTCGTCGACTCAACGGCTGAGCAGGTGACCCTGACCCAGTTTCAGTTGGGCCGCGGTGGCCGCTACCACCGCCGGCTGCACACCGCCGCCAAGGTGACGGTCGATCAGCCCTGGGAAGCGACTCTCGACCTGCCGGCGCTGACCCGAACCCGCGAAAGGATCCGCGCCGCCGCGCGGGTCACCGCCTAGCAGCCCGAGGAGACGTCGATGACCTCGGACATCCGTCGCGCCGCTTCGTACCTGATCGGCCGCGATGACGTCACCGCCGACGAGTTCGCGCGGCTCCCGGTGGAACTGCGCAGCGCGCTCATCGAGGGACGCCTGATCCTGCCCTCGGTCACGATGCTCCATCACGCCCCGTCGACGTGCCCGCCCTCACCCGTGAACGCGACGAGTTCTACGAGGCGGCCAGATGAAGCGTCCGCGTGCTTGGCGCCGAAATCGGATCCGGAGCGACAACCCTTCGCGTGCCTGAACGCCTGATCAGGTAGGACTGTCCTATGGCGTTTCATGTGCGTGGGGCTGTTTTGCCGGATGGGGATGTCAGGGATCTCTGGCTGGTGGGGGATCGGGTCACGTTCGAGCCGGTCAAGGAAGCCGAGACCATCAGCGACGGCGGGTTTGTGGTGCCGGGGCTCGTCGATGCGCACTGCCATCTCGGGATTGCGCTGGGGGCCAAGCCGATCGAGAGCCTGGATCAGGCGCGGGAGCTGGCCGGCCGAGACCGGGACGCGGGGGTGCTGGCGTTGCGGGATGCGGGGTCGCCCTATCCGTATCCGGAGCTGGATGACGAGCCGGGGATCCCGCGGCTGGCCCGGGCCGGGCGGCATGTGGCGCCGCCGAAGCGGTATCTGCGCGGGGTGGGGATCGAGGTCGAGGCGCCGGATGTGGCCGAGACCGTGGCGGCGCAGGCCAAGGCCGGCAACGGCTGGGTGAAGATCGTGGGGGACTGGATCGACCGGGGGGTCGGTGATCTGGCCCCGTCGTGGGACGAGGCGACGATGACCGCGGCGGTCGAGGCGGCGCATGCGGCGGGGGTGCGGGCGGCGGTGCACACGTTCTCCGAGGAGGGCGTGGCCATGATGGTGCGGGCCGGGGTCGACTCGGTCGAGCACGGGACCGGGCTGTCGCTCGACCTGATCGACGAGATGGCCCGCAACCGGACGGCGCTCGTGCCCACGATGATCAACATCCGGACTTTCGGGAAGATCGCGGAGCAGGCCCGGGGCAAGTTCGAGGGGTACGCCGATCACATGCTCGCGCTGCGGGACCGGTTCCCGTCGGTGGTGCGGGCGGCGTACGAGGCGGGCGTGCCGATCTATGTCGGCACCGACGCCGGTGGGGGCATCCGGCACGGGCTGGTGGCCGAGGAGATGCTGATCCTCGAGGAAGCCGGGCTGCCGGCCGAGGCGATCCTGGCCTCAGCCTCGTGGAAGGCGCGGGAGTGGCTGGGCTTCCCGGGGCTGGTCGAGGGCGGCCTCGCCGACCTGGTGGTCTACGAGGCCGACCCTCGACGTGATCTGCGGGTGGTGCGGGCGCCCAGCCGGATCGTGCTGCGCGGTCAGGTCATCCGGTAAGGCTCCAGAGCCGCAGGCTGGTCGCCGTGGGGCAGGCCAGCCGGTCGGTCGTGTGCACGCAGTTCCCGATCGTCGCCGGCATCTCGCCGAGCCGGGTGACCTTCCGGTCGATGATGTTCACTGTCGTGACCGTGCCCGCCGTCAGCCTCGGCGTCATCAGCACCGTGTCCTCGTCGAGCCAGTCCACGTTCGCGTCGGGGGCCCGGAACGCGGGCTGTCCGCCGCCGTCCAGGACCACGGCCGGGCCGCCGCCGGTGATCAGGGTGCTGTCGCCGATCGCCGAGATCATGCCGGCCGACTCCGGCGCGGGCGACTGCCAGAGCCGTACCTTGCTGCCCAGGTCGATCGCGGTCACCTGGGGTGTGTCGTCGAGGACGCACAGCCGCTGGTCGCCGCAGGCGGTCATGCCCACCAACCGCTCGGGACCCTGGCTCAGGACCACCGACGAGTCGCCGGTGGCGAGGTCGGTCGAGACGATCTGGTAGGCCGCGCCGTCGCAGCACGGGACGGTGTCGAAGAAGAGCCGGTCGCCCGCGATCACGAACTGGGACTGACCGTGCTCGTTCGGCTTCAACGCCGGCGTGATGGTCCGCCGCAGCGTGCCGGTGCCGGTCTCGCGGACCAGCAACCGGCCGTCCGTGGTGACCTGGACCAGCCGCTCGCCGTCGGAGATGACGCGGGTCGTCTTGTTCGTGGTGTCCGACCAGGCCGGCGCGCCCGTCGCCACGCTGCCCGCCTCGACCTCGCCGGTGTCCCAGCGGTCCACCAGCACCGTCGCCGCGGGCGACACCTCGTGGCCCGCTTTGACCCGGAACTGCCGCCGGGACTGTCCGGTCGCCGGGTCGGCGTACGAGACGGTCAGGCCCTGACCTGGGCCCTGCGGGGCATCCCGGATGATCACCACCGCGCCCGGCACCAGGCGCACGTCGGCCACCGCGCCGGTGGTCTCCATCGGCTTCGTCCACAGCACCGCGCCCGTGTGCAGGTCGACCGCGTTGACGAAGGTGGCGCCGTCCGGTGTCTGCCAGGCCGAGAAGACCTTCCCGTCCCCGGCCGCCTGGGCGACCGACGTGGGCCGGGCGCCGAGCTCCACCGGCGAGCCGACCTCGGGCAGGACGGGCGCGGACGGCGTGGGCGCGATCGTCCGGTCGAGGTCGTCGTGCGGGCGGGTCAGGGCCAGCCCCACGCCCACCGCGACCAGCGTCACCGCGAGCGCGGCCGAGATCGTGGCCTGGCGCCGGGTGCGCTGCCGGCCGCGCTGCCGGGCCGAGGCCGGGCCGCTCAGCGGGATGGCGTCGGCGTCGCGGCCGACCTGCGTGAGGAGATCATCGAGCATCGCGGGTCGCCTCCTTGGGCGCGATCGGTTCGAGGGCGGCGGCCAGACCGGCGCGGCCGCGGGACAGCCAGGACTTCACCGTGCCGGTGGAGGCCCCGGTCTCGGCGGCAATCTCGCCCACCGAGCGGTCGAGCAGGTAGTAGAGGGCGAGGGCGCGGCGGTGGGCGGCCGGGAGCGTCTGCATGGCCCGCACCACGAGCACGGTGTCCTCGGACGGGGGCGGCGCCGTCGCCGGTGCCTCGGCCGGCCGGTTACGGCGTACCCCCAAGCGGCGCCAGCCGTCGGCGGCCAGACGGTTGACCACCAGCCGTAACCAGGCCTCGGGGTTCTCGTAGCCGGCTAATCGCCGCCATCGCTGCCAGGCCCGGGCGTACGCCTCCTGGACCAGATCCTGCGCCTCGGCGGCGTCGCCGGTGAGGCCGTACGCGTACCGGGCCAGCCTGCGCGAGGTGTCCCGGTAGAAGTTGTCGAAATCGTCCGTGGTTGTCATCCGCACCGCCCTTCCACCTAGGACACGGGATGCCTGTCGGAGCGGTTGCGCGGCCCCTGACTAGAATGTCCCCTCGTGGCTCGAGTGCTCACTCCGCGTGCGGAGGACTTTCCTCGCTGGTACCAGGACCTGATCGCCAAGGCGAAGCTGGCGGACAACGGCCCGGTGCGCGGCACCATGGTCATCCGACCGGTCGGCTACGCGATCTGGGAGCGGATGCAGGCGGACATGGATGCCCGCATCAAGCAGGCTGGCGTCCAGAACGCGTACTTCCCGCTGTTCATCCCGGAGAGTTACCTGCGCCGCGAGGCCGACCACGTCGAGGGCTTCTCGCCCGAGCTCGCGGTGGTGACCCACGCCGGTGGCAAGGAGCTGTCCGAGCCGCTGGTGGTGCGCCCGACCAGCGAGACGGTGATCGGCGAGTTCATGGCCAAGTGGGTCGACTCGTACCGTGACCTGCCGCTGCTGCTCAACCAGTGGGCCAACGTGGTCCGCTGGGAGCTGCGCCCGCGCACCTTCCTGCGGACGACCGAGTTCCTCTGGCAGGAGGGCCACACCGCCCACGCCACCGAGCAGGACGCCCGCGAGCACGCCCGTGACGTGCACCGCAACGTCTACGAGGCGTTCATCACCGACTTCCTGGCCATCCCGGTCGTGCCCGGCCGCAAGACGAAGCGGGAGCGGTTCGCCGGCGCCACCAACACCATGACCGTCGAGGCCATGATGGGCGACACCAAGGCGCTGCAGATGGGCACCTCGCACGAGCTCGGGCAGAACTTCGCCAAGGCGTTCGACATCTCCTACTCGTCGGCCGCCGGCGGCGTCGAGCACGCCTGGACCACCTCGTGGGGCACCTCGACCCGCATGGTGGGCGGTCTGATCATGGTGCACGGCGACGACAACGGCCTGCGGCTGCCGCCGCGCCTGGCGCCGATCCAGGTGCAGGTCATGGTGGTCAAGGCGGGCGACGGCGTCGCCGAGGCGGCCGCGTCGCTGCGCGACGAGCTGAAGACCGCGGGTGTACGGGTGAAGCTCGACGACCGCTCCGACATCCCGTTCGGCCGCCGGGCGGTCGACGCCGAGCTGCAGGGCATCCCGATCCGGATCGAGGTCGGCCCGCGCGACCTGGCCACCGGAAACGTGACCATCGCGCGCCGGATCGACGGCTCCAAGACCCCCACCGCCATCGGCGACGTGGCCGGCGCCGTGACCAGCGCGCTCGAGGCGGACCAGCAGCGGCTCTACGACGAGGCCCTGGCCTTCCGCGAGGCCAACACGACCGAGGTCAAGACGCTCGGCGAGGCGATCGAGGCGGCCCAGACCGGCTGGGCCCGGGTGCCGTGGTCGGCGGTCGGCGAGGCCGGCGAGGCCGAGGCCAACGGCAAGGCGGTCACCGTGCGCTGCCTGGTCCGCGAGGACGGCTCGATGCCCGACTCGGACGACGAGCCCGGCCTGGTCGCGATCCTGGCCCGTTCCTACTGATGGCTTTTGCTCCGGGCCGCCTGGTCCTGCACCGCGACACCCACCTGGGCCGGATCGGCTTCGTCCATCCGGGCCGGGTGGTCTCCGACGACGAACGGGGCCTGCTCCTCTGGGTGGCCGAGTCGTCGGTGATCGCCGTCGAGACCGCGGCCGACGGGCGGGGACCGCGGGACTTCCCGTCGTTCGCGTCCTGGATCGCGGCTGAGCGCGCGCCGCGTCTCGCGCAGTGGCGGGGACCGGGCGTTCTCCGCTTCTTCCCGGCTGACTCGTCCCACTCTGTCTGGTTCTTCCGTGACGAGCGGGACAATTTCGCGGCGTACTACGTGAACCTGGAAGAGGGCCCGGTGCGCTGGGACGACGGTGACGTGGCCGGGATCGACGTGATCGATCAGGATCTCGACATCGTGGTCTCGTCCGACCTCGAGTGGGAGTGGAAGGACGAGGACGAGTTCACCGAGCGCCTCGAGAACCCCGATCTGTACTGGGTTCCGGACCCGGCCACGGTCTGGGCCGAGGGTCACCGCGTGATCAAGCAGATCGAGTCGGCCGAGTTCCCGTTCGACGGGACCTGGACCGACTTCCAGCCCGATCCGTCCTGGGAGACGCCGACGGCGCTGCCCGCGGGCTGGGATCGGCCGGTCGTGGCGCGCGTTTGACGCCCGGTTGGGATTCACCGCCGGTCATCTGGCAGAATGGCTCCTTGGTCGGTACACCGGAGCGCCCTCTAACCCTCCGGTGCAGCCAGTCCAGCGAGACATCGGTCCCCGCAACCCCACGTGGGTGACCGTCGGCTCAAAAACTCACGCATTCAGGAGCGAAGACAACCGTGGCCGTAAAGATCCGGCTTCTGCGGATGGGCAAGATCCGCAACCCGCAGTACCGCATCGTCGTCGCCGACTCGCGCACCAAGCGCGACGGCCGTGCCATCGAGTACGTGGGCATCTACCAGCCGAAGGAACACCCCTCGGTCATCCAGGTCAAGTCCGAGCGTGTGCAGTACTGGCTCTCGGTCGGCGCGCAGCCGAGCGAGGCCGTGCAGCGCATTCTCGAGAAGACCGGCGACTGGCAGCAGTTCAAGGGCCTGCCGGCCCCGCCGCCGCTGCTCGTGGCCGAGCCCAAGCAGAGCCGCGCCGAGGTGTACGAGGCCGAGTCGAAGGCCGCCGCCGGCGTTGCCGACACCCCGGCCAAGACCCCCAAGAAGGCCGACAAGGTCGCCGCCGCTCCGGAGGCCGCCGAGGCCAAGCCGGCGCAGACCAAGGCCGCCAAGCCGGACGAGCCCAACCGCGAGGCCGTCGCCGAGACCGCAGAGGACCCGGCCGGTGCCGGCGCCGACGCGAGCTGACGGGGCGCTCCGGCCGGCGCTGGAGCACCTCGTCAAGGGCATCGTCGACAACCCGGACGACGTCCGGGTCCGACTGGTCGACTCGCGCCGCGGCAAGCGGCTCGAGGTCCGTGTGCACCCCGAGGACCTGGGTACGGTCATCGGGCGCGGCGGGCGTACGGCCAAGGCCCTGCGGCAGGTCATCGGGTCGATCGGTGGGCGCGGCATCCGCGTCGACATCGTCGACGCGTACTGACCGATGCTCTTAGTCGTCGGCCAGATCGGTAAGCCGCACGGGATCCGGGGCGAGGTTTCGGTGGTCGTGCGGACCGATGAACCGGAAGAACGTTTCGTCCCCGGGTCGGTGTTCGTCACGGAGGTCCCTCAGGACCGCCGTGTCGTCACCGGCCCGGCGGCCGTTCCCGCCGGTGTTCCCTATGAAGTGCCCAAGCAGCTCGTGCTGGAGCAGATCCGCTGGCATCAGGGCCGCGGCATCGCCCTGTTCGAGAACGTCTACGACCGCAACATCGCCGAGGCCCTGCGCGGTGTGTATCTCCAGGTGGACAGCTCCGCTCTGACGCCACCCGAGGACCCGGACGAGTTCCACGACCACCAGCTGGTCGGGCTGCGGGTCGAGTCCTCGTCCGGTGAGGTGCTGGGCACGGTCGGCCGCATCGATCACGCGCCGGCGTCCGATCTCATTGTTCTGAAGAAGGCGGCCGGCGGGACCGCGTTGATTCCGTTCGTCACCGCCATCGTCCCTGAAGTGGATATTTCGGGCGGCCGCGTCGTCGTCGATCTGCCCGAGGGCCTGCTGGATCTTTGATGCGCGTCGACATCATCTCGATCTTCCCGGACTACTTCGCGCCGCTCGAGCTGTCGCTGATCGGCAAGGCGCGGTCGACCGGTCTGCTTTCTCTTTCCGTGCACGATCTGCGCACCTGGACCAATGACGTGCACCGGACGGTGGACGACACCCCGTACGGCGGTGGGCCCGGCATGGTCATGCGGCCCGAGCCGTGGGGGCAGGCGCTCGACGTGGTCGGGCCGGGGACGCTGGTGGTGCCGTCGCCGGTCGGGAAGCCGTTCACCCAGCAGGACGCGTACGAGCTGGCCTCTCTCGATCATTTGATCTTCGCCTGTGGGCGCTACGAGGGCATCGACCAGCGGGTGATCGACGACGCGGCGGCCCGGATGCCGGTGCGGGAGGTCTCGCTCGGCGACTACGTGCTCTTCGGCGGCGAGGTCGCGGTCATCGTGATCATGGAGGCGGTCACCCGGTTGCTGCCCGGGGTGCTCGGCAACGCGTCGTCACTGGATGAGGAGTCGCACTCGGCCGGGTTGCTCGAGGCGCCGGTCTACACCAAGCCCGCCTCGTGGCGCGACCGGGACGTTCCGGACATCTTGCGCTCGGGCGACCACGGGAAGATCGCCCGCTGGAGGCGTACGCAGAGCCTGCTTCGGACCGCCTCACGGCGGCCCGACATGATGGCGTCGTATGCTCCGGAGCTGTTGGACAAAGCGGACAGGGCGGCTCTGGCCGAGGGCGGATTTCAGATCACGCCACCCTCTGTGGCAAAGTAGTGAGGTTGCCGATTTCACCTCGCGCCGCGGGGTGGGATCGAGGGTCCCTTGGAGTGGTGAGGGGCCAGGATCACCCGCCGCGCACCGAACTCCCGGTGTGCCTTTGAGTACGAGGATGCAGCGATGAACACGCTGGACGCTCTCGACGCCCAGTCGCAGCGCACCGACATTCCGAACTTCCGCGCCGGCGACACCCTCAAGGTGTACGCCCGAGTCGTCGAAGGTAACCGTTCCCGCGTCCAGATCTTCCAGGGCGTCGTGATCGGCCGCCAGGGCGCCGGTCTCCGGGAGACCTTCAAGGTCCGGAAGATCAGCTTCGGCGTCGGTGTCGAGCGGACGTACCCGATCAACAGCCCCGCGATCGACAAGATCGAGGTTGTGAGCCGCGGTGACGTCCGCCGCGCCAAGCTCTACTACCTGCGTGAGCTCCGGGGCAAGAAGGCCAAGATCAAGGAGCTTCGGGAGAAGCAGACCGTCTGATCTTGATCGATCCTGTGCTACCGCCCGTAAGTTTCCCTAGGGAGATACTCGGGCGGTAGTGCTGTATCCGGGGCGGTTCGGTCGGCGGCGGGAGATGCGAAGCGTGGAACCGATGGAGGGCTACCGGCCGTCCGAGCGACGGCGGCGGTCCATGATCCGGCGCAAGGAGATGCCGCTCTGGCAGGAGCTTCCGCTCCTGCTGATCGTGGCTTTCTGCCTCGCCGTGCTGATCCGGACCTTCCTGGTGCAGGCGTTCTACATCCCCAGCGGGTCGATGCAGAGCACCCTGGAGATCAAGGACAGGGTCCTGGTCAACAAGGTCGTCTACGACATGCGCGACCCGGTCCGGGGCGAGATCGTGGTCTTCCGCGGCACCGACAACTGGGCCCCCGAGGTCACCGAGCAGGTCAGCAACTCGTTCGTGGCCAAGCTGGGCCGCACGGTGGGCGACCTCGTCGGGGTGAGCCGGCCGGGCGAGCGCGACTTCATCAAGCGGGTGATCGGGCTGCCGGGCGACAAGATCGCCTGCTGCGACGCCAAGGGGCGGATCACGGTCAACGGCATCGGCATCGACGAGTCGTACATCGCCGACGGCTTCAATTCCGACATCAACCAGCCGCCGAACCCGAACCAGTGCACCAGCCGCCGCTTCACCGAGGTCACCGTGCCCGCGGGTGAGATGTTCGTCATGGGCGACCATCGGCAGGTCTCGCAGGACGCGCGATGTCAGGGCCCCGTCCCGATCGACAACGTGATCGGGCGGGCATTCGTCATCGTCTGGCCGAGCAGCCGGTTCACCAGCCTCTCGGTGCCCGACGTGTGGAAGACTTTCGCCGCCGATCACCCCACCGCGGCCGGTCCGCCCGAGCGCCGGACCAGTCCTTCGACGGAAGTTTTCGCACTTCCTTTTCTCTTAAGTGGGGCGTTATCCGCGCGTTCCGGACTGCCGTTCTCGAGTCGGCGTCGTAGGCTCCCTTCGTGATTGACGAGCAGACGGAGAAGCGCAAGAGTTCGTTCTGGCGCGAGCTTCCGATCCTCCTGGGCGTGGCGATCCTGGTCGCAGTGCTGGTGCGCGCGTTCGTGCTCCAGACGTTCTACATTCCGTCGCCCTCGATGGAGCACACGCTCAACGTGCTCGACCGGGTGCTCGTCAACAAGCTCGTCTACGACTTCCGTGACCCGAAACGCGGCGAGATCATCGTCTTCGAGGCGCCGAAGGAATGGCAGTCGGGCGCCGAGGGCGAGGACTTCATCAAGCGCATCATCGGCACCCCGGGCGACCGCGTGCAGTACACCGGCACCGGCAAGCTGATCGTCAACGGCGTCCCGCTCGACGAGCCGTACGTCTACAAGGACGCCGACGGCACGCAGGACCCGCCCGCCAGCACGAATTTCGACATCACCGTGCCCGAGGGCCGGTTGTGGGTGATGGGTGACCACCGGGCCGCCTCGGGCGACTCCCTGGAGCACTACCAGGACAGCGACCACAACATCACCGAGGCGACGATCACCGAGGACTCCGTCGTGGGCCGCGCCTTCACGGTGTTCTGGCCGGTCAACCGGGCCACCTGGCTCTCCGTGCCGGACGGCTTCGACAAGATCCCGGATGCGAAGTAACACCCGGTCGGAAGATCCATGCCGGGCGCAATAGGCTTGGTGGCGTGACCGTCATCGACCGCCGCGCCGGGCGCGTGCTCCTCGTCGATCAGGCCGGGCGCACCCTCCTGCTGCACGGCGGTGATCCGGCCCGTCCCGGCCAGCGCTGGTGGTTCACTCCCGGCGGTGGCCTCGTGCCCGGTGAGACGGTGGCCGAGGCCGCCGCCCGCGAGCTGTTCGAGGAGACCGGGCTGGTCGTTCCCGCCGGCGATCTCGGCGAGCCCTTCTGGCACGAGGTGACGTCGTTCAGCTACGACGGCCGCGACTACCGCCAGGAGCAGGATTTCTTCCTGCTGCGGGTCACCGAGATCCAGATCGACATGGCCGGCATGGACGCCGACGAGCAGGAGACCATCACCGAGCACCGGTGGTGGTCGGCCGAGGAGATCGAGGCGAGCTCGGAGCAGATCTTCCCGGTCGAGCTGCCCGCCCTGTTGCGGGGGCTGTGATGCTGGCCCCGCCACGCACCGTGGTCCGCCGCGAGGGCGGGCTCTACGCCCTCGAGCGCGCCCTCCAGCGCCGCGGCTTCCGTCAGGTGGCCGGGGCCGACGAGGCGGGCCGGGGCGCCTGTGCGGGCCCGCTCGTGGCCGCCGCCTGCATCCTGCCCGAGGGCAAGCGCGGCGAGATCGACGAGCTGGCCGACTCCAAGCTGCTGACCCCGGCCGCCCGCGAGCGCGTCTACGGCGAGGTCGTGGCCCGGGCCCTGGCCTGGTCGGTGGTGATCATCCCGCCCACCGAGGTGGACGCGCGCGGCCTGCACGTCTGCAACCTCGCGGCGATGCGCCGCGCGCTCGCGTCGCTCGCCACCCCGCCGGAGTACGTGCTGACCGACGGCTTCCCGGTCGACGGCCTGGGCGTGCCCGGCCTGGCCGTGTGGAAAGGCGACCGGGTCGCGGCGTGCGTGGCCGCGGCCAGCGTGCTCGCCAAAGTCACCCGGGACAGGCTGATGGTCGAGCTGCACGACCAGTTCCCGGCGTACGGGTTCGCCGTGCACAAGGGCTACATCACCGACGAGCACACGGCCGCGCTGCGCGAGCACGGGCCGTGCGCCGAGCACCGCTTCTCGTACGTGAACGTGGCCGCGGCCTCCGGGCGCAGCAACCGCCCGCCCCGGGCTCGCCGCCCCGGCCGGGCCGAGGCCCCGCCGGTACTGTTTGATGCAACCGAGGCCGTGCCGCCAGTGCTTACGGCAACCACTGGGGGTACCGTCGGCGTGGCGTCGGGCGACCAGCCTCAGCCGTCGCCATGTGTGGGGGAAGATGAGGCCATGGAGGGCGAAAAGCGATGAGCGCAGAGGATCTCGAGAAGTACGAGACCGAGATGGAGCTGCAGCTCTACCGGGAGTACCGCGATATCGTCCGCCAGTTTTCCTACGTGGTGGAGACCGAGCGCCGTTTCTACCTGGCCAACCAGGTCGATCTGCACGTGCGCAACTCGGACGGCGAGGTGTATTTCGAGGTCGAGATGCACGACGCCTGGGTCTGGGACATGTACAGGCCGGCCCGGTTCGTGAAGAACGTGCGGGTGATGACGTTCAAGGACGTGAACGTCGAGGAGCTGGAGAAGCCGGACATCTCCTTGCCGGACGAGCCGGGCTTCGGCGGATAATTCGGGCGGCCCCGGGTTATCCACAGGGGCTTTTTCATTGGTCGTGAAACTGCGGCAGGCTGACCGGCATGCCTGGTCTTCTCGGTCTGCTGCTGGTGGTCATGTCCTTCGGGTGGCCGGTGTCGCCGCCCTCGGTGGTGCGCGCCTTCGACCCGCCCGCCCAGCCGTGGCTGGCCGGGCATCGTGGGGTCGATCTGCAAGCTCCGGTGTCCGCGCCCGTCATGTCGGCCGGTCCCGGGACGGTGCTCTACGCCGGGGTTCTGGCCGGTCGCGGCGTGATCAGCATCGCCCATGCCGGCGGGCTGCGGACCACGTACGAGCCGGTGACGCCGTCGGTCTCGGTGGGTGACGTGGTCGCGGGCGGCGCGGTGATCGGGCTGTTGGAGCCGGGCCATCCGGGCCTGCACTGGGGGCTGCGGCGCGGGGATCTTTATCTCGACCCGCTGGCGCTGCTCGGTCTGGGACGGGTGCGGTTGCTGCCGCTCTAGCCGGCTCGCTGTCGGGTCGCTCGGCCCGGGCGGCGTTATTGGCGTTTCAGCTCGTGCAGCAGCTGGGGGAGGCGCTCGGCCAGGCGGTCGTAGTCCTCCGGGCGGTTGTAGACCTGGGCGCTCAGGCGGAGCAGGCCGCGGCCGCCCCACGCGTTGACCTGGGTCTCGGTGGCCAGCTTCTCGGCGATGTGCGCGCGCAGCGCGTGCGCCTCCGGCGTGGTCGTGGCCAGGCCGGCCGGCAGCGGCACGATCCGCATCGCCACCTCCGGGTGGCCGGGGTGGGGGAGATCGGTCACCCCGAGCGCTTCCCCGAGGACCTTCTGGCCGTACGCGGCCAAGCCCGCATTGTGCGCTCGAACGGCCTCCCAGCCGAGCGTGCGCAGGACGAACAGGCCGCTCGGGGCGGCCAGCCACGGGGTGTAATCCAGCGTGCCCTGATATTCGACGGCCAGCGGGAAGCCCTGATCCTGCTCCCAGGAGACGACCAGCGGCTCGATGCGCCGCCGCCACTGCGGAGCGACCGCGAGCAGGGCCGTGCCGCGCGGGGCGAAAGCCCACTTGTGCAGGTTGCCGACCCAGAAGTCGGCGCCGATCGCGGCCACATCGACCGGGAGCTGGCCGGGCCCGTGCGCGGCGTCGACCAGCACCGGGATGTCGTGCTCGTGGGCGGCGGCGGCGATCTCGCGTACCGGAAAAGCCACCGCCGTGGCCGAGGCGATCTGATCGACGATGAGCAACTTGGTCTTGCCCGGCCGCAAGGCGGCCTTGATCCGCGAAACCACCTCGGCGTCGCTCGCCCCCAGCGGCACCGCGACGGTCCGCGCGGTGGCGCCGGCCCGGCGACACTGCCGGCGCGCGGCGAACGCCACCGAGCCGTAACCGTGATCGGTGAGCAGCACCTCGTCGGCCGACTCCAGCCGCACCGACTGCAGGACGAGCGAGACCCCGGTCGTCGTGTTGGTGACCAGGGCGCTGCCGTCCGGGTCGGCGCCGAGGAACGAGGCCAGATGCCGTCGGGTATGGACGACCCGGTCCATCAGGCCCTCGCCCGCGTAAAAGGCCATCGGGTTGGCGTCGACCTCGTCGCGCAGGCGCTGCTGGGCCCGCTGCACGCCGATCGGGACGGCGCCGAACGAGCCGTGGTTGAGATAGGACACGCCCGGGTCGAGCGAGAACAGAAGACGGGCGCCGGGGATGGCTGCGGGCGGTGCGGCGGCGCTCACCCTCTGATCGTACGGGGTCACGCCCGGGGGTGCGCCTGTTTGAAGGCGGCCCGGAGACGCTCGGTCGACACGTGCGTGTAGATCTGCGTGCTCGACAGCGAGGCGTGCCCGAGCAGATCCTGCACGGCCCGGAGATCCGCCCCGCCGTCGAGAAGGTGGGTGGCCGCCGAGTGCCGCAGATCGTGCGGGCTGGTGTGCGGCAGGCCGGCCGCACGCGCCGCCGCGTCCACGATCCGCCGCACGACGGTCTGCTGCAGCCGGCCGCCCTTGACCCCGAGGAACAGGGCGTCGGTCCTGTCTCCGGCCAGGTGCGGGCGGCCGTGCCGGAGGTAGTCGTCCAGGGCACGCTGGGCCGGCAGGCCATAGGGGACGGCCCGCTCCTTGGCACCCTTGCCGAAGACCCGCACGAGCCGGCGCGACTCGTCCAGGTCGGCGCGGTTCAGGCCGCAGAGCTCACTGACCCGTACGCCCGTGGCGTAGAGCAGCTCCAGCACGGCCCGGTCCCGCAGCGCCGCGGGATCGGTGTTCTCGGCCTTTTCTTCCTGTCCCTCGATCAGGGTGGCGGCCTGGTCGGCGCGGAGCACTGTCGGGAGGGTGCGGTGGGCCCGCGGGCTGGCGAGATTGGCGCCGACGTTGACCGGGATCCGCTCGGTGCGGAAGGCCCACCCCGTGAAGGCCCGGGCCGCGGCCGCCCGCCTCGCCTGCGATGTGCGCGCGGCCCCCTCCCGCATCCGGGCCGCCAGCCAAGCCCGCAGCAGGCCGAGGTCGAGACCGGCCGGCGAGGTGACACCCTGGCGGGCGGCATGATCCAGCAACGAGACCACGTCACCGACGTACGCCCGTACGGTGTGGGCCGATCGATTCTCGACCCGCGCGAGATGGTGCCCGAAGTCGTCCACGGCCTGCCGCATCGCCTCCGGCAGCCGCTCGTGCATGTCCCGCGTGTCCACCATGTCGACCGTCATCGCTCGACCCGCGTCCGTCAAGCGGCCACGCTGGTCGGGCGGCATTACACTGCCGATCACCATGGCTCGCTTCCGTTGTCTCCTGGCGCCGGCTCTGCTGGCGGTCCTGTCCGGTTGCTCCTTGCTTGATGACAACTCGTCGCCGTCACCCACCCCCACCTCGTCCGGGCCGCTCCCGTCGGCCGTGGCCGGTTTCGGCAGCCGGGTCGAGGAGGTCACCGAGGCGACCTTCCAGTCACCGTCGAAGAACATCGTGTGCGCCCTGACCAGCGCCTCCGTCCGCTGCGACATTGTGGACAAGGAGTGGGCCGCCTCGCCCCAACCGGAGGACTGCCTGCAGGCCTGGGGCAACGGCATGGTCCTGGAATCGGGGAAGGCCGACTTCACCTGCGCGGGCGACACCCTGGCCGGCTCGTCCGCCAACACCCTGGAGTACGGCGAGGCCCTGCGCTCCGGGACGATCCGCTGCGACAGCACCGCCCGCGCGATGACCTGCGAGGACGAGAAGACAGGGCACGGTTTCGCCCTGGCCCGGGCCACCTACGACCTCTTCTGATGGGGATCTGTCGCTAGGGTCGACGACATGGCCAGCTGGGCAGAAATCGAAAAGGACGCACCCGCCTTCGCGCAGCGCGTGAGGGCCCTGTTCGACGCGGGCACCAACAAGACCATCGCCACCCTGCGGCGCGACGGCTCCCCCCGGATCAGCGCCACCGAGGCGGTCTTCCAGGACGGCGAGCTCACCTTCGGCTCCATGCCCGGCGCAGTGAAACTGCTGGACCTGCGCCGAGACCCCCGCATGGCGATGCACGCCCCCACCTTGGAGCCCCCCTCGGACGCCCCCGAAACCGGCCCGGGAGACGCGAAGATGGCCGGCCTCGCCGTAGAAACCCCACCCCCGGCCGACACCCCCCATGCGGACGCCGCCTTCTTCCGCCTGGACATCACCGAGGTGGTCCTGACCTACGTCGGCACTCCCGCCGACCACCTGGTCATCGAGACATGGCACCCGACCCGAGGCCACCAGCGCCGCACCCGAAAGTGACACCCCCAGCCCCACTCACCTGGCGCGTCGCGGGTCGGCATGCGCTCGCAGTGGGGCGCTAGGGGCGGGTCAGTTGGACGCGGTCGGCCGGGTGGACGGTCTGCGTGCCGTCCGGGGTGGTGACCACCAGGACGGGCACACCCTCGCCGAGGCGGTACTTGCGGCGCTCGGCGTCGGTGGGCATGCGGGCGCTGACCCGCTCGCCGCGGGCCAGAGCGATGACCTCCGTCGGCTCCGGCACCCGGACGAACGTGCCACGCGGCCGGTCAACGGTGACGAGACCCTCCGTCCGAAGCTGGCCGATCGCCTGGCGGACCGTGGTGCGGCTGATCCCGTACTCCTGGGCCAGCCGCAGCTCGCTGGGCAGCGGCTCCCCAGGCCCCAGCTCCCCGGACTCGATCTGATTCCGGAGCAGGTCAGCCAGTTGCCGGAACACCGCACGGTCCGCGGAGGGATCGATCATGTTCAACAGTTTACGTGACCACATCGCTCCGTCGTATTGTACGTATGACCGGTCGTTAGTACGATGGACGTGCCGCGCTTGAGAAGGCCGAGCTTGATCGCGCGGCAGGGCGGGCGACAGTCCCACCGCACGCATCCGCGTCCCGGCCCGGATGTCGCCCGTTCAATCCCACCCTCGACCACCCCGATTTCGTCCCCGCCCCCATCGCCCACAACGGCCCCTGTTCACCGCCGAGCAAGACCTCGATCAAGGCCAGGCACCCTGCTCGGTTTGCGGCCCCGTTCGCACGACGGCGTCGGGCTGCCCGTGCTCGCCGACGGTGGCCAGCCGCCCGACTCTGCAGTCTCGGCCCCGGCTGGGTGATTGGACCTCCAGGTGAGCTGCTACAGCTCGGGACTCGAGCCCTCGCGAGGCGGCGGTGGGAGGTTGGCGAAACGGTCCGGTTTGGCGAGCGGCCGAAGAGCAGAGCAAGCGGCCGCCGAGTTGCCATGCGGGGTGAGCCCCGGCGCCGGATCCGCTTTCGCGCAGCGCCTCGGACCTCCTCCGCGAGGCGCGCTGAACCCGCCACCGCATCGGACTCTTCTTGTGCGTGGCGCGCCGGACGCGCCTTCGAGAGGCGCGCCAGACTTCCTTCCGCGTGGCGCGCCGGACCTGCCACCGCTTGGTGGCCGGACTTCTTTCCGCGTGGCGCGCCGGACCTGCCACCGCTTGGTGGCCGGACTTCTTTCCGCGTGGCGCGCCGGACCTGCCACCGCCTGGTGGCCGGACCTGCCACCGCTTGGTGGCCGGACTTCCTTCCGCGTGGCGCGCCGGACCTGCCACCGCCTGGTGGCCGGACCCGCCACCGCTTGGCGGCCGGACTTCCCTCCACGTGGCGTGCCGGATTTCCCTCCGCGTGGCGTGCCGAGGCCTGCCACCGCATGGCGGGCCGGACTTTCCTTCGCGTGGCTCGCTGAACCCACCTCCGCGTGGCGCATCGGACTTCCCTTCGCGTGGCGTGCCGGGCCCACCTTCGCGTGGCGTGCCGGAGCGGCCCTCGCGGGGCCGGTAGACCGCCTTGGCGTGGCGCGGTGACCCCCTCCGCGTGGCGCGGTGGCTGTGGCTCTTTGTTGAGGCATAAGAACGGGATAGCGAGTTCTCCCGGGTTGGCCCATACGCGAGGTAGCCCCGGGCGGTTGGTTGGTGGCCTGCGCGCCGGGAAGGCGTTGCGGGTTCGCTCGAACCGCCGGCCTTAGGGCCTGAGGGTCCCGCGGGCCGGTGGTCCGAGCTTTGGTGCGGTGAGCGCGTCGCCGGTCGCTCGCCGCGGCTTAAGCGCGGGTGCTGGTGAGGATCAGCCACCAGCACCCGCGGCCCGGCGCCGCCAGGTGCCGGGGGTGATGTGGTCTTGGTCCGGCGGTGGACCGGGGTGGGCTGACCGGCGTTTGGTGGTGGGCGCGGAGTAGGGGGATCGGCCGCCGTCGGTCCGGCTGGAGCGACGGCGGCCGCCCCCGTTGGGTGTGTGGCTTCCGGGTGGGGGGAGAGCGGGAGGGCCGTGCTGGAGCGGGTGACCGCCCGGCGGATTGGGGGCCTCCGAGGTGGAGGGCGGTGTCCGCCGGGCGGCACCTGTGGCAGGGGAACCGGGGTCTGACCTGATGGGCCTCCTTTCGTGGGCGGGATCGCGGCCGGCCGGGGACGGGAACGTCCGGGGGTGGAGCGGGCCACGACGGGGCGGAGAGACGAACGTCCGGGGATGGAGGTGATCGCGCGGAGGCGGAGGGGCGAAGGCCCGGATGAAGGGATCGCCTGGCTCCGGAGAGTCGAACGTCCGGGGATGAACGGAGTCGCCCGGGGGTGGCGTGCCGGGTGCCAGCGGAAGCAAGGGGTCCGGCGGGGGCGGCGAGGCGGGTGCCAGCGGAAGCAAGGGGTCCGGCGGGGGCGGCGAGCCGGATGCCAGCGGAGGAAAGGTGTTCAACGGCGAGGCGGACGTCAGGGGAGGCAAAGGATCGGGCGAAGGCCGTGAGGTGGGCGCCAACGGGCCGGGGACATCGGGCGGAGTGGACGCGGGCGGTAGAGATTGAGCCGGCGAGAACTGTGGCCGGTGGGCGTCGGGGTGGGGCGGCGAAGGGTGGGGACGAGGGCTGTAGGGCGGGAAGAGGAAGGCCTGGGGATTGCGGTGGGGTGGGTAGGCGAAGGTCCACGGTGGGAACGGGCCGTGGTGGGGTGGGGACGGGAGCGTGTGGGGGGCTCGGAGGGGGAAGGGAAGGGCTGGAGGGGGAACCAGACGGTCGATGCAGGGGGCGGGGAGGCCGCAGCTGCACCGGCGCCAGAGGGTGCGCCACGTGCGTCTATGTGTGGGGTACACGGGCACGGGTCGGTGGCTCTGACTTCGCCTAGTCATGGGAACAGTATAGATGACTCATGACTACGTGTCTCCTGTAAACTTTATGACCGACTAATAGTCTCGCGCCTACGGTCGATCATGTGGCAGCGAAACCGATCCGGCTCATGGGGGCACACGAGATCCGCATCCGTCTGGGTGGGGTGAGCCGGCAGCGTGCGTACCAGATCACCAGCCGCGCCGACTTCCCCAAGCCGGTTGCCGATCTGGCCCAAGGCAAGGTCTGGATGACCGACGACGTCGAGGGGTGGATGAAGGTGCACCGCCGGGACCTGGACGACTCCGAGGACTGACCCGCCGCCGTACGGGCGCGCGGGGATGTGACCAGGCGACCGGGCCGCAACGGCTCGGCGCCTCTCAGTCATGTCGTGAGTCCGGTGTGGAGGGCGGCGCCAGGGCCACCCCGGCTCCTCGGCGTTCGACGAAGCCGGCCACTTCCAGCAGGGAGAGCCGGCGCAGGACCGTGCGCAGCTCCACCCCGGCCTTCGCGGCCAGCTCCTCGGGGGTGGCCGTGCCCCGGCGCGGCACCGCCTCCAGCACGAGCGCTGACTCCTCGTCGAGCGAGTCGCGCCGGTGGGCCGGGCCCCGCGGCGGGTCGGCGAAATATTCACCCACCCGGCCGACCGCCTCGAGCACGTGCGGCAGGCCGGTGACCAGGATCGTCTCCGGCCGGTCGCGGAGCAGCTCGTGGCAGCCCACGGACACCGCCGACGTCACCGGGCCGGGCACGATCATGGCCGTACGGTTGAGGGCCAGCACCCGGCTCATGGTCTGGGCCGCCCCGCTGCGCGCCGCCGCCTCGACCATCACCGTGCCGGCGGTCGCGGCCGCGATCACCCTGTTGCGGATCAGGAAGCGGTGCCGCAGCGGTTCCGCGCCCGGGGGCCATTCGCTGATCAGCAGGCCGGTCTCGGTGATCTGCTCGAACATCGCCGAGTTGCCCGCCGGGTAGGGCCGGTCCACTCCGCAGGCCAGCACCGCGACCGTACGCCCGCCACCGGCCATGGCCGCCCGGTGCGCCGCCGCGTCGATGCCGAAGGCGCCACCCGAGACGACCGTCCAGCCCGCCTCGGCCAGGCCGAAGGCCAGCTCGGTGGTCACATGCAGGCCGTACGGGGTGGCGGCGCGGGCCCCGACCACGGCGACCGACCGTTCGAGCGTCGCGCCCAGCGGCCACGGCCCGCGAACCCAGAAACACAACGGCGGCCGTACGTCCTCATTGGCCCGGCCCGGTCCGTCCAGCCTCAGCGTGGCCAGCGACTCGACCCGGCGCGGCCACTCGTCGTCCGACGGCACCACGATGCGCGCCCCGAGCCGCCGGGCCCTCCCCAGGGTGAGTTCCATCAGCCGTCCCGGCGCCAGATCGGGCGCCCGCACCTGCAAGGCGGTCCGCATCGCCCCTTTGAGCTCGCTGCGCATCAGCCGATCGAGTGCCTCCGGCGCGCCGAACCGCTCCACCAGCTCCCACACCTTCCGGTTGCCCGGCTCGGCCAGCCAGGTGAGCGCCACCCGTGCCGCCCGATCAGCATCCGTGCCGGCTGCGGAAAGGGCGCCGCCGGCAGGGCCGGCCGGGGAAGGATCGGAGACAAGAGGAAGGACGGGCTCGAAGTCAGCCACGAACGTCGCCCATGCGGAGCTGGAACGCCTCGGTCACCTCTCGGCGGGCGGGACGGTCGAGGCCGTCGAGGTCCGCGATCGTCCAAGCCAACCGGACGACTCTGTCGAAGCCCCGGGCCGACAGCAGCCCGCGATCGAGAGCATGGTGCAGGTCAGTGGTGTCCTTGGCCGGCAACCGCCAGGGCGCTTGGCGGAGCTTGGGGCCGGGCACGTCGGCGTTGACCCGATCCCAGCGGGCCCGGGCCGCCGCCCGGGCCTTGGCCACCCGCTCGCCGACCACGGCCGAGGTCGGCGCCGGTGTGGTCGCCGTCATCAACTGGGCGGCCGTCAGAGGGTGCAGGGTCAGCCGGATGTCGATGCGGTCGAGCAGCGGTCCCGAGAGCCGGGCCAGATAGCGGCGCCGGGTCAGCGGTGAGCAGACACAATTCTGATCGCCGGCGGGGCTCGCGCACGGGCACGGGTTGGCCGCCATCACGAGCTGGACGCGGGCCGGGTACCGGATCGTGCCCTGGGCCCGGCCCAGCACCACCACCCCCGTCTCCAGTGGCTGGCGCAGCGCCTGCAGGGTGGAGTTGCGGATCTCGGCCGCCTCGTCGAGGAAGAGCACGCCGCGGTGGGCCAGCGACAGCGCGCCGGGCCGGGGGATGCCGCTGCCCCCGCCGACCAGGGCCGCCGTGGTCGCCGTGTGGTGCGGCGCCTGGAACGGCGGCCGCCGGACCAGGCCTTCGTTCGCGGTGAGCTGCCCGGCGATCGACTGCAGCGCCGTGACCTCGAGGGCCGCCGCGTCGCCGAGCTCGGGCAGGAGCGACGGGAGGCGTTCGGCCAGCATCGTCTTGCCCGCGCCGGGCGCTCCGAACAGCGCCAGGTGGTGACCGCCGGCCGCGGCCACCTCGAGGCCGTAGCGGCCCAGCTCCTGTCCGGAGACGTCGGCCAGGTCGGGGCCGCCGGCCGGGGGCGCCGGGATGGGTGGCGGCGGGTCGAGCAGCTCGCCGCCGGCCCGGACGAAGTCGACCAGCCGGTGCAGGCTGTCGACGGCCCGCACGGTGACACCGGGCACGACCGTGGCCTCCCGCGCGTTGTCGAGCGGCACGATCACCCGGTCGATGCCCGCGCCCGCGGCGGCGGCCACCATCGGCAGCACGCCGCGCACCGGGCGGACCGCCCCGTCCAGGCCGAGCTCACCGAGCAGCACGACGCCCTCGAGCGCGGCCGCCGGCAGCTCACCGGCGCCGGCCAGGAGGGCGGCGGCGATGGCGAGGTCGAAGGCGCTGCCGTGTTTGGGCAGGGCGGCCGGCAGCAGGTTGACCGTGATCCGGCGGTTGGGCCAGGACTGGCCCGAGTTGACCACGGCCGCCCGCACCCGGTCGCGGGCCTCGTGCAGGGCGGTGTCGGGCAGGCCGGTCAGCACCACCGCCGGCAGCCCGGCCGAGAGGTCGGCCTCCACCTCGACGATGTGGCCGGTCATCCCGACCAGGCCGACGCAGAGCACGCGGGCGTAGCTCATCAGAACGCCGCACGCAGGTGCTGGATCTGGGTGGCGCCCCGCTGCTGCGGGAGCACCTCGACCACGTCGAAGCGGATCTCCCGGTGGCTGAGGCCGGACTCGTCGAGCCAGCGGCGGGCAAGGCGCCGGATCTTGCGGACCTTGCTCGGCGTGATCGCTTCCGCCGGCGGGCCGAAGTTGCTGTTGAGCCGGGTCTTGACCTCACAGATGACCAGGTCGTCGCCGTCGCGCAGGACGAGGTCGAGCTCGCCGTCGGCGCAGCGCCAGTTGCGCGCCAGGATCACGTATCCCAGGTCCATGAGGTGCTGGGCGGCGACCCGTTCGCCGTACGCGCCCACCGCTCGTCTTTGCGTCGTCATGGCCGACACCCTGGCCCGATCGCGAGCGCTGTGCCGCGGGCCCTGTGGACAGAGCGCGATTGTGGAAAACCTGAGAGTCACCAGATCGGTGTGTTATGGGCCCACGTGTGGCATCGGCGTCCTTGGTCACCTAAGTTGCGACATCGTGGAAGGACACCGCTACGCCGACGACTCCGAGCCGAGCTGGTACTCAGGCGGCCAGTACTCCCGAAGCACCAGCCCCGACGTCTCCGGTTCCCATCAGGTCGGCAACCCGTACGACTCGGGCATCCACGAGCGGCCGAGCGGCGCGTTCCGGCTGCCCGATCAGCGGCCGGCCGTCGATCCGTACGGCGTCTCGGACACCGGCAGTCACGCCCGGCCGGCCGAACCGGACACCCGGATCCCCGTCCGCGGCCCGGAGTACCCGACGATCAAGCCGCCGGCCGTGGAGAAGGAGCCGGCGCCGGTGGCCGAGCCCACCGCCCTGGTGCCGCCCGTCACGCCCCGCACGCCCGTGTATCAGTCCAAGCGGTCGACGACGTCCTTCCTTGTCGCGATCGTCATGATTGTCCTGATGATCCCGGTTGTGCGGCTGCTGATCGATGCGACGTTCACCGGCGATCCCACGCCCCGCGCGATCGTGCCGGCGGTCCTTCTCACGCTGGGTTTCACGCTCAGCGGCGTCGGCCTGTTCGCGCTCGCCAAGGGCGGCCCGACCGGGCGCGAGGCCTGGGTGCGCCCGCCCGTGGCGTACCTCCCGGTGGGTTTGATCCTGCTGGTCGCGGCGGGCCTGGCGGTGGCCTGAGCGCGACCCGGAAGGGGGCTTCCCCCGGATTGGCGTATGCTGGTCGACGGCGACCGCCTAGTGCGGCCGACCTCGCGCGCCCTCTGCCAGGTCAACCCCTCGGCAGCGACGGCCCTCCCTGGTCTCGATCATCTCGGGTCCGACTGTGGCCGGCGACCGGGCGCCAGGACGCTCACCGCCGGTGAGCGTGACAACCAGGGACCACAGGGAGCTACCCACCATGGCCGTCGTGACCATGCGCCAGCTGCTGGAGAGCGGTGTCCACTTCGGGCACCAGACCCGGCGCTGGAACCCGAAGATGAAGCGCTTCATCTTCACCGAGCGCAACGGTATCTACATCATCGACCTGCGCCAGACCCTCGACTACATCGAGAAGGCCTACGCGTACGTGCGGGACACCGTCGCCGAGGGTGGCCACATCCTCTTCGTCGGCACCAAGAAGCAGGCCCAGGAGGCGATCGCCGAGCAGGCGACCCGCGTGGGCCAGCCGTACGTGAACCACCGCTGGCTGGGCGGCATGCTCACCAACTTCCAGACGGTGTACAAGCGCCTTCAGCGGATGAAGGAGCTCGAGGCCCTGGGTGACCTGAGCGGCACCGCCGCCGGGTACACCAAGAAGGAGACCCTGCAGCTCTTCCGCGAGAAGACCAAGCTCACCAAGACCCTCGGCGGTCTGCGTGACATGACCAAGACGCCGTCGGCGATCTGGGTCGTGGACACCAAGAAGGAGCACATCGCCGTCGACGAGGCCCGCAAGCTGGGCATCCCGGTCATCGCGGTGCTCGACACCAACTGTGACCCGGACGAGGTCGACTTCCCGATCCCGGGCAACGACGACGCGATCCGTTCGGCCGAGCTGCTGACCAAGGTCATCGCCGCCGCCGTCGCCGACGGTCTGATCGCCCGCTCCGGCCGTGGCCGTGGTGGCGCCGACGAGAAGCCCGAGCCGGGCACCGTCGCCGCCGGCGAGCCGCTGCCCGAGTGGGAGCGCGACCTGTACGAGGGCGCCGAGAAGAAGGCCGCCGACGCGCCCGCTGCTGAGGCGCCCGCCGCCGAGGCGCCCGCTGCTGAGGCGCCCGCTGCGGAGGCCGAGCCCGTGCCGGCCGCCACGGCACCCGCCGAGTAAGTCAGCCAATCCCGAACTGACATCGAGAGAGAGTCATGGCTAACTACAGCGCCGCGGACGTGAAGAAGCTCCGCGATCTCACCGCTGCCGGCATGATGGACTGCAAGAAGGCCCTCGACGAGGCGGACGGCGACTTCGACAAGGCCGTCGAGTTCCTGCGCATCAAGGGCGCCAAGGACGTCGGCAAGCGGGCCGGCCGCACCGCCGCCAACGGCATCGTGGCCCACTCGGGCAGCGCGCTGCTCGAGCTCAACTGCGAGACCGACTTCGTCGCCAAGACCCCCGACTTCGTCGCGCTGGGTCAGCGTCTGGTCGAGTTCGGCGCGCAGAACAAGCTCGCCGACGCCGCCGCCCTCTCGGCCGCGGTGCTCGAGGACGGCAAGTCGGTCGCCGACACGATCCAGGAGTACTCCGCCAAGATCGGCGAGAAGATCGTCCTGAACCGTTTCGTGATCGTCGACGGCACCGTCGCGGTCTACCTGCACCGCAAGGCGCAGGACCTCCCGCCGCAGGTCGGCGTGCTCGTCGAGTACACCGGCAAGAACGACGAGGCGGCCGACGCGGACGCCCGGGGCATCGGCATGCAGATCGCCGCCATGCGCCCGCGCTTCCTCACCCGCGAGGAGGTGCCGGCCGAGGTCGTCGAGTCGGAGCGCCGCATCGCCGAGGAGACCGCCAAGGAGGAGGGCAAGCCCGAGAAGGCTCTGCCCAAGATCGTCGAGGGCCGGGTGAACTCCTTCTTCAAGGACTACGTCCTGCTCGAGCAGTCGTCGGTCGTCGACAACAAGAAGACGGTCAAGCAGATCGCGGAGGAGGCCGGGCTGAACATCACCCGGTTCGTCCGGTTCGAGGTCGGCCAGGAGTAATCCGGCTGCCGAGCTAGAGGCTAGGGAGGCCGGGTACGCGATTCTGCGTCCGGCCTCCTCCTCACATAAGGTCTCAGCTGAGTACTAAGGAAAGGCGGGTCTCGATGGTGACCGACAAGCCCAAGCGCGTCGTGCTGAAGCTCTCCGGCGAGGTGTTCGGCGGTGGCGCGGTCGGCGTCGACCCCGACGTCGTGCAGGGCATCGCCGGCCAGATCGCCACCGTCATCCGCCGGGGCATCCAGGTCGCCGTCGTGGTCGGCGGCGGCAACTTCTTCCGCGGCGCCGAGCTGCAGAAGCGTGGCATGGACCGTAACCGCGCCGACTACATGGGCATGCTCGGCACCGTGATGAACGCGCTCGCCCTGCAGGACTTCCTGGAGAAAGAGGGCATCGAGACGCGGGTGCAGACCGCGATCACGATGGCCCAGGTCGCCGAGCCGTACATCCCGCTGCGGGCCATCCGCCACCTCGAGAAGGGCCGCGCGGTCATCTTCGGCGCCGGCGCGGGCATGCCGTACTTCTCCACCGACACGGTGACCGCCCAGCGCGCGCTCGAGATCCATGCGGACATCGTGCTGATGAGCAAGAACGGCGTCGACGGCGTCTACACCGCCGACCCGCGCCTCGATCCGACCGCGCAGAAGCTCGACACCGCCACCTATCAGGAGATCCTCCAGCGCGGGCTGCGCGTCGCCGATCAGGCCGCTTTCAGCCTCTGCGAGGAGAACAAGCTCCCCATGCTCGTCTTCGGGGCGGAGGGCGACGACACTATTGTGCGCGCCGTGAGTGGCGACAAAATCGGCACCCTGATCACCGCCTAGTCCCCGCACCAACGAGAAAAGCAAGGAGGCGAGAAGAGCCGGTGATCGACGAGACCCTCTTCGAGGCCGAGGAAAAGATGGAGAGCGCGGTCGAGCACGCCAAGGAGGAGTTCGCCGCCATTCGCACGGGGCGGGCCACTCCGGCCATGTTCTCCAAGATCGTGGTGGACTACTACGGCGCGCCCACGCCGGTGACGCAGATGGCCTCGGTCGGCGTCCCGGAGCCGCGCATGGTGATCGTCAAGCCGTACGACGCCTCCCAGCTCGGCCCGATCGAGCGGGCGATCCGCGACTCGGACCTCGGGGTGAACCCGAACAACGAGGGCACCCAGCTGCGCATCCACCTGCCGCAGATGACCGAGGAGCGCCGCCGCGACATGATCAAGATCGCGCGGACCAAGGCGGAGGAGGGCCGGGTGGCCATCCGCAACGTCCGCCGCAAGGCCAAGGAGCAGATCGACCGTCTGGTCAAGGACGGCGAGACCGGCGAGGACGACGGCCGTCGCGCCGAGAAGGAGCTCGACGACGTGACCCACCGTTACGTCTCCGTCGTGGACGAGCTCGTCAAGCACAAGGAAGCCGAGTTGCTCGAGGTCTGATGTCATACCTCGATCCGCGTGCCGGGCGCACCTCCGGCGACGACACGGGCGTGCCGGCGCCGTACGCCTATGACGTGCCCGGCGACAAAGCCTGGCACGCGGCCGAGGACGTCCCGACCAACCAGTTGCCGGTGGTGAAGCCCGAGGAGCCCAAGCGCGGCCCGGGCCGCCGCCGGGCCAAGGGCGGAGGCCCCGGCGAGCCCACGACCAGCCGCGCGGGCCGCAACCTGCCGGCCGCCATCGGGGTCGGCGTCGGCCTGGTCCTGGTGGTGCTTCTCTCACTGCTCTTCTGGGGCCCGGCCTTCTTCGCCGTGATCGTGGTCGCCTCCGGCGTCGGTGTCTGGGAGATGACCCGGGCCCTACGCTCGTCGGGCGCCAACGCCCCGGTCGTCCCGCTGGTCGCCGGCGCGGTCCTGATGACCGGGCTGGCCTGGTACGGCGGCACCGACGCGTTGCTGCTGGGCCTGGTGGTCACCGTGCTGGCCGCGGTCGTCTGGCGGCTGGCCGACGGCGCCGAGGCGTTCCGCCGTGATCTGACCGCGAGCGTCCTGGTCGCGGTCTACGTGCCGTTCCTGCTCAGCTTCGGCATCCTGCTCTTTCTTCCCGAGAGCGACGAGGACGGCAAATGGCGGGTGCTGTGCACGCTGCTGGCCGTGGTGCTTTCCGACACAGGCGGCTACGCGACCGGTGTGTTCTTCGGCAAGCACAAGATGGCCCCGTCGATCAGCCCGGGCAAGACGTGGGAGGGCTTCGCCGGCTCGATCTGCGCCTCGGCCATCGGCAGCGCCCTGCTGCTGTACTTCCTGCTCGACATCCAGGTGTACTGGGGCCTGCTGTTCGGCGCCGTGCTCTCGGTGGTCGCGGTCGTGGGTGACCTGGCCGAGTCGATGCTCAAGCGCGACCTCGGTGTCAAGGACATGAGCAGTCTGCTGCCCGGCCACGGCGGCCTGATGGACCGGCTCGACTCGATCCTGTTCGCCGTCCCCACCGCGTACCTGCTCTTCGCCCTGATCGCGTGGGCCCAGTGAACTTCCCCGAGCGTGCGAGACTTGTTCTGCCATGACGATTCTTCCGGTCATCCCGACCAGCCCCGACAAGCCCGACGCGGTCACCACCCGCCGCCGCCCCGCCATGCCCCCGCGCCATCTGGCCGACATGGATCTCGCCGCCCGGCAGGCCGCGGTGACCGCTCTGGGCGAGCCCGCGTTCCGCGCCAAGCAGCTCTCCACCCACTACTTCGGCCGGCTCGTGCGCGACATCGACGAGATGACCGACCTGCCCGCCAAGACGCGCGCCAAGCTCACCGGCGACCTGCTGCCCAACCTGCTGACCCCGGTCCGCGAGCTGGCCTGCGACGAGGGCGCCACCCGCAAGGCCCTGTGGCGGCTGCACGACGGCGCGCTGGTCGAGAGCGTCCTGATGGGCTACCCGGACCGGGTCACGGCCTGTGTCTCCAGCCAGGCGGGCTGCGGCATGGCCTGCCCGTTCTGCGCGACCGGCCAGCAGGGCCTGACCCGCAACCTGTCGGTCGCCGAGATCGTCGACCAGGTGGTCTACCTGGCCGGGGTCGCGGCGTCGGGCGCGGTCACCGGTTCGCCTCCGCGGCTGTCCCGGGTCGTCTTCATGGGCATGGGCGAGCCACTGGCCAACTACCCGCGGGTCATCGAGGCGGTCCGCCGGCTGACCACCCCGGCCCCGGAGGGCCTGGGACTTTCGCAACGGCACATAACCGTCTCCACCGTGGGACTAGTGCCCGCTATGCGCCGCCTGACGGCCGAAGACCTGAACGTGACCCTTGCGCTGTCCCTGCACGCCCCCGATGATGATCTGCGCGATGAGCTAGTGCCCGTCAACCAGCGTTGGAAGGTGGCCGAGGTGCTCGATGCCGCGTTCGACTACGCGGCGCAGACGGGACGCCGGATCTCGATCGAGTACGCCCTGATCAGGGACGTCAACGATCAGCCCTGGCGTGCCGACCTGCTCGGCAAGCTCTTGCACGGCAAGCTGGCGCATGTGAATCTCATCCCGCTCAACCCGACCCCGGGCAGCAAGTGGGATGCGAGCCCGAAACCGGTCGAGCGCGAGTTCGTCCGCCGCCTCCGCGAGTCCGGGGTGTCGACGACGGTCCGCGATACCCGGGGCCGGGAGATCGACGGCGCGTGCGGCCAGCTGGCCGCGGGCGAGCTTACGGAGGCGAGCGCTGGGGGCGCGGCCGACCCGGAGGTGGCACAGTGACTGGGCGTAGGTCCCAGCGAGCGGAGTGGGAGACGTTGTGACGAGTCAGGGGCAGCGTTTCCGGCGGCGTGCGCTGCGCCGCGGTTACAAGGTCGATGAGGTCGACGCCTTCCTGGACCGCGTCGAGGCCACCCTGGCCGGCGAGCAGTCCGGCCCGCCCGTGGGCGCGCAGGAGGTGCACGACGTGGTCTTCCGCGTGCGCTTCGGCGGCTACGACGAGTGGCAGGTCGACCTCCACCTGGACCGCGTCGAGCGCCAGCTGGCCGAGCTCGAGGACCGCGGCGGCCGGGGCGCCCCGGCGCCCGACCCGATGCGTGACTCGCTGCGCGGCGGCCTCACCACCGGCAGCTTCGCCCGGCCACCGGCCGGCGCCAACACGGGCAGCATCAACGCGGCGGCGGCCGGCCGGATGGCGCCGCCCACCGAGCGTCTCCCGGCCCCGCCCATCCGGGACGACCGGATGCCGGACAGGATGCCGCCGCCCGACCGGATGCAGCCGCAGCAGATGCCGCAGCGCCCGCAGATGCCCGCCCCCGACCCGTATGCGGGCCGGTTCGACGAGCCGACCGGCTACGGCCAGCCGCCGCAGCCTCAGCTGCCGCAGCGCCAGACCCAGCCGCCGCCCCCGCCCGGCTACGACCCGCGGGACCAGCGCGACCCCCGGGATCCGCGCGGTTACGACCAGGGCGGCTACGACCAGGGCTTCGACAACACCGGTGGCTTCGAGAACACGGGCGGTTTCGACGGCTTCGAGGCCGGCCGGCACGGCAAGACCGACATGACGGCCGAGATCCGCATGCCCCGCGAGCAGGACCCGCGCGGCTACGGCGCCCCGCCGCCGATGGGCGGCCCGCCGATGGGCGGACCCCCGATGGGTGGCCCGCCGATGGGTGGCCCGCCGATGGGCAACGCCCCGATGAGCGGCCCGCCCCAGGGCGGTGGCTACGGCGGCCCGCCGCAGCCCCAGCTGCCGCCGCCGATGGGCGAGCCGGGTGGTGAGCTCTACCGGGTCGACCAGCTGCGCCGCACGTTCCAGCCGCGGCGCTTCGGCAGCGGCTACGACCCGATGCAGGTGGACCGGCTGTTCGAGGGCATCCTGCAGGCGATGACCGGGCGCGGGCCGATGCCCGTACCGGAGAACGACCTCGACATGCTGCAGTTCGGCCTGGTGCCCGGTGGCTACTTCGAGGCCGAGGTCGACGCCGCGCTGCGCGAGGTCAAGGACATCCTCACCCGACGCCGATAAAGGAAAAGGGGCCCGGCCGGGCCCCTTTTTCGTGGCGAAGGGTTACTGCTCGCTGGGCCGCAGGCCACGGCGCCGCAGGACGGCGTCGGCGATCACCGCGACGACCAGGCCGACCGCGAACACGACGAGCCAGATGTTCTCGGTGTTGCCCTCGTGATTGCCCCAGAAGAACATCAGGATGACGATCGCCGAGATGATCGCGCCCTTCTGTCCCCGCCGCCGGTTGCCCGGCTTGAGCTGGTCGGGGGCGTAGACCTCATCATGTTCTTCCGCAGACACCGCCGGAGTCCTTCCGTCCAAGGCCTTCTTACTCCTGCTCAGTCTCGCACGGCGGCTCCGCGCGCGGCCCACCAACCCGGACCCGGTACCTTCGATGCGGTCGGGTTCTTGGATCGAGGGAGTTAAACGGTGCGGATCACAGGCACTGGGCACGCGAGCATGCGGATCGACACCGCCGCCGGCAGCATTCTGTGCGATCCATGGGTCAATCCGGCGTTCTTCGCGTCATGGTTCCCTTTCCCGGACAATTCCCAGCTCGACTGGGAGACGCTGGGCAACGTCGACTACCTCTACGTGTCGCATCTGCACCGCGACCACTTCGACGCCGAGCACCTCAAGCGCTACATCAACAAGAAGGCCACCGTCCTGCTGCCGGAGTACCCGACCAGCCAGCTCGAGGACGAGCTGCGTGACCTGGGCTTCACCAGCTTCTTGAAGACCAAGTCGGACGAGGTGCACGAGCTCGACGGCGGCCTGAAGATCATGATCCAGGCGCTGATCAGCCCCACCGACGGCCCGATCGGCGACTCCTCGCTCTGGGTCGAGCACGACGGCATCCGGGTGCTCAACCAGAACGACGCGCGCCCGTCCGACCTGAGCCGGTTCGCCGAGCTCGGCCACGTGCACGCCCACATGCTGCAGTTCTCCGGCGCCATCTGGTACCCGATGGTCTACGAGCTGCCCGACGCGGCCAAGACCGCGTTCGGCAAGCAGAAACGCGACCGTCAGTTCGACCGCACCTGGCGCTACATCGACGACCTGAAGGCCGACCACGTCTTCCCGATCGCCGGCCCGCCGTGCTTCCTCGACGACGAGCTCTACCAGTTCAACGACATCTTCGGCGACGAGGGCAACATCTTCCCCGACCAGTCGGTCTTCATGACGGAGTACGCCAAGGTCGGCGGCACCAACGGCATCGTCCTGCTGCCGGGATCGACGACCGATCTGTCGGAAAAAGAGGCGACCACCACCCACCCGGTTCCGGTCGACGAGTTCTTCGCGAACAAGAAGCAGCACCTCGAGGAGATGCGCGAGCGCAAGGCCCCGATCATCGCGGCCGAGAAGGCCAGCTGGCGGCACCCCGAGATCGACGTGCTGGGCGAGCTCAAGAAGCGCATCGAGCCCCTGCTCGAAGAGTCGATCTACATGGCCCAGGGCGTCGGCGGCCCGGTCCGCTTCGACTTCACCGACAGCTTCGGCCCGACCGGCGAGATCCTCGAGTCGATCGTGGTCGACTTCCCCGGCAAGCAGGTCCGCCCCTACGCCGGCGAGAAGGTCCGCTACCGCTTCAAGACCGGCCGAGCGCTGGTCGAGCACCTGATCCACATTGACGAGGGTGACTGGGTCAACTCGCTCTTCCTGTCCTGCCGCTTCTCTGCCGCCCGCATCGGCCAGTACAACGAGTTCGTCTACGCGTTCTTCAAGTGCCTCTCCGAGGAGCGCCTGCAGTACGCCGAGGGCTGGTACGACGAGCACGAGAAGGCCGTCGAGGCCGAGGACACCCAGTTCGGCGACTGGACGGTCCAGCGCCGCTGCCCGCACCTCAAGGCCGACCTCAGCCGCTTCGGCATGGTTGACGGCAACGTCCTGACCTGCCAATTGCACGGCTGGAAATTCGACCTCCCCAGCGGGCGCTGCCTGACCAGCGTGGGCCACAAGATCCGGGCCAGCAAAGGCGAGTAAATCAAGATCAAGGGCGGGTCGTAGCGGGGTGGTGGGTACAGTTCGCTGCTCCCGCCGAGGGCCGCGGCGGGGTGAGCTGGGCGCTGGCGCGCCCAGAGCGCTCACCCCACCACGGCGACGTGCGTGAGTGGTTGCGCCCAGAAACCCAAAGTCAAAAACAAAGCCGCACCCCGCCGGACGCGCGGGGTGCGGCTTTTCTCGTGGGCCGGGAACTCAGGTTCGCGAGGCCAGGACTTAGGTTCGCGAGGCCAGGACTCAGGTTCGTGAGGCCAGGACTCAGGCGAGGTCTTTCAGGATGCGCTGGGCGACGTTGTGGCCGGCGGCGCCGATGACGCTGCCGGCCGGGTGGGTGCCGGCCGAGCCCGCGTACAGCCCGTCGAGGCCCGTGAAATAGGGCATGCGCTCGTTGAAGGCGACCGTGTTGTCCACGTGGTGGATGTGGCCGCCGGTGATGCCGAAGTGCTCCTCGATGCCCGGCGGCGTGAGCGGCATCATGTCGACCACGAGGTCGCGGGTGCCCGGGGCGTACCGCTCGCAGATGTCGAGCAGCTTGTCGATGTAGCCGGGCAGCTCGGCCTCCCAGGACGAGCCCGCGGGCTCATACGGCACCGACTGCACGAACAGCGCCGACGAGTGGTTGCCCTCGGCGTCCCGCAGCGACGGGTCGACGGTCGTGTGCAGATACCACTCGATGGTCGGCTCGGCCGGGAGCCGGCCGGCCTGCACGTCGGCCCACATGGCCCGCAGCGCCGCCATCGGCGAGTCGGTGCCCGGCACCCCGGCCAGCCCGGCCGAGCCCGGCAGCAGGTGAATGGTCGAGCCGAACGGCGACGCCGTGCCGTCGGGCAGGCAGGAGAACCGCGGCAGCCCGCGCAGCGCCAGGTTGAGCTTGAGCGTCGACCCCGGTTTGCGCACCGCGGCCATGTGCGAAGTCAGCGACGCGGGCAGCGTGCCCTCGGGCACGAGGTCGATCAGCCTGTACGGGTCGCAGCTGCCCAGGACCACGCGGGCGGCGATGGAGCGCCCGTCGGCCAGCACGACCCCGCTGGCCGCGCCGCCGTCCACGGTCACCGAGGCCACCGGGGCGCCGGTCAGGATCTGGGCCCCGGCCGCGCGGGCGGCGTCGGCGAAGACCCGCGACACGGTGCCCATGCCGCCCTGAGCGATCATCCAGGTGCCGTCCGAGCCGGGCAGGCGGCACATGTTGTGCACAAGGAAGTTGTGGCCGGTGCCCGGGTCGTCCGGGCCGGCGTTGAGGCCGGAGAGCCCGTCCGTCACCGCGTACATGCTCATCAGCAACTCGCTCTTGAAGCCGAACCGCGCGAGATAGTCGGCCACCGAGCCCCGCACGAGGTCGACGAAGGTGCTCTGCAGCTGGGGCCGGATGTACCGATCGGCGATCTCCTCGACCGTCCCCGGCTCCTCGAGCCAGGCCGGCGCGAGGTCGGCCCGCAGCGCGGCGATCTCCACCGAGAGCTGCTCGTCGGCCGCGACGTCGCGACGGGAGAAGAAGCGCTCGAGCTGCGCCCTGGTGGCCGCCTGGTCGCGGCCGAAGAGCAGATAGGGCGAGCCGGCCGGGCCGGGCGTGGGGAGGAAGTAGTGCGGGTCGCGGCGCAGCACGGGGATGTCGACGTCGAGGGTGCGCAGCAGCTCCGGCGGCATCAGCCCGAGCAGGTAGGAGCCGGTGGACTGGCCCAGACCGGGAGCCGCCGGGAAGGGGCGCTCGGTGCGGGCGGCGCCGCCGATGACAGTCGCCGCCTCGAGCACGGTGACGCTCAGGCCGGCGCGCGCCAGCAGGATCGCCGAGACGAGGCCGTTGTGGCCCGCTCCGATGATCACCACGTCGGAACGCTGGGGGAGAGTGGTCATGACGAGTGAGCGTAGCGCGGCGCTATGTGAACGCTACTCAGCTTTTCGTGCCCGATATGTGGCCTCATAGGTACTCGCGCTGCGGGTCGCCGCGTACCCGGCCAGGACGATGACGTGGAACAGATAGAGCCAGAGACCGACCGCGATCGTGCCGCCGATGGCGTCGAAGCCCCCGAAGGGCGCCCCCAAATCGAGCGGCAGGGAGCAGAACAGCACGAAACCGTGCAGAAAACCGGAGAGGTTGGCTGCGGTGAACGACCCCACGAGGACGGTGGACAGCCAGGCCGGGCGGCCCGGGGCCACGTACCGGTAGACCCAGATCAGCACCGGCGTGAGCACCAGCCAGCAGGCGAGAAACGACAGAACCACGCCTAGTACCGAATACCACCCGCCGCGCTCCCAAAGGCCACTGGTCGCCGGGAGGGCGAGGAACATCGCCAGCAGCAGCGCCGGCGCCGCGGCCAGGATCGGCAGCCACAGCAGACGGCCGCGCCAGCCCACGAGAGGCTCGCTGCCGGGCGCGCGCAGGGAGACGAAGGCCCGGCGCAACCCCTCGCCGTAGAAAGTGGCCGGGAGCAGGCTGGCCAGAGCGAACCAGGGTGTGAGGTGCAGCCCGGCGTCGATCAGGGCGGAGAGGGCGTGCGGCGCGCCGATCGCGTCGGGCAGGGCGCCGATCGTACGGCCGGTCAGCCGGCGCACCCGGTCGGCCCCGGCGATCCACCCGGTGACCCAGATCGCCAGCAAGGCGATCGGCACCACCGCGATCCCGGCGTAGAAGGTGACGGCAGCAGCGTGCAATGCGAGGTCACGACCCTTGAGTGGCCGAAACAGGGAGATCAACCACCGGGGCATGGAGACCGCATACCCAGTTATCCACAGGCCGACGCGAGCGATCTCCGGCGATCCGGGAAGATGGGCGGCATGCGCGAGCTCGTCCTCCTCGGATCCACCGGCTCCATCGGCACCCAGGCCATCGACATCGTGCGCCGCAATCCCGACCGGTTCCGCGTGGTCGCGCTCGGCGCCGGCGGGGGCAACGTCGCCCTGCTCGCGGCCCAGGCGCTCGAGCTCGGCGTCGACGTGGTCGGGGTGGCCCGCGCCTCGGTCGTGCAGGACCTGCAGCTCGCCTTCTACGCCGAGGCGCAGAAGCGCGGCTGGGCCACCGGCGACTTCAAGCTCCCCAAGATCGTGGCCGGGCCGGACGCGATGACCGAGCTGGCCCGCTGGCCCTGCGACGTCGTGCTCAACGGCGTGGTCGGCAGCCTCGGCCTGGCCCCGACGCTGGCCGCCCTCGAGTCGGGCCGGGTGCTCGCCCTGGCCAACAAGGAGTCGCTGGTCGCCGGCGGCCCCCTGGTCCGCCGCATCGCCAAGCCGGGCCAGATCGTCCCGGTCGACTCCGAGCACTCGGCGCTGGCCCAGTGCCTGCGCGGCGGCGCCCGCGAGGAGGTGCGCCGGCTGATCCTGACCGCCAGCGGCGGCGCGTTCCGGGGCCGCCGCCGCGAGGAGCTGACGAACGTCACACCCGAGGACGCGCTGAAGCACCCGACGTGGGACATGGGCCCGGTGGTCACCATCAACACGGCCACGATGGTGAACAAGGGGCTTGAGGTGATCGAGGCGCACGAGCTGTTCGCGGTGCCGTACGACGACATCGAGGTGACGATCCACCCGCAGTCGGTGATCCACTCCCTCGTCGAGTTCGCCGACGGCTCGACGCTGGCCCAGGCCAGCCCGCCCGACATGCGGCTGCCGATCGCGCTGGCCCTGGCCTGGCCCGAGCGGGTGCCGGGGGCGGTCGCGGCGGTCGACTGGCGTGAGGCGCACAACTGGGAGTTCCGCCCCCTCGACGACGAGGCGTTCCCGGCCGTCGCGCTGGCCAAGCAGGCCGGCCGCGAGGGGCGCTGCCGCCCGGCGATCTACAACGCGGCCAACGAGGAGTGTGTGGCCGCTTTCGTCGCCGGTCGGCTACCTTTTCTGGGCATCGTCGACACGCTCGCCGAGGTGCTCGCGGCGGCCCCGGATTTTGCCGAGCCGGGTACGGTCGAGGAAGTGCTCGCCGCCGAGACATGGGCGCGCGCCCAGGCACAAGACGTGATCGCCAGGCACCTGGCATGACCGATACTGCGGCAGAAGGAGCTTGATGCTGTACTGGCTGGGTGTCGCCGGGTTCGCGCTGGCCATCCTGATCTCGGTGAGCCTGCACGAGGCGGGTCACATGATCACCGCCAAGCGCTTCGGCATGAAGGTGACGCGGTACTTCGTGGGCTTCGGCCCGACGGTGTTCTCCTTCCGGCGAGGTGAGACGGAGTACGGCCTCAAGGCGATCCCGCTCGGCGGCTTCTGCAAGATCGTCGGCATGACGCCGCAGGACGACGACGTCGCCCCCGAGGACCAGCCGCGCGCCATGTGGCGCTTCCCGGTGTGGAAGCGGACGATCGTGATGTCAGCCGGCTCGATCACCCACTTCCTGCTGGCGCTGGTGGCGACCTGGATCGCCGCGTTCACCTTCGGCCTGCAGAACACGTCCTACCCGACCACCACCGCCGACACCCTGCCGGAGAAGGCCGTCATCGACGTGCCCTCCTGCGTGTGGACGGGCAACGCCCCGGCCGGCGCCACCCAGGACGACTGCAAGCCCGGCGTCGACGGCGCCGTGGCCGGCCCGGCCTACGCGGCCGGCTTGCGCGACGGCGACCTGATCACCAGCGTCGGCGGCACCCCGATCACCAACTACGGCGACCTGGTCAACAAGATCCGCTCGTTGCCCGCCGGCAAGGTCGCCTTCGACTACACCCGCAACGGCACCCCGGCCACGGCCGAGGTCAACCTGATCAGTGCCGAGCGCAGCGCGATCACCGACGACAGCGAGGACGCCAAGACCACCAAGGTCTCGATCGCCGCGATCCTGTGGGACCAGGACAGCATCCCGTCGATGATCAAGTACAACCCGGCCTCGGCGGTCCCGGCCACCTTCGACTACGGCTGGTTCCTGGTCGACAACACGTTCGAGGCCATGAAGCGGATCCCCGACAAGATCCCGGCCCTGTGGCACTCGATCACCGGCGACGAGCGCGACCCGGACACCCCGATCAGCGTGGTCGGCGCGAGCCGGCTCGGCGGCGAGGCCATCGCCAACGGCGTGCCCCAGCTGTTCCTCACGATCTTCATCTCGCTCAACGTCTTCATCGGCATCTTCAACCTGTTGCCGCTGCTGCCGCTCGACGGTGGGCACATCGCCATCGCCTGGTACGAGCGGGCCCGCTCGTGGCTCTACGGCCGGCTGAAGAAACCCGACCCGGGCCGCGTCGACTACTACAAACTGATGCCTGTCACCTACGCAGTCATCTTGATTGGTGGTGCGTTCACCCTGCTGACCGTCACCGCCGATATCGTCAACCCGATCACGATCTTCAACAGGTGATGTGAAAGTGACCGCCATCAGTCTCGGTATGCCCGCTGTGCCCCCTCCGCCGCTGGCTCCCCGCCGGAAGAGCCGCCAGATCATGGTCGGCAACGTCCCGGTCGGTGGTGGCGCGCCGGTCAGTGTGCAGTCCATGACCACCACGCTCACGGCCGACGTCAACAAGACCCTGCAGCAGATCGCCGAGCTCACCGCCTCGGGCTGCCAGATCGTCCGGGTCGCCGTGCCGTCGCAGGACGACGTCGAGGCGCTGCCGGCCATCGCCAAGAAATCCGGCATCCCGGTGATCGCCGACATCCACTTCCAGCCGAAATACGTCTTCGCCGCGATCGACGCCGGCTGTGCCGCGGTCCGGGTCAACCCGGGCAACATCCGGCAGTTCGACGACAAGGTCAAGGAGATCGCCAAGGCGGCCTCGGACGCCGGCATCCCGATCCGGATCGGCGTCAACGCCGGCTCGCTCGACAAGCGCCTGCTGGAGAAATACGGCAAGGCCACCGCCGAGGCGCTGGTCGAGTCGGCGCTGTGGGAGTGCTCGCTGTTCGAGGAGCACGGCTTCCGCGACATCAAGATCTCGGTCAAGCACAACGACCCACTCGTCATGATCCGCGCCTACCGGCAGCTGGCCGAGCAGTGCGACTACCCGCTGCACCTCGGCGTGACCGAGGCCGGGCCGGCGTTCCAGGGCACGATCAAGAGCGCGGTCGCCTTCGGCGCGCTGCTGGCCGAGGGCATCGGCGACACCATCCGGGTCTCGCTGTCGGCCCCGCCGGTCGAGGAGATCAAGGTCGGCAACGCGATCCTGGAGTCGCTGGGCCTGCGCGAGCGCGGCCTGGAGATCGTCTCCTGCCCGAGCTGCGGCCGGGCCCAGGTCGACGTCTACACGCTGGCCGAGCAGGTGACCGCGGCCCTCGACGGCTTCCCGGTCCCGCTGCGGGTGGCCGTCATGGGCTGCGTCGTCAACGGCCCCGGCGAGGCCCGCGAGGCCGACCTGGGTGTCGCGTCGGGCAACGGCAAGGGCCAGATCTTCGTCAAGGGCCAGGTCATCAAGACCGTGCCCGAGGCGATCATCGTGGAGACCCTGGTCGAGGAGGCCCTGCGCCTGGCCGACGAGATGGGCGCCGACCTCCCCGAGGAGCTGCGCGACCTGGTCCCCGGCCCCCGGGTCACCGTGCACTGACCCATGAGCAAAGCGAAAGGCCCCGTCGGTGTCGACGGGGCCTTTCGCTTTTCCCCGCCATCCGGCCCGGAAGCGGGGTGCGGCCTCGGGGACCACTCAGCCGTAGCCGAGCGGCGGGCCGCCCGAGCTTGCGGTTGGGTGGGGTGAGACCGCGTACCTCGGTCTGGTCTCACTCGCTGTCGGCGAGGATGGCGTAAAGCTTGCGCTTGGTCTCGTTGAGCACCTCGAGCGCCTTCTGGCGCTGCTCGGCGGTGCCCGAGAAACCGACCTGCTTCAGCGCGCCCAGGATGCCGGCCGCGGCGTCGCGGAAATCCTGCACCTGGGACATCGAGTCGTCGCCGATGCGCGACCACGGCGGGTTCTCCGCGGCGGCCTCGGCCTCGGGGCGGCCGTCGGCGGTGAGACGGTAGCTCTTGCGGCTGCCGTTGGCCTCGGCCTCGATCAGGCCCTCGTCCTCGAGCAGCTGCAGCGTCGGGTAGACCGAGCCGGGGCTCGGGCGCCAGATGCCGTTCGTGCGGGAGTCGAGCTCCTGGATCATCTCGTAGCCGTGCATCGGGCGCTCCAGCAGCAGCGCCAGCAGGGCGGGGCGGACGTTGAGCCGCTGGCCGCGACCACCTCGTCGCGGGCCGCGACCGCCGGGACCACCGAACGGGCCGCCGGGGCCGAAGCCGCCGAAGTCGGGACCACCGCCGCCGAACGGGAAACCGCCCGGGAAGCCGAAGCCGCCGCGGTGCCGGCGACCCTCGTGACCTTCGTGCATGTGCCTCATGACTATCTCCGATCTGTTGTCGATAGCTAGACGATATATCGGCAATGCATCGTCGACAAGGGTTTCTTGAAGGGAGGGGGCTGCGACGGGTGTGGGCCGGGGTCGATCTGGCAATGTGATACCTGTGCTGACGGTGCCGATTCGCCAGCTCGGTGAGTCCGAGCGCGCAGCGGTCGAGAAGATCCTCGACCGCGACCCCTACGCCGGCGCCCAGATCGCCGAGCGGGTGGCGGCGCACGGCCTGAACTGGTGGCGCTCCGACGGGCGGATCTTCGGGTACGGTCCCGGCCGCCGCGTCGAGTCCATCATCTGGTCGGGCGCCCACCTCGTGCCGCTCTGCGCCACGCCGCCGGCCATCGCCGCCTTCGCCGACATGCTCGGTGCCGAGCCCCGCATCTGCTCGTCGATCATCGGACGCTCCGACCAGGTGCTCGACCTGTGGGACAGGCTGGGCGGCCACTGGGGCAAGGCCCGCGAGGTGCGCCCCAACCAGCCGTTGCTGGTCGCCGACCGCGACCCGGTGGTGCCGCCCGACCCCGAGGTCCGCCTGGTCCGCCCGAGCGAGATCGATCAGCTCTTCCCGGCCGCGGTGTCCATGTACACCGAGGAGGTCGGCGTCTCCCCGCTGATCGACGACGGCGGCCGCGGCTACCGGCGCCGCATCGCGGAGCTGGTCAAGGGCAAACGCGCCTACGCCCGCTTCGTCGGCGACCGGGTCATCTTCAAGGCCGAGCTGGCCATCGTCACCCGCCGCACCACGCAGGTCCAGGGCGTCTGGGTCGACCCGGAGTACCGCGGGCGGGGCCTGGCCGCCCCCGCGATGACCGCCGTCGTCCGCGACGCGCTACGCCGCGTGGCCCCCACGGTCAGTCTCTACGTGAACGACTACAACGCCCCCGCCCGCCGCGTCTACGAGCGCTGCGGCTTCATCTCGGCGGGCAGTTTCGCCACGGTGCTCTTCTAGAAACAGATCGGATCGGCCGAACGGATCGTTTTTCACGGCGTGGTATTCGCCGCGACGATGCGATCATCCGTATCGCATCTCGTACGGGTTAACGCCGGCCGAAAAGAACCGCCGGCAATCGTAGAGTCATCCCCATTCGAAATGGGGAGGGCAAAATGTTTCATTCTCGTCGATTCGTCGTGGCCGCGGTCACGACCGTGGCGCTTTCACTCGGTCTGGCCTCACCGGCCGAGGCGGCCGGCAGTCAGTGGCTCGTCGGCTCTCAGTACGCGGCGGGATACGAGGACGGCTGGCACAAGAGCCGCTACGCCACCGACATGGCCCTCGATGTGCTGGTGAAGCACAGCGGCACCATCCTGCGCTGTGCTCCGTCCGCGTTCACCTGGGTGCTGCCCGGCATCGGGCCGATGAAGACCCTGTCGTACGTGGTCAGCGGACGGGTCAAGGCCCTCGGCCGCACCTTGCAGCAGCAGACCCTCACGCAGAGGGTCGGAACAATGGCGCAGCACATTCCGGCCCGGGGTGGGTGCGCGGCCGCCCGCCAGGTCGTGCAATCGGCGGTCCTGATTTTCGCGGTCGGCCGCCGGGCCAGTCACGTGTACTACGCCGATTACAGCACCTACCGCGGCACCGGAATCGTCAATGGCGTCTGCACGATCGACATCCGGGTGTCGCAGTCGGGTTATCTGCCCGCCCGGCATTACGCGCAATACCGCGTCTGCGGCCCGACCTGGTGACGGTTCAGCGGCCCAGGCCGGTCAGGACGTCGTGCACGGTGGCGAAGTCGCCCGAGTTCAGGGCCGGGGTGGGCAGCAGGGCCATCACCGGCACCGTGATGCCGGCCGCCGCGTAGGCCTCGACCCGTTCGCGGCACTGCTCGGGGGTGCCGTGGACGATCAGGTCGTCGACGACCTGGTCGGGGATGGCGGCCAGGGCACCCTTGCGGTCGCCGGACGACCAGGCGTCCCACATCGGCCGCAGGATCTCGTCGCGGCCCAGCCAGCGGTGGAAGGCGGCGTAGGCGGGCACCGTGAGATACGACGTGATCATGCGGCGGCCGACGTTGCGCGCGTAGCCGGCGTCGTCGGTCGGGCAGACGAAGATGCGGGCGGCCACCTCGAAATCCGTACCCCCGGCCTTGACCTCGGCCAAAGCCGTGGCCACGTCGGCCGCGGAGAGCCAGTTGAGGATGACCCCGTCGGCCTCGGCGGCCGCCAGCCGCAGCATGCCGGGCCGGAGCGCGGCCAGCAGGATCCGGGGCGGGACGGCCGGTGCGCGCTCCAGCCGGAAGCGGCGGATGGTGAAGCTGTCGAACTCGCCGTCCACCAGCTCGCCGGCCAGGGCCGCCTTGAGGAAGCGGAGGACGTCGCGGCTGCGGGCGTACGGCTCGGTGAAGTCGGCCGCGTTCCAGTCGCCGACCACGACCGGTGAGGACGCGCCGATGCCGAGCTGGAAGCGGCCCGGCGCGGTCTCGGCGAGGGCGGCCGCGGTCATCGCGAGCAGGCCCGGTCCGCGGGTGAAGACCGGCGCGATGGCGGTGCCCAGGCTCAGGCTGGGCGCCCAGGCGGCGGCCAGGGTGAGCGGGGTGAACGCGTCCGAGCCGTTCACCTCGGACGACCACACGTCGGTGAAGCCGGCCTGCTCGAGCGCCGCGTAGACGGCGGCATGCTCGGCGAGCGGAACCCCGGCCAGCGGAACGGTCATTCCCCATCGCGTCGACATGGCCTCGATCCTGCCGTGGGGCGACCGTGAGGTCCATCACTTGTGACGCATCGGCGTAGGACGTGAGGTCCGCCACGGGCCGGTCGGAACGGGGGCAACCACGGGTATGTTTTTGAACTGACCAGTCAGTTCAATTGGAGGCCGGACATGTCGGTTGTCACCGCACGCGGGGCGGGAGTCCGTCATCGGCGCCGCTGGCTCTTCCGGGACCTCGACGTGAGCATCGAGCCTGGTGAGCTGGTCGCGGTGGTCGGGCCTCCGGGCAGCGGGCGGACCACCGCGCTGCTCGCGCTGGCGAAGCGGTTCCGGCTCAGCGCCGGTTCGGTCGAGATCTCGGGCACCGCCTCGCTCGGGTACGTGCCCGACGTCGAAGGCCCCGAACCTGTCTTCACCGTCACGGAACACGTGCGGGAGCGACTCGCTCTGCTCGGGAAATCGCGGGCCGGCGCCGGAAATGTCCCCCTGCTCGGCCTGGATCCCGACCGGCAGGGACGCGATCTCTCCCCGTACGAGAAGCAGCTTCTCGGCCTGATCCTGGCCCGGCTCAGCGAGCCCTCGCTGATCGCCCTGGACGGCGTGGACCAAGGGCTCGACCAGCAAGAACGGGAAGACCTGGGGCGACTGCTGGGTGAGGTCACGGCGAGCGGTACGGCCGTGCTGGTGACCGCCCGGGAGATCGATCCCGCGTCAGTGACCACGGTGATCCGCCTGCCTGGTGATCGTCATCCTGTGGACAACCCGCCCGCGCCGCCACCGGCCCCTGTGGACGACGAGGACCCGGCCCCGGCCGAGCCTGATGAGATCGAGGCCACGGAAGCGACCGAGCCGAAGGAGGAGCGATGAAAGGACTGTCCACCCTCTCGCTGGCCGGCCTGGAGCTCCGGCGTTTCCTGCGCGGCCGCCTCACCACGGCCGCCCTGGTCGTCATCGCGGTCATCCCGCTGCTCTACGGGGCGCTCTACCTGTACGCGTTCTGGGATCCTTACGGCCGCCTCAACCACATCCCGGCCGCGCTCGTCGTCGAGGACCACCCGGCCACCGCCCAGGACGGCACGAAGCTGCACGCCGGGCAGGACCTGGCCCGGGAGCTCCAGGACCGCCAGGTCTTCGACTGGGACGTCACCGACGAGGCCGGCGCCGAGCGCGGGCTGACCGACGGCAAGTACCAGCTCCTGCTGCGCATCCCGGCCGACTTCTCGGCCGACCTGGCGACCCCGCCCAACGCCGGTGTGAAGGCCCAGGCCGCCCAGCTCGTCGCGGTCAGCGACGACGCCAACAACTACCTCTCCGGCGTCTTCGCCCGCTCGGCCTTCCAGGAGGTGCAGGCGGCCGCCTCGGCCAGCGCCTCGGCCGGCTACTACGACAAGATGCTGATCGGCTTCACCGACCTCAAGACGCAGACGCAGAAGGCGGCCGACGGCGCCACCAAGCTCGACGACGGCGCGAAATCCGCCCGCAGCGGCGCCGAGCAGCTCGCCGACGGCATCGACGACGCCCAGAGCGGTGCCAAGACCCTCAGCAACGGTCTCGGCACCGCCGGCAGCGGCGCCGACGACCTGGCCGACGGGCTCGCACAGCTCAGCGCCGGCGCCTCCCAACTGGCCACCGGCACCGCCCAGGCCGCGAGCGGCGGACGGCAGCTGGCGACCGCGGTGGACGCCGCGGCCGACAAGGCCGAGCCCCTGCTGCGGGAGAACGCGTCACGCCTCCAGACCGCGGCGACCCTGGTCGCCCGCGGCGCGGACGCCCTGGCCGCCAACATCAAGACCATCGACACCGCCGCCGACCAGGCCGTCGCCAACGCCGAACAGCTGCAGAGCTACCTCGGCACGCTGCCCGCCGACACCCCCGGGCTGGCCGACGCGAAGGCCCTCGCCACCCGGCTCGTCACTGCGGCGCGGAAGGTGCAGAGCACAGTCCGCAACGCCGACCTCGACGACCTGCGGGCCGAGCTCAAACAGACGGCAGCGACGGCCCGCGAGATCGCCGCGGCCGCGCCCCATCTGGCGGATGACGTCCACAATGCCCGGACGAAGGTCGATCAGCTCAGCGCCGGCCTCGACCGCCTGGCCACCGGGGCCAGGCAGCTGAGCACCGGCACCGATCAGGCCGAGCAGGGCGCGATCGACCTGCGCAACGGCATCTACCGGCTCTCGGACGGCGCCCAGCAGCTCAGCGGCGGCCTCGCCACGCTCTCCACGGGCGGCCACAAACTAGCCGGCGGCCTCGGCGACCTGCAGGCCGGTGCGGGCCGGCTTGCGGCCGGGCTGACCGACGGAGCCAAGCAGATCCCCGGCTATGGCGACGACCCCAGCGACCGGGCCGGCGTGCTGGCCGACCCCGTCTCGCTCGACCGCACCGTGCGCAACCCGGCCGCCACCTACGGCGTCGGCTTCGCGCCGTACTTCCTCGCCCTCGCCCTCTGGGTCGGCGCGATGATCACTTTCTTCGTGCTCAAGCCGCTGAACCGGCGCTACCTGATGTCCGAGGCGCCGACCTTCCGCGTGGTCCTCGCCGGTCTGCTGCCGGCCGTCGCCATCGGGCTGGTGCAGGCGACGATTCTGTTCGCGGTGGTGCACTTCGGGCTCGGGCTCGACCCGGTCCACCCGATGGCCACCTGGGGCCTGCTCCTGCTGGCCGGCGCGGTCTTCGCGGCGATCATGCAGATGCTCGGCGCGGTCTTCGGCGCACCCGGGCGGATCCTGGCCCTCGCCCTGCTCATGCTCCAGCTGACCTCCTCCGGCGGCACCTATCCGGTGCAGACCTCGCCCGGCTTCTTCCAGGCGATCCACCCGCTGCTGCCCATGACGTACGTGGTGGCGGCGGCCCGTCACGCGATCGACGGCGGGCCGTGGGGCACCGTGGTGCAGGGCGCCCTGCTGATGGTCGCGTACGGGATCGGGGCCGTCGCGCTGACCTGGATGGCCGCCCGGCGCAGCCGGCGGATGACCGCCTCGGACCTGCACCCGGAGCTCGTGCTGTGATGGAGGCGCACACACTTTCCCCGCGGGCGCTTCGCCCGGGCGGGGCGTACAAGATCTGCGAGGGGGCGACGGTGACGGCGGACGGGCGGACCCGGCGCCGGGGTGACACCCGGCAGCGCCTGTTCGAGTCGGCCGTCGAGCTCATCGCCGAGCAGGGCTTCTCGGCCACCACGGTCGACGACATCGCGCTGCGGGCCGGGGTGGCCAAGGGGACGGTCTACTACAACTTCAAGTCGAAGACCGACCTCTTCGAGGAGCTGCTGCGGCACGGCATCGGGCTGCTCACCGCCGACTTCCGGGCCGCGGTCGAGGACCTGCCGCCGCGTGAGGCGGTGGCCGCCCTCGTGCGCAGCCAGCTGGAGTACATCCGGCGCTACCGCGCCTTCGCTCAGCTGCTGCTCTCCGAGATGTGGCGCACCAACCGCGAGTGGCAGCAGACCCTGGTCCTGCTGCGCGAGCAGGCGATCGGGGTGATCGCCGAGACCGTGCAGCGCGGCGTCGACGCCGGCGACCTGCCGGCCGAGCTCGACGTGCGCGTCGCCTCCTCGGCCCTGTTCGGCGTCGGCCTGGTCGTCGCCGTCGACTGGCTCGTCTTCATGCCCGACCGCCCCATCGAGGACGTCGAGGAGTCCCTCCTCGCCATCGTCCGCCGCGTCGGCTAGCCCGCTTTTGAGCGCCAAGCGGTGGCGAAGGAGGTGCGGCCGTTGGTGCGGAGCAGGGAGCCCTCGTAGATGCGGGCGCCGACGGCCAGCAGGGCCACGGCGGTGGCGGCGAGGATCAGCAGCGAGACGATCGGCTCCCAGCCGGCCACGTCCGAGGTGAACAGGCGGACCGGCATGGCGACCGGGGCCGAGAACGGGATGTAGGACAGCGCGCGCATCGCGGCGTCGTTGTCGATCAGGAAGATGGTGGCGAAGAACGGGATCATCACCAGCATCTGCACCGGGGCCGAGGCGCCGTTGATGTCCTCCTGCCGGGCGGCGAGCGCGCCCACGCCGGCCCACAGGGTGGCCAGCATGACGAAACCGAAGACGAAGAAGACCAGGAACCAGCCGACGGTCGGCTCCAGCAGCGACAGCACGGCCGAGTCGACGTCGGCCACCCGGGCCCCGACCAGGGCCACGATCGCGATCAGCGCCACCTGGCCGAACGCGAGCAGGGTCAGCGCGGCCACCTTGCCGGCCAGCAGGGCCCGGGTCGGCACGCTGGCGACGAGGATCTCCACGATCCGGGTCTGCTTCTCCTCGGTGACGCTCTGCGCGATCTGCACGCCGAACAGGAACGACGTGAAGAAGAAGACGAACGCGATGGCGAACGGCACGGCGAACTGGACGAACGGGTCGACGTCGCTCGGGTCGAGCAGGCGTACGGGTGGGGCGGTGCTCAGCGCCCGCACCACGTCACCCGGGCTGTCGTCCAGGGCCAGCACAGTCGGGCCGGCCACCACGGCCGCGTCCACATCGCCGTCGCGGACCAGCTTTTCGGCGGCCGCGTCGTCGGTGACCACCCGAACGTCGAGGTCCGCCGACTGCAGCGCGGTGGCGGTCGCCTGATCGGCCACCGCCACCGACGTCGCCCCGCCGCCGAGCAGGGCCGGCACCACGGTCGAGGCGACGGCGATGAACAGGAAGAACACCGTGCTGAAGAGGAACGTACGGTCGCGCAGCTTGACCTTGATCTCCCGAGCGGCCACGACCTTGGCGGCAGTGAACGTGGTCATCAGCGGATCACCTCTCGGAAGATCTCGGCCAGGGAGGGGGTGACCGGGCCGAACGAGCGGACCGGGCCGTGGTCGAGGGCCGTCCGCAGCAGCTGCTGATCGTCGGTGCCGTCGGCCAGGTCGATGACGGCGCGGGTGCCGTCGCTCTCGACCACCGTGACGCCGGGGTGCGCGGCCAGCCAGGCCGGATCCGAGTCGGTGTGCAGCTCGAACCGGGGGAGCGCGTACGTCCGGCGCAGCCCGGAGCGGTCACCGGCGGCCCGGATGGTGCCACCGGCGATGATCACCAGGTCGTCGCAGAGGCGTTCGACGAGGTCGAGCTGGTGGCTGGAGAAGAGCACCGGCACGCCGCTCGCGGCCCGCTCCCGCAGCACGTCGACCACGACGTCGACGGCGAGCGGGTCGAGACCGGAGAACGGCTCGTCCAGCACCAGCATCTCCGGGTCGTGCACCAGCGCCGCCGCCACCTGGGCCCGCTGCTGGTTGCCGAGGGACAGCTTCTCCAGCTTCTCGCCGGCTCGCTCACCCAGGCCGAGCCGGTCGAGCAGCTTCGTGGTCCGCTCGGCGGCCGCGGCCCGGGTCAGGCCGTGCAACTGTCCCAGGTAGACGATCTGCTCGGCGATGGTCATCTTCGGGTAGAGGCCGCGTTCCTCCGGCATGTAGCCGAAACGCTGGCGGACCTCCCGGCTGAGCCGCTCGTCGCGCCAGCGCACCTCCCCGCTGTCGGCGGCGAGCACACCCAGGATTATTCGCATGGTGGTCGTCTTGCCGGCGCCGTTGGCCCCGACGAAGCCCGTCATCCGTCCGCCGGCCACCTGGAACGAAACGTCCGAGAGAACTGGCCGGCCGTCGAACGCGCGGCTGATGCCATCGACGTTGAGCACGCTGGTCATGACACCCAGCCTAGGTGGATCAAGCTAGGGTCGCGCGCTATGAAGATCCGGCACAACCGTGACTTCGCGAAATACTGGGTGGCGAGCGTCATCTCGGCCGCAGGCTCGCGCCTGACGTACGTCGCCATGCCGGTCCTGGTCTTCGCCCTCACCGGGTCGCCGTTCCTCACCGGCCTGGTCGTCGCGTTCGAGGCCAGACCGTGGTCGGCATCGTGGCCCCCGGCCTGGCCGGGCTGCTGCTCACGGTGATGACGCCGGCGAGTGTGCTCGCGGTCGACGCGGTCAGCTTCCTCGCCTCGGCGCTTCTGCTGCGGGCGATCACGCGGGCGATGTCGGGCGTACGGAATCCGGCCGCGCGCAAGTCGCTCTACGCCGAGGCGCGCGAGGGGCTGATCTTTCTCAGGAACCACCCGACGATCCGGCCGATGACGATCATGAGCTTCGCCCAGAGCGGGAGCGGCGGGGCCGCGTTGGGCCTTCGCGGTGGCCGCGGCCTTCGGCCCGATCGCGGTGGCCCTGGCCTGGTTCTCGCCGTGCGCCGCGCCCAGCCGCAGCCTGCGTAGCGGGGACCTGCTCAGGGGGCGCGGTAGTACTGCGTCTTCGCAATGTCCGGGTGGGTCTGGGTGGGGATGTCGGCGTCGTCGTCGGGGGTGAGGGCGCCGCCCAGCTCGAGGATGCGGCGGTGGGCGGCGGCCAGACGGTCCTCGAGCTTGACGACGCGGCAGGCGGCGGCGAGCTGCATGCCCTCGTCGTCGAGGAGCTGGCGGACGCGGGTGGCGAGCTGGAGCTGGTGGCGCGAGTAGCGGCGGTGGCCGCCGTGCGAACGTTCGGGCTCGATCAGGCCCGCGGCGCCGAGGCTGCGGAGGAACGCCGGCGTCACGCCGATCATGTCGGCGGCGCGGCCCATCGTGTACGCGGGGAAGTCGGCGTCGTCGAACGACGTGTTGTTCATCGTGCCTTCCTGGCGAAAAGCCGGGGTGTCCGGACTGAGGGGGGAACCAGGAGCAGTCCAGGGCCCCGGCGGGTAACCGGGGCCCTGGATTTTCAATTCTGTGGCCGACCGTCGTCGGCGCTTGAGGTCGTCCGCCTGCGTGCCGCTAGCGGGCCACCTGAGTGATGGGCATCGGCTGCGATCACCTCTTGTCGGGTCGGGGACGTTGTGATGACGCGTTGCTGCGGTATCTCGTCCTCCTTCTCCAACTGAGCCAGTTTCGGTGTCGGCTGTGCGTGGCCGACACAGGAAGACTATGCCCATCAGCAGCGAATTTCTAGTACCGGGACTGCAGATTTTTTGGGACAAATCGTCAGACAAGAGGCAACGGTGGGTAGTGCAAGGAGTACTAGACGTGTGAGTGCGGCGGCACGGGGCGGGCGCCGGGCACGGCGATGCCGTGTGAGAGAGAGGTGACCGCGCCCCGCGCCGCCGCGGGAGGGACGCGCGAAGAAAGCGCCCCCTGGTTCGCGACGTCTGCCGAGGACTCGCGAATGCCTGATCTGTCCTGAGTGTGCGGGACCGCCCGGGCCAGGGGCAACGCAATTAACGTTGATCATTGACGCGCGTAACAGTGCGGCGAGATCATCACGGCACGCCGTGACCGCGGTCACAGCGAACCCCTCGGTAAGGGAGCCGCACATGAGCGTCAACCCCGCACCCAGCACCGACGAAGAACGTCTGGCCCAACTCGGCTACCAGCAGGAGCTGCACCGCCGACTGTCCGGCTTCTCGAACTTCGCGGTCTCCTTCTCGATCATCTCCATTCTGGCCGGCGCCATCACCTCGTACGGCATCGCCATGAACGCCGGCGGCCCGCTGGCCATCACCCTGGGCTGGCTGTTCGTCGGCATCATGGTGACGTTCGTGGCGCTGGCCATGGCCGAGGTCTGCTCGGCCTATCCGACCGCGGGCGCCCTCTACTGGTGGGCGGCCGCGCTGGCCAAGCGCAACAAGGCCGCCTGGGCCTGGTTCGTCGGCTGGTTCAACTTCCTGGGCGAGGTCGCCGTGACCGCCGCCATCGACTTCGGCGCGGCCATCACCACCTCGGCCTTCCTCAGCCTGGCCTTCGACTGGGAGGTCACCACCGGGCGGACGTTCCTGGTCTTCCTCGTCATCATCATCGTCCACGGTCTGCTGAACACGTTCGGCGTGAACCTCGTCCGGCTGCTCTCGGACGTCAGCGCCTGGTGGCACCTGGTCGGGGTCGCCGTCATCGTGGGCGTGCTGGCCATCGTGCCGGACAACCACAAGCCGATCTCCGAGGTCTTCACCGAGGTGCACAACTCCACCGGCTTCACCTTCGCCGGGGCCGGGGTGTACGCGGTCCTCATCGGCCTGCTGATGGCCCAGTACACGTACACCGGCTACGACGCCTCGGCCCACGTGGCCGAGGAGACCCACGACGCGGCCCGGGCCGCCCCGCGCGGCATCGTGATGTCGGTGGTCGTCTCGGTGATCGCCGGCTTCGTGCTGCTCTTCGCGATCACCTGGTCGATCCAGGACTACGAGGGCGCGCTCGGCACCGACCTCGGCCTGCCCCCGGCGCAGATCTTCATCGACGCCGTCGGCCACGACACGGGCACGTTCCTGCTGTTCATCTGCGTGGTCGCGCAGTGGTTCTGCGGCATGGCGTCGGTCACCGCCAACTCCCGGATGTCGTACGCCTTCGCGCGGGACGGGGCGCTGCCGGGCTCGCGGCTCTGGAAGAAGGTCAACCCCCGCACCGGCACGCCGACCAACTCGATCTGGCTCTGCGTGACCTGCTCGACCCTGCTGGTGCTGCCCTCGCTGTGGAACACCACCGCCTATCTGGCGGCCACCTCGATCGCGGTGATCGGGCTCTACATCGCGTACGTCGTGCCGGTGTTCCTCCGCCGGGTCAACCCCGACTTCGAGCGGGGGCCGTGGCACCTCGGCCGGTGGAGCGCGATCGTCGGCTGGCTCGCCATCGTCTGGGTCGTGATCATCTGCATCCTGTTCGTGCTGCCGACGGCCAGCCCGATCACGGCGTCCAACTTCAACTACACGATCTTCGCGGTGGTCATCGTGCTCGGACTGGCCACGGTCTGGTGGTTCGCGAGCGCCCGCAAGTGGTTCACCGGCCCGAAGCAGAACCTGATCGAGAAAGCGGCACACGGCGAACAGACCATGCCCACGGAATGATCGAAGAGGCCGGGCGGGGCCACCCGCCCGGCCTTCCCCGTCCAACCACCCCACCGCCGCCCTTAAGCGGACTGAAGACTGACCTGGAAGGGACCGGCATGGATCTCGAGGAACTCGACGTCTCCGTTGAGAACGGCAGCATCGACACTGTCCTGTTGGCGCTGACCGACATGCAGGGGCGGTTGCAGGGCAAGCGCCTGCACGGCCGCTACTTCATGGACGACGTCGCCACCGGCGGCAGCGAGGGCTGCAACTACCTGCTCGCCGTGGACGTCGACATGAACACCGTCGACGGGTACGAGATGTCGTCCTGGAACAGCGGTTACGGCGACTTCGTGATGCGGCCCGACTTCACCACCCTGCGGCGCGTGCCGTGGCAGCCGGGCACGGCGATGGTCCTGGCCGACCTCGAGACGACCGATGGCGAGCCCGTCTACGCCTCCCCGCGGCAGATCCTCAAGCGGCAACTCGACCGGCTGGCGGAGCACGGCCTGACCGCGTACGCCGGCACCGAGCTGGAGTTCGTCCTGTACCGCGACAGCTTCGAGCAGGCCTGGGACAAGGGCTATCGCGATCTTGTCCCGGCCAATCAGTACAACGTGGACTACTCGCTGCTCGGGACCGCCCGGGTCGAGCCGCTGCTGCGGCGCATCCGCAACGAGATGTACGGGGCGGGGCTGCTGCCCGAGAGCGCGAAGGGCGAGTGCAACTTCGGCCAGCACGAGATCGCGTTCCGCTACGCCGACGCGCTCACCGCCGCCGACAACCACGTGATCTACAAGAACGGGGCCAAGGAGATCGCCGCCCAGGAGGGCATGTCGCTGACCTTCATGGCCAAGCCCAACGCCCGCGAGGGCAACTCCTGCCACATCCATTTCTCGGTGCGCGGCCGCGACGGCAAGTCGGCCATGCTCGGCGACGGGCCGGCCCACCTCAGTGAGACCGGGCAGCGGGTGCTGGCCGGTCTGCTGGCCACGATGCGCGAGTTCAGCCTGCTGTTCGCGCCGAACATCAACTCGTACAAGCGGTACCAGCCCGGCTCGTTCGCGCCGACCGCGCTGCGCTGGGGGGTCGACAACCGTACGTGTGCGCTGCGGATCGCCGGCCACGGGCAGGGCATGCGGGTGGAGAACCGGGTGCCGGGCGGGGATGTCAACCCCTACCTGGCCATCGCCGCCCTGATCGCGGGGGCCCTGTACGGCATCGAGAACGAGCTCGAGCTGGAGCCGGAGACGCCGGGCAACGCCTACGACGACGCGGCGGCCGACCGGGTGCCGACCACGTTGCGTGAGGCCCAGCAGCTGTGGCTCGGCAGCGAGGTGGCCCGGTCCGCGTTCGGCGCCGACGTGGTCGGCCACTACGCGAACATGGCCCAGGTGGAGCTGAGTGCCTTCGACGCCGCGGTTACTGACTGGGAGCTGCGCCGCGGCTTCGAGCGTATGTAATCCACCATGTGTAAGGATCCGACCTGTGACATCCCATGACGTGATCAACCCCGCGACGGGGGCGGTGTTCACGACCGTTCCCTCGCTGGATCTGGCTGCCACCGATGCGGCGATCGATCGCGCGCAAAAGGCTTTCCCGGCCTGGCGGGCGGTTGCGCCCGGCGATCGGGCGCGGCTGCTGCGCCGCTTCGCGGCCCTGGTGGATCAACACCTCGAGGAGCTGGCCGACCTGGAGGTACGCAACTCGGGGCACACGATCGGCAACGCGCGCTGGGAGGCGGGCAACGTCCGGGACGTGCTCGACTACTACTCGGGCGGGCCGGAACGGCTGATGGGACGGCAGATCCCGGTCGCCGGCGGCCTCGACGTGACCTTCCACGAGCCGCTCGGCGTGGTCGGGATCATCGTGCCGTGGAACTTCCCGATGCCGATCGCCGGCTGGGGTTTCGCCCCCGCCCTGGCCGCCGGCAACACGGTCGTGCTCAAACCGGCCGAGCTCACCCCGCTGACCGCGATCCGGCTCGGCGAGCTGGCCCTGGAGGCCGGCCTGCCCGAGGACGTGTTCCAGGTCGTACCGGGCAAGGGCTCGATCGTCGGGCAGCGGTTCGTCACCCATCCCGCGGTCCGCAAGGTCTGCTTCACCGGCTCGACCGCGGTCGGCAAGTCGATCATGGCGGGCGCGGCCGACCAGGTGAAGCGGGTGACCCTGGAGCTGGGCGGCAAGAGCGCCAACATCGTCTTCGCCGACGCCGACCTGGAGAAGGCGGCCGCGTCCGCCCCGTCGTCCGTCTTCGACAACGCCGGTCAGGACTGCTGCGCGCGAAGCCGGCTGCTGGTGCAGGAGTCGGTCTACGACAAGTTCCTGAGCCTGCTGGAGCCGGCGGTCCAAGCCTTCCGGGTCGAGGACCCGGCGCTCAGCACGGCCGAGATGGGCCCGCTGATCTCGTCGGGCCAGCGGGCGTCGGTCGCGTCGTACGTCGAAGGGGCCGAGGTCGCCTTCACCGGCCGGGCCCCGGAGGGCGACGGCTGGTGGTTCCCGCCGACCGTGCTGCTCGCGGGCTCGACCGAGGACCGGCACTGGCGCGAGGAGGTCTTCGGGCCGGTGCTGTCGGTGCTGCCGTTCCGCGACGAGGAGGACGCCATCCGGCTGGCCAACGACACCGAATACGGGTTGTCCGGCTCGCTCTGGACCCGCGATCTGGGCCGGGCGCTGCGCATCTCGCGGGCCGTGGAGACCGGCGCGCTCAGCGTCAACAGCCACTCCTCGGTGCGCTACTGGACGCCGTTCGGCGGCATGAAGCAGTCCGGCCTGGGGCGCGAGCTCGGCCCGGACGCGCTGCTCAGCTTCACCGATGTGAAGAACGTGTTCTTGGCCATGGGAGAGTAAATGGAGCGTTTGCAGGACCGCGTCGCCGTCATCACCGGCGCCGGCAGCGGGATCGGTCTGGCCACCGCGCGGCGCTTCGCCGCCGAGGGCGCCAAGGTCATCGCCGTGGACATCTCGGAGGACGCCGGCAAGGCGGTCGCCGACGAGGTCGGCGGCGAGTTCGTGGCCTGCGACGTCAGCGACGAGGAGCAGGTCAAGGAGCTCTTCGACGGCGTGGTGGCGCGCCACGGCCGGGTTGACATCGCCTTCAACAACGCCGGGATCTCGCCCCCGGACGACGACTCGATCCTGGTCACCGGGCTGGACGCGTGGGAGCGGGTTCTCAAGGTCAACACCACGTCGGTCTTCTTCTGCTGCAAGTACGCGATCCCGCACATGCAGCGGCAGGGCAAGGGCTCGATCATCAACACCGCGTCGTTCGTGGCCCTGCTCGGGGCCGCGACCTCGCAGATCGCCTACACCGCGAGCAAGGGCGGGGTGCTGGCGATGACCCGGGAGCTGGGCGTGCAGTTCGCCCGCGAGGGCATCCGGATCAACGCGCTCTGCCCGGGGCCGGTCGCCACCCCGCTGCTGATGGAGTTGTTCGCCAAGGATCCGGAGCGGGCGGCCCGGCGGCTGGTGCACGTGCCGATGGGCCGGTTCGCCGAACCGTCGGAGATCGCGGCCGCGGTGGCCTTCCTGGCCAGCGACGACTCGTCGTTCATGACCGCTTCGCAGTTCGTGGTGGACGGCGGAATTACGGGAGCCTATGTGACTCCGCTGTGAACGTTTGAGGGTTCGTTTCCATGGGCACGTCCCTTTTACACCCGAGAGGGGTGAAGGGGTCGAATCCCCGCCCGCGCCGGTCGATCCCGGTGTGGGTGGGACAGAAGGGCCCGTGGCGCGGCGTCACCGCTGAGGCGGTGACGCCGCGCGCCCCCCTTTATCGCCGAAATGGCGATGGAACAGAAACATGATCTGGTTACGGTGGTGCGATGCGCCCGATCATCGGCATCACGACCTATGTGGAGAACGCCACATGGGGCGTCTGGCACGACCTGCCGACCACTCTCGTCCCGCACGACTACGTCGCCGCGGTCACGCTGGCCGGCGGCCGTCCCGTCCTGATCCCCCAGGAGGATGACACCGACGTCCTGCGCGCGCTGGACGGCCTGGTGCTGGCCGGCGGTCCGGACCTGGGACCGGAGCTGTACGGCCAGGAGCCCGGCCCGCACACCGTCGTACGCCCGGAGAGGGACAAGGCGGAATTGCGGCTCGTCCGCGCGGCGTTGGAACAGGATGTGCCGGTCCTCGGCGTCTGCCGGGGGATGCAACTGCTGACCGTCGCGGCCGGCGGGACGCTGCACCAGCACCTGCCCGACCTGCTCGGCCATGAGAAACACCGGCCGGCGCCGGGGGTGTACGGCGAGCACGACGCCCGGTTCGAGCCCGGCAGCCGGATCGAAGCCCTGATGGGTGACGACCTTGCCATCCGCTGCTTCCATCATCAGGGCGTGGCCGACCCGGGCCCGCTCACCGTCACCGGCCGGGCCGAGGACGGGCTCCCCGAGGCCGTGGAGGATCCGGGCCGCCGGTTCGTCCTCGGCGTCCAGTGGCATCCGGAAGTAGTGCGTGACCGGCGCCTGTTCGGCGCTTTGGTCGCGGCAGCACAGAGTTGAGACACAGGAGGAATCCACCGCATGCGCAGGCCCCTGATCGGCATGACCGCGTACGCCCAGCAGGTGCAGTACGGCAGCAACGACCTCATGGCGGGCATGCTCCCCATGACGTACGTCCGCGCCGTGCACGCCGTCGGCGGGCGAGCCGTGCTGATCACCCCGGACGAGCCCGGAACCGACGTCATCGAGTCGCTGGACGGCCTCGTCTTCAGCGGCGGCAACGACATCGACCCGGCGCACTGGGGGGCCGAGCGGCATCCGGAGACCGAGATCGACAAGGAGCGCGACGATGCCGAGCTCGTGCTGATGAAGGCCGCGCTCGAGGCCGACCTGCCGGTCCTCGGCGTGTGCCGCGGCATGCAGGTGATGGCCGTGGCCGCCGGGGGGACGCTGCACCAGCACCTGCCCGATGTGATCGGCAGCGACCGGCACCGCGGGGCGCCCGGCACCGATCCGCTGGCCGCCGGCTCGGCCGCCTACGGCCGGCACGACGTGCGGGTGCAGCCCGGCTCGCGGGCGTACGAGCTGCTCGGTGAGCACCTGACGGTGAACTCGTTCCACCACCAGGCCGTGAACGACCCGGGCTCGCTGCGGGCGGTCGGCTGGTGCCCGGAGGACGAGGTCATCGAGATCATCGAGGACCCGGCCCTGACGTACGCGGTGGGCGTGCAGTGGCATCCTGAGCGCACCAATGACCTCCGGGTCTTCAGCCGCCTCGTCGAAGCTGCGGGGAAGCGGTCCGGACTTGACCGGCGGGCACTCGCCGTGTGACACCTGTTGCGCGGTGTTACCGTGCCTTTCCGTACTGGTGCGGATGAGTGTGCGGGGAGGCACCCTTGGGCGAGGGTTCGGACGACGCCCTTCCGGGCCAGTTGCGCATCGCCTTCGAACGAGGCGGCGAGATGGGCCGCCGGATGCTGGCCTTCGACTGGTCCCTGAGCCCACTCGGACATCCCTCCGGGTGGCCGCCCGAGCTGCGGATGGCCGTGGCCACCATGCTCGCCTCGCGGGCCCAGATCGCCGTGCTGTGGGGACCGGAACGCTGCGCGCTCTACAACGACGCGTACATCAGCGCCCTGGGCGCCAAGCATCCGTCGTTCCTCGGGCGGCCCTGCCGCGAGATGTGGTCGGAGATCTGGTCGGTGCTGGAGGAGCTCTTCGCCGGCGTGGTCGAGCGCGACGAGGCGTTCTGGGGTTCCGATTTCGCCTTCCTGCTGGAGCGGCACGGGTTTCTCGAAGAGGCCTACTTCGACATCTCGTACGACCCGATCCGGGTCGCGCCGGGCACGGTCGAGGGCTTCTTCTGCATCGTCAGCGACACCACCGGGCGGGTGCTCAACGCGCGCCGGGTGCGCACGCTCAGCGCGCTCGGCACCCGGCTGGCCGGCTCACCCGATCAGGCGGCCCTCGCGGACGAGGCCATGGCGGTCTTCGCCGAGAACAAGGCGGATCTGCCGTTCGCCCGGCTCCTTCTCGACGAGGCCGAGGGCTACTCCTCCGTGGCCCGGCAGGTGATCGAGAGCGGAAAGCCGGCCAAGGTCGCGCTCACCGAGATCATCGCGGTTCCGGCCGGCACGGCGGCCGACGAGGCGCTCGTCCTGCCGATCACGGCGGGAACGGCCACGGTCGGCGCGCTCGTCGTCGGGCTCAGCCGTCATCTCGCGCTCGAGGGGGCGTACCGCAACTTTCTCGAGCTGGCCGCGGCGCAGATCTCGCAGGCCGTCGGCAACCTGCGGGCGTACGAACAGGAACGGGCCCGCGCGGCCGAGCTGGCCGCCCTCGACCAGGCCAAGACGAACTTCTTCTCCAACGTCAGCCACGAGTTCCGCACGCCGTTGACGCTGATCCTCGGGCCGCTGGAGGAGATGCTGGACGACCCGGAGCTGCCGGCGGCGGAGCGCGAACGCCTGCGGCCGATGCAGCGCAACGGCCTGCGCCTGCTCAAACTCGTCAACACGGTCCTCGACTTCTCGCGCCTGGAGTCCGGCCGTTTGCGGGCGGCCTACCGGCCCACCGACCTGGCCGACTACACGGCCCGGGTGGCCAGCACCTTCCGCGCCGCGGCCGAGCGGGCCGGCCTGGAGCTGGTGGTGGACACGCCACCGCTGCCGGCGCCCGTCTTCGTCGACCGCGAGATGTGGGAGAAGATCGTCCTCAATCTCCTCTCCAACTCGGTCAAGTTCACCCCGGCCGGCCGCATCGAGGTGCGGATCGGGGCCGACGCCGGCTACGCGGTGCTGTCCGTCAAGGACACCGGTGTGGGCGTCCCGGCCGACCAGCAGCCGCTGCTGTTCGACCGGTTCCACCGGGTCACCGGGGCCTGGTCGCGCAGCCACGAGGGCACCGGCATCGGCCTCGCGCTCGTCCGCGAGCTGGCCGAGCTGCACGGCGGCTCGGCCGGCTCCTCCAGCGTGCCCGGCCTGGGCAGCGTCTTCACGGTCCGGATCCCGTTCGGCACCGCGCATCTGCCGGCCGACCAGATCATGACCGAGGGCGCGGCGATCCCACCCGGGCCCGGCGCCCGCCCGTACGCCGAGGAGGCCGCGCACTGGTGGACCGGGGACGAGCCGGCCACGCTGCCGCTGCCGGCGCCCGCGGCGGACCGCCGGCCCGGCCGCATCCTGCTGGTCGACGACAACGCCGACCTGCGGGACCACGTGGCCCGGCTGCTGGGCCCGCACTGGGACGTGACGGTCGCGGTGGACGGGCAGGACGCGCTCGAGCTGGCCCGGCGCCGCCGCTTCGACCTGGTGCTGACCGACGTGATGATGCCCCGGCTGGACGGCTTCGGGCTGATCGCCGCGTTGCGGGCCGACGAGCGCACCCGCGACGTGCCGATCGTGGTGCTCTCGGCCCGGGCCGGCGAGGAGGCGTCCGTGGAGGGCCTGGCCGCCGGCGCCGACGACTACCTGGTCAAGCCGTTCTCGGCCCGTGATCTGACGGCCCGGGTCCGGGCCAACCTCGACCTCGGGCAGGCCCGCCGCCGGATCATCAGCCGGCTCCGCGGGCTGGTCGACACGGCGGCCGCGATCAACACCGTGCGCACCACGGCCGAGGTGCTCGACGTGGCGGCCCGGCAGGTGCGGTCGATGACGGCGGCCGGCCGGGTCGTGGTCTCGATCCCCGGCGGGCGGGCCGAAGTGGACGGTGGGGCCGACCCGGCGGCCGAGCCCGACACCGTGCTGCCGCTGCCCGACACGTCCGGCGCCACCGTCGGCGAGCTGCGGGTCTGGGGTTCGCCCGAGGGCGCCCTGGAGCCCGCGGTGCTGACCCAGCTGGCCCGGCTCATCGGCTTGCGGCTGGAGAACGCGCGCCTCTACGACACCGAGCACCGGATCGCCGGCACGCTGCAGCACAGTCTCCTGCCGCAGTCGCTGCCGCGGGCGCCGGGCGCGATCGTGGCCGGCCGCTACCTGCCGGGCAGCCACGAGGCCGAGGTCGGCGGCGACTGGTACGACGTCATCGAGGCCCCGGACGACCGCCTCTTCCTGGTCATCGGGGACGTGGTCGGCAAGGGCGTGCAGGCCGCGGCCGGCATGGGCCAGCTCCGGAACGCGCTGCGGGCGTACATCCTGGAGGGCTTCGACTGCGGTGAGGCCCTGACCCGGCTGAACCGCCTGGTCGACAACCTGGGGCGCCGCCAGTTCGCGACCGTCGTGTGTGTGCGGTACGACCCGGCGACCCGCGCCCTGGGCTACTCGTCGGCCGGGCACCCGCCGCCGGTGGTCGTGCCGCCGGGGGAGCTGGGCACGTTCCTCTACTCCTCGGCCCTCGGGCCGCCGATCGGCGCCCTGGCCCAGGCCACGTTCCCGACGGTGGAGACCGAGCTGCCGCCCGGTAGCCGGCTGTTGCTCTACACCGACGGGCTGGTCGAGGACCGGCGGGCCGGCATCGACAGCGGCCTGGCCGAGCTGACCGCCGACGCCGCCCGGCCGGTCGAGCACGTCGAGGACCTGCTCGACGAGCTGCTGGCCAAGGCCGTGCGCCGGCCCCGGCGCGACGACATCGCACTGCTGGCGCTGCAGGTGACCGAGCCCCGCGAGTTCGTGCTGCGGCTGCCGGCCGAGCCGGGCCGGCTCAGTGTCCTCCGGCGGCGGCTGGAGGACTTCCTGACCGGCAACGGCGTGCCCGAGGACGACGTCTTCGACGTGACCGTGGCCGTCTCCGAGGCGGCCGCCAACGCGATCGAGCATCCGATCGAGCCGGCCGAACCGGTGGTCACGGTGGAGGCCTCGCTCGACGACGACGCGGTCGTGATCACCGTGCGCGACACCGGGACCTGGCGCGACACGAACTCGGAGGGCTTCCGCGGGCGCGGGCTCGCGCTGATCGGCGCGCTCTGCGAGCTGTCGGTGAGCCGCTCGCCCACCGGCACCGCGGTGACGCTGCGGCGGCCGCTGACTAAGGCCCGGTGAGCCAGGGCTGGGTGGCCAGCCCCGAGATCTCCAGCACCCGGCGCACCTGGGCCGAGGGCAGGACGGTGAGGGCGTCGCCGTAGCGGTCGGCCAGCTGCAGCAGGGCGTGGATCGCGGCCGAGTCGAAGAAGGTGACCTCACGCAGATCGATGATCGCCGCGGTGGTGTTGTCCTTGGTCGCGGCCCGGAACATCGCGTCGGCGGTGGACATGTCCACCTCGCCGGTCACCGTCACGGTCACCTTGTCCTCGGCCACCGCGCCGGTCGCGGTGAAGTTCGGGTCGGCCCCCTCTTGATCCACGAACACACGATTACACAGCGCCGGAAACGCGGCAAGAACCGGTCGATTAAGGTCAACGGACCTGTTACCGGGCTGTGCCCGGCGCCAAGGTGTGCATCCGCCCCGGCGATAGGCTGGGGCTATGACCGTTCGTGCCCCATTGATGCCGGGAAAGCAATCGCCCTGGCGGGCGGTCCCGGCCCCGATCGCCCGCCCCGAGTACGTGGGCAAGAAGCGCCCGAAAGAGTGGCGTGGATCCCATGTGCAGACCGCCGAGACCATCGAGAAGATGCGGATCGCCGGGCGGATAGCGGCGCAGGCGACCCAGCTCGCCGGCGAGCACTGCAAGCCCGGGGTGACCACCGACGAGATCGACCGGGTGGTCCACGAGTTCCTGTGCGATCACGGGGCGTACCCCTCGACCCTGGGTTACAAGGGTTTTCCGAAATCCTGCTGCACCTCGCTGAACGAGGTGATCTGCCACGGCATCCCCGACTCGACCGTGATCGAGGACGGCGACATCATCAACGTCGACGTCACGGCCTACCTCGACGGGGTGCACGGCGACACCGACGCCACGTTCTGCGTGGGCGAGGTCAGCGAGCAGGCGCGGCTGCTGGTCGAGCGCACGCACGAGGCGATGATGCGGGGCATCCGCGCGGTCGCCCCGGGGCGGCCGATCAACGCGATCGGCCGGGTCATCGAGGCCTACGCCCGGCGCTTCGGCTACGGGGTGGTACGCGACTTCACCGGTCACGGCATCGGTGAGACGTTCCATTCCGGGCTCTACATCCCGCATTACGACAATCCGCGGCTGGACGCGGTGATGGAGGTCGGGATGACCTTCACCATCGAGCCGATGATCACCCTCGGCACCCACGAGTACGAGGTCTGGAAGGACGGCTGGACGGTCGTCACCAAGGACCGCAAGTGGACGGCCCAGTTCGAGCACACCCTCGTGGTCACCGAGGACGGCTCGGAGATCCTGACGCTGCCTTAGTTCGTCCTAGCCGAAGAGCTCGCCCAGGCTTCCGTCGACCGGTCGCCCACGGGCGGTCAGCTCCTCGGCCTGTGACTTCAGGACCGAGGCCAGCTCCTGGACGTCGGCCGAGGCCAGCCCGGTGCGCTTGACCGCGTCCGCCTTGTTGCGGAAGTACGTGCGGCTGAGCAGGCCGGCGACCAGGGCGGCGTGCAGGCGGGCCTCGGCGATCATGACGAGGGCGGCGTCGGTCTCGTACCACTCGGCGAGCCGCACGGCCCGGTCGTGCGCGGACGCCGCCACCTCCCAGTCGTGCCGGGCCGCCCCGGTGAACTCCGGCGGCCGGGCCTCGGCCAGCCGGGCCAGGTGGGCGTCGCGCCGGGCGCCGAACCAGCCCCGCGGATCGTGCAGCGCGCGGGTGCTGACCAGGCAGTCGGTGGTCAGCGGCCACTGCGGAGTCAGATCGAGGGCCCGGCGCATGCCCTCGTCGCCGGTGGTCACCCGCAGGTCGACCAGGATGCCGTCGACCCGGCGCAGGGCCGGCTTCGGCCCGGCCCCGGGGCGGTACGTGATCACCTGCAGGTTGACGTCGCTGCCGTCGTGGTCGTCACCGTGCGCGAGCGAGCCGTGCACCCCGATCGCCTGGACCTCGGCCGTCCAGCGGGCCTCGATGACGTCCCGGAGACGCACGGCCAGCCGTCCGCGGGGCGAGGTGAGATCGATCTCCTCCAGCACCCCGTCATTCTGTGGGATGAATGTGTGCGCGAAAGGTCTACAGCGCGTAGCGGTAGAACGGACTAATCGGGGCGTCCCGGCCAGGCCACTGTGGCCGGGCTGACCTCGGCCAGCCGCCGCCAGCGGGTGGCCCGCACCGCGGCCTCGGTCATCGCGGCCAGCGCGGTGCTCCGGTCGGCGGCCTCGGTCACCGGCAGGACCGGGCGCCAGCCCTGCGCCACCCCGTCCTCGACCTGGATGGCCAGCTTGAGCGCGGTGGCCCGGTCGGTCACCGCCCACGGCAGCTGATAGCCGGCCGGCGACGGCGCCGAGCTGGCCTTGAGCTGCGACAACCGGCCGACCAGGTAGTCGCGCCGCTGCCGGTGGGCCTGCTCGGCGGCCCGCGCCTCGGTCACGTCGCCGGTGCTGTTGAGGTGGACCCCGATCACCCCGTACGCGTAGATGGCGGCCTCCTCGGCGGCCAGAGCCGCCCCGAGCTGCTCGTTCATCGCAGGGCCTCGGCGTGGGTGGCCCGGCACGCGGCGATCGACCCGACCAGCCCGGCCCGGTCGGGGGTGGCCACCTGGCAGGCCGCCACCGCGGTCTTCTGCGCCGCCTGCTCGGCCTGGCGCAGCGCGGCCACCGTGGTCGCCGGGCCGGCACCGGCGCTCGGCGCGGGAGCGGACGCCGGCGGTTCACCGATCAGCCGGGACATCTCGGCGGCGTGCGTGCGGTGGTCCTCGGCCAGCGGCGCGAGGCGCGTGCGCAGGCCCGGCTGGCTGACGACGGCCTGGTCGTACGCGGCGGCGAGGGCCAGTGCCTCGGCCAGCAGGGGTTCGAGCGGATCGGGGGCCTTCGGCGGCTCCGGCTCGTCGTCGTCGAGCAGGCCGCACCCGGTCAGGGCGGCGGCGCTCAGGCCGGCGGCGGCGAGCACCCACCGGCGGCTGTGTCCGATCTCCCATTTCTCCCGCACGGCGCCAGTCAACACCATGCGGTACGCGTGGTGACCTGCGGATGGCGCCGAATCGGTGCGGCGGCGAACGGTCGATGCGACCGGCGCGTTACGCTCTGCGTCAGCCGCGGGGCCCATCGCCCGGCGGCATAGAGTCGTTTCTGATTTTTTGGGAAGAAGGGTCGAGCCCGATGACGCAGCGTGGTCGCGCCGGTGCCCGGCCTGGAGGGCGCCCCGGCGGGCAGAAAAGGCGGGACGAGGCGGAGCAGCGGGTTCCCGCGGCGCCCCGCGTCGACCTGGCCGCGGCCCGCGCCCGGGTTCGCGCCGTGATCGAGCCGGTGGTCGCCGAGGCCGGTTACGACCTGGAGGACGTCGCCGTCGCCCGGGCCGGGCGCCGGCACGTGGTCCGCGTCCTGGTCGACACCGACGGCGGCATCAGCCTGGACGACGTGGCCGTCGTCTCCCGCGCGATCTCGGAGGCGCTCGACGCCGCCGAGGAGCGCGGTGACGAGGTCCTCGCGGGGGAGTACCAACTGGAGGTCGGCTCCCCGGGCGTGGACCGGCCGCTGACCGAGCCGCGCCACTGGCGGCGCAACCGGGGCCGGCTGGTCGCCGTGAACGGCATGACCGGCCGGGTGACCGAGGCCGGCGACGAGGGCATCGTGCTCGACGTCGACGGCACACCGCACGAGCTGCGCTACCCCGAGCTCGGCGCCGGCAAGGTGCAGATCGAGTTCAAGCGGCTCGACGAGGCCGACTTCGGCGACGAGGACGACGACGACATCGACACCGACGATAGGGAGGGCGAGGAGTGAACATCGACCTCGCGGCGCTGCGCGCCCTGGAGCGCGAGCGGGAGATCCCGTTCGAGACGATTCTGGCGGCCATCGAGACCGCTCTTCTGACGGCGTACCGGCACACGGACGGCGCGCAGAGCCACGCCCGGGTGGAGATCGACCGGAAGACCGGCGTCGCGTCGGTGCTGGCGCAGGAGCTGGACGCCGACGGCACGGTGGTGCGCGAGTGGGACGACACCCCGCACGACTTCGGCCGCATCGCGGCCATGACGGCCAAGCAGGTCATCCTGCAGCGGCTGCGCGAGGCCACCGACGAGCAGCACTTCGGTGAGTACGCGGGACGCGACGGCGACCTGGTCACCGGCATCGTGCAGGCCGACGCCGCCCGGGCCGAGAAGGGCATCGTCATCGTCGACCTCGGCAAGATCGAGGCCGTGCTGCCGCAGTCCGAGCAGGTCCCCGGCGAGCCGTACGAGCACGGGTCGCGCATCCGGGCCATCGTGGTGCACGTCGCCAAGGGCTTCCGCGGCCCCCAGGTGACCCTCTCCCGCTCCCACCCGGCCCTGGTCAAGAAGCTGTTCGCGCTCGAGGTGCCGGAGATCGCCGACGGCGTCGTCGAGATCGCCGCGATCGCCCGTGAGGCAGGTCACCGTACGAAGATCGCGGTGCATTCGACCGTGCCGGGCGTGAACGCCAAGGGCGCCTGCATCGGTCCCATGGGCCAGCGGGTCCGGGCCGTGATGAGCGAGCTGCACGGCGAGAAGATCGATATCATCGACTTCTCGGAGGATCCGGCGCAGTTCGTCGGCAACGCGCTCTCACCGGCCAAGGCCCTGCGGGTCGAGGTGGTGGACGCGGCCAGCCGGACGGCCCGGGTCACCGTGCCCGATTTCCAGCTCTCGCTGGCGATCGGCCGGGAGGGGCAGAACGCCCGGCTCGCGGCCCGGCTCACCGGGTGGCGCATCGACATCCGGCCGGACAACGAGCCGGCCGGCGCCTCCGACCGCGATGCGGCCGAGGCGGGAAGCTGACCGGATACGCGTTCGGCAGGTGCGAGGAGTAGACTTTCTCATGGTCGGTCCGACACGTACCTGTGTCGGTTGCCGCAAACGCGCGCCGGCCAGTGAATTGATTCGGTTCGTCGCGGCCGGTTCCGGGGATGATCTCCGGCTCCAGCCCGATCCGGGCCGCCGACTGCCGGGCCGGGGAGCGCATCTGCATCCCGATCCGGCTTGCTTCGCGCTGGCGGAGCGGCGTCGCGCCTTCGGGCGCGCGCTGCGTCTCACCGGTGTTGCTGACACCGGATTGCTGGCCGAGCACATCCGTACGGCCTTGTCGTGCGGAACGACCGATGATGTGGCCGACGTGGCCGCGTCATGACCCAGCAAGGTAGGACGACCCAGATGAGCACACGATGAAGTCCCTGAAATGAACAGGCTTCTAGTGCACGAGTGAGGTCGTTGCGGGTGCGCTCGCACGACCTCGAAGTGAGGAGTGCAGTGCCAGGAAAGGCCCGCGTACACGAGCTCGCCAAGGAGCTCGGGGTCGACAGCAAGACCGTTCTCGCCAAGCTCAAGGAGATGGGCGAGTTCGTCAAATCCGCATCCAGCACGGTCGAGGCCCCCGTGGCCCGGCGGCTGCGTGGCGCCCTCGAGGCAGGTTCCGCTCCGGCGGCCCCCGCCCCGGCCGCGCCCGCGGCCAGCAGTGCTGCGCCCAGCGCGCCGTCCGCGGCGCGCCCGGCTCCGCCGTCAGTGCGGCCCCAGCCGCCGCGCCGGCCCGGCCCCGCCGCCGGAGCGCCCAGCGCCCCGTCGTCGCCGGCCCCGACGCCCGGCGCGTTCCCGCGTCCCAAGCCGCCGGCTCCCGTCCGCCCGGGCCCCACGCCCGGCCCGGTCACCAAGCCGGCCAGCGCCCACGACATCGAGGTCGCGGCGGCCGAGGCCCGTGCCTCGGCGCTCAAGGCCGAGCAGGAGGCCGCGGTCAAGGCCGCTCAGGCCGCCCGCACCCGCGACGCCGAGCGCCGGGCGCAGCAGCCCCCGGCCGACAGCGGCGCGCCCCGTGGTCCGGGCCCGCGCCCGGGTCCCGGCTCGGTCCCGCCGCGCCCGGGTTCGCCCGCGGCCCGTCCGGCCCCGCAGGGCGGCACCCCGTCCGGTCCCCGCCCCGGCCCGGCCGGTGGCAACACCCCGCGCCCGCCGTCGCGTGGCCCGGGTAACAACCCGTTCGGCGTCTCGGGTGGCAACGCCGCCCGTCCCTCGCCGGCTTCCATGCCCCGGCCCAACCAGCCGGGCATGCCCCCGCGGCCCAGTCCCGCGTCGATGCCCCCGCGGCCCAGTCCCGCCTCCATGCCCGCCCAGCGCCCGGCCGGTCCCGGCCGCCCGGGTGGCGGCGCCGGTGGCCGTGGCGGCCCCGGTGGTGGCGGCGGTGGCCGTGGCGGCGCCGGTGGCGGCGGCTTCCGTCCCGGTGGTGGCGGCGGCGCCGGTGGCGGCTTCCGTCCCGGTGGCGGTGGCGGCGCCGGTGGTGGCGGCTACCGCGGTGGCCCCGGTGGTGGCGGCGGTGGCGGTGGCTACCGTGGCGGCCCCGGTGGTGGTGGCGGCGCTCCGGCCGGTGCCGGTGCTCCGGGTCGTCCCGGTGGCGGCGGTCGCGGTCGTGGCGGCGGTGCCGCGGGTGCCTTCGGGCGTCCGGGTGGCCGGCCGACCCGTGGCCGCAAGTCGAAGAAGCAGCGGCGTCAAGAGTTCGACAACCTGTCCGCCCCGCAGATGAGCTCCGGCGCTCCGCGGGGTCAGGGTCAGGAGATCCGGCTCTCCCGCGGCGCGTCGCTCTCCGACTTCGCCGACAAGATCAACGCGAACCCCGGCTCGCTGGTCCAGGAGATGTTCAACCTGGGCGAGATGGTGACGGCGACGCAGTCGTGCTCCGACGACACGTTGCTGCTGCTCGGTGAGCACCTGGGCTTCAACGTGCAGATCGTCAGCCCCGAGGACGAGGACCGTGAGCTGCTCGCGCAGTTCAACATCGACCTCGACGCCGAGGTGGCCGAGGACCGGCTGGTCGTCCGCCCGCCCGTCGTGACCGTCATGGGTCACGTCGACCACGGTAAGACGAAGCTGCTGGACGCGATCCGCAAGACCAACGTGGTCGCCGGCGAGGCGGGTGGCATCACCCAGCACATCGGCGCCTACCAGGTCTCCTACGAGCACAACGGCGAGGACCGGGCGATCACGTTCCTGGACACCCCGGGTCACGAGGCGTTCACCGCCATGCGTGCCCGTGGCGCCCAGGTCACCGACATCGTCATCCTGGTCGTGGCGGCCGACGACGGCGTCATGCCGCAGACGGTCGAGGCGCTCAACCACGCCAAGGCGGCCGAGGTGCCGATCGTGGTCGCGGTCAACAAGGTCGACAAGCCGGACGCCAACCCCGAGAAGGTGCGGCAGCAGCTGGCCGACTACGGCCTGCTGGCCGAGGAGTACGGCGGCGACACGATGTTCGTCAACGTCGCGGCCAAGCCCGGCACCGGCATCGACGATCTGCTCGAGGCGGTCCTGCTGACCGCCGACGCCTCGCTGGAGCTGACCGCTCCGGTCGACGGGTCGGCGCAGGGCGCGATCGTCGAGTCGCACCTCGACAAGGGCCGTGGTGCGGTCGCGACCGTCCTGGTCCAGAAGGGCACGCTGCGGGCCGGCGACTCGATCGTGGCGGGCGGCGCGCACGGCCGCGTCCGCGCCATGCTCGACGAGAACGGCAACGTGGTCGCCGAGGCTCTGCCGGCCCGTCCGGTCCTGGTCCTCGGTCTGACCTCGGTGCCGGGCGCGGGTGACACGTTCCTGGCCGGCGAGGACGACCGCACGGTGCGCCAGATCGCCGAGCAGCGGCAGGCCCGCCGTCGCGCGGCGAGCTTCGCCAACTCGCGCACCAAGGCGACTCTCGAGACGCTCATGGAGCAGCTCAAGGAGGGCGAGAAGACCTCGCTCACCCTGGTCATCAAGGGCGACTCGTCCGGTTCGGTCGAGGCCCTCGAGGACGCGCTGTTCAAGATCGAGATTCCGGACGAGATCCAGCTCAAGGTCATCCACCGCGGCGTCGGTGCGATCACCGAGAGCGACGTGAACCTGGCGAGCGCCTCCTCGGACGCGACCGCCACGATCATCGGCTTCAACGTCCGGGCCTCGAACAAGGTCAAGGAGATGGCCGACCGGGCGAACGTGGAGATCCGCTACTACAGCGTGATCTACCAGGCCATCGAGGAGATCGAGGCCGCGCTCAAGGGTCTGCTCAAGCCGGAGTACGAAGAGGTCGAGCAGGGCACGGCGGAGATCCGCGAGGTCTTCCGCTCGTCCAAGATCGGTCTCATCGCCGGCTGTCTGGTCCGCAGCGGTCTCATCCGCCGCAACGCCAAGGCCCGCATCCTGCGGGAGGGCGTCGTGGTGGCCGAGAACGTCACGATCAGCTCCCTGCGCCGCTTCAAGGACGACGCGACCGAGGTCCGCGAGGGCTTCGAGTGTGGTCTGACCCTGAGCGGCTTCGGCACCCCGCAGGTCGGCGACGTGATCGAGACCTTCGAGATGCGCGAGAAGCCGCGCGCGTAGCGAAAGCATTGTGGGAGCCCCCTGTCCGCGGAAAGCGCGGACGGGGGGCTTTCGCTACCTGTGCCTGCGATGGGGGCCGAGCCCCCAAACCCCCACGGTGCGGTGGTTGCGCCTGGCGGGCCGCTCGCGGTGCCTGCGAAGATCTCGCGGTGCCTGCGAAGATGTAGCCCATGTCCCGGTACGCCCTGCTCCTCGCGCCCTCCGCCAACCGTGTCTATGCCGATCAGGCTTCGCGCCTCGCTCTGGCTGAGCTGTCTGCCTTCGGGCCGGTGCTCTCATCCGACATTTCCGATACCGGAGTCACTGAGCTCGGCGGAGTGGACTACCTGACCTTCGCCGGAGAGCTGACCGCTCGGGATATTTCGTACTTGTCGAACTTGTCGTCGGCGTATGCGCTGTTCGAGCGGATGGACGAGCTGTTGCGGCCGATCGGGATGACGCCCCTGGCGCGGTACGACAGCGACCTGATCACGATTCCGAAGTACGCCGGGAAGACCAACGAGCAGTTCACCAAGCTCGTGCTCAATCTGACACTGCTCGCTTCCGCCTCGGCCGGGAAGATGCTCGACGGGCACCTCACCGTCCTCGACCCGCTCTGTGGCCGCGGAACGACGCTCAACCAGGCGCTGATGTACGGCTACGACGGCGTCGGGGTGGAGATCGACGGGAAGGACGTCGAGGCGTACAAGCTGTTCCTCCAGACCTGGCTCAAGCGCAAGCGCCTCAAGCACACGGCCGAGCTGGTGCCGGTGCGGCGCCAGGGCAAGCGGGCCGCCCGCCGGCTCGAGGTCACCCTGGCCGCCAGCAAGGACGACCACAAGGCGGGCGCGGTGCAGAAGATCACCGTCCTGCAGGCCGACACCACCCAGCTCGAGGGCCTGCTGCGCGGCGGGGTGGCCGACGTCCTGGTGGCCGACCTGCCGTACGGGGTCGCGCACGGCAGCTACGACGACGAGGGCGGCATCACGCGGCGCCCGCTCGACCTGCTGGAGCGCGCGGTGCCGGGCTGGCTGCCGCTGCTGCGCCCCGGCGCCGCGATCGGCCTGTCCTGGAACACCAAGGTCGCCAAGCGGGAGCTGGCCGAGGACATCCTGCTGGCCAACGGGCTCACCCTGGTCCCCCAGGCGCCCCTGGAGCACCGCGTCGACCAGGGCATCGAGCGCGACGTGCTGATCGCCCGGAAAACCACCTGAAAACTGTCGTACCCCAGCGGTAACCTTCCCGCTGATGTATACGGAGACCGCAGTGTTCGACCTGCTCCTGCCCGGCGACTCCCGCTCGCTCAAGCAGAAGCGTTCCTACGTCCGCCCGATTCTCGCCATGCTGAAGAAATTCGAGGTCAGCGCGGCCGAGGTGGGCATGCACGACCTGCACGGCCGGGCCCAGCTGGGGGTGGCCGTGGTCGCCGCCGAGCCCGCTCAGGCCCGCGCCGTCATCGACACCTGTGAGAACCAGGTGGCTGGCCGCCCCGAGATCGAGTTGCTCTCGGTCAAGCGCCGCCTCTACGGGGAGGACGACTAGTTCGCCCTCCCCGCGGGGTGGGTACTCTTCAGCAGTTGGGCGGGGGTAGGTGAGACCCGCGGGATCACAGTCGGAGGTGGGCGATATGTCGGACCCGGCCAAGACGCGCCGTCATGCGGAGCGCGTGCGGGAGCTGGTGGCATCGCTGGTACGAGAGATCAAAGATCCCCGGCTCGGCATGGTGACCATCACGGACGCGCGGATCACGGGCGATCTGCGCGAGGCGACCGTGTTCTACACGGTGCTCGGCGACCCGACCGAGCAGGCGGCGACCAAGGCCGCGCTGGAGAGTGCCAAGGGCATGCTGCGCACCCGCGTCGGCCACGCCCTGGGGCTGCGGCACTCGCCGAGCCTGGCCTTCAGCCAGGACAACGTGCAGGACCAGGCCAAGGAGATCGACCACCTGCTGGCCGAGGCGCGCCTGCGCGACGAGGAGGTCCAGCGGCTGGCCGCCGGCAAGCAGTACGCCGGCGACCCCGACCCGTACAAGTCCGAGGACGACGAGGACGACGACGAGGTCACCGAGCGGGTGGGCGCCCGCGAGGACCAGGGGTGACGTCCTCACCCAGCGCCCCCGGGGGTCTCGCCCCCGGGGCCGTTCCCCGGCCGGCCGACGGCGCCTTCGGGCCGACGTCGGCTTGGAGCTTCGGCGGGGCCGGCGCCGCGGCCGTGGCGGGCGGTTCCGGCGGGGCGCCGGCGGTGATCGGGGGCGTGGCCGACCTCGAGTGGACGGCCGCCGTGGACGCGATCCGCGCGCTCGCCCCGGACGACGAGGTTCAGCTCATCTGTCACGTGAACCCGGACGGGGACGCGCTCGGCAGCATGCTCGGCTTCGCGTTGGGCCTGCGCCGGCTCGGTCTCACCCGGTTGCGGGCCACCTTCCCGGGTGAGTTCGAGGTGCCGGTTCCGTACCGTGATCTGCCCGGCGGCGACCTGCTGGTGGCCGAGCACGACGCGTACCGCACCCCGGCCTTGATCTTGATCTTTGACGTGGCCGCCGAGTCGCGCCTGGGTGACCTGGTGACCCTGCTGCCCGCGGCGCCGGCGGTGATCGTGCTCGACCACCACGCGTCGAACACGGGCTTCGGCGGCATCAACCTGGTCGCCCCGCGGGCCGCCGCGACCTCGGTGGTGGCCGAGAGCCTGCTGAGCCGGCTCGGGGTGCCGCTCGACGCCGAGATCGCCGAGTGTCTGTACGTGGCGTTGTCGACCGACACCGGCTCCTTCAAGTTCGACCTGACCACGCCCGAGGTGCACGAGCTGGCGGCCCGGCTGATCGCCACCGGCATCCGTCCGGCCGAGATCTCGCGGCGGATCTTCGACACCCGCCCGTTCGGGGCGATGAAGCTCTCCGGCGAGGTGCTGGGCCGGGCCGTTCTGGATGTCGCGGCGGCCGGTGGCCGCGGCCTCGTCTGGACGTACGCCACCAAGGCCGACCTGGAGCGGTACGACCAGAAGCCGTACGTGCTGGAGTCGCTGATCGATCCGGTCCGCAGCGTGGCCGAGGCCGACGTGGCCGTGGTGGTCAAGGAGATGACGGCCGGGGAGTGGGCGGTGTCGCTGCGCTCCAAGGGCGCGGTCGACGTCAGCGCGGTGGCGGTGGCGCTCGGTGGGGGCGGTCATCGCCTGGCCGCCGGGTTCACCGGTCATGGGACGCCCGAGGAGGTCGTCCAGCAAGTCAAGGATCTCCTGGACGCCAATCTCACGGAGTAGTCCGTCTGGTCTGTCGGCCGGTGTCGCTGTGGCGACACCGGCCTTTTTCGTGTCCCGATGCGTGGGAACCGGGCGGCCGCCGGCCTGACTGAACGTTAGTTTGGGTCCTGAACGGTGATTAGGTTCCGCGCGGTCGTGACCACTGCCCGCCGCGAGACCTCGAGCCACCCGGGCCCACCCGCCCGGGCCGCGTCGCCCTCGCCAGACGTCCGGCGATCCCGGACCGGCCCCGCGATGCCGCTCCGTGTCTTAACCCACCGTGGAAGGACCACGATCATGGCTGCCAAGTCGAAGCCCACCGCCGCCGACGAAGCCCGCGAGGCCCTGCGCCGCGCCCTGCAGACGTCGATGGACACTCGTCAGTAAGCACCTGGCTAGGTTGCACTCCTTACGGCCGGGCGGGCATCATGACTTTCCATGAGCCCGCCTGCCCGGTCTGACTCACCCGCCTCGGCCCGGCGGATCGCGGCGCTGGCCCTGCCCGCGCTGGTCGTGCTCGCCGCGGAGCCGCTCTACGTGCTGGTCGACACCGCGGTCGTCGGCCACCTCGGGGCCGTGCCGCTCGCGGCGGTGGCCGTCAGCGGGACGGTCATGTCGGTCGCCGCGTGGTTCGGCGCCCTCATGGCCTACGGCACCACCGGGCGGGCCGCCCGCCGATTCGGGGCGGGGGACCGGGCCGCCGCCGTCGCCGAGGGCGTCCAGGCCTCCTGGCTCGCGCTGGGGCTGAGCGTCCTGCTGATCGTGCTGGCCCAGGCCGGCGCCGGGCCGCTGGTCCACGCGCTGGCCGGCAACGAGGAGACCGCCGACGCGGCCGCCCACTGGCTGCGGATCGCTTCCTTCGGCATCCCGGGGTTGCTGCTCGCCGCGGCCGGCAACGGCTGGATGCGCGGCGTCCAGGACACCCGGCGGCCGCTGTTCTTCGTGCTCGGGGCGAACGTGCTCTCGGCGATCCTCTGCCCGGTGCTGGTCTACCCGGCCGGCTGGGGCCTCAACGGCTCCGCGGTGGCGAACGTGGTGGCCCAGAGCGTCTCCGGTGGGCTCTTCCTGGCCGCGCTCGTCCGGGAGACGCGCGCCCTGCGACCCGTCCCGCGCGTGATCGGGCAGCAGATCGTGCTCGGCCGGGACCTGCTGATCCGGGGCGCCTCGTTCCAGGTCTGCTTCCTGTCGGCCACCGCCGTGGCCAGCCGTTTCGGGGTGGCCGCGGTCGGCGCCCACCAGATCGCGCTGCAGCTCTGGTTCTTCAGCGCGCTCGCCCTCGACGCCGTCGCCATCGCCGCCCAGTCGCTGGTCGGGGCCGCCCTCGGCGCCGGCGACGCGGCCGTGGCCCAGGACATCGCCCGGCGCGTCACGATCGCCGGCGGTCTCGCCGGGGTGGTCTTCGCCGCGCTGGCCGCGGCCGGCGCCGGCGTCATCCCGGGCTGGTTCACGCCCGACCCGGCCGTGCACGACCAGGCGGCGGTGGTCTGGCCCTGGTTCATCGGGCTGATGCCGTTCGCCGGCATCGTCTACGCCCTCGACGGCGTGCTGATCGGGGCCGGCGACGTCCGCTTCCTGCGCAACATCACGCTGGCCGCGACGTTGCTGGGCTTCCTGCCCGCGATCTGGCTCGCCTACTGGCTCGACCTCGGCCTGGGCGGCGTCTGGGCCGGCCTCGCCCTGCTCATCGGCATCCGCTTCGCCGGCACGGTGTGGCGCTGGCGCTCGTCCCGCTGGGCCGTGGTCGGCGCGGAGCTGCGGACGGCCGCGCCCTGACCGTGACCCGCGCCGGAAGCCGAACCGCCGGACCCTAAGGTGGTCGGGTGAGCGCGGACGGACTGATCGTGGTGGACAAGCCGGCGGGGATGACCTCGCACGACGTGGTGGCGCGGATCCGGCGGCTGGCCAAGACCCGGCGCGTGGGACACGGCGGCACGCTCGACCCGATGGCCACCGGCGTGCTGATCGTCGGCGTCAACAAGGCGACGCGGCTGCTCACCTACGTGATCGGGTCGGAGAAGAGCTACTCGGCGACGATCCGGCTCGGGCAGTCGACGATCACCGACGACGCCGAGGGGGAGATCACCGCGACCGCGCCGGCCGGTCACGTGACCGACGAGGCGATCCGCGACGGGCTGGCCAGGCAGCGGGGCGAGATCGACCAGGTGCCCAGCGCCGTGAGCGCCATCAAGATCAACGGTCAGCGGGCCTACAAGCGGGTCCGCGACGGCGAGGCGGTCGAGATCCCGGCCCGGCGGGTGACGATCTCCCGGCTCGACGTGCTCGCCATCCGGCGCGAGGGCGACTTCGTCGACGTGGACGTCGACGTCACCTGCTCCTCGGGCACCTACATCCGCTCGATCGCGCGCGATCTCGGCGCCGGGCTCGAGGTCGGCGGTCATCTCACGGTTCTCCGGCGTACGGCGGTGGGCGGCCTGACCTTGACCGAGGCGCTCACGCTGGAGCAGCTGGCCGAGCGCGAGCCCGACGTGGTGACGCTCCCGATGGCCGAAGCCGCACGTCAGGCGTTTCCGCAGCGTGAGGCCACGGCCGACGAGGCTCGCGTGCTCAGCCACGGCGGTCCGCTGACCCCGGTCGGCCTTACCGGGCCGTATGCCGTCTTCTCGCCGGCCGGCGAGCTCCTGGCCATCGTCTCCGAGCGTGCGGGCCGGGCCCGGGCCGAGATCGTCCTCGCGCCTGCGTGACCCGTCACCTGTGATGTGCCCGGCCCGGGTTCGGGCATCACGCCCGATACGCTGAGAACCGCTAGACGGGCGAACACCGAAGGGGTGCGCGGACATGCAGCGGTGGCGAGGCTTCGAATCGGTGCCGGAGGGCTGGGGCCGGTCGGTCGTCACGATCGGCGTCTTCGACGGTGTGCACCGCGGCCACCAGATGATCATCGGGCATGCGGTGAAGCGGGCCCACGACATGGGGCTGCCGTCGGTGGTGGTGACCTTCGACCCGCATCCGGCCGAGGTGGTGCGGCCCGGTTCGCACCCGGCCGTGCTGACCGAGCCGGCCCGCAAGGCCGAGCTGATCGAGCAGCTGGGCGCCGACGCGCTCTGCGTGGTCCCCTTCACCCCGGAGTTCTCGCAGCTCACGCCCGAGGCGTTTGTGCGTGACGTGCTGGTCGAGTCGCTGCACGCGGCGGCCGTGGTGATCGGCGACAACTTCCGGTTCGGGCACAAGGCGGCCGGCGACGCCGCTTTGCTGGAGCGGCTCGGCGCCTCCTCGGGGTTCACGGTCGAGGACGCCCCCTTGGTCACCGACCATGGGCTGGTCTTCTCCTCGACGTACATCCGGGGTTGTGTCGAGAAGGGTGACGTGCGGGCCGCGGCCGACGCCCTGGGCCGGCCGCATCAGGTCACCGGCGTGGTGGTCCGGGGTGATCAGCGCGGGCGCGAGCTCGGCTTCCCGACGGCCAACCTGGCGACGCACCGCTACGCGGCCATCCCGGCCGACGGCGTCTACGCGGCGTACTTCCTGCGGCAGGACGGCAAGCCGATGCCGGCCAGCGTCTCGGTCGGCACCAACCCGACCTTCGAGGGCACCGAGCGCCGGGTCGAGGCGTACGTGCTGGACTTCGACGGTGATCTCTACGGCGAGCTGGTCAGCATCGATTTCGTCGCCCACCTGCGCGGACAGGTCACCTACACGGCGATCGAGCCCTTGATCGATCAGATCCGGGCCGACGTGGAACAGACCCGAGTGTTGCTTCGGTGACTGCCTGGTAGGGTTGAGGCGCGGCTGGCTTATCCAGCCAACGGTTCCGCGTGCCTGCCCGACGCCGCGGGTGCGGATCCCGAGATCACCGGCAACACAGAAGTTCGGAGAACATGGCGCTCGATCAAGAGACCAAGAACAAGATCATCGACGAGTACAAGGCGCAGGACGGCGACACCGGATCCCCCGAGGTCCAGGTCGCGATGCTGACCAAGCGGATCGCCGACCTCACCGAGCACCTCAAGGTACACAAGCACGACCACCACAGCCGTCGTGGTCTGCTGCTGCTGGTCGGCCGTCGCCGCCGCCTGCTCAACTACGTTCAGAAGAAGGACATCGCGCGCTACCGGACGCTCATCGAGCGTCTCGGCCTGCGCCGCTGATCTGACGGGGGAGTGGCCACCGGGCCGCTCCCCCGTACCGCACAACCCACGGACCCGCGCGGTACGCAGGCAAGCCACCGGTCCTCGGTAGTGGTTCCCAGGCATCATTCCTGGGCACTTCGATCGAAGACCGGCAGCCTGAAATCAACCGCGCTGTGTAGACCGCCGGGTCCTCGACGAAGGAGTACCGCACCACATGACAGAGCAGAACAACGCTCTAGGCACCGAATCTCGCACCGCCGTCATCGACAACGGGTCTTTCGGCACCCGCGAGGTGATCTTCTCCACCGGCCGGCTGGCCAAGCAGGCCGCCGGCTCGGTCATCGTCCAGCTGGGCGACACCACCGTCCTCTCCGCGACCACGGCCAGCAAGCAGCCGAAGGAGCACTTCGACTTCTTCCCGCTGACCGTCGACGTCGAGGAGCGGATGTACGCCGCGGGCCGCATCCCCGGCTCGTTCTTCCGCCGCGAGGGCCGGCCCAGCGAGGACGCGATCCTCACCTGCCGCCTGATCGACCGCCCGCTGCGCCCGTCGTTCACCAAGGGCCTGCGCAACGAGGTCCAGGTCGTCGAGACCGTTCTCGCGCTCGACCCGTCGCACCCGTACGACGTGGTCGCCATGAACGGCGCCTCGCTGTCGACCAAGCTCTCCGGCCTGCCCTTCAGCGGCCCGATCGGCTCGACCCGGGTCGCGCACATCGACGGCCAGTGGGTCGCCTTCCCGACCATCGAGGAGCTCGAGCGGGCCACCTTCGACATGGTGGTCGCCGGGCGCGTCCTGGCCGACGGCGATGTCGCCATCATGATGGTCGAGGCCGAGGCCACGCCGAACGCGGTCAAGCTGATCGCCGGTGGCGCCACCGCCCCGACCGAGGAGGTCGTGGCCAGCGGCCTCGAGGCGGCCAAGCCGGCCATCCGCGAGCTCTGCCGCGCGCAGAGCGAGCTGGCCGAGATCGCCTCCAAGCCGGCCGTGGAGTTCCCGGTCTTCCTGGACTACCAGGACGACGTCTACACCGCGGTGACCGAGGCCGTCCGCGAGGAGACCGCCGAGGCCCTCAAGATCGCGGCCAAGCAGGAGCGCGAGGAGGCCCTCGACCTGGTCAAGGCCAAGGCGCACGAGCTGCTCGACGAGCGCTTCGAGGGTCGCGAGAAGGAGATCAGCGCGGCCTTCCGCTCGGTCACCAAGTCCGAGGTGCGCCAGCGCGTCCTGCGCGACCAGGTCCGCATCGACGGCCGCGGCCCGCGGGACATCCGCCCGCTCTCGGCCCAGGTCGGCGTGCTGCCCCGGGTCCACGGCTCGGCGCTGTTCGAGCGCGGCGAGACCCAGATCCTCGGCGTCAGCACCCTGAACATGCTGCGCATGGAGCAGGCGCTCGACACCCTGGCGCCGGAGAAGTCCAAGCGCTACATGCACAACTACAACTTCCCGCCCTACTCGACCGGTGAGACCGGCCGGGTGGGCTCGCCGAAGCGCCGCGAGATCGGCCACGGCGCGCTGGCCGAGCGGGCCCTCGTGCCCGTGCTGCCCACGCGCGAGGAGTTCCCGTACGCGATCCGCCAGGTCTCCGAGGCCCTCGGCTCCAACGGCTCGACCTCGATGGGCTCGGTCTGCGCCTCGACGCTGTCGCTGCTCAGCGCCGGTGTGCCGCTGAAGGCGCCGGTGGCCGGCATCGCCATGGGCCTGATCTCGGACGAGGTCGACGGCAAGACGCAGTACGTCGCGCTGACCGACATCCTGGGCGCCGAGGACGCGTTCGGTGACATGGACTTCAAGGTCGCCGGTACGAGTGAGTTCGTGACCGCCCTGCAGCTGGACACCAAGCTCGACGGCATCCCGTCGGACGTGCTGGCCGGGGCTCTGCAGCAGGCCCACGAGGCCCGCGCCACGATCCTCGGGGTCATGGAGCAGGCGATCAACGCCCCGGCCGAGATGTCGGAGTACGCGCCGCGGGTCACCTCGGTGAAGATCCCGGTCGACAAGATCGGCATGGTCATCGGCCCCAAGGGCCAGACGATCAACGCGATCCAGGACGAGACCGGCGCCGACATCTCGATCGAGGACGACGGCACGATCTACGTCGGCGCCACCAACGGCCCGTCGGCCGAGGCGGCGGTCGAGCGGATCAACGCGATCGCCAACCCGACGCTGCCCAAGGTCGGCGACAAGTTCCTCGGCACGGTGGTGAAGACGGCCGCGTTCGGCGCGTTCATCTCGCTGCTGCCCGGCCGCGACGGCCTGCTGCACATCTCCAAGGTGGGCGACGGCAAGCGCGTCGAGAAGGTCGAGGACTTCCTCAACGTCGGCGACAAGGTCGAGGTGTCCATCGCTGACATCGACGCCCGCGGCAAGATCTACCTCGACAAGGTCCGCCCCGAGGGCGAGGCGGCCCCCGCGGCCGCTCCCGCCGCGTCCGGTGGCGAGGGCCGTCCGGCCCGCGAGCCCCGTGGCGACCGCAGCGGCGACCGTGGCGAGGGTGGCGGCGAGCCCCGTCGTCGCCGTCAGCGGTCCAGCAGCGAGCGTTCCGGTGGTGAGCGCTCGGGTGGCGAGCGCTCCGGTGGCGGCGAGCCCCGCGAGTAATCACCAGTGACATCGAGCAACAACCGCGGGCCGGCCGGAAGGCCGGCCCGCGTCCCATCCGACCACCCCGCCGCCGCCCTAAAACGGATGAAAACCTCTACTAAGACCCTGCAGGACGGCGTAAAACGGACCGTCCTGCCGAGTGGTCTGCGCATCGTCACGGAAGCCATCCCCACGACCCGGAGCGCCTCGCTGGGCATCTGGGTCGGGATCGGCTCCCGGGACGAGACGCCGGGCATGTCCGGCGCCTCCCACTTCCTCGAGCACCTGCTGTTCAAGGGCACCCACAAGCGGACGGCGCTGGAGATCTCGGCCGAGATCGAGGCGGTCGGCGGGGAGACCAACGCCTTCACCACGAAGGAGTACACGTGCTACTACGCACGGGTGCTCGACGCCGACCTGGCGCTCGCGGTGGACGTGATGTGCGACGCGGTGGCCGACTCGATCATCGCGCCGCCCGACGTGGAGACCGAGCGCGGCGTCATCCTCGAAGAGATCGCCATGCACGAGGACGAGCCCGGTGACGAGGTGCACGACGTCTTCACCGAGGCGATCTTCGGCTCGCACCCGCTGGGCCGGCTGATCTCGGGGACCGAGGAATCGATCACCCCGATGACCCGGAACCAGATCAACAGCTTCTACAAGCGGCGCTACACGGCGCCGAACATCGTGATCGCGGCCGCGGGCAACCTCGACCACGCCACGGTCGTCCGGCTCGTGCGCAAGGCCGTGGCCGGCACGGCCCTGGACAGCGGCTTCGCCGAGCCCGCACCCCCGCGTACGGGCTCGAAGCGCGTGCCCACCCAGCGTCCACACGTCGTGGTCCGCAACCGGGACACCGAGCAGGCCCACGTGGTGGTGGGCGGCGTCGGCATCGGCCGGCGCGACGAGCGCCGCTTCGCCCTGGGCGTGCTCAACAACATCCTCGGCGGCGGCATGTCGAGCCGGCTGTTCCAGGAGATCCGCGAGAAGCGCGGCCTCGCCTACTCGGTCTACTCGTACGCCAGCCAGTACGCCGACGCCGGCCTGTTCGGCGTCTACGCCGGCTGCGCCCCCGGGAAGATTGACGAGGTCCTCGACCTGACCCGGGCCGAGCTCGACCGGGTGGCGGCCAAGGGCGTCACCGACGAGGAGATCGCCCGGGGCAAGGGCATGGTCAAGGGCTCGTACGTGCTCGGCCTGGAGGACACCGGCTCGCGGATGAGCCGGGTGGCCAAGTCGGAGCTGCTCTACGGCGATCTGATGTCGGTCGACGAGCTGCTCGGGCGGGTCGACGCGGTCACCGCCGACGAGGTCAACGCGATCGCGGCCGACCTGCTGGCTCAATCGATGTCGCTGGCCGTCGTGGGACCGTTCGACGAGGCCGCTTTCACGCCTCGTTAACCTTGGACCCCGTGACGACGCTGGAGACACCGAGAGCCGAGCCGCCGACGCCCGAGATCACCCCGGGTGACCGGCGCCGCCGGATCATCGGCATGGTGGTCTGGGCGGTGGCCTTCGTGGTGTTCGTGTCGCTGGTCGGCGTGCCGACCAGCGACCCGCTCACCGCGTTCGGCTGGCTCTGGCTGGCCACCATCGCCTGGCGCAACTACCGGCCGTGGCGCGAGCACCTGCTGTTCCTGCGCGACTGGCTGCCGGTGGTGCTGCTGCTCGTCTTCTACAACGTCTCCCGCGGCTCGGCCGACAAGCTCTTCGACCCGCACGTCCACTTCATGATCGACGCGGACGAGGACCTGTTCGGCTGGCTGACCGGCGGCCACATCCCGACCGTCTGGCTCCAGGAGCACCTCTACGACCGCCTCCACGTGCCCTGGTGGGAGGTGGTGACCACGCTGGTCTACATCTCGCACTTCCTGGCCGTGCCGACGGTCGCGGTGGTCCTCTGGGTGCGCAGCCGCCGGCTCTCGTACCGCTTCATGCGCCGCTGGATCTTCCTGAGCATGGCCGGCCTGATCACGTACTTCCTCTACCCGGCGGCCCCGCCCTGGTGGGCCTCGCAGTACGGCTACCTCCCCGACCACGTCGAGCGCTTCTCCTCGCGCGGCCTGGACGTGCTGGGCCTGCACGGCGCCGGCAACACCCTCAACGCGCTGCAGGTGGAGCAGTCCAACCCGGTCGCGGCCATGCCGTCGCTGCACACCGCGTACGCGATGCTGGCCGTCGCCTTCTTCCTGCCGATGGTGCGCAAGCGGTGGTGGCCGCTGCTGCTGGCCTACCCGCTGGCGATGACCTTCACGCTGGTCTACACCGGCGAGCACTACGTGATCGACGTGCTGGTCGGCTGGCTCTACGTCGCCATGACCTTCGTGGTCGTGGGCCTGGCGGAACGATGGTGGAGCAACCGGGCTAAGTTGTCGCAGTGACTGATCCGATCCGCGTAGCCGTTCTCGGGGCCAGGGGCCGCATGGGTTCCGAGGCGGTCAAGGCCGTGGAAGCGGCCGGCGACCTCGAGCTGGTGGCCGCCCTCGGCCGCGGCGACTCCCTCGAGCAGGCCGCGACCGCCCACGTGATCGTCGACCTGACCAACCCCGGCGCGGTGATGGGCAACCTGGAGTGGGCCATCTCGCGCGGCATCAGCGCGGTCGTCGGCACCAGCGGCTTCACCGAGCAGCGGCACGCGGCCCTGCGCGACCAGCTCGCCGCCCAGCCCGAGGCGGGCGTGCTGATCGCCCCCAACTTCGGCATCGGCGCCGTCCTGATGATGCAGTTCGCGGCCAAGGCGGCCCGCTACTTCGACTCGGCCGAGATCATCGAGCAGCACCACCCCCGCAAGCTGGACGCCCCCAGCGGCACCGCCACCCACACGGCCCAGCTGATCGCCGCGGCCCGGTCCGAGGCCGGTCTCGGCCCGATGCCGGACGCGACGAAGGAGGAGGTCGCGGGCGCCCGCGGCGCCGACCTGGACGGGGTCCGGGTCCACGCGATCCGCGCGGCCGGGCTGGTGGCCCATCAGGAGGTCCTTTTCGGCAGCCTGGGCGAGACCCTGACCATCCGCCACGACTCCCTCGACCGGGTGTCCTTCATGCCCGGCGTGCTCCTGGGCATCCGCAAGGTCCGCACCCGCCCGGGCCTGACGATCGGCCTAGACAGCTTCCTCGACTGAGAGACCCGCGGGCAGGCCGGTCAGCTCGCCGTCGACGAAGTCGACCGGGTGGCCGGCGATCCGCAGGCCGCGCACGTCGGGGGCGCCCGGCATCGGCCGCACCCGGACCACGCCGTGAGGGACGTCGGGGGACAGGCCCAGCGACGCCTGCAGGATGAGGACGGCGGAGGCGGCTGACCAGGCTTGCGGGTGACAGCTGGCCGGGTACGGCACCGGGCGGCTCAGGGCGGAACGGTCGTCACCCCCGTACAGCTCGGGCAGCCGGAAGCCGAAGGCCTCCGCGGCCGTCAGCAAGCCGTCGATGAGCTGGGCCGATTCGGTGGCGAAGCCGCCGGAGGCGAGACCGGCGGCGACGATGGCGGTGTCGTGGGCCCAGATCGAGCCGCAGTGGTACGACAACGGCGCGAACCCGCGGTCGGCGGACGACATGGTGCGCAGGCCGTAACCGCCGGACATGTCGGAAGACGCCAACGCGGCGGCGATCCGGCGTTCCTCGTCGGCGTTGAGCAGCCCGGTGCCCAGCAGATGACCGATGTTGCTGGTCAGGGAGTCGACCGGGCGTTTGTCGCGGTCGAGGGCCAGCGCGGGGTAGCGGCCGCCGTCGACCCAGAACGCCGCGCGGAACCGCTCCGACAGCCGCTCGGCGTAGGAGATCCACCGATCGGACGGCCGGCCGAAGGACGACAGCAGCGCGGCGCCGTCGAGGGCGGCCTTGTACGCGTAACCCTGCACCTCGGCCAGGGCGATCGGCGCCTCCGCGAGGCGGCCGTCGTGGAAGCGTACGGCGTCGTGGGAGTCCTTCCAGCCCTGGTTGGCCAGGCCGCGGCCGGTGGCGTCGATGTACTCGAGGAAGCCGTCGCCGTCGGGGTCGGCGTGGTCGGCGAGCCATCCCAGGGCGGCCTCGAGCCGGGGCAGGAGCTCGGCGATCTCGGCGGCCGGGTGGCCCCAGCGCCACGCGTCGTGCAGCAGGCTGATCCAGAGCGGGGTGGCGTCGATCGTGCCGTAGTACGCCGCCGGCAGCGAGCCCGCGGTGTCGGCCCGCCGCAGCTCGTGCATGATCTTGCCAGGGGCCTCACCGGTGGCGGGGTCGAGGCGGACGCCCTGCCGGCGGCCGAGCACCCGTAGCGTGCCCATCGCCAGGTCGGTGCCGAGCGGCAGCATCATCCGGGCCGCCCACAGGCTGTCGCGGCCGAAAAGCGTCAGGTACCACGGGACGCCGGCGCCGAGGAACGTGTCGCCGTCGTCGTCCGGGGTGGTCAACCGGAGGGCTGCCAGATCGTCGAGCGATCGGGTGACGAGGCGCGCCAGCCGGCTGTCGTGGGCACGGGCCACCGGCCGGGCGAAGTCGCCGCGTGGGCCCGGCAGCATCACCGCACCGGGATCGTCCACCGTGGCCGACCAGCGCAGGATGACGCTCTGCCCCGGCGCCAGGCTGACCTTGCAGTCGAGATCGCCGCCGACTCGAACCGACAGATCGGACGCCGCCACGGCGCCGATCTCGCCTGACTTGACCATTTCGATCGGTGCCAGGTCGCTCTCCACCTCGATCGTCACGGTCGTCGTGACCGGGACGGAAGCCGTCGACGAAATATGGATCTCCTCCGACAGGACGCCCGGGCGGACCCGGCGGAGACGATCGACGCGGACGGTCGGATCCGGGCCGGGATCACCGAGCCACCGGGCCAGCGACACGAACCGCGTCCCGCCGTCGACGGTGGACCAGCCGATCGGGGTCGGCTCGCGGCCGTCGAGCCGGAGGAGCGCCAGCGACACGATCCGCCGGTCGGCGTGGAAGACGCCCTGCACGCCGGAGGCCCGAATCTGCCCGTCCGGCCCGGAGAGCGCCGAGGTGGGAGCGGCCAGCGTCGGGACCAGGTCGTGCAGAAGGGGCTGGAGGGCCACGCGATCTCCCGGGGGTTGACATTCATGCGGGCGAACCACGAAGCTCGAAACAATCCCGCAACTTGAACGATCCAATCCTGCCGTACGCGAATTTGATCGTTCAAGTCCTAGGAAGGCAATTTATCGGTGGAAAAGGTAACGATCGCTACGGTGGCCCGGCACGCCGGCGTCTCCCGTCAGACCGTGTCCAACGTGCTCAACACGCCGGACGTGGTGCGGGAGGAGACCCGCGAGCGGGTCCGCGAGGCGATCGCCGAGCTCGGCTACCGGGTCAACCAGGCCGCCCGCCAGATGCGCACCGGCCGGTCGCGGCTGATCGCCGTGCGCATCGAGCCGGCCAACGACGGGATCAACGGCTCGGTGCTCGACCGCTTCCTGCACGGCCTGACCGACGCCGCCGAGAGCGCGGGCTACCGCGTGATGCTCTACACCGCCGGCGACGACGCCGCCGAGATCGCCACCTACGAGGAGCTGCTCAGCTCGTACGACCTGGACGCCTTCGTCCTGACCAGCACCCACCACGGCGACCCGCGGACGGACTGGCTGGCCACGCGCGACCTGCCGTTCGTGACCTTCGGCCGGCCCTGGGGCGCCCCCGACACCCACTCCTGGGTCGACGTCGACAACGCCGCCGGGACCGCCGCCGCCACCGCCCACCTGATCGAGCGGGGCCATACGAAGATCGGCTTCCTCGGCTGGCCCGCCGGCTCCGGTGTCGGTGACGCCCGCCGCGACGGCTGGGCCTCGTTGACCGACGGGCCCTCGGCCGCGGTCGAGGACGGTGTCGACACCGGCGCCGCGGCCGCCCACGAGTTGATCACCGCCGGGCCGACCGCCCTGGTCTGCGCGAGCGACTCCCTCGCCCTGGGCGCGCTGCAAGCAGCGCGGGAACTCGGTCAGGACACCGCGGTGATCGGCTTCGACGACACCGCGGTGGCCCGCGCGATCGGCCTGACCAGCGTCAGCCAGCCCCTGGCCCAGGCCGCCGGCCGCTGCATGGACCTGCTGCGCGAGCTGCTCGACGGCCGCGCCCCCTCGACGCCCACCCAAGTCCTGCTCCCGCCGTCCCTGGTGCTCCGCCAGACGGCTTGAACCCCCGAACGAAAAGACCCCCGAGAAGAGAAGACCCCCTGAGGAGAAAGCGATGACCAGCCGAAAACTGCTCGCCGCGGTCCTCGCCGGGTCGCTCGCCGCGATGAGCGCCTGCGGCAGCGGCTTCGACGACAAATCGACCACCTCCCAGCAGAGCGCCGGACCGGCCGACCTGCAGATCATGATCGCCTCGTCCGGTGACGCCGAGACCAAGGCCGTACAGGCGGCGGCGGCCAAGTGGGCCACCGGCAGCGGCAACAAGGCCACCATCGTCCCGGCCCAGGACATCGTCCAGCAGCTGGGGCAGGGGCTGGCCGGGAGCAACCCGCCGGACGTGTTCTACGTCGACGCGGCCCGGTTCGCCGATTACGCGAGCGTGGGCGCCCTGGAGCCGTACGCCCAGGGCCTGTCCGATTCTCAGGCCTTCCTGCCGAACCTCCGGCAGAGCTTCACCTACGAGGGCAAGCTCTACTGCCTGCCCAAGGACACCTCGACGCTGGCCCTGCAGATCAACACCGGTCTGTGGCAGAAGGCCGGCCTGACCGACGCCGACATCCCCACCACCTGGGACCAGCTGCGCACCACGGCCCAGAAGATCAAGGCGAAGGGCATCACGCCGCTGGCGGTCGGCGACACCCGGGACCGGCTCGGCGCCTTCCTCGTGCAGGGCGGCGGCTGGTGGGTCAGCCCCGACGGCAAGCAGGCCACGGCCGACACCCCGCAGAACGAGCAGGCACTGACGTACGTCCAGGGCCTTCTGAAGGACGGCCTGGCCAAGTACCCGAAGGCGCTCGACGCGGGCTGGGCCGGCGAGGCGTTCGGCCAGGGCAAGGTCGCCATGACCATCGAGGGCAACTGGATCAAGGGGGCGCTCAGCGCCGACTTCCCGGCCATCAAGTACACGGTCAAGGAGCTGCCGGCCGGCCCCAAGGGCAAGGGCACGCTGTCGTTCACCCAGTGCTGGGGCGTCGCCGCCAAGAGCAAGTTCAAGCAGCAGGCGGTCGCCTTCGTGCAGGCCATGACCACGGCCGACGAGCAGCTGAGTTTTGCCAAGGCGTTCGGCGTGATGCCCTCGCGGCAGGACGCGCAGGCCACCTACCAGCAGCAGTACCCGGACGACGCGGCCTTCGTGGCCGGCGCCCAGTACGCCCAGGGGCCGGTGAACGCCCCCAAGATGGACAGCGTCCTGGCCGACCTCGACGCCGGTCTGCAGGGTCTGCAGAACGGCAACCCGAAGGCGGTCCTGCAGCGCTTCGACAAGAACGCCAAGACGGCCCTGGGCGGCTGATCGTGGCTCGTGGCATCCGGGGCAACGAGCGGGCCGCGGGCTGGCTCTTCGTCGCCCCGGTGGTGATCATCCTCGGGCTGTTCATGCTGTTGCCGATCCTGATGGCCCTGTGGGTCAGCCTCACCCGCTGGAACGGCCAGGGCAGCCCGTTCACCGGCGACGTGCCGTTCGCCGGCGCCGGCAACTACACGCGGTTGTTCACCGACGAGGGCCTCACCCGCCAGGACTTCATGACCAGCATCCGCAACAACGCGTACTACGTGTTCTTCGTGGTGCCGATCCAGACCGTGCTCGCGCTCGGGCTGGCCGTGGTGGTCAACAAGCGCAAGGCGTTCTTCCGGTCCGCGTTCTACTTCCCGTCGGTCACCAGCTCGGTCGCGATCAGCGTGGTCTTCCTGTTCATGTTCGCCAACAGCGGGGCGATCAACGCGATCCTGGGCGTCTTCGGGATCAGCGGCCCGCAGTGGTTCTCCGACCCGCGCGGCCTGATCCACCTGTTCCTCGACTGGATCGGGCTGGTCGACGTCAACGCGCCGCCGTCGGTGCTGACCGGCCACGGCTTGTTCGGCCTGAGCTGGTGGGAGTGGACCGCCGGGCCCAGCGTGGCCATGTGCGCGATCATCTCGCTGGTCGTCTGGACCACCTCGGGCACCTTCATGCTGATGTATTTGGCCGCCCTGCAGAACGTGCCGGTCCAGCTCGAGGAGGCCGGGATGATCGACGGCGCCTCCCGCTGGCAGCGGTTCCGGCACATCACCCTGCCGTCCCTGCGGCCGACGACGTTTCTGGTGGTCACGCTCGGGCTGATCGGCACCTGGCAGGTCTTCGACCAGATCTACGTGATGAGCCAGGGCAACCCCGCCAAGACCACCCTGACCCCGGCCTACCTCTCCTACCGGACGGCGTTCCGCGACTTCGACTACGGCTCGGGCGCCGCCATCTCGTTCGTCCTGTTCCTGATCATCGTGCTGCTGACGCTGCTGCAGCGCCGCCTCACCCGGGAGCGCGCATGAGGCGTCTGAGCCGCTACCTCGGCACGACCATCCTGGCCTTCGTGGCGGTCGTCTTCCTCTACCCGTTCGTCATCCAGATCGCCAACTCCTTCAAGACCGAGGCCGACGCGGCGGCCAACCCCCTCTCGCCGGTCCCGTCACCCTTCACCACAGATTCGGTCGTACGGATCTTCGAAGGCACCGGCTTCCCCACCTGGCTCGGCAACTCGGTCCTGGTGGCCGTGGTCGTGACGCTGTCCCGGGTGCTGCTCGGCTCGATGGCCGGCTACGCCCTGTCGCGTCTGCAGTTCCGCGGTCGCAAGTTCCTCTTCGCCCTGCTCCTGGCCCTGATGGCCGTGCCCCCGGTCGTGCTGCTCATCCCCAAGTTCCTGGTCCTCAACCAGCTCGGGATGTACGACAGTTACGCCGCCCTGATCGTCCCGCTGATGGCCGACGCGGCCGGCGTCTTCATCATGAAACAGTTCTTCGACTCGGTGCCGGTCAGCGTCGAGGAGGCCGCCCGCGTGGACGGCGCCGGCGTCTTCCGCACCTTCTGGTCGGTGGTGCTGCCGATGGCCCGGCCCGCGCTGATCGCCGTCACCATCCTGATGTTCACCGGCGTCTGGAACGAATTCCCGCACACCCTCGTCGCCGTGCAGGACCCGGGCCTGTTCACCCTGCCCCGCGGCCTGGCCGACCTGGTCAGCGGCTCCCTCGGCGCCGGCACCCAGTACCCCCTCAAGCTGGGCGCCGCCCTGCTCGCCACCATCCCCGTCGCCGTCATCTTCATCGTCTTCCAGCGCTACTTCGTCCGAGACGCCACCGAGGGAGCGGACAAGGGGTAGTAGTTTGTGCCCCTGTGAACGAGCTAACTGTGCGGGGGCGGCGGCTTCGGGTGGTCGCCACCCTGGTCGTGGGGGCGCTGCTTCTCGCCGGCACCTTTTGGGGTGTGGACGATGACTTCCCGTTCGGGCCGTTTCGGATGTACTCGACGGCGCCGGATCCGAACGGGGACGCCAAGGACACGCGGGTCGAGGGGGTCGACGAGGCCGGGCGCACGGTGGCGATCACCGAGGGCAACAGCGGCATCCGGCGGGCCGAGATCGAGGGGCAACAGCAGGCGTACGAGTCGGAGCCCGGCCGCCTGAGCCAGATCGCCGACGCCTACGCGGCCCATTCGCCGGGGGCGGCGCCACTGCGTACGGTCAAGATCGTGATCCGCTGGCACGGGATCGAGCACGCCCGGCCGACCGGTGACTACCGCGACGAGGTCGTCGCCGAATGGACGCGCCCGTGAAGTGGCTCTTCTCGCCGGTGCCGCTGGGCCGGGTCGCCGCCTTCCGCACGGTCGTCTACGTCTTCGTGGCGCTCGACCTCACCGTTTTCACGCCGTGGGTGCGCTCGCACGCCAACACTCCGGGCGATCTTTATCAGCCGCTGCTCGTCGGCCGTCTGCTGCACCTGCCGACTCCCGGACCGGTGCTGGTCTGGACCGTCTTCTGGGCGCTGCTCGTCCTGTCTTTGGCCGCCGCCACCGGGCGCGCGCCGCGGGCGCTGGGCTGGGCGGTCTTCGCGCTCTACTTCGAGTGGATGATCATCGCGATGAGCTACGGCAAGGTCGACCACGACCGGGTCGGCCTGCTCGTGGCGCTGGCCGTGCTGCCCACCGTGGGCCGGGCCCGGCACGGCGACCTTTCGTTGTCGGCCAAGGCAGGCTGGGCGCTGCGGGTCACTCAGATCGCCGTGATCTGCACGTACTTCCTGGCCGCCCTGGCCAAGCTGCGCTTCGGGGGCATCGACTGGCTGACCAGCGCCGTCCTGGCCCAGGCGATCATCCGGCGCGGCACCTGGCTGGCCGACCACATCGCGGTCGTGCCCGGCCTGCTGATCGCCGCCCAGTTCGGCATCATCCTGTTCGAGCTGCTGAGCCCGCTGATCTTCGTGATCCCGCAGAAGTGGCGGGGCTGGGGCGTCGCCTTCTTCTACTCGTTCCACGTCATGACGTTCTCGATGATCACCATCTCGTTCGCCCCCCACCTGGCCGCCATGGCCAGTTTCCTGCCGCTGGAGAGGGTCCGCCCGATCGAGTGGGTGCGCCGCCGCTCGCCGCGCCCGGCGGCAGTGCCGGAAAGCACCTGAGCGCCCGGCCCGGCGAAGCGTCGAGCCGGGCGCGCCGAGTCGGTCAGGCCACGGGCAGCGAGAAGATCGAGTGGCAGGACAGCCCGGCAGCCGCGGCAGAGAGGGTGACCACCCCGTCAGCGTGGCGCGTCGAAGCGGGTGCTCACCGTGATTGCGTACCTTCGCCGTAAAGAAGGTCCCGCTGGGCCTGAGGTAGCGAGCAAGCCGCGGTCCCGCCGGGCAGAAGATGCCGGTGACCGGCGACCCATCGGTAGGCCGGCCAGGCCGCCGACCGCACCGGGCCGATCTGCAAGGCGCCGCCGGCGAGGTGCCAGAGGCGGCCGGCGTCGCGGAGCATGAGGGCGATGGCGTCGGGGCCGGAGGCGCGCTCCCCGTGGGGGCCGACCCACTGGACGGCCTCCTCGCACTCCTCGGTGGTGAGGCCGAGCGCGTCCAGGTCGGCGAACTGCCACGGGATCACCCGGGCGTGGGTGGGGATGCGGCGCTCGATGAACTCGGCGCAGCTGGTGCAGAAGGAGCAGTCGCCGTCGTAGACGAAGGTGGCGGTCACCTTTCTATTCTTCCGCGACGGCGACGTGCAGACGCACCTGGGGGACGAGCATGTCGTCCACGTCGAGGGCGCGGCCGGCCCCGTCGGGCTCCCAGCCGGCCGAGGTCAGGAACTTCCGCATCGCCTGGTCCTGCTCGTAGGCCCAGGCCACGGCCCGGTCGAAGCTCTCCTCCCGCCAGTGGGCGACAGCCGCGCTGAGCAGGCGGCTGCCGTGGCCGCGGCGGCCCCACCTCGGCTCGACCAGCAGGTCGGTGACGGCGGCCACCGACGAGGGCAGGGGCGGCTCCTCGGGGGCGAGGGCCTGCTCGTCGGCCGGCCCGATGGCGGCGAAACCGACCACCGAGTTGGCCGTCTCGCTCTGCTCGACGGCGATCAGCACGTGATGCCGGGCCGACGGGGGCTCCTCGACGGCCGCCGCCCAACCCCGGGTCAGGTAGTCGAGGTCCAGGTTGGCCAGCACATGGGCCGGGAACATCCGCCGGTACGCGGAGCGCCACGTGGTCAGCTGGACCCGGGCGATCTCAGGGGCGTCCTCGGGACGAGCGGGACGGACGAAGCCGATTGCCATGCCGGGCAGCCTACCGAGGCGGATTTTTGTCACACCCGTCGTCTACCGTTCGCGGCGTGGCAGTTCCCGAGACTCTCTCCGTGGCGCAGGCCCGGCGCATCACGCTGGCCGCGCAGGGCTTCACCGATCCCCGGCCCGGCGGCGCCACCGACATGCGTCATCTGCGCCGCGTGCTGCGCCGGGTCCATCTGATCCAGATGGATTCGGTGAACGTGTTGCAGCGGGCCCATTTCATGCCGCTCTACAGCCGTCTGGGCCCCTATCCGGTGGAGCTGCTGGAGCGGGCCGCCTACCGCAAACCGCGTGAGCTCTTCGAGTTCTGGGGCCACGAGGCCTCGCTGATCACCGCCGACCTGCAGCCGCTGTTCCGCTGGCGCATGGAGGGCGCCGCCGATTACGCGTGGGGCGGCATGGTCCGCATCGCCCGGGAGCAGCCCGAGCTGATCGCGAAGGTGCTCGAGATCGTGCGCGAGCGCGGGCCGATCACTGCGGCCCAGATCGAGCACGACGAGCCGAGACGCACCGACCACTGGGGATGGAACTGGTCGTCGGTCAAGCAGGCGCTGGAGTGGCTCTTCTACACCGGCCAGGTCACCGCCTCGGAGCGGACGACCTCGTTCGCCCGGCGCTACGACCTGCCCGAGCGGGTGCTGCCCCCTGCGGTGCTCAACACCCCGACCCCGCACCCGCAGGACGCGTTCCGGGCCCTCGTCGAGCTGTCGGCCCGGGCCATCGGGGTCGCCGCCGAGCCCGAGCTGCGGGATTACTTCCGCCTGCCGGTCGACGGCTTCAAGCGGGCCGTGGCCGAGCTGATCGAGGACAAGGTCCTGCTCCCCGTGCAGGTCAAGGGCTGGAGGCAGCCGACCTATCTCCATCATGAGGCCAAGCTGCCGCGCCGGGTCGCGGCGGCCACGCTGATCAGCCCGTTCGACCCGCTGGTGTGGGAGCGCAACCGCACGGAGCGGCTGTTCGGCATGAACTACCGGATCGAGATCTACGTCCCGGCCGCCCAGCGGCTGTACGGCTACTACGTGCTGCCGTTCCTGCTGGGCGATCAGCTCGCGGCCCGGGTCGACCTCAAGGCCGACCGCAAGACGGGTGAGCTGCTCGTCCCGGCGGCCTGGCTCGAGCCCGGGGCCGAGCCGGAGGAGACGGCCGTCGCCCTCGCCGCCGAGCTGCACCGGCTGGCCGGCTGGCTGGGTCTTTCGCGCGTCGCGGCGCCGGAGCGGGGCGACTTCGCGGGCCCGCTGGCGGTTGCCCTCGAAGGTGTACCGTCGCTGCCATGAGCACCCTGGAGGATCAGCCGGTGCAGGGCCCACCGGTTCCGCCGGAGTGGCTCGCCTATTACGCCCAGCCCAAGCAGGACCGGGTCACCCGCTTCGTGCAGCGGGTGTGGACCAGGTCGCCGGTCTGGGCCGCCCCGGTCGCCCTGCTGGCCTGCATGGGGGGCGCCGTGGGGTACACGCTGGCCGCCCACCCGGCCGACGCCGCCGCCGGTGAGCCGCCGACCTGCCTGCTCAAATACACGACCGGCTTCGTCTGCCCGGGCTGCGGCGGCACCCGCGCCGCTTGGTACCTGCTGCACGGCGACCTGCCGGCCGCCGCCCGCCACCACGCGATCTTCACCTTCGCCGTGCCCTTCCTCATCTACATGTATGTGGCCTGGGCCGGGAAGAGGCTGTTCAACTGGAAGCTGCCGCAGCTCACGCTGAGCCCGGCCGTCTTGATCACTTTTGTCGCGGTGTGGGCCGTCTGGAGCGTGCTGCGCAACCTGCCCTGGGCCCCGTTCACCGCGCTCTACGTCTGAGCGGGCCGTCCGATAGGTTAGGTGTATGACGCACGACCCGCGACCCTTCGGACGGCTGCTGACCGCCATGGTCACCCCGTTCGCCCCGGACGGCTCCCTCGACGTCGAGGGCGCGGCGAAACTGGCCGGCTACCTCGTCGACGAGCAGCACAACGACGCCCTGGTCGTCAGCGGCACCACCGGTGAGTCCCCGACGACCACCGACGCCGAGAAGGAGACGCTGCTGCGCGCCGTCGTCGACGCGGTCGGCGACCGGGCCCGCGTGGTGGCCGGGGTGGGCACCAACAACACGGCCCACACGATCGAGCTGGCCCGCGCCGCCGAGAAAGCGGGCGCCCACGGCCTGCTGGTCGTCACGCCGTACTACAACAAGCCCCCGCAGGCCGGCGTCGCCCGGCACTTCCTGACCGTGGCCGACGCGGTCGGCCTGCCGGTGATGGTCTACGACATCCCGCACCGGGCCGGCACGGCCATCGCCACCGAGACGATGTGCCGCATCGCCGAGCACGACCGGATCGTGGCGGTCAAGGACGCCAAGGGCGATCTGACCGCTTCGTCCGAAGTGCTGAGCCGCACCGGCCTGGCGTACTACTCCGGCGACGACGCCGCGACGCTGCCGCTGCTCGCGATCGGCGGGGTGGGCCTGGTCGGCACGTCCACCCACTTCACCGGCGTCCTGGCCAAAGACATGATCGAGGCGTTCGAGCGGGGTGACAATGCCGCCGCTCTGGCCCTGCACCGCCGGGCGATGCCACTGTTCACCGGCATCTTCCGGGCCCCGGGGACCATGCTGGTCAAAGCGGGCCTGACGGCGCAGGGCCGCCCGGCCGGTCCGGTCCGCTCGCCGCTGGTCGACGCGAGCGCCGAGGAGCTGGCCCAGTTGCGTACGGATGCCGCCGCTGCCGGCATCGACCTGTAGAAGCCTGTAGAAGAGAGATAGATACAAGCGAATGAGTCAAGCGCACGAGGAGCTGGACACGCCCCCGCCGCTGCCGGAGGGCGCCCTGCGCGTCATCCCGCTCGGCGGGCTCGGCGCGATCGGCCGCAACATGACGGTCCTCGAGTTCGACGGCAAGCTGCTGGTCATCGACTGCGGCGTGCTCTTCCCCGACGTGGAGCAGCCGGGCGTCGACCTCATCCTGCCCGACTTCACGCCGATCCTGGACCGGCTCGACGACGTCCAGGCGATCGTGCTGACCCACGGCCACGAGGATCACATCGGCGCCGTGCCCTACCTGCTGGCTCACAAGGCGGACATCCCGCTCGTCGGCTCGGAGTTCACGCTGGCCCTGGTCGAGGCCAAGCTGGCCGAGCGCCGCCTGGACCCGTACACGCTGACCGTGCGCGAGGGCCAGACCGAGCGGCTCGGGCCGTTCGACTGCGAGTTCTTCGCGGTCAACCACTCCATCCCCGACGCGCTGGCCGTGGCCGTGCGCACCCCGGCCGGGCTGATCCTGCACACCGGCGACTTCAAGATGGACCAGGTGCCGCTCGACGGCCGCATCACCGATCTGGCCGGCTTCGCCCGCCTCGGGGCCGAGGGCGTCGACCTGCTGCTCTCCGACTCGACCAACGCCGAGGTGCCCGGCTTCGTGGCCCCCGAGCGCGACATCGGCCCGGTGCTCAGCGCCATCTTCGGCAAGGCCAAGGGCCGGATCATCGTGGCCAGCTTCGCCTCCCACGTGCACCGGGTCCAGCAGGTCATGGACGCCGCCTGGGAGTACGAGCGCAAGGTCGCCCTGATCGGCCGCTCCATGGTCCGCAACATGGGCATCGCCCGTGACCTCGGGCTGCTGCACATCCCGGACGGCCTGCTGGTCAGCCTGGACGAGGCGACCCACCTGCCCGCCGACGAGATCGTCTTCATGTCGACCGGGTCGCAGGGCGAGCCGATGAGCGCCCTCGGCCGCATGTCGACCGGCGACCACCGGCACATCACGATCGCCCCCGGCGACACCGTGGTGCTGGCCAGCTCGCTGGTGCCGGGCAACGAGACCTCGGTCTACCGGGTGATCAACCAGCTGTCCCGGGCCGGCGCCACCGTCGTGCACAAGGAGACGGCCAAGGTGCACGTCTCCGGCCACGCCCCGGCCGGCGAGCTGCGCTACCTGCTCAACGTGGTGCGCCCGAGCAACCTCATGCCGGTGCACGGGGAGTGGCGCCACCTGCGCGCGCACGCCCAGCTCGGCGTCGAGACCGGCGTGGCGCCGGACCGGGTCGTGCTCTGCGAGGACGGCGACGTCGTCGACCTCGTCGAGGGCCACGCCCGGCACGTGGGCCGGGTCAAGAACAGGTACGTGTACGTGGACGGCCTCGCGGTCGGCGACGTCAGCGAGTCGCTGCTGACCGAGCGGCGCATCCTGGGCGACGGCGGCTTCATCTCGGCCACCGTGGTGATCGACTCGGTGACCGGCAAGGTCGTCGGCGAGCCGAACATCTCGGCCAAGGGCTTCTCCGAGGACCCGGAGGCGTTCAGCCCGGTCATCCCGTTGCTGACCGCGGCCCTGCACCGCTCGGCCGAGGACGGCATCACCGACACCCACCAGTTGCAGCAGGTCGTGCGGCGCACGGTGGGCCGGTGGGTCAACGACGCGTACCGTCGCCGGCCGATGATCGTGCCGACGGTCGTCGAAGTCTGAGACGTTTTTAAACCTTTCGCTGCGCTCGTCCGTACCTCTGGTCACCGGTGCCGCCCCCACGGCACCCGTGGCGAGGGGAGTTCCTCAAGATGCAGCGCAGACGGATCGCCGTGGCGGCGGCGGTCGTGGTAGCGGCCGGGGCAGCGGTGGCCTTCACCCTGCCTTCCATGGCCGATACCACGCCGTCCGGCGACAAGCCGAAGGCCAGTGGTGACGCGAAGTCGCGGATCGTCGCGGCCATGCAGCGTGACCTCGGGCTGGACGGTGATCAGGCGGCGGCTCGCCTGCAGCGGTCGAAGTGGGCGAGCGGGGTGACCGCGCGGCTGTCCGCGGCGACCGGCTCCAGCTTCGGTGGCGCCTGGCTGGCCACCGACGGCAACACGCTGAAGGTGGCGGTGACCACCAAGGCCGCCGAGGCCGCGGTGCGTGCGGCCGGGGCCGAGCCGGTGCGGGTCGAGCGCAGCGAGCAGACCCTGGTCACGGCCAAGGAGAAGCTGGACAACGCCGACGCCAGCAGCAACGGCCTGACCGGCTGGTACGTGGATGTCGCGACGAACAAGCTCGTCGTGGTGGCCAAGCCGGGCCGGCAGGCCGCGGCCAAGAAGCTGGCCAAGGCGGCCGGCGTCGGGGCCGGCACCTACAAGGTGATCACCAGCTCGGCCCAGCCGAAGCCGCTGTTCGACGTCCGGGGCGCCGACCCGTACTTCATCGCGGTCGACGGCGGCACCGCCCGCTGCTCGATCGGCTTCTCGGTCGAGGGCGGCTTCGTGACCGCCGGGCACTGCGGCACGGTCGGCGACACCACGACCGGCTTCAACCAGCAGGCGCAGGGCACGGTCCGCGCGTCCACCTTCCCGGGCGACGCCGACATGGGCTTCGTCGAGGTGAACGGGGACTGGACGCCGCGCGCGGTGGTCAACGACTTCGAGGGCAACGAGCTGCCGGTCGCCGGTAACGCCGAGGCCCCGGTCGGCGCGGCGGTCTGCCGCTCCGGCTCCACCACCGGCACCCGCTGCGGCACGATCCTGGCCAAGAACCAGACCGTGGTCTACCCGGAGGGCGCGGTCACCGGCCTGACCCGGACCAACGTCTGCGCCGAGGGCGGCGACTCCGGTGGCCCGTGGCTCTCCGGCGACCAGGCCCAGGGTGTCACCTCGGGCGGGTCGGGCGACTGCACCGTCGGCGGCGAGACGTTCTTCCAGCCGGTCAACGAGATCCTCGCGGCCGACGACCTCACGCTGGTGACCAGCGGCGGCGCGGCCGAGGCGCCGCCCGCCGAGGCCGCGGGCGCCTGCGACGACCAGGCTGTGCAGCGCAGCGGCTCGTTGCAGTCCCGGACAGCGCAGGCCCAGCCGAACGGCGGGGCCTTCCGGGCCAACGCCGGGCAGCAGACGGCCTGCCTGAGCGCGCCCGACGGCGCCGACTTCGACCTGGTGCTGCAGCGGCTCACCAACCGCGGCTTCCGCACGGTGGCCAGCGCCACCGGTGAGGGTGACAAGACGCTGAGCTTCAACGGGCGGTCCGGCACCTACCGGTACGTCGTGGCGGCCACCGCGGGCAGCGGCGAGTACACGCTGGGCTTCAGCACCCCGTGACGCGCGGCGCCACCCCACCCTGCCGGGGTGGCGACCGCACTTGATGCCGGAGGAGCCGTACGGCTCCTCCGGCTCTTTTTCAGTCCTTGTTCTCGCGGAGGGCGCCGACCGCGTCGGAGAGCTGGCACCCGGTGGCGATGCCGCAGATCACGACCTGGTCGAGCTGCTCCGGGGTGACCCCACGCTCCCAGTCGGCGATGACCTCGCCCACCACGTTCACGGTGCCGTCGTCCGAGACGTGCACGTACGCCTTCGGCCAGAGCTGATCGTGGTTCCAGGCGTTGCAGAACTCGTAGAGGCGGACCACGTCCTCCATGCCGAAGACGTGCTGGACCATGGCCCGGATCTGGAGCATCTCCTGCTGCTCGCCGATCCGGAAGAAATAGATCAGGTTGCCCTGGAAGTTCCCGCCGATGTCGCCGTCGGCGTCGGTGAAGTAGGTGAAGCCGCGCGCGTCGAGCGCGGCGGTGATGAGTTCCTGAGTCAGCGGCTGCACCTGTCGATCTTAGGTCGGCTCCGGTGCGCCTCCGGGATTCATGAGCGTCGCGGCGTTACGGTGTGACCATGGCGGGCCGCTCCTCTCCGGCGAGCCGGGGTCGCGCCGCGTCCACGTCGCGCGGCGCCGCGACCAGTCGTGCCCGTCAACCGGCCGCGCGCCAGCCCGCCCGGCAGCCGGCCCGCAAGTCCACCCGGCCCGCGGCCCGCGCCCGTACGGCCAGCCGCGCCCGCCCCACCCTGGGGGCGGCGATCGCCACCGGTCTCGGCCGGGGTCTCGGCGCGCTGTGGATGGGGGCCGCGCACGGCGTCGGCTGGGCCGCCCGCGGCGTCGGCCGGCAGGCCGCCACGGCCAAGGAGATCGACCCGGAGCACCGCCGCGACGGCGCCGGCCTGCTCATGCTCGGCCTGGCCATCCTGATCAGCGTGGCCGTCTGGGCCAACGGGGCCGGCCCGGTCGGCCGCTGGCTGGCCGACTCGGTGCACCTGTTCTTCGGCGGGCTGGCCGTGCTGCTGCCGTTGCTGCTGCTCTACGGGGCGGTCCGGCTCATGCGCAAGCCGGCCGATCCCGAGCACCGCGGCCGCTCGCTGGTCGGCTGGAGCGCGATCATCATCGCCACCGCCGCCCTGCTGCACATCTCCTCGCACCCGGGCAACGACGAGATCTCCCGGGCCGGGGGCCTGCTCGGCTACGGGTTCGGCGCGCTGCTCGAACGGGCGGTGACGGCCTGGGTCGCCGTACCGCTGCTGGTCCTGCTCTTCGTCTTCGGCCTGCTGGTCATCACGGCGACACCGATCAACAAGATCCCCGAGCGGATCATGCTGCTCGTCGACACCCTCACCGGGCGGTCGACCGAGCGCGACCCGCTACCCATGCCCGACCTGCCCGAGCTGGACGACGAGGATCTCGACGCGGAGGAGCCACCGAAGAAGCGCCGCCCCTCGCGCCGCCGGCAGGGCTCGCTGGCCGACATCGGCCTGGCCGATCCCGCGGAGGAGCCGGTCGCCGAGGAGGACGACTTCCTCCTGCACGACACGATCGTGGTGCCCAAGGTGCCGGCGTCGCGGAAGAAGCCGGAGCCACCGGAGCACACCCCGGACCCGCCGACCCGGGCCGAGCAGCTCGAGATCACCTCGGTCGAGGGCGACTACCGGCTGCCGCCGCCGACGCTGCTCGGCAAGGGCGCCCCGGCCAAGTCCCGCAGCCGGGCCAACGACGAGATCATGGCCGCCCTCACCGGCGTCTTCGAGCAGTTCAACGTCGACGCGGTGGTCACCGGCTTCACCCGCGGCCCGACCGTCACCCGCTACGAGGTCGAGGTCGGCCCGGGCGTCAAGGTCGAGCGGATCACCCAGCTGTCGCGCAACATCGCCTACGCGGTGAAGTCGCCCGACGTGCGCATCCTGAGCCCGATCCCGGGCAAGAGCGCGGTCGGCGTCGAGATCCCGAACACCGACCCGGAGAACGTGTCGCTGGGTGACGTGCTGCGCTCGCGGGCCGCCACCGCCGACCACCACCCGATGCTGGTCGCCCTGGGCAAGGACATCGAGGGCGGCTTCGTGGTGGCCAACCTGGCCAAGATGCCGCACATCCTGATCGCCGGCGCGACCGGCGCCGGCAAGAGCTCCTGCCTCAACTCGCTGCTGGTGTCGTTGCTGACCCGCTCGACCCCGGACGAGGTACGGCTGCTGCTGGTCGACCCCAAGCGGGTGGAGATGACCGCCTACGAGGGCATCCCGCACCTCGTCACGCCGATCATCACCAACCCCAAGAAGGCGGCCGACGCGCTCGAGTGGGTCGTGCGCGAGATGGACATGCGCTACGACGACCTCGCGGCCAACGGCGTACGCCACATCGACGACTTCAACCGCAAGGTGCGCAACGGCGAGATCACCGCGCCGCCCGGCAGCGAGCGCGTGATGAAGCCGTACCCCTACCTTCTGGTGATCATCGACGAGCTGGCCGACCTCATGATGGTCGCCCCGCGCGACGTGGAGGACTCGGTCGTCCGCATCACCCAGCTGGCCCGCGCGGCCGGCATCCACCTGGTGCTGGCCACCCAGCGGCCGTCGGTCGACGTGGTCACCGGCCTGATCAAGGCCAACGTCCCGTCCCGGCTCGCCTTCGCGACCTCGTCGCTGGCCGACAGCCGGGTCATCCTCGACCAGCCGGGCGCGGAGAAGCTGCTCGGCCGGGGCGACGGCCTGTTCCTGCCGATGGGCGCGTCCAAGCCGGTCCGCATCCAGGGCGCGTGGGTCGACGAGAAGGAGATCCACGACGTCGTCAAGTTCTGCAAGGACCAGCGCGAGCCCGAGTTCCGCGAGGACGTCACCGAGGTCCCGCAGAGCAAGAAGAAGCAGATCGACGAGGAGATCGGCGACGACCTGGAGCTGCTGATCCAGGCCATCGAGCTGGTCGTGACCAGCCAGTTCGGCTCGACCTCGATGCTTCAGCGCAAGTTGCGGGTCGGCTTCGCCAAGGCCGGGCGCCTCATGGACCTCATGGAGACCCGCGGCATCGTCGGGCCGTCCGAGGGCAGCAAGGCCCGCGACGTCCTGATCAAGCCGGACGAGCTCGAGGAAGCCCTCGCGTCCCTCCGTCTCGACGACTGAACGACCGGCTCCGGAACGAAGGCCTCGCTGAGCAGGCGGTAGCCGACGATGATCAGGGCGGCCAGCATGAAGGTGGCCGGGACGACGGTGGGCAGCATCAGCGAGTTCCAGCCGAAGAGATAGGGCTCGTACGACAGCAGCGAGCTCGCCTGCACCAGCAGCACCACGTACCAGAGGCGCGGGCGGTAGACGACCAGGATCAGCGTCATCACGTCGGCCAGGTAGAAATAGCGCTCGTGCATGCCCGGCAGCGCGAACGGCACCAGGATCGAGAAGAGCGCGGCCGCGGTGACCATCCGCTCCGGGGTCATCTTGCAGGCCCGGGCGACCAGGACGTAGAGCACGCCGACGACCAGCGCCGCACAGAACAGATAGCCGAGCATCCGTACGGTGTCCTCGCGCGTCGTGGCCGGGATGAAGGCGAAGACGTTCGGGGCCCGCAGGCTGAGCTCGGGCACGTTGCGGGCCTGGCGGCTCATGTCGTAGATCGTGAGCAGCTCGAGCGGGTTGCGCCCGAACGCGATGGCCGGCAGGTCGAGCACGAGGAAGGCGGCGGGCGCGGCCAGGAGCGTACGCCACTTGATGTGCCCGGAGAGCGCGAGCAGCGCGACCACCGGAAGGATGAACAGGCCCTGGGGTTTGATCGCGACCGCGACCCCGCACAGGGCGACACCCCACCACGGCTTGTCCCGCAACAGGAAGTAGACACCGGCGAGCGCCGCCCCGGCCCACGCCGCGTCCATCTGGCCGTAGAACGACGAGTTGATCGCCACGGTCGGCAGCAGCACCATGACCAGCGCCGCCGCGATCGGGATCCGGCTGCCCGGCCACCGCAGGGCGACCGTCTTGTAGGTGAAGAAGGCGAGGATGACGTCGAAGACGATCCACAGCGCCTTGACCTTGAAGATCAGCGGCCCCGGCAGGTAGAGGGCGACCGCCAGTAGGTAGACGAACGGCGCGTTGTAATTGCCGATCTCGGTGCCGATGCCCCGCCAGCCGCCGGCCCGGCCGAGCTGGTTGTGCCACTGACGGAAGATGTTCATGTCGTTGGTCATTTCGGGCAGCGACACCCAGCGGATCAGGATGGCGAGCACGACGAGGGCCGCCAGGAGCAGCGCTTCCGCCTGCGGCGAGGGCTTCTGAGCTTTAGGCATGGTGCTCGGGGGTACGGTCGCCGGGTTAACGGAAGGTGAACTAAGGGTGAACGAAAGTGCGGGCGGCCGCAGCGCCCGGCCGCCCGGTAACCTTGTCGCGTGTCGGTAACCCCTTCCTCCTCCCGCCGTGTCGCCCTGCTCACCCTCGGATGCGCCCGTAACGAGGTCGACTCGGAAGAGCTCGCCGCGCGCCTCGACGCCGGCGGCTGGGAGATCAGCACGGACGCCGACGGCGCCGACGTGGTGCTCGTCAACACGTGCGGCTTCGTCGAAAAGGCCAAGCAGGACTCGATCGAGACCCTGCTCGCGGCGGCCGACACCGGGGCCAAGGTGGTCGCCGCCGGCTGCATGGCCGAGCGGTACGGGCGCGAGCTGGCCGAGAGCCTGCCCGAGGCCCAGGCGGTGCTCGGCTTCGACGACTACACCGACATCGCGGCCCGGCTCGACGGCGTGCTGGCCGGGGAGCGCTTCGACGCGCACACCCCGCGCGACCGCCGTGAGCTGCTGCCGATCACACCCGTGCAGCGCCAGGCCAGCAAGGTGGTCGTCCCCGGCCACGCCACGGTCGACGAGCACACCCCGGCCCACCTGCGCACGGTGCTGCGCCGCCGGCTCGACAGCGGCCCGGTGGCCAGCCTCAAGCTGGCCAGCGGCTGTGACCGCCGGTGCGCGTTCTGCGCGATCCCGGCCTTCCGCGGCGCCTTCGTCTCCCGTGACCCGCAGGAGCTGCTGGCCGAGGCCGAGTGGCTGGCCAAGTCGGGCGTGCGTGAGCTGGTGCTGGTCAGTGAGAACAGCACGTCGTACGGCAAGGATCTGGGCGACCCCCGCGCGCTGGAGAAGCTGCTGCCCCAGCTGGCCGCGGTCGACGGCATCGTCCGGGTCCGCGCGAGCTACCTGCAGCCGGCCGAGACCCGCCCCGGCCTGGTCGAGGTGATCGCCACCACCCCGGGCGTCGCGCCCTACTACGACCTGTCCTTCCAGCACTCCAGCGAGCCCGTGCTGCGCCGCATGCGCCGCTTCGGCTCCACCGAGAAATTCCTCGACCTGCTCGCCTCGGCCCGCAAGCTCGCGCCCGAGACCGGGGCTCGCAGCAACTTCATCGTCGGCTTCCCGGGCGAGACCAAGCAGGATGTCGACGAGCTGGTCCGGTTCCTGTCCGAGGCCCGGCTCGACGCGATCGGCGTCTTCGACTACAGCGACGAGGACGGCACCGAGGCGGCCGGCTTCGACGACAAGATCAAGGTCAAGGAAGACACCATCAAGCGGCGGTACGACCGTCTCGTCACCCTGGCCGACGAGCTGTGCAACCAGAGGGCCGAGGAGCGCCTGGGCTCGACGGTGGAGGTGCTGGTCGACTCGGTGGCCGACGGCGAGATCGAGGGCCGGGCCGAGCACCAGGCGCCCGAGGTCGACGGCTCGACCACGCTGGTGGCCGGCCCCGAGGGCGTCGACCTGGCCGCGCTCAAGCCGGGCGATCTGGTGCGGGCCCGGGTGACCGGCACCGAGGGCGTCGACCTGGTGGCCGTGCCGGTTCAGATGATCTCCGCGGCGCCGGTGTCCCAGCGGTGACCGACGAGCCGGTTCCGGCGGCCGCGCCGCGGGTGGTGTCGCTCTACAACCCGGCGAACATCCTCACGGCCGTCCGGATCGTGCTCGTGCCGGTCTTCGTGGCCATCGTGGTCGCCTCCGACCTGACCGGGACGGGCCAGCGGATCGCCGCCTGCCTCGTGTTCTGCGTGGCCTCGGCGACCGACTTCGTGGACGGGTGGATCGCCCGGCGCTGGTCGCTGGTCACCTCGTTCGGCAAGATCGCCGATCCGATCGCCGACAAGGCCCTGACCGGCACGGCGCTGGTCCTGCTCTCCGCCTACGACCGGCTGCCGTGCTGGGTCACCGTGCTCATCCTGGCCCGGGAGTGGGGCATCACGGCCCTGCGGTTCTGGGTGATCCGGTACGGCATCATCCCGGCCAGCCGCGGCGGCAAGCTCAAGACGGTCCTGCAGATCGCCGCGATCGCCTGGTACCTGTGGCCGGTGCCCGAGCCGTTCGACGTGGTCGGCGTCTGGCTGATGGGCGCGGCGCTGGTGGTGACCGTGGTGACCGGTGCGGATTATGTGATCGCCGCTCTCCGGCTGCGCCGGGACGCCCGGAAAAAGGGCTCTTAGACTGTATGTGTGGTTACTCCTGACGTAGCGGCCGCGGCGGCGGTGCACCGGCTGGTCGATCGGCACCAGACGCTGGCCACGGCCGAGTCCCTCACCGGGGGCCTGATCGCCTCCACCGTGGTCGAGATTCCGGGGGTCAGCGCGGTCTACCGCGGCGGCGTGGTCGTCTACGCCACCGACCTCAAGCACGCGCTGGCCGGCGTGCCGCAGGAGCTGCTCGACGAGCGCGGCCCGGTCGACCCGGACGTGGCGCTCGAGCTGGCCCGGGGCGTGCGCGAGCGCTGCTCGGCCGACTGGGGCGTGGCGACCACCGGAGTGGCCGGCCCCGAGCCGCAGGACGGCAAGCCGGTCGGCCTCGTCTACGTGGCGGTCGCCGGGCCGGACGGGGCGACGGTGCGCGAGCTGAAACTCGAGGGAAACCGGGCCGCCATCCGGACGGAAAGTGTGACGAGCGCACTACAACTGCTCGCAGACTGTCTCCAGGAAGCCTCAGCACCGTCCTGAGCTGGGGAATGTTTCTTCGATACCGATAGTTGCACGAGAGTCCCGCTGCGGGGCTGCCCCAGAATTCGGCGGGGCGGTATGTCGGCCTGGTCGGCAGCGGGTACGGTTGCGGGAAGCCTCCGGCGTATGCCGGCGGCCTCGCCGCAGGAGGAGGTGCCATGGTCCTGCTACGCCGGGTTATCGGCGACGCACTGAGGGCGCGCCGGCAGGGGCAGCACCGCACGCTGCGCGAGGTCTCCACCGCCGCGAACGTCAGTCTCGGTTATCTCTCCGAGATCGAGCGCGGTCAGAAGGAAGCCTCCAGCGAGCTGCTCGCCGCCATCTGCGATGCGCTCGGCGCTCGTCTCTCCGAGCTTCTGAGCGAGGTCAGCGGCACGCTGTCGCTCGCCGAGGGCATGGAGGGCGTGCTGGTGCCGGTCGATGAAGAGAAGCAGAAGGCGCTGTCGGTGTCGGTCCGCCACGAGACGCCCCTCAAGGCGACTCTGCGGACGACCAGAAAGCCCAAGCGCGACGTCGTGTACGCCGCCTGATCCCTTCGAAAATAAACGAGCCGGGCTGCCCATGCGGGTGGTCCGGCTTTTCCTGTTCTCCACCGCGCGTGCCCGTTTTTCCGGCCCCCCTCCGGGATCGACCCTGACGTGCCGGTGCGCGTAGCCTTCAAGCGTGGGGGAGACCCTGAGATCCCCCCGAGGTCACGTGACGCCGGTGGCGTCGAGCTGTCACGATGGCATTCAACGCCATCGCGACAGCTCCTCGATCTGCGTCGGTGGCGGACCGATTGAGCGACATTGAGGGGATACCGCGAGATGGCGAATCCGTTCGTCAAGGGCTGGCGTTACATGATGGCGCTCTTCGGCGCGAAAATTGACGAGTACGCCGATCCGAAGGTCCAGATCCAGCAGGCCATCGAGGACGCGCAGCGCCAACACCAGGCCCTTGTGCAGCAGGCCGCGGCGGTGATCGGCAACCAGCGTCAGCTGGAGATGAAGCTGTCCCGCCAGATGTCCGAAGTCGAGAAGCTTCAAGGCATGGCGCGGCAGGCGCTGGTGCTGGCCGACCGGGCCCGGGCCGGCGGTGACGAGGCCGAGGCCCAGAAATACGAGTCCACCGCCCAGACGCTCGCCACCCAGCTGGTCTCCGGCGAGCAGTCGATGGAGGACCTGAAGACCCTGCACGACCAGGCGCTCTCGGCGGCCGGTCAGGCCCGCAAGGCGGTCGAGAACAACGCGATGGTGCTCCAGCAGCGCATCGGCGAGCGTTCCCGGCTGCTCAGCCAGCTCGAGCAGGCCAAGATGCAGGAGACGGTGGCCAAGTCGCTCGAGTCCATGTCGTCGCTCGCCGCGCCCGGCAACACGCCGTCGCTGGACGAGGTCCGCGACAAGATCGAGCGGCGGTACGCGGATGCCATGGGCCGCGCCGAGCTCGCGTCCAACTCGGTCGAGGGCCGCATGCTCGAGGTGCAGAAGAGCAGCCTCGACATGGCCGGCTCGTCCCGGCTCGAGCAGATCCGGGCCAGCATGGCGGGCGACAAGCTCGCCGGCCCGGCCGCGCAGCCGGCGGTCGAGCAGGCCGCCCAGCCCGCGTCCGACCCGGCCAGCGTGGCCCGGCTCGACGAGATCCGGGCCAGCATGAACCAGAAGCGCGGGGACTCGAGCGCCGCCGGCTGACAAGTGCGTCAAGGGGAGGACGACGGTGGACGAGCGGAGCAAGTACTTCCGCCGGCTCAAGCGACTTCGTAACTCGGCACGCCGCTGGAGCGTGCTCGGTGGTGGCCTCGCCGCGGCCACCGCCGTCCTCACCCCGTACTCAGGCATCGGCGTCGTCGACGCCGTCTGGGCCGGCGCGGCCGGTGGCTCGGTCGCCCTGGCCTGGTGGCGGTGGAGCGATCACCGCGCGCTGGCCGCCACCCCCGCCCCGCCCGCGCCCGACCCGGCGCTGGCCGGCACGAAACTCACGGCCGCGATCGAGCGCTTCCCGGCCGGCCGGACGGTCCTGCACGAGGTCCGCCGGCAGAAGAACAGGTACGCCCTGCGCGGCTCGGCGATCACCCAGGCCTGGGACAGGCTCGACCGGGCGTCGTCCACTTTGACCGGTCTGGCCGGACGGCTCACCGGCCCCGGCGAGGGCGCGCTGCTGGAGGCCGCGGTCTCCGAGCAGTGGCTGCGCGACCTCGGCCAGCGGGTGGCCAGCGTCGAGCGGGCGCTTCCGCTGAGCCCGGCCGGGCAGCGGGCGAGCCTGGAGGAGTCACACGCGTCGCTGGCCCAGCAGTTCGCCGAGGGCGTCGACGCGTACGAGCGGATGGTCGCGGCCGCCGCGGCCTACGTGGCCGAGGACGGCCACCCGGTCACCGAGGGCGCCCACCCGGCCTTCAACTCGCTGATCGACGCCACCGACCGGCTGCGGGGCCTGGCCGAGGGGCTCTCCGAGCTCAAGCGTCCGTCCTCGTCTGGCAGCGCGGGCACCAATAGGTGATCCGCTCGCCCTTCTCGTCCTTCTGGATCGCGGCGCCGCACTTGCGGCAGGGCTGCGCCCGCCGCCCGTAGACGTAGCTCGTCTCGCCCCGCCGTAACGCCCCGGTCGTGGTCTGGGTCCAGCGGCCGCGGTTGGAGGCGACCAGCTTCTGCGCGAGCCGCACCATCCCGTCCAGATCCTTCACCCGGCTCACCGGCGTCCACGGCCACACTCCACGCAGGAACAGCGTCTCGGCCTTGTAGAGGTTGCCGACGCCGGCCAGGTTGCGCTGGTCGAGCAGCGCCTCGGCGATCGTCACGTCCGGCTTGGCGGCGATGCGCCGGACCGCCTCGGCCTCGTCCCAGTCGGCGCCCAGCAGATCGGGCCCGAGATGCCCGAGCATGCGCTCCTCATCGGCGGTGGGCAGCAGCGCCAGCTCGTGCAGGTGATAGCCCACGGCGACCGCGCGCGCGGTCTTCAACACCACGCGGATCAGGTGCGCCGGGCGGCCGGTCCATCTTTCCCCCGGCTTGTACGCCCGCCAGGCGCCGTCCATCCGCAGGTGGGAATGCAGTGTCAGCGGCTTCTCGCCCTCCCGGGTCAGCCGCAGCAGCAGATGCTTGCCGCGGCTGGCCGACTCGGCCACCGTCCATCCGCTCAGGTTGGTGGTGGCCAGCTGCGGCACCCGAAAGTCGGAGCCGGTCAGCACGTCACCGACCAGGGCCCGCTCGATCACGCGGGCAGTGTTCCAGACGGTGTCGCCTTCGGGCATGCCTCAATCCTGCCTCGCCGGCGGCCCCAGTAAACCGATCATCGCCGTCTCGTGCACCGGGGTACCTCGGCCGGGTCGACGCCGGCCAGCCTCGTCGAAGGCGCGCAGCGCTCGGCTAGCGGGCTGCGACCCGCACGATGTCTCCCGGCCGAACCGACAGCACGACCACAGCCCGCCCGTTGTTCACCGCGATCGAAGCCCGGCCGGCCGAGTCCTCGAAGACCAGGAGCTCGCCCTGGCCCACATCGGCAAAAGTGGCACCTCGCCGCGCGTTGACCGTCCCGTTCACGACCAGGTCACCGCTGAGGCCGCGCAGGGCCTCGCCGTCCGCCGCGAGCTGCACGTTGCCGAAGCGGTCGACCGTCATCACCTCGGCCTCGAGCCAGCCGTCGCCGATCGACACGACCGGGGCGGGCAGCCGGACCAGGCTGCGCGGCTCGACCGCCGGGCCGGCCTCGGCGAGCGGCGCCCCGGCCGCGATCCGGGCCGCGGCCGGCGAGAACAGGTCGCGGCCGTGGAAGGTGCGCGAGACGTCACCGAGGAACCAGTCCTTGTTGGTCAGCTCGTGGGCCTCGGTCACGCCACCGAGCGCCTCGGCCGCCCAGATCAGCAGCCCGTTGTCCGGCCCGACCAGGGCCCCGTCGGGGGTGCCGATCGCCACTGCGCGGCGGGCCGTGCCGACGCCGGGGTCGACCACGGCCAGATGGACGCTGGGCGGCAGGTGCGGCGCCGTCTGCGCGAGCACGGCCGCGCCGCGGGCCACGTCGGCCGGCGGCACGTGGTGGGTCACGTCGATGACGCGCACGTCGGGGGCGATGCGCGCGATCGATCCGTGGCACGCCGCGACGAAGCCGTCGAACGTCCCGTAATCGGTGGTGAAGCTGATCCATCCATACCCGGCCATGGTGGGAAACGTTACTGCCCCGGCCCGGATCGTAGGTGGATCTGGCAGGGTTGGATTCATGCGTCTCGTGATCTTCACCGAGCCCCAGCAGGGGGCGAGCTACACCGACCTGTTGAAGGTCGCGCAAACCGCCGAGGCGAGCGGTTTCGACGGCTTCTTCCGCTCCGACCACTTCCTCACCATGGGCGGCGACGGGCGGCCCGGCCCGACCGACGCCTGGGTGACGCTGGGCGCGCTGGCCGTGCAGACCTCCACCATCCGGCTGGGCACGCTGGTCACCTCGGCCACGTTCCGGCTGCCGGGCCCGCTGGCCATCGCCGTGGCCCAGATCGACGCGATGAGCGGCGGCCGCGTCGAGTTCGGGCTGGGCGGCGGCTGGTTCGAGGCCGAGCACAAGGCCTACGGCATCCCGTTCCCGCCGGTGGGTGAGCGGTTCGACCGCCTCGAGGAGCAGCTCGAGATCATCACCGGTCTGTGGGGCACGCCGCTCGGCCAGACCTTCGACTTCGACGGCAAGCACTACCAGGTCTCCGATTCGCCCGGTCTGCCCAAGCCGGTGCAGTCGCCCCGCCCGCCGGTGATCATCGGCGGTCACGGCAAGAAGCGCACCCCGTCGCTGGCGGCCCGCTTCGCCGACGAGTTCAACGTCCCCTTCTCGAAGATCAAGGACATTCCCGAGCTGTACGACCGTGTGCGCGCGGCCAGCGAGGCAGTCGGCCGGTCGACGCCACCGGCGTTCTCGGCCGCCGCGGTCCTGTGCGTGGGCCGCGACGACGCCGAGGTCCGCCGCCGGGCCGCCGCGATCGGCCGCGAGGTCGACGAGATGCGCGAGAACGGCGGCATCGTCGGCACCCCGGCCGAGGTCGTCGAGACCATCAAGCAGTACGGGGCCGCGGGCGCTACCCGCCTCTTCCTGCAGGTGCTGGACCTCAGCGACCTCGACCACGTCGAACTGGTCGCCTCCGAGGTGGCGCCGAAGCTCTGACCTTCACGGGCCGGCCCATCACCGGGCCGGCCCACGAAGTCAGCCTCCCGCTCTCGCCACGGGCAGCATGGTTCTGACCATGGCCGGTGGGGTGGCGAAGTAGGCCATAGCATCGCGGCCCTCGGACCATTCGACCGCCGGCGCGACCACCCGGTACTGGCGGGGGCCGGGGAACCGCGGCCGGAAGGTGAACCGGCCGTCCCCGCGGGCGAAGGTGGCGGCCACGGTCTGCCACGCCGTGCCGTTCCACGACTGAAGACGCAGCAGCCGGCCGGTGTCGTCGTTCTCGATGATTGCGCAGGGGCCGAGGTCGCAGGCCCGCGTCGTGTTGACCGACTTGCCGGTGACGGTCAGGTAGCCCCCGGCCGCGACCGTCTTCGGGACGGTGGCCGTGACCTTCGTGCCGTGAACGAACGTCGCGACGAATCCGGTGGCCGTCCACTCGTTGGGCACGGTTCGCACCGCGATCCAGTACGGTTTGGCCCGGTCGGCCGGAAGGACGAACGACGTCTCGGCGATCGGCTCGGTCACCAGGTCGAAATACAGGGAGAAGGTGGCCCAGGTGGCCATCGGCCAGTATCGCGGTGGATCAGCGGCCGGCACGTCGAGCGGATCGCCGGGCGAGGTGTCCACGGCGGCCTCGCCGGCCCGCCAGCTGTAGAGCAGGGTGCCGTCCTCGCGGGGCACCACCGACGTGATCACCGGCGCCGGCATCCCGCTGACGTCGAAGACCGGCGACAGGCCGGCCTCGCTGACGACGGCCCCGTTCTCGTCGATCACCGACACCGCGACCCGCAGATCGCCGGCGGGAAGCTGGCGGAGGTCCGGCAATCCGCTCGTGTTCGGCCGGCCCGCCTCGACGGTCAAGGTGGACACCAGCTCAGTGGGATCATCCGCCCGCACCACGTCGACCCGGTTGCGGACGTCCCCGATCTCGGTCCAGGTGACCACGACCACCTCGTACGCGGGGGAGGCCCAGGCCACGGTCACGTCGCCCGGGGCCGGCTCGACCGGCGCGAACAGCGCCCCCGGCCCGGCCAGAGCCAGCACGGCAACGAGATTTCCCAGCATGGCTGTCCTCCTAGCCGCCGGTCATCCTGTGGCCCCGCCGGCGGCGGCCGGCCAGGGCGAGGAACGCGCCCAGGGCGACCAGCGCGGCGCCCGCGACGGCGATGCCGGCGATCGGCGCGCCGGTGATCGGGAGACCGCCACCGCCACCGCCACCGCCACCGCCACCGCCACCGCTGCCGCCACCGCTGCCGCCGTCACCCGGACTCCCGCCACCGGTCGCGGACGGGCCGGCCTTGACCGCCGCCGGGGACGTGGCGAAGTACGCGTAGGCCTGATGGTCGGCGTCGACCCAGTTGATCGCGGCGGCGACCACTCGATAGTCGCCCGGGCCGGGGAACTTCAGGCTGAAGGTGAACTTGCCGTCCCGGCGGGCGCGGGTGGTCGCCACGGTCTGCCAGGCCCCGTCGTCGCCGGCGCGTGACTCGAGTCGGAGCGGGCGCCCGGCGTCGTCGTTCTCCACAACCCAGCACGGGCCGGGATCGCAGGCGCGCGTCGTGTTGATCGACTTGCCGGTGACGGTCAGCTTGCCGCCGGCCGCGACCTTCTTCGGGAACGTGGCGCCGACCCTGGTGCCGCGGACGAAGGCGGCGGTGAAGCCCCCGTGCCCCCATTCGTTGGGTTCGGAGCGCACGCCCACGTAGTACGGCTTCTCGCGGTCGGCTGGGACCACGAACGACGTCGCCGTGCTCGGCTCGGCCAGATCCTCGTAGTCGTTGAAGTAGAGGATCGACGCCACCGGCGTGAACCGCGGCGGATCCCCGGCCGGCACGTCGAGCGGATCGTCGGGCGTGGTGTCCTCGACCGGCGTCCCCGCCCGCCAGCTGAACCGGACCGAGCCGTCCTCCCGCGGCACCACCGACTCCATCACCGGACCGGGCAGCGGGGCCGAGTCGAACACCACCGACCGCCCCGGCTCGCTGATCGGGGCATCGTCGGAGCCGATCGCCGTCACCGTGACCCGCACGTCCTCGGAAAGCCCCGGATAGCCGGGCAGCGCGCTCCGATTGGGCTGACCGGCCTCGACGATGAACGGGGCGATCGCGGTCGCCGTGCCGTCGGGCTTGACCACGTCGACCCGGTCACGGAAGTCCCCCGTCTCGTCCCAGGTGACCACAATCTCGTTGTGCGCGGACGACGTCCACGCCACGGTCACCTCGGTGGGAGCGGGCTCGGTAGGCGCAATCAGCGCCGAGGGCACACCGGCGACCGGCCCGGCCAGCGCCAGCACAGCGACCAAGTTCCCCAACATGGCGGCAGACGATAGACCTCTGTCGACATGTCCGGCTGTCCCATTGCACAGACAGCACAAACACCCGTGCCGTACGCGAATCGGCCCCGCACATCGTGCGAGGCCGATCCCGTTTCACGCCGTTCGTCAGGCGCTGAAGGTCGTCTTCTTCCGGCGGAGCCGGCCGCTGAGGAAGAACGCTGCCCCGAGGACGAGCAGCAGCCCACCGGCCACCGAGATCCAGACGACCGGCGCGCCGGTGACCGGCAGGCCGCCGTCTCCGCCACCAGTGCCGCCCGTGCCGGGCTCGGCGCCGCCGGGTTGGTCACCGCCGGGTTGGTCACCGCCGCCGGGCTGGTCACCGGGGTTGCCGCCGCCGGGGTTGCCGCCGCCGGTGGCTGGGCCGGTCACCGTGGTCGCCGCGGTGGCGAACGGGGCCTGCGCCGCTTTGCCGCTGTTGCCGACGATCACCGGCGCGACCACGCGGTAGTCGCGGGTGCCGGGGAAGGCCACGCTGAAGGTGAACTTGCCGACCTGCCCGGCGCGGGTCGTGGCCACGGGCTGCCACGCCGCCCCGGCGCCGGTGCGCGACTCGAGACGAAGCGAGCGGCCCTCGTCGCCCCACTCGTCGACCCTGCAGATCGACAGCCGCTCGCAGACCAACTGCATTCTCGTAGCCGTGCCGGTGACGGTCAGCTTGCCGCCCACGGCGACGGTCTCGGGGAAGGCCGCCGCGACCCGCGAGTCCGCCACCTCGGCGTAACTCGAGTTCGGCGGGAACACGGCCTGCTGCTCGGCGAACGACCACTCGTTCACGGCGTGCGCTCCCACGCTGGCGTAGTAGGTGATCGGCCCGGGGAACACATGGGTGGTCGCCGTGCTCGCCTTGGCCACCGACTCGGGGGAGCCGCCGCCGAAGATGAGCGGCTCGAACAGCGGCGGGTCCTCGGCGGGCACGTCGAGCGGGTCGCCCGGTGTGGGGTCGGCCACGGTCTTGCCGGGCGTCCACTTGAGCTCGACCTTCCCGTCCTCGCGCGGAGTCACGGTGGTGATGACCGGCGCCGGCGGCCCGTCCGTGTCGAACACCGGCGAATACGCGACCTCGCTGATCACCGCGCCGGCCGCGTCGACCACCGACACCGCGTACGCCCAGTCGTGCCCTTCCTCGAGGCCGTTGAAGGGGTCCCGGGCCTTGACCACGAGCCGGTTCGGCTGACCCGGCTCGACGATCTTCTTGGCCAGCAAGGTGCCCGGGGCGCCCGCCTGGGTCACGGCGACCTGGTTCCGGGTGTCACCGGTCTCGTCCCAGGTGACGGCGAACTCGTCGTGTGCGGGCGAGGTCCACGCCACGGTGACTTTCGTCGGAGCGGGCTCGGTCGGCGCCTTCAGCGCCACTGGCATACCGGCAGCGGGCGCGGCCAGCGCCAGCGCCACGAAAAGGTTTCCCAACACGGCCGCAGACGATAATCAGGAACATCACCGCCCGCTGTCCCGCCGCGCAAAACGCGCAAAGCGGCTCAGGCCCAGTCAGGCGCCGTCTAACCTCGCAGGCGCCGTTTAACCTCGCAGGCGCAACCCCCTCGGCGTGGCCCGGAAGCCGGCCGCGGTCAGGGCGTCGCGCAGCGGCGACGCGTGAACCGACTCGCCGTCGGCCCGTTCGACCGACATGACACCGAGGGCGCCCGAGCGCACCGACGCCGCCAGGGACTGGCCGGCCGCGATGAGCAGCTCGGGGTCGTCCACGAAGGACAGCAGGGTGCGGCCGCCGCGCTCGACGTAGAGGACCAGCTCGCCGCCGACCAGCACGGTCAGGGCGCCCGCCTTGCGGCCGGGGCGGTGGCCGGCCTTGACGCCGGGCTCGCCGTCGCCGCTGTCGATGACCCGCTCGGGCCAGGGCAGGGCCGCGCCGTACGGGTTGGCCGGGTCGGTCGCGGCCAGCACCAGGGCGGCCGGGCCGGTGCGTTTGGCCAGCTCGGCCGGCTCGGCCAGGGCGCGCAGCCGGTCGACCGCGCCCGGCACCGCGAACTGGGCCGCGCCCAGCCCCTCGACGAAGTAGCCACGGCGGGCCGCGCCGCGCTCCTCCAGGGCGCCCAGCACCGGGTAGACGGCCGCGAAGCCACCGGTCACGCCCTCGGCCATGACCGCGCCCCGGGTGACAACGCCGTGCCGCTCGAGCAGCAGGTCGGCCAAGGCGGCCGCGCGCCGGGTCGGGTCGAGGTCGCGCTCGGGCAGGCGGGACCAGCGGCCAGCCATGTTGGGCGGGCCACCGCGGGCGGGCATGGCCACCCGGCCGGGCCGGCGGTAGCGGGAGCGGGCCGGGGCGGCGGCCTTGGCCTTGTGGGCGCCGCTGCCGCCGAGCAGCGCGCGCAGCGGGGCGAGGGTGTCGTTGGTGAGCTGACCGGCCCACACCAGATCCCACACCGCGCCGGCCAGGGCGGCGTCGTCGGTCGAGCGCACCCGGTCGGACAGCGACCGGAAGAACAGCGCCTGGCCGTCGCCGAGCGCCTCCAGCACCTCCTGATGCAGCGGCGTCAGCGCGAGCTCGTCGTCGGCCGGGGGCAGCAGCAGGGGAGCGCTGTCGGCGTAGACCAGCGAGACCCACCCGTCGTTGCTGCCGATCGAGCCGGAGCCGGCCCACAGCACCTCGCCGCTGGCGCACAGCTCGTCCAGTTGCGGCGGGGTGTAGTCGGCGACCCGGGCCGGCAGCACCAGCCTCTCCCAAGCCGAGGCCGGCACCGCGATGCCCTGGAGCTGCTCGATCGAGGCGGCCAGGGCGTCGATGCCGCGGGCGTTGCCGCCGATCTGGTGCCAGCGCGGCAGGAACGCGGCCAGCACCCGCGGCGGCACCGGCTCGATCTCGCGGCGCAATGCGGCCAGCGACCGGCGCCGCAGCATGCGCAGCACCTCGGCGTCGCACCACTCGGTGCCGGCGCCGCCCGGGGAGAACTCGCCCGAGGTGACCCGGCCGGTGGCGCTCAGCCTTTTCAGCGCCTGCTCGACCACGAAGACGCCCAGCCCGAAGCGGGCCGCGCAGGTCGCCGCGAGGAACGGGCCGTGGGTGCGCGCATACCGCGCGACCAGGTCGCCCAGCGGGTCGGCGACCGACGCCAGGTAGGCCTCGGGCAGGCCGACGGGCAGGGCCACGCCGAGCGCGTCGCGGAAGCGGCCGGCATCGTCGATGCCGATCCAGCGCTCCTCGCCGGCGACCCGGATCCGGATGGCCCGACGCGCCGACTCCAAGGTGGACAGCCATGCCTCCTCGACGCCGCGCACCGCGAGCTCGGTCGGGGACAGGTCGCCCAGCAGCCGCAGCAGCTCGGCCGCGTCCTCCGCGTCGCGCGGCTGGCGCTGCGTGGTCAGCCACTGGAGCTGGGCCTCGGTCTCGCCGACGACCTCGGGGTCGAGCAGCTCGCGCAGGTCGACCCGGCCCAGCAGCTCGCCCAGCAGCGTCGAGTCGAGGGCCAGCGCGGCCGCCCGCCGCTCGGCCAGGGGCGCGTCCCCTTCATAAAGGAAGGCGCCGACATAGCCGAAGAGCAGCGACCGGGCGAAGGGCGACGGGCGCGGGGTCTCGACCTCGACCAGTCGCACCTTGCGGCCCGCCACCTCGCGCATCAGGCCGACCAGGCCGGGCACGTCGAAGACGTCCTGCAGGCACTCGCGGGCCGCCTCCAGCGTGACCGGGAAGTCGGCGAACTCGCGGGCCACGTCGAGCAGCTGCGCCGAACGCTGCCGCTGCTGCCAAAGAGGTTGGCGCCGTCGCGGGTCGCGCCGCGGCAGCAGCAGCGAGCGGGCCGCGCACTCGCGGAAACGGGAGGCGAACAGCGCCGAGGTGCCGACCGACTCCTCGACCAGCTGGGCGATCTCCTCGGGGTCGAAGGCCACCAGGTCGGCCCCGGGCGGCTCCTCGGCGGTGTCGGGCAGCCGCACCACGATGCCGTCGTCGGAGGGCATGACGGCGCCGTCCACCCCGTACCGCTCGGCCAGCCGGCGGCCGATGGCCAGCGCCCAGGGCGCGTTGACCTTGGCGCCGAGCACACAGTGGACCGTCATCCGCCAGTCGCCGAGCTCGTCGCGGAAGCGCTCGACCACGATGGTGCGGTCGTCCGGCAGGTTGCGGGTGGCCTCACGCTGCTCGCGCAGATAGGCCAGCAGGTTGTTGGCGGCCCACTCGTCGAGGCCGGTCTCGCGTAGCGCCGTGGTCGCCTTCTCGTCGCTGGCCCGGGTCAGCGTGCGCAGCTGGGCGCCGATGGCCCGGCCCAGCTCGATCGGCCGGCCCGGCGAGTCGCCCTTCCAGAACGGCATCTTGGCCGGCGCGCCGGGCGCGGGGGAGACCAGCACCCGGTCGGGCGTGATGTCCTCGATGCGCCACGAGGTCGAGCCGAGCAGGAAGACGTCGCCCACCCGCGACTCGTACACCATCTCCTCGTCGAGCTCGCCGACCCGCGACGCGCGCTCCGAGCCGGCCAGGAAGACGCCGAACATGCCCCGGTCGGGGATGGTGCCGCCGCTGGTCACGGCGAGCCGCTGGGCGCCGGGGCGGCCGGTCAGCTCGTCGGTGCCGCGGTCCCAGACGAGCCGGGGCCGCAGCTCGGCGAAGGCGGTGGAGGGATAGCGCCCGGAAAGCATGTCGAGCACCGCGTGTAGCGCCGAATCGGGCAGCTCGGCGAAGGGCGCGGCCCGCCGGATCAGCGCCGCGAGCTCGTCGACCTGCCACGCGTCGAGCGCGACCATGGCCACGATCTGCTGGGCCAGCACGTCGAGCGGGTTGCGCGGGTAGCGCAGCTCCTCGATCGCGCCGGCGCTCATCCGGTCGGCCACGACCGCGCACGAGACCAGGTCGCCGCGGTGCTTGGGGAAGACCACGCCGCGGGAGACGGCGCCGACCTGGTGACCGGCCCGGCCGATGCGCTGCAGGCCGGCCGCGACCGAGGGCGGGGCCTCGATCTGCACGACCAGGTCGACCGCGCCCATGTCGATGCCCAGCTCGAGGCTCGAGGTCGCCACCACGGCGGGCAGCGCGCCGGATTTCAGCGCCTCCTCGATCTGCTTGCGCTCCTCGCGCGAGACGCTGCCGTGGTGGGCCCGGGCCACCACCGGCGGCGCCCCGCCGGCCTGCCCGGCCTGGGCCATCACCTGCGCCGGGGGCTGCTTGGGCTCGGCCGGCTCGACGCCGGCGCGCTCGGCCGCCAGCTCGTTGATGCGGGCGCAGAGGCGCTCGGCGCCGCGCCGCGAATTGGTGAAGACGATGGTCGAGCGGTGGGCCTCGATGAGGTCGAGCACCCGCTCCTCGACGGCGGGCCAGATGGACGGCGTGTGCCGCCCGGCGCCCGGATCGTCGAGATCGGTGTCGGGCACCTCGTCGAGGCGTGTCATGTCCTCGACCGGGACCTCGACCGAGACCTCGATGGTCTTGCTGGCCGGGGGCTGGACGATCTCGACGTCGTGCGCGCCACCCAGGAAACGGGCGGTCTCGTCGATCGGCCGCACGGTGGCCGACAGGCCGATGCGCTGGGCCGGTCGATCGAGCAGCCCGTCGAGCCGCTCGAGCGAGAGCGCGAGGTGGGCGCCGCGCTTGGTCGCGGCCACCGCGTGCACCTCGTCGATGATCACCGTCTCGACACCGCGCAGGGAGTCGCGCGCGGCCGAGGTGAGCAGCAGGAACAACGACTCGGGGGTGGTGATCAGAATGTCCGGCGGGGTGCGCTGGAAGAGCCGCCGCTCGTCGGCCGGGGTGTCGCCGGTCCGCATGCCGACGGTGATGTCGGGCGGCGGGACGCCGAGCCGGCCCGAGGCCTGGCGGATGCCGGTCAGCGGCGCCCGCAGGTTGCGCTCGACGTCGACCGCGAGCGCCTTGAGCGGGCTGACGTAGAGCACGCGGCAGCGCCGGCGCGGATCCTCGGGCACCGGCTCGTGGGCGAGCCGGTCGAGCGACCAGAGGAAGGCGGCCAGCGTCTTGCCGGAACCGGTGGGCGCGACCACGAGGGCGTTGCGGCCGGCGCCGACGGCCTGCCACGCGCCGGCCTGGGCGGTGGTGGGCGCGGCGAAGGCCGCCGTGAACCACTCTCGCGTGGCCGGCCCGAACTGTTCCAGCACTTTCTGCACAGCACCATGCTCCCTCGGGGGTACGACAAAAACGCGCCGGACGATGGCGTAGGTCACGCGGCGGGGGATATATATGGACGCCAGTCGAAGAGGAGGCCCCGTGACCCCACTCGCGCGCCTCGCCGCCGCGGCGGCCGTACTGGCCACGACCGCGCTCGGCGCCACCCCCGCCCAAGCCGCCCCCACCAGCGGATACGTCCGCCTGGCCCACCTCTCGCCGGACACTCCGGCGGTCGACGTCTACCTCAAATCGGACACCAACGCCGTCAAGCCGCAGACGTTCCGCGCCGTCGCGTACGGGGACATGTCGCAATATCTGCGGCTGCCCACCGGGACGTACCAGGTCGCCATGCGCAAGGCCGGCGCCCCCGCCACCGAGGACCCGGTGATCACGACCGAGGTCGGCGTGGCCGGCAACGGCGCCTACACGGTGGCCGGCGTGGGCCGCTTCGCCGACCTGGGCCTGCGCATCATCAAGGACGATCTCCAGCTGCCCGACGCCGGCAAGTCCAAGGTTCGCATCATCCAGGCCTCGGTGAAGGCCCCCGTCCTCAACGTGGCCGGCAAGAACGGCACCAAGATCGCCGACAACGTCCAGTTCGCCACCACAACGGCCTACCGCGAGGTCAATCCCGGCAGCTGGAGCGTCCGCGTGGTCCCCGCCGGCGGCGGCCGCACGAGCGAGCTGCCCTGCACCCTCGGCGCCGGCAGCGTCTACTCGCTGATCGTCCTCGACGACCAGTCCGGCGGCCTGAAACCCCAGCTCCACGTCGACGCCGAACGCCAGGGCACCGTCCCGCTGGGCGGCGTCGCCACCGGTGAGGGCGGCACCGCCCCGAGGTCATCCCTGCCCGGCGCCCTGCTCGCCGCCGGCTTCGCCGCCTTGCTCATCGGCTCGGTCACGGCCGTCCTCCGCCGCCGGGCCCACTAGAGGTACGAGGTGACACCCGACCCGGCCGCGCCCGACCCGGCGGCGCCCGACCCGGCCGCGCTCGACCCGGCCGCGCTCGACCCGGCGGCGCCCGACCCGGCGGCGCCCGACCCGGCGGCGCCGGAGCTGGCCGCGCCGGAGCTGGCCGCGCCGGAGCTGGCCGCGCCGGAGCTGGCCGCGCCGGAGCTGGCCGCGCCGGAGCTGGCCGCGCCGGAGCTGGCCGCGCC